>NZ_JAKVBC010000049.1 GCF_022447245.1 Kordia sp. | reverse complement strand
TATTTAACAAAATCAAAAACTTTGATCTCAAAAAATCATTAGAAACATTATTAGACTGGATTCGTGAATTGATTTCTACTACTAAAGATTTAGCTGAAAGAGCTTTTAATAAATTATCAAAAGCTGAAAAAAAATTACTTACAAAAATGAAACTAGTTCCTGAGGAATTTAAAGATGAACTATTAACTCTTTGTCCCCTTAGATAAAAAATATATTATGAGAATGATACTAAAAAAACTTCTCTTATATAGGGAAAAAAGAAAATGTATAAAAAGAATAATTAAGCATCCTTTGATTGCTATAATTATACAAAAAAATACCAGCGTTACATTCAGTTGTTTAGGTATTGGAAAAAATGAAAAAAAACGTAAAACTTTAACTTGGAAAAACGTAGTTATTTTTAATGAAACTAAAAGAACATCCTTAATTAAATTTTTAAAAAAAATTTATGAAGAAATGACTAAAAAAGGAAAAAGTCTGGATGAAATTATGGATTCAAAAATTTTAGGGTTTAGTAATGATATTAATCGTGTTTTAAGTAAATTTAAACTATCAGTGAAAGTAAACTCTACCTCTGTTGACTTAGTTAATGAATCAGGTACAGTTATTTTTAGAGGTTTAAAAGAAAACGTACAAAAATATACTAACTTTATAAATAAAAGTAAAACTGAACGTAAAGCTTTACTAGATGAAATGTACAAAAGAATTAGTACTAAATCTAACAAATATAATCCAAAAAACGCAGCTGAAAAAGGATACAGTAATATACCTATTAGTAGAAAAGGTAAAGGTACATCGCCTGACTTTAATGGTTTAACTGAATATTTATGTAATAATGATCCAAATTTTGGAAATGTAAAAATCACTGTAACTGGATCAAGAGATAAAGATTTTAAACAAGCTTTTGAGAAAATGGGAATAACTGATTCAAAAACTCAAAAGAAAATAAAAAGAAAATATACTTGGCACCATTTAGATGATTTAGACGAAAATTTAGAATGTACCATGCAATTAGTTTTAAGAAAAGCACATGATGCAACTATAACTCATTTTGGTTCAGCAGGTCAATTTCTAGATTTACTTAATATAAAAAAATATTTAACATGATACAATTAGAAGATACAGAACAAAATTTAACACTTCAAGAAATTTCTGATTTTGAAATAGAATTCAATTTAAAATTTCCAGAATCATATAAATCACATATATTAAAATATAATGGAGGCTATCCTATCGATGAATTATACTTCAAAGGTTATCCTATTGATGAATTTATTTCTATAAAATATGGTGACTATCATATGAGTGAACGTTTAAAAAATTTAAAAGGTTTCTTCAATAATAATGTATGTATTCCAATAGCCACTTCAAATGGAGGAGTAATTTATATAGATACTGAAAAAGTATATGTAAAATATTCGGATGGTCAAATTGATTTTTTAGCAAATTCTTTTAAGGATTTTTTAAATGGTATAAAAGATGAAGCTTATGATTTTTAAAAATAAGTAGTGTAATATTGATAACAAAAAAACATACATGGAGGTATTAGTTTTAACAGTAAAATATTAAAGTAAAAGTGGAATATCAATATTTGACAAATTATAACAATAATATCAAAAAAATAAATACTAAAAAAAATGATATTATTAAAGGGCTTAACACAGATAAAATTCAATATTTAGAATCTAAATTAAATAATGGAGAACAGTTTCCTATAGCGTTTAAAGAGTATTTAACTATTGGAGGTGATAACAATGGCTTACCTTTAGAATTAGGTATAAATTATGATGCATATTATCTTTCAACAACATATATCAAAAAAAGATTAATGGAACGTGGAACTAATATAAATCGTCCTATAGCCGTTTTCTGTAGTTATGAAGATTGCTACAGTTTTATTTATTTAGACGAAGGAAATAATCCACAACCATAGAATTGTTCAGTAAGTCCAAATTATGACAATGACGATGGAAAAATGATATGGAAAATGCCTTTTAATTTATTTAAAGAACTTATTGACGATATGGTATACAGAGCTATTAAAGGATTAAACGTTTAACTATTAAAAAACAAAAAACCCGCCAACTACAACAGTCAGCGGGTTTTTCAATATCTCTAAATCTGCAAAATCAAAAAGCTTAACTACAAGCAATCTTCTCCACTCTACGTTGGTGTCTTCCACCTTCAAATTCAGTGTCTAAAAAGGTATCAACCATCGAAATGGCTTGTGGTAATGACGTAAAACGTGCAGGAATACTCAAAATATTTGCATTATTGTGTTCTCTAGCTAAAGCAACAATTTCTTTGGTCCAGCAAAGTGCCGCACGTACTTTTTGATGCTTATTTGCAGTCATAGCAGCGCCATTTCCACTTCCGCAGATAATAATTCCAAACGAAACTTTTTCGCTCTCTACATCTGCAGCTACAGGATGAATAAAATCTGGATAATCGACACTATCGTCTGTATTGGTTCCGTAGTTATGAACAGCATATCCTTTCGCTTCCAAATGTGCTACAATAGCATTTTTATAATCGGTTCCGGCATGATCGTTTCCGATGGCAATAGTTTTCATGTTTTTTTGTGTTGTGTTTGTTGAAAACAAAGGTATGAATCGACTTTTGAACAACCGAAAAAAGTTGTTGTTAATTTCATTTTACAATAACTTAATTTTGAACTGATTATAACTTAACATCAATTGTTGATATTTTGTGATTAGAAAATGAGAAGAAAATTTTGTGAACTCAGAATATTTTACAATATGCATATTTTTTAATGCTTCGCAACTTATTTAGCACTTCTTTTTAGAAAAGTTATTAAAGGTCGTTTTCTTAATTGTTAACAATAATTCAGCAACTTTTTATCAAAAATAAACTGTGTATAGCAGTTGTTAATAACTGTTGATAACCTAGCTAATGAATCTTAAAATTAATAAGTTACACTTTTAATAAGTTGTTCATCAAATTCCATAAAACACAATTCCTATAAAAAGTTTAAAAAGTTTTGCTAACTATTCACAAGCTATAATAACCATCATTATTTTTTTTAAATTTTAAAAAGAAAGAAATATATATATAATTAATGTTTATAACATTTCTGTAAAATGAATTTTTTTTAGAATGAAATATGGATTGTTTTTACGAATTATGTGCTACTTCTTTTGGGAAAGTTTAAAAAAACAGAAACTTTGAGTATGGATTGTTAATAACCTGAGAATAGTTTGAAATATCTGAACGTTACTTCGAGTAATTATGCTTAAAAAATGATATCGAGTATTACGCATAAGTGTATAATAGATTATTGAAATAGCAATTCGTTTCTAAGAATTGAATCTTATAATAAAGCTTATACGATTCGTAAATGCGATTGCTTACCGTAGAAATCGTCTAAGACTTGTTTGGTAAGGCCTACATCGTTTTTGTGGACTTTTAACGAAATACCGCCAATTGCGTTCGAATAAAAAGGAAATACACTCAACATCGTTTCGTTTTCAAATACATATTTAATTCCTTTCTGATCCAAGACAATGCGAAGCACAGCATATTCAAAATGATACGTAAATGTTGCAACAGTTACAAAATTGAGCATAAACTAAAAATAAAAGTAAAATGTAATGTATTAAAAATAAGAAAACTAGTTTAAATAATACATATCAACAGCTGCATTTTTTATAGAATCATTAGGAACTTCTACAGCTCTAATATCGTTTCTAAAATCATTTTTAGTTTTCAAAGAAGAGTTGATATAACTACCAAATGAGAAAAGTCCGATCAAAAAGATCGATACAAATAGTAATATGACTTTATATACTCGTTTCATAGTTTTTTGACCAAATTAAGTTTGGCTCTTATTCTATAGACGAGAAAAAAACAGGTTTGTTACACTTTTCTTAAGATTTTTTTAACTTTTTTTAAGAAATCGGCTATTTTGTTTAATCTTTATATGTGAATTTTTATGATAAATATGCCTATTTAATTGGATTTTAAAAAGTTAAAAACTCCAATTTGCTTTAAAATATAATCTTATTTTGGTACTACAAAAGCTATTGATTTAGGAATAATTTCTCCAGTAAAACTGCCTGTTCCCACCAATTCTCCATCTGCTTGAATATACGTATTTTTTTGTGAAGCTTCAATAGTAATTAAATCAGTTTTAAAAGTCTCTACTTCCGAATGATTGACAATTTTACCGTTAAACAAACTTGTTACATTTTTAACTAAGGTCCAAAACGTAAATTTTTTTGCCATAGAAACATCAAACAAGCCATCAGTAGGATCTACATTTTTTGTCAGCTGCATGCCACCACCAGAATATTGACAAATTCCAACAATTGTTAACAAAGATTTACTCGTTATTTTTTTCTGTTCACTAGTAATAGAAAGTTCAGTTAATTTATAACTAATTAACCCTAAAACGGTGGAGACCAAAAAAGAAATAGAACCTAAAAATTTCAGTCGTTCATTTCGTTGTACAACATATCCATCAAAACCCAATCCTGCAACATTATTAAAAAACACGGTTTTCTGTTCATTTCGCAATGATAATTTTCCAATATCCTGAAAAACAGTATGTTCATCTTTTATTATTTGAACTACTTTGTCAATATTTTTTGGAATCCGATATGTTTTTACCCAATCATTTCCAGTTCCTAAAGGTATTACTGCAAGTTTTATATCTGTTAATAAAGTGATGTTTTGTTGCATCAAGCCATTTACAATATGATGTAGAGTACCATCGCCACCAACACTTACAAATTTTCGATATCCTTGCTCCAAAGCTTTAATCACCAATTCGTGTTCATGCTGAGGTTTTATAGTAAATTCAAAATCAAAAGGAATAGCATGAGTTTCAAAAGCTGTAGTAATTTGTTTCCATTTTCGTTTTCTTGAGAAGCTTCCTGAAGTAGGATTCACAATCAAAAACCATTTATCTTTACGCATACATAACACGAATTTAATCTGTTGCAAAATACGAATTGTAAAATATTTCTATCTTTGCATCAGAATTATTACTGCTTCTCTCCTATTTTTATGTTTCTCTATGAAACTGTTAATTTCCTAGAAACATAATTTTCCTGACAAATTAAATGTGTACTTTTCAAAAAGTAAAATAGTGCTAATTGTAAAGTATTTTAAATCTCGATAATCGAGTAAAAAAGAACAAAAAAGTAGTTTCGGTATGCTTTTTTTAGTAAAAAAATAATAATAATGAATCGAAAATATACGTAACAACGTATAAAACAGAATGATATAATGGCAAGAAAGAAAAAAAAGAAATCGCACAAGATTCCAAATCTTACAGATGCGATCTTACAGATATTTAAAAAATCTTCCAACAAAGTTTATAACTACAAACAAATTGCTGCCAAACTAAGTATTACAGATACAAGCGGAAGAAATCAAATTATAAAAACACTTAAAAAACTTAAAGCAAAACAAAAAATTGAAGAGGTTGATCGTGGAAAATATCGTGTAATTGGTAGCACAGAATATTACACAGGAATTGTGGATATGACTTCTCGTGGTCAAGGATTTATCATTTGTGACGATTTTGAAGAAGATATTTTTGTACCAAGTCACAAACTCAACAGAGCTTTAGATGGTGATGAAGTGGAAGTGTATGTATACAAACGTAGAAGAAACAATCGTCCTGAAGGAGAAATTACAAACATTGTAAAACGTGCAAAAACAGAATTTGTAGGTGTGTTACAAATGCAGAAAAACTTTGCGTTTGTGATTGTTTCTAATCAAAAAATGTATACCGATATTTTTGTACCAAAGAGCAAATTAAACAATGCAAAAGATGGTGAAAAAGTACTGGTTGAAATTGAAGATTGGCCAGCAAGAGCTGATTCTCCTTTCGGAATAATAACACAGGTGCTTGGAATGCCAGGTGAACACGATACTGAAATTCATTCGATTTTGGCAGAATATGGATTGCCTTATGAATTTCCTGCTCATGTAGAACGATCTGCTAATAAATTAGATACATCTATCCAAGAAGCAGAAATCAAAAAGCGTCGCGACATGCGTGATGTATTAACATTTACAATTGATCCAAAAAACGCGAAGGATTTTGATGATGCTCTATCGTTTCAAATCCTAGAAAATGGAAACTACGAAATAGGAATTCACATTGCAGATGTTTCGCACTACGTAAAACCAGGAACTGCCTTAGATGATGAAGCATATCAGCGTGCAACTTCGGTATATTTAGTAGATCGTGTAGTACCGATGTTACCAGAAATATTGTCTAATGGAGCATGTTCTTTACGACCAAATGAAGAAAAATATACTTTTTCAGCAGTTTTTGAAATCAATGACAAAGCAGAAGTATTACACCAATGGTTTGGACGAACAGTTACGTATTCTGATAAACGATTTGCATATGAAGAAGCACAGGTAATCATTGAAACAAAAGAAAATAAAATTCCTGCAGATGTTTCTTTAACTGGAGAAGCGTATGAAGTAGATACTGCAATTGTAGAAGCCATTTTAAAGCTAGATGAATTGGCAAAAATCATGCGTGGAAAACGAATGAATCAAGGAGCTATTTCGTTTGATAAAGTAGAAGTGCGTTTCAACTTAGATGAAAACAACAATCCAGAAGGTGTCTATTTTAAAACACAAAAAGATGCTAACAAACTGATTGAAGAATTCATGTTATTAGCCAACAGACGTGTAGCTGCTTTTATTGGAAAACAAGAACCAGAAAAAACATTTGTATTTCGTATTCACGATGAACCTGATGTAGAAAAACTAGCGAATTTGCAAACTATAATTTCACGATTTGGTTATGCTTTAAATCTAAAATCAAGAAAAAGTACCACAAGTTCTTTAAACAAACTACTAGAAGATGTAAAAGGAAAGGGGGAACAAAATATGGTTGATACCTTGGCAATTCGTAGTATGAGTAAAGCAAAATATACTACCAACAATATTGGTCACTACGGATTGGCATTTGATTATTATTCACATTTTACTTCACCAATTCGTCGTTATCCAGATGTCATGGTACATCGTTTATTGCAGTTCTATTTGGATGGTGGAATATCTGCTGATGCAGTAGAATACGAAGAAAAATGTGAGCATTCATCCAAAATGGAAGCTTTGGCTGCCAATGCAGAACGTGATTCTATCAAGTATATGCAAATCAAGTTTATGCAAGATCATAAAGACGAAGAATTCTTAGGAGTAATATCAGGTGTGACAGAATGGGGAATTTATGTGGAAATCATATCTAACAAATGTGAAGGTATGGTTCGCATTCGTGAAATCAAAGATGATTACTATACGTTTGATGAAAAACAATATGCCTTGGTTGGAGAAGTCACTAAGAACATGTATCAACTAGGAGATGAAGTTGTGGTAAAAGTTAAAAATACAGACTTAGTCAAACGTCATTTAGATTTTGATCTTATAGGAAAACGTGTTGAGGTAGAAGCATAATTTAAATTTTTTAAAAAAGAAGATGGAGGCATTCAAAATCTTCTTTTTTTATTTTGTAACATTTCTAAAAAACACACACTAACGTTCTAAAACAATATAAAATCAAAAAACATAACCATTATGATCTTTACTACAACTGATACTTTTCAAAATAGAGAAATTACCAAATACTTAGGTTTGGTTTCAGGAATGACGTATAGTGTTAATTATAACTACAAAGGCATATCATTCAAAGATATGTTCAACATGAAAAAATACTATTCACAAATAGAAATTGCTATTGAAGAAGTAAAAGAAAATACATTTCAAAAGTTAAGCGACAATGCTGCAAAAATGAATGCAGATGGTGTGGTAGGTATTGATGTAGATATGGAAATCAGTGCAGGTGGTGCAGTAATGGTTAGCATTACAGGAACTGCGGTAAAATTGAATTAAAAAAGCTCGATTATTTAACAATCGAACTTTTTTAATTATGATTGAAGATTTTAGTAATCTTCATCAAAGCATAAGCAATCTACTTCACAAGCTAGTGGACCAAAACTTGTAGTAGGTCCTGCGCCACAAAATAAACCTGGAATAAAAGATAAAAATCCTCCTGTTCCACCAGTAACTTCATCTGGATTTAATTGAGAAATTTTTTGCTTGTTAAATTTTAACGATTTTAAATTCCTTTTTTTCATGATTTTGAATTTTAAGTAATAAACGAAAGTTACAAAACATATATTGCTATTCTTTACGGTAAAACCGTAATATACAAGTAAATAAAAAAATTAACAGAATAAAATATTAGTCAAAATATATATTTTAGAAAAAATTAAATAAAAACTGTAACAAAACGTTTTTTACATACTCTTTAGATACAAACAATAAAACCAAGAGTCATGAAACATATATTCACATTTATTTTATGCTTAGTTGCTTTTACAGTTTCTGCACAAACACCAATAGAAAAACAAGTAGGTGATTTTGAAGAAGTAAAAGTATTTGATTTAATAGAAATCAATTTAATCAAATCAAACGAAAATAAAGTCGTTATTACGGGAGCTGATACCGAAGATGTAGAAATCATTAATAAGCGAGGAAAACTTAAAATTCGAATGAAATTTGATCGAATTTTTGATGGTTCACAAACGTTTGTTGAAGTGTATTATAAAAATATAGATATTATAGATGCAAATGAAGGTGCTGTTATTGTAGCAAATGAAACAATGATACAACCATATTTAAAACTAAAAAGCCAAGAAGGTGGAAGAATCATTGCAAATTTAGAAGTCGATAATTTAGATTCAAGAGCAGTATCTGGAGGAATTATTGAAACTTCAGGAAAAGTAAAACATCAAGAAGTAGTTTTAAATACTGGAGGAATTTACGAAGGAAAAAAATTGATCACTGAACAAACAAAAGTCAAAGTAAGTGCTGGTGGAGAAGCATATATTTCAGCTTCAGTACTTGCCGATGCAAGAGTACGTGCTGGTGGATATATTGAAATTCACGGTGATCCAGAAACTATCAAAAAAGACAAAATCTTAGGAGGAAAAATAAAAGTAAAATAGATTCGTATTTTACACAATTCATCAATCAATCTTAAAACGTCTAAACTGCCATTTAGACGTTTTTTTAGTGAAGTACATCGTTGAAAAGTGTAACGCATTTAACGATGCTGGTTCAACTAATGCCGCTGTATAATGGTATCTTTCAGTAAGATTACATTTTTATCTCCTTAAACTTTCTTTTTTATGTTTTCTTCATCTAAAAAGAAAGTAACTTGCAAAGACAAATTAAAAACCGATAGAATGAAAAAATTGTACACATTTTTAATACTTACCATGTTACTAAATATATCATTAGTAACAGCTCAAGAACCGATAACTCGACCAACAGAAGGAAAATCTGTGATATATTTTATCAGAACTACACAAGCAGGATCTTTAATCAATTTTAAATATTTTGATGGTGAAAAATACCTTGGAAAATTTAATGGAAGACATTATTTTCAATACGAATGTAATCCAGGAAAACATACATTTTGGGCAAAATCTGAAAATATTGATTTCATAGAAGCCGATATCAAAGCAAATTCAATCTATTTTATAGAAGCAAAAGCCATAATGGGAATGATAAAAGCTTCTGTAAAATTATTTCCTGTTGATTTTAAGGATAAACGACAAATGAAGAAAATAAATAAGATATTTAAGAAAAAAGATATCCTTATAAGAGACACTGAAAAAATTGCTGAAGAAGCTGTAGAACTTGAAGAAAGAATTCAGAAATGGTTTAAGAAAATAGCGAAAAAGAAAGAAAAAGGTAGGAAAGTAAAAAAAATTACACCAGAAATGGAATATAAAAAGCTGTAATTACATCACTTTTACTACTTTTGTTTTATGGTTGACGGACTACAGTATGCAGTTTTATACGGATTATTCTTATCCTTTGTCGCAATTGGACCTATATTTTTCCTTTTACTTGAAATAAGCATTACTAAAGGATTTAGAAGTGCACTAGCGTTTGATTTAGGAGCTATTTTCGCAGATATAATATTTATTATTTTTGCGTATTATAGTACTTCGGGTATCATTGAAAAAATTAAAGATGATCCAAACCTCATCATTTTTGGAGGCTTAATTCTCTGTGCTTACGGAGTTATTTCATATATAAAAACTGCCAAATCATTTCGGAAAATAGTACGTGAACATTACAGTGTAGATACCAATACTAAAAAGAATTTTATAGGTTTATTTATAAAAGGATTCTTTTTAAATTTTATAAACTTCGGAGTATTAGCAGGTTGGGTCTTAGCAATTGCAACTGCAACTCAATTTACGGGTGGAACCAAATTAGGAATGTTCATTTTTGTAGCTACTATTTTAGTAACCTTACTACTTATGGACATTACAAAAATTATGCTGGCTAAGAAATTAAAAAACAAAATGACTCCACGTTTTATCTTCAAAGCAAAAAAATGGGTCAGTATTATAATTATTGTCTTTGGAGGCATAATGATTTTCAAAGGAGCATTTCCTGAAGAAATAGAACAACTCAAAGATACAATACTAGAATTCTTTTAGTAAAAACAAAAAAACCTTCTGATTATCAGAAGGTTTTTCTTTTCTAGAGGCGTCGAGCGGATTCGAACCGCTGTACAAGGTTTTGCAGACCTCTGCCTAGCCACTCGGCCACGACGCCATTTATGATTGCAAATTTAACTAAATTTACATTCTATGCAACAAAAAAATAGTATTAAATAGTATTGTTACGAACGTGTAGAAGTCATTTCAATGGTAACCATTTGAACATTACCACCTATAGGCGGATTTATTTTAGAAACTTCAACGGTTGCTTCATTGGCAATAGCTATTTCATCAAAAATTCTATTTAAAATACGTTTGGCTACATGTTCTAATAGTTTGGAACGTATTCCCATTTCTTCTTTTACAATCTTATTGATATGTACATAATCAACAGTATCTTGTAATTCATCAGTTTGTGCAGAGGTTTGCAGATCAGCTTTTACAGCCACATCTACTCTATAATCACTTCCTATTTTACTTTCTTCAACTAGACATCCGTGAAAAGCATAAATACGAATGTTTGTAACGCGAATAATTCCCATAAAGATTCTACCTTAATAAGGCTAATGTACTGCATTATTCTTAAAATATCAACTTGTTAAAACGCTAATAAATATTACCATTTATATTATAATTTATACTGTAAATTGTATTTAAACAATAACTAAACAAAAGCTTTTGATTTGAAGAACATACACCAAAATTTAATTTTAAGTCAGTACCTTATTTTGTGTACTACACAATGAATTTTTGAATTTTAATAGATAATATATTACCTCACTTTTTGTTGAAATTAAATCTTATTTTCTTTTACAGATTTAAAATTGGAAAATTATTTAGTTTGTAAAGAAATCAAAAACATTACTAATAGCACTTGTTTTTGTTTTATAGAATTCTGTGTACGAACAACGATCGCAAGTAACAGAGCTGTACTTTTGATTTTGGATATCAAATATTTTAGAAAAAGTTCCACCTGTAGCTCTTAATTCTCCAACAGTATAGGTTCTATTACTACATTTTGGGCATTTGTAATTAGGGTGTTTCATAAGTTTTTGTTAAGGTTATACGATAAATATTTATATTCAGTTAGTATATAATTCGTTGGTATCGTTACAAACAGAGAATCATTTATTATTGTATTTTATCGTATGCAGATAGACATTTCCTTATTTTCTATTTTAGATATATTAACTGCTTCTACAGCATTAATGTTGGGCTTATTATTCTTTACAATAAAGTCTCAAAACAGAAAAGCAAATATATTTTTAGGACTGTTTTTGTGGAGTATTTCTATACAACTGATAAATGGAATTGTATTTGACTATTATGAAGAAGAGGATTTAGAATTTACCTTTCTCTTTTTTGATCCGATATTATTCATCCTGCTATTTTTATTTTTCTACTTAAATACTACCATCAATAAAATCATTAACAAATGGTATTATTTATTATTAATACCAGGTATTATTCATAATATTAGTATTAATGTAGAAGCTTTAGATGAGGTATTTGAGGACTATGATGATTTAATTTTAGTTTTCTATTTTTTTGAAATTCTATTACTAGTATATGTATTCAGAATTCTTAGAAATCATAAAAAGAAAATTAGCAATTTCTATTCTGAACTGGAATTTAAGTCGCTTTCTTGGTTAAAAAGTATCTTAATCGCCATCCTATTATTTCATTTTATTTTAATAGTAGAAGGAATTACAGGAGTTGAAGAAGCTGAAAATGAAGTATGGGAAGGTATTTTTCAATTTTCATCAGTTATATTGTTATTATTCATAGTATATTGGATAGGATACAATGGTTTCTCGCAACCAGAAATTTTCAAACAATACCTTTTTCAAAGGGAAGATATTGATGTAGAATTACAACTAAAAGAACAAGATTCATCTAAAGAACTTCAGGAAAAATTCTCAGAAATTACATCAATAATAGAACAAGAAAAGTTATATACCAATCCAAAATTAAACCTCAGAACACTTTCTGTAGAACTGGATATAAAGGAACGGGAACTATCTAAATTGATAAATCATGGTTCTGACTCAAATTTTTATCATTTCATTAACAAATTTAGAGTCGAAGAGTTCAAAAGATTGCTACAATCACCAAAAGCCAAACAATTATCTATTTTAGGACTCTCTCAAGAAGCTGGATTTACTTCAAAATCCACATTTTATAGTACGTTCAAAAGCTTTGAAAGTATGACTCCAAAACAGTACGAACTTTCCTTAAAAAAGTCCGAATAAGTGCACTTGGACTCCTTGCCATAAATAAATACTAAAAACAGTCGTTCGTTTGCACAACAAGCAAAATGAATGTACTTGAAAAACGTATTTATATTAATTTTTTGTGTTTGTACAACAACTTTACTCAAAGCATAAACTCAAAAATACATTATCAGAGATTCTATAAAAGATGTCGCTACAGGCGAAACCTTATTAGGAGCCACTATTTATTATAAAACAACAGGAAAAAGGAACAATTACCAATGAATATGTATTCTTTTCTCTAACACTTCTAGAAGGGCAACATACACTTATAATTTCATATTTAGGATATCAAAATATCACAAAAGAAATCAATTTAACAAGTAAAACCCTTAAAAACTTACTAGAATATAAAAATGGAGCGGATTTATTTTTAAATGAAAACCTAGAAATCCAACTATTACCTGCCAAAGAATACGTGTATGGTTTTAGTTAAATGCTTATAAAACTCGTGGAAAACTAACTGGAAATGTAAATTATACTTATGCAGTAACCAAACAAAAACTACAAGTGCTTTTGCTTCAGAAAATATAAAAAATGGAAACTATTTTCCTTCCAATTACGACAGACCACATATTTTCAATATTTCGTCTAATTATGCTTTCAATAAAAAATGGGCAGCAGGGCCTTCCTTTCTTTCCAAATGGAAGACCAACAACTTATGCTACAGGAAAATTTGTAGTAGATGGAAATCAACATTTTACGTATTCAGATAGAAATGCATTTCGTTTAGCACCAACGCATAGATTGGATCTTTCCTTTACATATACACCTACTAAAAAAAGAAGGAAGAAAATGAAGTAGCAATTGCGTTTTTGGAGTGTACAATGTCTATGCTCGGAAAAATGCTTTTTCTGTCTACTCTACTTTAAGAAACAATCAATTACGAACTTTCCAATACTTAGTAATTGGTTCGCCAATCCCATTTATAACATACAACTTTAAATTCTAAAATAATGGAATACATAAAATCTCTTTCTTATCTTTTAGGATAAGATAACCAATATAAGCACAAATAGGATCGCTTTAGGGAATTTTACTTATTTATTTTAAATAATTGTAATTCAATAAGTTATATAAATAAAAAGTCCGAGAAACCGCAGTCGGACTCCTTGAGTCGCATAAAAAATGAGCTTGGTCGTTATTTTGCTATCAAATCATAAAAACATACATAGAAATATAAAAATGATACTTATGAAAAGAACCTATTTAATTCTAATGATGATTGCAGGAATAACAACATTTAGATGTATTTCTTGCTCAAGTGATGATAATAACATTATTACAACACCTTCAGGAATAAATCCGGGAAATGATCCAAACTTTACCATTGTAGCCAATACGGACGCAGGGTTTGCAAGCTTTAATAGAAAAGTAGTGGTATTTGGCATTGATATTTATGCCGTAGCCGCAGTTGAAGATACCAAATTATTACACGCAGCTAATGTCATGGCCCAATATTTAGACAATGATGAAGATGGTGTTGTTGACGATCAAGCAGTAATAGATAAAATGCTCGAAAATAAAACATATTTAGTCATGTGGGCAAGCGAAAGTGACTTAAACATTGAACCACCAGTAGGAAGACTAGGACAAGATCTAGGAAATGGGGAAACCAATCCTTCATTTGTTGCCAATGGAAGAACTGGACAATTTGATGCCTCGCTAGAAGAAGTGCTACACATTATTAATAATGCAGGACATTCGTTTGCATATCCAAGTGCATTTGGACAAAATGCAGGTTCAGATTTAGCAAATGCTATGGACATAGCCAGAGGCGGACAGTTTATGACCATTCCTAATCCATATCCAGATGGTGCATGGTATACTTATGATGATACTACTTGCGATTATGCTTCATGTCAAACGATTGAATATTTGTACTGGGCATTAACTTCTATGTTAGGAGCACAAGAAAATAGATTGAATGAAATAGATAATGAGTGGCGATTAAATACAAGAACATTAGTAGAAAATGGTGATACAGCCATCTTTGCTCTGTTGACAAATCCTGCTTACAAAATGCCAACAGTATTACCAGATGGAACTTACAGACAATAACAAAAAAGTGTTGTGAGCTGCTATTTATGAAAAGTAATATTTCCCTAAACTTTTGCATGTTATAGAAAATAGCAGCTTAGCAACCACAAATAAAAATGATAACTATGGACAGAAAGAAATTTTTAAAAAAGTTTGGAACAGTAGCCATTGCTACACCCTTTATTGCTTCAGTATTTATTAGCTATAACAGTGGTGATGACTCAGGTAATAATGCTGTTAACAATACCAATTGTAGTACCAGTGCAACAAATTCAGATATGCTAGACCTTATTATGTGAGTGGTACATCTGAAATTACAAACTTAAATACACAAAACTTACCAGGAACGCCTATTCTAGTATCTGGTACCATATATGGAGAAGCTACCAGTCAAACACCTATTGCAAATGTGGTATTAGAAATATGGCATGCTGATGATGGTGGAGTGTATCATTCTGTTGGTGGTGGAAATGTATCTAATTATCAACCAAATGAAATTACTCTAAGAGGCTTTGTGGTCACTGATCCACAAGGAAGGTACAGTTTTCAAAGTATTCGTCCATGTTTATATCCGGGAAGACCCAGACATTTTGATTACAGGATCACAGCAAATGGATATCAAACATTAGTAACGCAAATTTACTTTCAAAATGATCCTTCTACCAGCAATGAAAATATAGATAGTTGTAGAATTATTGACTTTTCTACAAATGCACAAAACGTACTTCAAGGTACTGCTGATATACGTTTACAAGCAAATTAAAACCTTAAAATGTATTTATTATGAGTTCTATATATAAACTAATAATGGTGCTGACAATTATCAATTTTACTTCTTGTAATAATGAAGATATGGATGTTGTTACAACAAATACTACTACTGAAACAACATTAAAACAAGAAATAGCAACTCATTTAGTAGGACATAAAATAGCATTTGGAGATACACAAAAAATTTACATGATGAATACTGATGGTTCTGCTGTAGAAGAATTAACTAATGGCGAACCAATTTCAGGATATGTGTCTTGGAGTCCAGATGCAAAATATGTGTATTTCGCCAGTGCAAAAGGAGAAGCAGAAAGTGCTTTGGAAGCATTTCGTGTACACGTTCAAACCAAAGAGTTGACTAAAATCTTAAATTTTGGATTAGATGTTCGCTCTTTAGACGTCTCTCTTGATGGACAAACACTAGCAATTTCTGTCATAACAGGAAATTCTAATATTGGGAATAACAACGATAACTTAACGCAATTTTCAACAAACTTATACACAGTTCCTGTGACATCAGTAGAAGCTAAAATTGCATCAGGAAATCAACTAGTTATGAGTGATTTAACGGCTATTCAAAGCATTCCAAATTCAGATCAATTTTGGTATGAAGAATTAAGCTGGAATCACGATGCTAGTAATCCAATTTTAGCCTACACTGAAACATGGCGTTATGATGAAGATGAGGTTTCTTATAAATGCATATACCATAAAACCAGGCGGAAGTGCAAATACATTAATAGCTGAAAATAAAGATCAACCGATATGGGATATTCAAAGCAATAAGTTGTCTTTTCTTGATTTAAGCTATTACGATTATGCTGATAATAGTTTAAAACAAATCAAAGTAAATGGTATTTCCAATGAGGTTTCAGGTGGTTCCCTCTCTCCTATCGATGGAAAATATATAGTATTTGAAATTGGAGATGAAAATAGAAAAGCTGGAATTGCAAAAACAACAAACAATACAAATCAAGGAGAGAAATTAGCAACAGGAAATGTAACTGTATACGAACCTCGTTGGTCTCCTGTTTCAGTTAATTAAAAACAAATTTAGAATATGAAAAATATAAAAAACAAAACGCTGGTATTCCTTGGACATTCTTAATGATGTGTTCTAGTTATAACGATGATAACAATGTACAAACGACAACTCTAGGAACAAAAACAACAGCGCAACAAAAAGTGTTTCAAGAATTTTGGGATATCTATTATAGACACTATCCATTAATGCATCGAAAAAATATTGATTGGCAAGCAATTTACGATACGTATTATCCTCAAATAACAGCTACAACAAACGATTCGCAATTGTTAGGAATTTTTCAAACGATTACGGGAACTATCATAAAAGATGGACATTCTAGTCTTACTTTTAACAACTCTCAAGAGGCAGGATTTGAGCCAGAATTCAATGAAAATATTGAAAAAATGGTTCAAAATAATACGGCTAGTAAAGTAACTATTGTACCTAGTAGTGCAAACAATCCATACATTTCGTAAGGAACATTGGCAAGTAATTCAAACATTGGATATATCAACTCTAAAAATTTCGAACCTGTAAACGAGAGTGAAAGTGAATTCAATAATTTCAAAGCCATTGTAGATGAAGCATTAACAGCATTACAAAGCAAAGACGTAATTATCATTGATGTAAGAACAAATGGCGGTGGACAAGGACCTTTTGCTTATTACTTAGCAGGAAGATTCTTTGCAAATACTACACCGATAGAATTGATATGACAACGTGTAAAAACAACCACAGGAAGTACTACAGTATTTTTAGGGAATTGGGCAACCACAGAATTTGAAGGCTATGCAGATAGTAGAGTTGAAGGTGGTTATGTGGCAGGAGTTTTTCCAGAAGACAATACTATAACGGCTTCGGGAACATTTCAATTCACTAATAAAGTACCAGTATTAACCTCAAGAGGAACGGCAAGTGCTGCAGGATACTTTACAGGAGCCATGAAAAAACAAAATCATGTAAGAACCATTGGTGATACTACGTTTGAAATCTTTGCAGGAAGTGACATATTTACACTCACAAACGGGAATGGAAAATGGAGAACAAGAGTTTCAACTCATGATGTTGAAATTATGTACAATGGAAATTTTCAATCTTTTGAAGGTATTGGAATTACACCTGATGAATCCAGTTTTCCTAAAGCTGCACAAATCACAGCAGGAGAAGATATTCATAAAACTGCAGCCGTTAATTATATTCTAAACTAAGTACAAAGTAGTTATATCAATTAATAATAATTTAAGAACCTTTTTTACGCAATAGTAAGGAAGGTTTTTTCATATATATTCGCTTGAATTGCTTAATTTTGCTGTTTATTTTAACAAATATTCGAAATATAAAGTAATGTCTGAAGAAACAAAATCACTCAATTTTATTGAGCATATCATAGAAGAAGATTTGACAAATGGAATGTCAAAGGATACGTTACGTTTTCGATTTCCACCAGAACCTAATGGATACTTACACATTGGGCATACCAAAGCCATCGGTATTAGTTTCGGTTTAGGAGAAAAATACAACGCACCTGTAAATCTTCGTTTTGATGATACCAATCCTACGAAAGAAGAACAAGAATATGTAGATGCTATCAAGCATGATATAGCATGGCTTGGCTATCAATGGGCAAATGAATGTTACTCTTCAGACTATTTCCAGCAATTATACGATTGGACAATTGAACTTATAAAAGAAGGAAAAGCCTATGTAGATTCGCAATCTTCGGAAGAAATGGCAAAACAAAAAGGAACGCCAACAGAAGTAGGAACCAATAGTCCATACAGAAGTAGAAGCATTGAAGAAAACTTAGACCTGTTTCAACGCATGAAAAATGGCGAATTTGAAGCAGGAACACATGTATTACGCGCCAAAATTGACATGGAAGATCCAAATATGTTGATGCGCGATCCAATTATGTACAGAATCATGTATGCACATCATCATAGAACTGCAGATGAATGGTGTATTTACCCTATGTATGATTGGACACATGGTGAGAGTGATTATATCGAACAAATTTCACATTCGTTATGTTCCTTAGAATTTAAACCACATAGAAAGCTATATAACTGGTTTAGAGACCATGTTTTTGAATACAGTAAGGATCAATACCCTTTACAACCAAAACAACGTGAATTTGCACGTTTAAACCTTAGTTACACCATCATGAGTAAACGTAAATTACTCAAATTGGTTGAGGGAAAAATTGTATCTGGTTGGGATGATCCACGTATGCCAACAATTTCTGGTTTGCGAAGAAGAGGATATACACCTGCAGCTATCAGAAAATTTGTAGAAACTGTTGGTGTTGCCAAACGTGAAAATGTAATCGATGTATCGCTATTAGAATTTTGCATTCGCGAAGATTTAAACAAAACAGCCAACCGTGTGATGGCAGTATTAAATCCTGTGAAACTTGTCATTATGAATTATCCAGAAGGAAGAGAAGAATGGTTAGAAGCAGAAAATAATCCAGAAGATGCCAATGCAGGAAGTCATAAAGTGCCTTTCTCAAGAGAATTATATATTGAACGTGAAGACTTTAAGGAAGAAGCAGGAAGCAAATTCTTTAGACTCACACTTGGAAAAGAAGTGCGTTTAAAAAATGCCTACATCATCAAAGGAGAAAATGTAGTAAAAGATGCAGACGGAAACATTACAGAAATTCACTGTACGTATGATACTGATAGTTTAAGTGGAAGCGGAACAGAAGCAAGTTTACGTAAAGTAAAAGGTACCTTACATTGGGTTTCCATTGCACATGCAGTACAAGCTGAGGTTCGTGTTTATGATCGTTTATTCTCTGACGAGGCACCTGGAAGTCACAAAGACAAAGACTTCATGGACTTCATAAATCCAAACTCTCTAAATGTGGTGAATGCTTTTGTAGAACCATTTTTAAAAGAAGCAGCAATTGGAGATCGTTTTCAATTCCAACGTTTGGGATATTTCTCTGTAGATAAAGATACTACGGATGAAAAGTTAATTTTCAACAAAACAGTTGGTTTGCGTGATACTTGGGCAAAACAGAAGCCTAAAGTACAGCAAAATCAACCGAAGCAAATCCACAAGCAGCATCAACGTACACCAATCGAAGAAATCAAACAATTGGGTAAAAAGTATACGAATCTTCCAGAAGCAAAACAGCAAATTGCTAAAGAAAAGATTCAAAAACTAGCTGCCAATGTAGCGTATGAAGATTTAGAACCATTATTCGCTACAGCTGCCAAAAAAACAGGAACTCGAATTGCAGCCATGATTACCTTGGGTATTATGTTAAAAAATGGTCAAAAACGCAATGCAAGCATTGACGAATTCATAGAAAAAGCATTAAATGATAAAAATGAATTGTTGGTTTCAGAAGCACACTTAGCATAACATACCAAATCAAACAATAATGTTAAAAAAGGCCGTACAATTTGTATGGCTTTTTTTTTTTAGAAAAAACAATTTTAAAATATTGTAAATCTCGATAATCGAAGCTAATTTCTAAGGTTAGGTAAAAATCACAAAATATACTAAGAATGTGATATTTAAATCCAGTAAACTAATATTTAAAAATACGTAAACCTATTCTTTTATTTGTTAGTTAAGGATTCAAGGAGTAGTAAAGTGTGTGCAGAGGTGTGATTTTTTCTAGTCTCAAAAAAAATCTTTTCATGTAAGAGCAAAAAAGAAACCAATCTAGAATCAAAATTTAGTGAGTAAAAATCTAAAAATCACATTGATAAAAATAGTGTATCCTCAAAAATATTAAGATTTTTTTACAAACTAATCATTATATTAGCCGCCTAATTACATTTTTCACAAAAAATTATCCTTAAAAAAAGTCGATAATTTAAATTGTTTTTAGAATCCCTGTTATAAACTAAATTAAAAATTGTAATGAAAAAAATTACCCTCAGAAAGAGTTTCCTAAGCTCTTTTTTTCCCTTGTTAGTGGCCGCAATCTTTTTAAGTTGTAATACAACATTGGCCCAAAGTACAGTAAGTTTCCAAGGAGAAGTTATAACTATGCCTAATAATATAGCTTCATTCGGTTGGGATTCAATGCCAGAAAATGCCAAGTATGATAACGGATATTTTGCATGGGCACATTTCAGCCAAACACCAACACAAATTATTCAAGATCAGTTTGCAGACAGAAATGTAAAACTTATCGAGTATTTCCCTGATCAAACGTATTTAGTGTATTTCCCTCAGGATACACAAATTTCATATTTACAACAATCAGGAATTGTTTCCATTATTCCGGTAGAAAATAACTTAAAAAAATCTTCTCAAATAAAACTAAACAATATTGGTAGCCATGCTATGGAAGGAAATAATGTTGTTATTATTTTAGAATACTACGATTTTATTGATTCAAACTTTGTAATTACGGAGCTTTCAAAAATCAATTCAGTAGTAATTAAGGAAGATTTTAAAGGAGGAAATATTCTTAAAGTAGCTGTTCCTTCTTCTCAAATGGATGCTGTAGTATCTAAATCTTTTGTAAAATGGGTGGAATTATTACCTCCACCAGCTGAGCCAGAAGATGTTAGAGGTAGAAGCCTTCATAGAGCATCAAACTTAGACACACAAACGCCTACAGGTAGAAACTATACAGGAGCTGGAGTAGGAGTTATGGTGCGTGATGATGGAGTTGTAGGACCACATATTGATTTCCAAGGAAGAATTGATAACTCAGCATCATCAACCACAGGATTAACACATGGTGATGGAGTTGGAGGAATTATGGCTGGAGCTGGAAACCTAAACCCAGAGAATAGAGGTATGGCAGCAGGTTCAGATGTATATGCTGTAAACTATGTTTCCAACTTTTTAGATGCAGCAACAACAGATCTCATCAATAACGGTTCAGTTCAAATTACAAACTCATCATTTAGTGATGGTAACAACACAGGATATACAGTTGGAGCAAGAACAGTTGATCAGCAAACAACAGATCTTCCTTCTGTATTACACGTTTTCTCTGCAGGAAACTCTGGAACACAAGATTTTGGATATGGTGCAGGACCTGGATGGGGAAATATCACTGGTGGACACAAGCAAGGTAAAAACGTAATTGCAACAGCAAATACTTTCTTTAACGGATCATTAGTAGGATCTAGTAGTCGCGGACCAGCACATGATGGACGTATCAAGCCAGATATTACTTCACATGGACAAAATCAAATATCTACTGCAGAAAATAATACCTATCAAACTTTTGGTGGAACATCAGGTGCAGCACCAGGAATTGCTGGAGTTGCAGCACAGTTATACGAAGCATATGCAGGATTAAATGGAGGTGCTTTTCCGGAGTCATCACTAATCAAGGCAATTCTATTAAACACAGCAAATGACTATGGAAATGTAGGACCTGATTACAGATTTGGTTGGGGAATGGTAAATGGCTTAAGAGCGGCTATGACGATTGAAGATGGACGTTTTTTTGACAGTTCAATTTCTCAAGGAGGAAATAATAACCATTCAATTACAGTTCCAGCAAACACTAGAGAAGTTCGTTTTATGTTGTATTGGAATGATATGCCAGCAGCGCCAGGAGCTTCACCAGCATTGGTAAATGACTTAGATTTAGTAGTAACTGACCCTAATACTACAACATATCAACCTTGGACATTGGATCCAACACCTAATGCAGCATTTTTAAACGCACCAGCAACAACGGGAACAGATCGTTTAAACAATGTAGAGCAAGTTGCAATTACAAACCCGACAGCAGGAACATATAATATCAACATTGCAGGATTTAATGTTCCTATGGGACCACAAAAATACTACATTGTGTATGAAATCATTACTGATGGAGTAACACTTACATATCCTATAGGTGGAGAAAAATTAACTACAGGATCGCAAACAGTAATCCACTGGGATGCTAACAATGCCATAAATACACACCAATTAGAATATTCTACAAATAACGGAACTACTTGGATTGCTATGGCAACATTGCCACCAGCAACAACTAACTATACTTGGACGATTCCCAATAACTTAGTTTCAGGGCAGTGTTTAGTAAGAATTACAAATGGTGTGTTATCAGATCAATCAGATTCATTCTCTGTCGCTAGACGTGTATCTGGAATCAACATTACGCAAGTATGTCCTACAGAAGCTACTGTAACTTGGAATGCTGTAGCAGATGCAACTTCGTATGATGTATATTTATTAGGAGAAAAATATATGGAAGTCGTAGGAAATTCTACAACAAATTCAGCTACAATTCCAATTCCAGATCCATTTTCGCCTATTTGGGTAGCAGTAAGTGCCAAAGGTGGAAATGGATGGGAATCATTACGTTCTAACGCTGTAAATTACCTAGGAAGCGGTTTAATTAACTGTCCTTTAGCAAATGATTTATCAGTAACATCAATCAACAATATGGCTAGCGATTTTGAAGCGATTTGTAATACAGGACCAATTGTTGTTTCTGTTGATTTACAGAATGATGGTACAGATGCGCAATCGAACTTCACAGTGTCGTATCAAGTCGGTTCAGAACCAATTGTATCAGAAATATACACAGGAACAATTGTAGCTGGAGGATCCGCTTCATATAACTTTACAACGCCAATTGTATTGACTGTAAATGGAGATAGCACATTACGTGTATGGACTGATTTAGCTGGAGACGAATTTGAAAACAATGACGAAAAAACATTGGATTTCTACGCAGTAGTAAGTGGAACAGGACTTGATTTTAGTGAGCCTTTTGATGTAAATGGAGTATTACCTCAAGGATGGGTATTAGACAATCCTGATAATGCAAGAACATGGCAATCAAGAGCAAATCTTGTTGGTGCTGATGGAACTACAACGGTTGCAGCTTTTGTTGACTGTGCAAATTACAGCGATAGAGGTCAAGAAGATACTTTCACAACAGAATATTTTGATTTACAATTCAATGGAACTGCAGAGTTGACGTTCGATATTGCAAAAGCGCAATGGTCTGCTGCTTATAATGATGCATTACGAGTTGAGGTTTCTATCGATTGTGGAGCTACATTTACACAGGTATACTTTAAAGATGGACTTGATTTAGCGACAGTTCCTTACATAAATGCAGCTTGGGCACCAAGTTCCGTGAATGACTGGAGAAATGAAGTAATCGATTTAACGCCGTACGTAGGAGAAAATATCTTAGTAAGATTTATCAATATCAACGATTACAGTAATAGTACGATTATAGATAACATTGAATTGCAAAGCACACTATCAGTAGAGGAAAATGCATTGGAAAGAGCAATTGCTATGTATCCAAATCCAGCATCAAGCAATGTAGATATTGTGATCAATACTTCTACTGGAAATACGTTTGAAATTGAATTACTAAATAGCATTGGACAAACAATCACAAAAATTGAAGAAACACGTTTCAATGCAAGAGCGCAACAAAAACTAGATGTTTCTGAATACGCAACAGGATTGTATTTTGTAAAAATCAAAGTAGGAAATCAATCAGTAACGAAAAAGTTGATTATAAACTA
Organism: Kordia sp.; assembly: GCF_022447245.1. Lineage (GTDB taxonomy): Bacteria > Bacteroidota > Bacteroidia > Flavobacteriales > Flavobacteriaceae > Kordia. Next base: position 3,615 of record NZ_JAKVBC010000049.1, on the reverse strand, counting down.
AAAGAGAAACACCAATCCAACCATTATAAAAATCCTGAGAATATTTTACGTTCTCGGGTTTTTTTTACTTCAAATACACCTGTAATCTTTGTTGATACTTTTTTTATAAACTAATCATTATATTAGCAACAAATTGCATATTATACTAAAACTATCATCAAAATAATGTTGATATTGCATTAAAATTGCTTAGACCTAAACTAAATTTAATTAAAATTGTCATGAGAAAAATTATTCTAGGAAAGAGTTTCCATAGCTCTTTCATACTTACATTAATGGCAGTAACCTTCTTGAATTGTACTGTAGCATCTGCTCAAAATACAATATCTTTTCAAGATCAACAGATCACAATGCCAAATAACATAACGTCATTTAATTGGGATTTAATGCCAGAAACCGCAAAATTTGATGACGGATACTTTGCTTGGGTGCATTTTAGCCAAACACCAACGCAGGATATTCAAGATCAGTTTGCACAAAGAAATCTCAAACTTATTGAGTATTACCCACATCAAACATATTTAGCATATTTTCCTGAAAATACACAAATTTCGTATTTACAACAATCGGGAATTGTTTCTATTATTCCAATAGAGAACAACCTTAAAAAATCAACAGATATTAAGTTAAACAACATTGGAGATCATGCGATAGAAGGTAACAATATCATCGTGACGTTAGAATATTATGACTTCATCAATAAGAGTTATGTATTAAGAGAACTTTCTAATATAGACGCTGTTATTGTTAAAAAGAGTTATGGTGATAGTAACTATGTAGAAGTAGCTATTCCACAACACCAAATAGATGCTGTGGTATCAAAACCTTTTGTAAAATGGGTAGAATTAATCTCAGCACCGCCAGTGCTTGCTGATATTAGAGGTAGAAGTTTGCACAGATCTTCCAATTTGGACACACAAACACCAACAGGAAGAAACTATACAGGAGCAGGAGTTGGACTCCTAGTTCGTGATGATGGTGAAGTAGGACCACATATTGATTTTCATGGAAGACTTGAAAACCCAATTACAACTAACAATGGTACGCATGCTGATGGAGTTTCTGGAATTATGACAGGAGCTGGAAATTTGAATCCAACAAACAGAGGAATGGCAGTAGGAAGTGATTTTTACACAACAAATGTATTTACAGATAATACTGCACTTTCATTTTTGGATAACCCAACTGTTTCACTTATTACCAGTGGAGATGTTCAAATCACTAATAACTCTTACGGAACAGGTTGTAATGACGGTTATGACGGTTTAGGAAGAGCTGTTGATCAACAGGTAGATGCAAACCAAACAGTTTTACACGTATTCGCTGCTGGAAACTATGGAAATGATAACTGTGGATATGGAGCAGGGCCAGGATGGGGAATTATTGGTGGAGGCGCTAATGAGTCGAAAAATACAATTGCAACAGCAAATACATTTTTTAACGGACAGTTAGTAAGTTCTAGTAGTAGAGGACCAGCAGCTGATGGACGTATCAAACCAGATATTACTGCTCATGGACAAGGTCAAGTTTCTACAAACGAAAATAACAATTATCAATCATTTGGTGGTACATCAGGAGCATCACCAGGAATTGCTGGAGTTGCAGCGCAATTATACGAAGCATATACGCTTTTGAATGGTGGTGCATTACCAGAATCTGCATTAATTAAAGCTGCTATGTTAAATACGGCAACTGATTATGGAAATGTTGGACCTGACTTTAGTTTTGGCTGGGGAATGATTAATGGGTTAAGAGCAGCAATGCTTATTGAAGACGGACGTTATTTAGATAGTACCATTTCTCAAGGAGGAAACAACAATCATTCTATTACTGTACCTGCAAATACAAGCGAAGTACGTTTTATGGTATATTGGCACGATGCCGCCGCCGCCGCTGCAGCTTCACCAGCATTAGTAAATGATTTAGATTTAGTAGTAACAGACCCAAGTAATACAACACACCAACCTTGGATTTTAGATACGACACCAAATGCTGCATTCTTAAACACACCTGCAACTACAGGAGTTGACCGTTTAAACAATGTAGAACAAGTTATAGTTTCAAATCCAGCAGCAGGAACTTATAATATTAATATTGCTGGATTCAATGTTCCTATGGGACCTCAAAAATATTATGTAGTGTATGAAATTATTACGGACGGAATAACATTAACATACCCAATAGGAGGAGAAAAACTAATTGCAGGATCTCCAACTCTTGTTCACTGGGATTCAAAAAATGCAGTAAATAATACTCAAATAGAACTTTCTGAAGATAATGGAACTACTTGGACAAGCTTAGTAACATTACCACCAAATGTAAGAAATTATACTTGGAACGTTCCAAATAACTTAGTTTCTGGAGAATGTTTACTACGAATTACTAATGGTACATTTACAGACCAGTCTCCAGCTGTTTTTTCTTCAGCAAGAAGAGTTTCTGGAGTAAGTATTTCACAAGTATGTCCTGATGAAACAACAGTAATTTGGACAGCAGTTCCAGATGCAACTTCGTATGATGTTTACATATTAGGAGAAAAATATATGGAAGTAGTAGGAACTTCAACTACAAATTCAGCTACAATTGCAGTTCCAAACCCAGTAGATCCTTTATGGGTAGCTGTAACCGCCAAAGGAGGAAACGGATGGGAATCGCTTCGTTCTAACGCTGTAACTGTCAACCAAGGAAACGGAGGATTATTCGGTTGTCCTTTAGCTAAAGATTTAGCAGTAACAGCTATTAATAATACAGAAAGTGATTTTGATAAGCTTTGTAATACAGATCCAATCATTATTTCCGCTGACATAGAGAATGATGGTACAGATGCGCAGTCTAACTTTACAATTTCGTATCAAGTAGGCTCTGAAGCCATCGTTAACGAAACATATACAGGTGCATTGGCTGCAGGAGCATCAGATACCTATGTGTTTTCAACTCCAGCAACCTTAACAACAAATGGTGATACTACACTACGTGTATGGACTTCATTAGCAGGCGATGAGTTTGTAAATAATGATGAGAATGTATTTAATTTTAATGCACGTTCAAGTGGATCAGCTCTTAATTTTATAGAAGATTTTGAAACAATAAATGCGATACCTGATGATTGGACACTTACAAATTTTGATAATTCAATTACTTGGATTTCGGCATCTAATGTTATTGGATCTGACGGAAATCCTACACAAACACTTTTCATAGACGGATACAACTATAACAATGCATTAGGTCAGCAAGATTGGTTAGTAACAGAATATTTTGACTTAACCGCTGTTCCAGATGCTACGTTATTATTCGATTTATCGAAAGCACAATACGATGCAACAAATCAAGATGATTTACGTATAGATATTTCTACAGATTGTGGAGTTACGTTTACACAAATCTATTTCAAAGATGCAGGAGATTTAGCAACAGTTCCAAATACAACAGATCAATTTGAACCAACAGATGCTTCACATTGGAGAGAAGAAGCCGTTAGTTTAGACGCATACGTAGGCAACAATGTTTTATTACGATTTGCACACGTTAATGGATTTGGTAACACAACTTATATTGATAATATCAGAGTCATAACAAGTATATTGTCAGTGGATGAAAATACATTAGACAGCG
>NZ_JAKVBC010000048.1 GCF_022447245.1 Kordia sp. | reverse complement strand
AATAGTTTTGCGCATAATATAAAAGACTCCATTGTAGCTAATGGTTACGGTTTTCGAGATTGGTCCATGTTCACAAGAAAATAAACACTAAAAAGAAGCACTACATTATATGTCAATAGCATCCAAAATACAAGAATTACAAAACGATTTACCTAAAAATGTAACCTTAGTCGCTGTCTCTAAAACAAAACCTGTTAACGCTTTAGAAGAAGCATACAACGCAGGACAACGTGTGTTTGGTGAAAACAAAATTCAAGAAATGGTAGAAAAATGGGAAGTATTACCCAAAGATATTTCTTGGCACATGATTGGTCATGTACAACGCAATAAGGTAAAATACATGGCTGAGTTTGTAGATTTGATTCATGGTGTAGATAATTTTAAACTTCTAAAAGAAATCAATAAACAAGCACAAAAGCACAATCGAGTTATCAATTGCTTGCTTCAAATTAAAATTGCTGAAGAAGATTCTAAATTTGGAATGTCTGCTGAAGAAGCTACTGCACTCCTTGCTTCTGAGGAATTTAAACAATTAGAAAATATTGCAATTGTCGGTGTTATGGGAATGGCAACTTTTACCAATGACATGACACAGGTACGACAAGAATTCAAAAACCTAAAAACTACTTTTAATCAATTGCAACCAATGCATGCAGCTTTAGAAATTATTTCTATGGGAATGAGTGGCGATTATGAGTTAGCTATCGAAGAAGGAAGTACAATGGTTAGAATAGGAAGTAGCATTTTTGGAGCACGAAACCATCTATAATCAACTTTCAAATAGCTATGTATATTTTTCCAATTTATCACAAATAGCACAACTCTTTTATTGTAAGAAAAGTAATAAAAAGGTGTTTCCTTGCATTTCATCTATAATTTTTAAAGATTAAGCGTCATTAGTTAGCAAACATCCTTAGGATATTTTTATATTTATACCGAAATCCTAAAAACAATGCATATCGTTTGTACGCAATAGTAGACATAGAAACCACTGGTGGAAAATATAATGAAGAAGGAATTACGGAAATTGCTATTTACAAATTTGATGGGCATAGCGTTGTAGATCAGTTTATAAGCCTTGTAAATCCTGAACGTGAAATTCAACCTTTTGTAGTAAATTTAACAGGAATCAACAATAAAATGCTTCGTGATGCTCCTAAATTCTATGAAGTTGCCAAACGAATTGTTGAAATTACAGAAGATTGTATCGTTGTAGCGCACAATGCGAGTTTTGACTATAGAATTCTTCAAATGGAATTCAAACGCCTAGGCTACGAATACAAACGTAAATCTTTGTGCACAGTAGAACTTTCCCAAAAACTCATTCCAGAAATGGAATCGTACAAACTAGGGAAACTTGTAAGAGCATTAGGAATTCCTATGAGTGACAGACACAGAGCTTCTGGCGATGCATTGGCCACTGTAAAGTTATTTCAATTACTACTCGATAAAGATTCAGAGAAAAGTATTATTCAGCAAGCTGTTAAAACTGAAATCAGAAAAAAAGTAGCCACTCGCCTACTCGATATTTTAGAAAATTTACCTTCTGCTACGGGTGTGTATTATATACATAATGCCAAAGGTGATATTATTTACATCGGAAAAAGTAAAAACATAAAAAAACGCGTCAATCAACACTTTACTGGCACGAATAACAAATCTAAAAAAATACAAAAACAAGTCGCAGCCGTTACTTTTGAACGTACCGGAAGTGAATTGGTAGCTCTTTTAAAAGAAAGTCAAGAAATAAAGCTCAAGAAGCCAATATACAATCGTGCACAACGAAGAAGCATATTTCAATACGCTATGACTTCGTATCTTGATGAAGATGGTTACATAGGTTTGCGCATTGAAAAAGCTGATGGCCGTAAAAAGTACATTACCACTTTTACCAATATGTCACAAGCAAAACATGTGATGTTTAAGTTGACGGAAGATTTTGGTTTGTGCCAAAAAATAAATGAATTACATCTTACAAAAACAAACTGTTTTCAATATACGATCAAAGAATGTCAAGGAGCTTGCATACAAAAAGAATCTCCTGAAAGCTACAATAAACGCGTACAACAAGCTATTGACAAATACAATTACTCCAACAAAGATATGTTGATTATTGATCGTGGTCGCCACCATGATGAACGCAGCGCTATTTTAATAGAAAATGGCGTTTATAAAGGTTTTGGTTTTTACAGTCTTAACTACCAAATTACCAACAAAGATGTTTTAAAAACTATTATCACACCTATGCAAAACAATAGAGATGTACAACACATCATTCAAAGCCACCTCCGTCGAAAAAATAAATTTAAAATTATTACTTTATAACACATAACTTACCATTATGAAACCGATTTACACACTAATTACCATTTTATGCGCCATGTTTTGCTATGGGCAAAATCCAATGAGTATTAAGTTTAATAAAGTTTCGCAAGAAGAACTTAATATGAAAGTATATGAAAAAGATACCACCGCACACGCCGTTGTGATTGAAGAGTATGGCGAAAACTATTTTGATGTTATCAGCGAGCGTATTTTTTTAATCAAACATTATTATGTGAAGATTAAAATTTTAGATAAACTAGGTATTGAGCAAGCTGCCAAAATTCAAATTCCATTTTATAAAGGTAAAAATGCGTATGAAGTCATTAAGAATGTAAAAGCTATTACTCACAATCCTGATAAAATAGATCATTTGGCAAAAGATCAAGTATTTTCAGTTGATATCAATAGTTTTTATGGTGAAAAACGATTTACCTTTCCCAATGTAAAAGTGGGAAGTGTTTTAGAATATCAATACACTTTAGAATCACCTTTTATCTACAATTTCGAAGGTTGGGATTTTCAATCAGACATTCCAAAAATGTATAGTGAATTTAATGCCAAGATTCCTGCAAATTATCGTTATAACCGATCGTTAAAAGGTTTTCAAAAGCTAGATATCAACGAAGCTTCTGTTCAAAAAAAATGTTTTAAAATTCCTGGCATTGTAGGTAGAGCAGATTGTGAATTGCTAAAATATGCCATGAAAGATATTCCTGCTTTTAAGGAAGAATCGTATATGCTTTCTAAAAATAATTATTTGTCAAAAATTACCTTTGAATTGGCAGAACGTATTCGTTTTGATACAGGAAAAGAAGTCTATACCAAAACATGGAAAGCCGTTGATAAAGATATGCGTAAAGACAAAGATATTGGTGCTCAAGTACGCAAGAAAAACTTCTTTAAAAGTCAACTACCAAAAGAAATCTTGAACGAATCTGACACATATAAAAGAGCTCAAAAGGTGTATGCGTTTATTAAAGATCACTATACATGGAATGGCGAATACAAACTGTTTCAGGATGCTAATGTCCGTCAAGCTTTTCAAAACAAAATTGGAAATGTTCCTGAAATCAATCTTTCATTGGTAAATAGTTTATTGGCTGCCAATATCAAAGCAGAAACAGTATTGTTGGCAACACGAGCAAGAGGATTACCAACGCAATCGCATCCAGTACGATCTGATTTTAACTATGTTATTGCCAAAGTTACCATAGGAAAAGAAACACTTTTCTTAGATGCTACAGATAAGCATCTTTCCTTTGGCTTATTGCCAATTCGCGCATTAAATTACAATGGGCGAGCCATGGACTTTAAAAACCCGAGTTATTGGTGTACCATCAATCCGTACGATCAAAATCGCCAAAATACGATAGTGACTATTATTGTAGACGAAAATGGTGTTGCAAAAGGAAAATTATCACAGACCAACACAGGGTATTTAGCATACCAAAAACGCAAAGAATTAGCCGAAGAAAGTACTGAAGATTATTTAGATGATTTTGAAGAAAGTCTCCCATTTTTAGAAGTTGAAGAATATGATGTGAAAGACCGTACAAATCCTGAAAAACCGCTTAAAGAAATGTTCACTTTGACTTTTGACGAAGAAGGTTTTTCGGATGGTTCAACCTATATAGATCCGTTTTTTATAAAAGCATTTCCAAAAAATCCATTCCGTTTGAACGAACGTCAGTATCCTGTAGATTTTGCATATTCACGTGTATATACTACTCGTTTTTTACTATCATTACCTCCAAATTTTGAATTTGAAAACGTACCTGAGAATCAGAATTTCTCGTTGGCAGGTGGAAAAGCTGTTTGCGGTTTAAAAGTTATACAGCAAAACGGACAATTAAACTTAACATTTAAGCTTATTTTGAACAATTTTTACTTTGAACCTGAAGAATATCAAGAATTGAAGGAGTTTTTTGGTAAATTATCTATACTTCAAAAAAATACACGATTAGCCATTAAAAAGAAATTATAGTATTTTAGCAGCATGGCGAAAGATTGGAAATCAAAACTTCACGAAATCATTTATGAAGCTGACACACCTGCAGGAAAACTATTTGATGTAGTTATTTTGGTGTTGATTTTGGCAAGTATTGCTTTGGTAATGCTCGAAAGTGTAAATGATTATGCTTTACAATATGGAGACTTTCTATTTGTGGCAGAATGGATCATTACTATATTATTTACGTTTGAATATTTTGCGAGAATTATTTCAATTCGAAAACCGTCTCAATATATTTTTAGTTTTTATGGAATCATTGATTTTCTATCCACTATTCCAATGTACTTATCGTTCTTTATTGTAGGTTCACAATCGCTCATTGCCTTGCGAGCGTTACGTTTAATGCGTGTTTTCAGGATCTTAAAATTAGCGCGTTATATAGGAGCATCCAACAATATTGTTCGTGCTTTAAAAGCAAGTAGAATTAAAATCGGCGTTTTTATCATGTTTATTTTGATTCTTTGTACCATTTTGGGTTCGGTGATGTACTTGATAGAAAGTGAAAAAGATAGTGGATTTACAAGCATTCCACGAAGTATTTATTGGGCCATCGTCACGCTTACCACTGTTGGATACGGAGATATTGCACCACATACTCCTTTGGGACAGTTTATAGCTTCTATCATTATGATTTTGGGTTACGGAATTATCGCCGTTCCTACAGGAATTGTTACAGCTGAGTTGACCACAATAGAAAAAGAGGAAATTCATCTCAATACACAATCATGTCCAAATTGCTCTGCGGAAGGACATAGAGATAATGCCGAATTTTGTTTTGATTGTGGCGAAAGATTAAATCCTAAAAAACCTGCTTAACTCCTTTTTCATGACAAATTATTTAATTTCTGTTGTCGGTGCCACTGCCATTGGAAAAACAGTACTCAGTATAAAATTGGCACAACATTTTAAAGCAGAGATTATTTCTTGCGATTCCAGACAATTTTTTAAAGAAATGAACATAGGTACTGCTGTTCCTTCTACGGAAGAGTTGAATGCTGCCAAACATCATTTTATACAGCATATTAGTATTTTTGATAGTTACAATGTCGGACAATTTGAAAAAGATGCCATTGCTAAACTTGATGAATTGTTTGAAAAACACAATATTGTCATTATGGTTGGCGGAAGCGGACTGTATGTTGATGCAGTTGTAAAAGGTTTGGACGATTTTCCAAGAGTAGCTCCAGAAATCAGAGAAAACTTAAACGAACAACTTGAAAATCATGGTATTGCTTCGCTTCAAGAAAAACTAAAACAACTTGATCCTGTGTATTATGAACGTGTGGCACTTGAAAATCCGCATCGTTTGATACGCGCTTTGGAAATTTGTATTGGAAGCGGAAAACCATATTCTAGCTTTTTGAAAGATAAAACGGCAAGTCGAAACTTTAAAACTATTAAAGTAGGCTTAATGGCTGATCGTGAAATTATGTATGATCGCATCAATCGACGTGTTGATATTATGATGGATGCAGGTTTATTAGATGAAGCAAAAGCATTACATCCACATAAATCTTTAAACGCCTTACAAACTGTTGGATATCGAGAGCTTTTTGAATATATGGATGGAAATTATACATTAGAATTCGCCATAAGCGAGATCAAGAAAAACACACGTCGTTTTGCCAAACGACAAGGAACTTGGTTTAAAAAAGATGAAAATACGCTTTGGTTCGATTATCAAGAAGATCCTTCTACTATTATAAAAAAGATTGCATCGAAGCTTGCGTAAGCATTAAGACTTATTTAGATTTGTTTATATAGCAGAACGTAAGCTCAAGCAAAATTTTGAAAAAACTAGTATAAATAACTACTATGATTTTCAAAGCTGTACTCGATACAATTTTTTCATTGAGAAATCACTCGAACTTACGTTTTTATAACTTTGATAGCTTCCAGAAAATAAAGAATGTAAAGCGAATTTAACATAAAGTAATCCTGTAACTAAAGACCTAATTTATTCCTAAAATCACATGAACCAAGAAATACAAGAACTCGTAGAAAGTTTAGAATTATTACCACATCCAGAAGGTGGATTTTACAAAGAAGTATACCGAAGTAAAAAAGTCATTGCAAAAGATGCATTACCAGATGATTTTTCTGGAGATCGCAATTATTGTACAAGTATTTACTTTTTACTTACCTCTGAGAATTTTTCTGCTTTTCATAGAATTAAACAAGATGAAATTTGGCATTTTTACGGAGGAAGTTCCTTAAGCGTTCATGTTATTGATGCAGCAGGAGATTATACCGAACATAAAGTTGGTATGAATTTTAGCAATGGAGAACAGCCGCAATTGGTAGTTCCTGCTGGTTGTTGGTTTGCATCAAGTGTTTCCACAAAAGATTCGTATGCGTTTGTAGGTTGTACAGTTGCACCAGGATTCGATTTCGAGGATTTCGAATTGGCAGAACGCACAAACTTACAAGAAGAATACCCACAACACGCAGACATTATTCATAAATTGACACGATAATTTTTTAGAAAATATATTAGTTTTTTAGAATTGACTTTGTCGTATCTGTTCCTAAAACTTTTGCATAATACATTCCTGCTGTATATCCTTTTAAATTGATAGTGTTGTCAATATTTGAAATTTCTTTTGAAAACAGACGCATGCCTAAAGCATTAAATATTTCAACGGTTATAGCAGTTTGCATGTTATCATTTTTCACATAGACAATATCATTCGTTGGATTTGGATACATTGCAAATGTCCCGTTAACTTCATTTTCATCTACACTGAGTATAACATTGTTTTGTGATAGTCCATCACGGTAGATAAACATATCATCTGTGAAACCTGGATAAAAGAATTTTCCTAAAACCATTAATTCACCACTTGAATCTATGGTTATTTCAAAAGGATACATTTTCCTTCGTTCAACTTCTGTAGGGTTCCAAATTCCATCTGAATGAAAAGAAGTATCTAAACTTCCTGTACTTGTCAATTTTTGAAGTTCAAAATCATATTTTTTTACTGCAATGTATATCTCTTGAGTATCAGATACGGCAAAAGCCGCTGGCGGATTGAAAAAATTGCCTATGTAATATTCTCCATTGCCACTAAATGTATTGTCATAAGCTCCACTAGTATCTATTTTAAAAACCCAACGACTAACATTGCTTGCGCTTCCTGGGTTACATCCAACACAATCTTTCGTAGCTAATATAAATATAGTTCCATCAGTATTTATATGGAATTCTTTTGCATAATATTCATAACCAGCGTTTCCTGGACTGTATTGATAAATTCCGTCACCGCCTCCATAGGTTGTATCTGGCATTCCATTATCTGTGAATCTGAAAAGTGATATACTACCTCCTGTATTGGCAAGCGTCATTATTTTGCCATCAGAAAGTATATTCATGTCTTTTATGTAATTGTTATTAGAACTATTTCCAATATCTGTAGCACTTATTCCATCAAGATTAAACGTAGTATCATACGTTCCATCATCATTCAATTTAATAATTGCTAATTGACTAACAGTACTTGTAGAGATAGTACCTCCGACAAAAATTTTACCATCATCACCAACTACAATTTTATAACCAGTATTTGAATATCCATTATCTATTTCTAATACTCCATTAGTATTAAAACTAGTATCTAATGTTCCATTCTGATTCAATCGTATCACAAATAAATTTCGATGTGTGAATGATTCTGCAACATAGCCTGTAACCAATATTTTTCCATTAGCATCTATTTCTATATCATTTCCTCTTTGATATAACATTGATCCAAAATCGTAGGTAAACATACCATCAGTTCCAAAGGAAGTATCTAAAACTCCATTTGGCATGTGTTTTACTATAATAATTTCTTCGTAGCTGGTATCATTATTGTTTAATCTTCCTGTAGAATAGATATTTCCCATACTATCAGTAACGTAAGCATAATTCCATAAATCATAACCGTTAACAGTAGTCTTTATGAAGTTATAGGTATCTAAATCTTGAGATAATAAAGGACTTGAGCCTATTAAAAAGGCAAATAGTAGTAAGTAGTATTTTTTCATAGCAATCAGGTTTGATAAAGATAGTAAAAACTGAGTTATTTTTGAAGACTAAAAAGCAACATCTAATAAAAAGTATAATCCATAGACTTACTAGAGAATATATATAAAAAAAGTCGACATTCGGGTAGTCGACTATATTTTTCAAGTGTTTGAGGGAAAATTAGAGCAGCTCTCTACTACTCTGCTTTATTTTTGATAACTAATCTAAATCCTTCACCGTGAATGTTTAAAATTTCTACGTCTTCGTCTCTTTTTAAGTACTTACGTAGTTTGGCAATATAAACATCCATTGATCTTGAGGTGAAATAGTTATCATCTCTCCAAATCTTTGTTAAGGCCAATTCTCTTGGCATTAAATCATTTTCGTGCAACGCTAATAAACGTAATAATTCGTTTTCTTTTGGCGATAATTTGATTGGTTCTTCTTCGTCAAACGTTAAGAAACGTAATTTAGAATTTAAGCTAAATCTTCCAATAACGAATTCAAACTGTTTACTATCCGCTACAGAGTCTGATGTTTTACGTTGCATTATTGCTTTGATTTTCATCAATAATACTTCCGAATCAAAAGGCTTGTTTAAGTAGTCATCTGCGCCTACTTTGTACCCTTTCATCACGTCTTCTTTGAGTGCTTTGGCAGTTAAGAAAATGATAGGAACTTCGGTATTTTTCTCACGAATTTCTTTCGCCAGAGTAAAACCATCTTTGTACGGCATCATAACGTCAAGTATGCAAAGGTCGTAATTGTCTTTTTTGAATTTTTCAAATCCTTCCATTCCGTTTTTTGCATGAACAACGTCATAATCGTTCATTGATAGATAGTCTTTTAATACAGTTCCAAAATTCGGATCATCTTCTACTAATAAAATTTTCTTGTTTTGAATCTCCATGCTAGTTACGATATTAAAGGTAATCTAATAATAAAGGTACTTCCTTTGCCTTTCTCACTTTCAACGCTTATTTGACCTCCATGGTCATCAACAATACGCTTTACATAAGCTAAGCCAAGTCCGTGCCCTTTTACATTATGTATATCACCTGTATGTTCTCTATAAAATTTTTCAAATATTCTTTTTTGTACAGATTTAGACATTCCTTGACCTTGGTCTTTTATTCTAATCTGTATATTATTTTTCACTTTTTCAGTGTAAATATCAATTTTTGGTTCTCCTTCAGTATACTTAATAGCATTGTCTAAAACATTTACCAAAACATTGGTAAAATGCGTATCATTTGCCATTACCATTGAATCTTCTGCTTCCAAATGCGTTTTTACATATCCGTTTCTATCTTCCACAATCAACTCTATATGAGACATTGCATCTTCAACTAAGTCGTGCATATCTACTTCATCCTTACTTATTTCCAATTGATTTTTTTCAAGTTTAGAGATACGTAACACATTTTCCACTTGGGCATGCATTCGTTTATTTTCTTCACGAATCATTCGCAGGTAACGCTTCACCTTTTCTTTATCATCAATAATTTTAGGATTTTTTACGGCATCTAAAGCTAAGTTTATAGTAGCAATAGGTGTTTTAAACTCGTGTGTCATATTATTAATGAAATCAGTTTTTATTTCAGAGATTTGTTTCTGTTTTATCAACTGATATAAAGCACTAGAATACGCAATTATAATAATTAACGTAAAAACGATAGACATAATTGACATTCCCATAATGGAAGATAATACATATTTGTTCCTTTTTGGGAAACTTACAAATAATGTATATCCTGTTTCTTCTTCATTATTTTCAAATAATGGCACATCATACATTCCATCATTTGTTATTTTAAATCCATCTGACTTTATTTTTGTGGCAAGTCCATCATCATACACACCATATTCAAAACCCATATCCAAGTCCAATTCATCTAAGTACGCTTGAATTAAAAATGATAATAAATCATTGTTTACACGTTCATCAATAGGAGCTTGTTTTGTCAGTTCTCTAATAGCTTCTTTATATTCTGCCATTTTTTTAGATACACTGCTCACTTTTTTGAATTTCTGTACTGGTGATAGTTTTATATCTGTATTATCTAATATATCTTCTCGAAACGTAACACGAGTTTCTACAACTTTAAAGTTTTTGATGGAAGTACTATCATCTTCTGAAGTATTGTCAATGAACGTAGGGAAAATATTGTAATCTTCTTCTATAATTCCGCGTGTGTAAATACTAGTTTCGTTATTTTTTTCATTTCTACTAGTAATCTGAAAGACATTTAATACTTGTGCATCTTTTGGTTCTCCAACACTATCCATCAATTTTTGAAATTTCAGATAGTATCTTCGGTCTTCATACTCTGTCACTCTTTCAGATACGCTGGTTAGGATTTGATTTGCATTTAAGGAAAATGATTCTTGTTTTTCTTCAACAGCAGAAGCAATCCAATATCCTTGAACAAAAATAATCCCGATGAGTGATAAACTCATCAAAATGACTAGAACAATAAATAATCGTTTACTCATTCGATCAAAATTAACGTATAATATTGGTTATATTAACTTTTTAACCAAACCTTAACAAATATGTTAATTTCATCAGATTTCCTGACTCATCAGCGAAATTTCTTGATGAATTTTAGCAACTTGATTTTTTGCTTTTTCCAAATCTTCGTTGTGAATTATATAATCCGAAAGTGCTATTTTTTTAGCATCACTCCATTGATTATTCATTCTGCTTTGAATGGCTTCTCTTGTGGTTTGATCCCTTTGCAATAACCGTTCAAAACGTGTTTCTAAAGGCGCAACAACCGTAATAATTTTGTCGCAATGCTTATATGAATCATTTTCAAACAGTATTGCTACTTCTTTTATGATGTATTTTTCTTCACTACGTGCTGCATACCAATCTTTGAAATGTTGCCCCACACGCGGATGCACTATCTCATTTATATTTTTTAATTCTTCAGGTTGGTTAAACACTATGTTTGATAAGTAACTTCTGTTCAATTCTCCATCTATATAGGTTTCTTCTCCAAATGCAGCAATCAACTCTTCTTTGATTTCTTGAGATGTATGCATCAACTTTTTAGCTTCAATATCGGCAATGTATATAGACACACCTAATTCGTGAAACATCTTAGCAATCGTTGTTTTACCACTACCTATTCCGCCTGTAAGTCCTACTATCATTTTTTTATTAAAAAGTTTATTTTTTTATCATCTATACGATATGTTTTTACCGTTTTAGGAAATTTTACCAATTTCGGAATAAAGAAAGATGCATTTGTATTTTTAATGTCGTTATAATCACAATATACTGCAAAATCATTTTGCGTAATTTTATTGAAGTCAGACACATTTGCTGTATACGTAACACTGATCTCTTTTGGAAAGAGTTTAATTAAGTATCCTTTTGGAAGATTCTGTATATGCAAAGGAATGTTTAGCTTTCCTTCCGTAAACTTATCTACTTTCCCTGTAGCTTTTATTGTTGATTTCGAGTATACCAATCGTTTTAAAGAATCATTTTTAATAAGCTGTAACTCTATATCTATATCGGTATTGATATCTTTTAACTGTTTGCTTTCGGTATACACTTCTTTTAATTTATCAACGACATCTTCTGGTCCAGATATTTCAATGAATTTAGGAGATATATGTAAAGAATCATACAAATTATATCCTTGGTCAAACTTTAATCCTAATTTAGGTATTATAGGAACACGCTTCGTTTTGTTTTTACCTAAAGTAAAAAACAAGGTATCTGGAAACACATTCAAAATTTCAATATCTTGATAAATATGCTTATTGATAGCGTCATTAGCAAGTACATAAAATGTATTGTCTGTTTTTGCTTTTGCTACTTTCTTTAAATCGACTTCTATTTCTTTTTTGAAGAATTTTTGACGTAACATCCGAAAACCTGTAGTTTTAACTTGTGCTTCTACAGTAGTTTCTTGACTTCCTAATAGAATTTTATCATTTGATAAATTCGTGTAGGCAACCTTCATAGCAATTGTATCTGTGTAAGTATCAGCAAGCTTTACAAGTGTCCATATAATAAAAGAAACCACAAAGAATAGTAAAAATACATTGATTTTTTTTCCTTTGATCGTAGCGCTAAATAAACTTTTTATTCCTTTAAGCATGTTATTTTTTAAAGAAGAGTTTTGGAAATCGTTCTTCTGGTTTTTGTTTGAAAATTTTTAGTGCAATGGTCGATTTTAAAAAGCCAAAGCCGTAACCATAAAACTGAATGCTGACGGCAACTATGGACAAAAACGCAATTTTTATACTTTTTGTTGTCCATAATGCATCTAACAATATGGCTATAAAATATACAGCATATCCAATTAAAAACCAATGAAAAGCAAAGAATATACTAAGAATAATAGAAGTTACTAAACCAAGGCAAAATAGTGTGGGAAACCAATAGGTAAGTTTTGCAGTTTCTGGATGCCATAAATTTAAGATAGGACGCACCATTCCAAACTTATTAACTTGAATATGAAATTTTTCCCAAGAAATTCTACGTTTATGATACACATACGCTTCTGGTATAAGTATTGTTTCATAACCAGCATTCCATATACGAATGGTTAAGTCTGGATCTTCCCCAGGATGGATTTGCCCAAAACCTTGTGTTTTTTCAAAGGCGACTTTTGAGATTCCCATATTAAAACTCCTCGGTTGAAACTTGTTTACAGCATTTTTTCTACCTCTGATTCCTCCAGTAGTTAAAAAAGCAGTCATTGCATAGCTAATTGCTTTTTGTATGGTTGTAAACGAACTATGTGCCGCATCTGGACCTCCAAAACAATCTACATATTTTCGATCTAAAGCTTTAGATACTTCTAATAAATACTCTGGCGGCAAAATACAATCTGAATCAAATATTAAGAAATAATTCCCTTTAGCGCGCTTCATTCCATAATTACGAGAATCTCCCGGTCCTGAATTAGGTTTAAAGTAATAACTAATATCCAATGAGTCTTTGTAACTATTTACAATTTCTTTTGAAGGAACTGAAGATCCATCTTCTACAATCACAACTTCAAAATCTTCTAAATATGTTTGTTTTGAGATGCTTTCAAGCAACTCTGCGACTTCATCAGGTCTATTAAATACAGGAACAACTATTGAGAATTTTATTTGCATGTCGCAAATATAGGGAAACAAAAAAAGCTGTTCAACGAAGAACAGCTTTTAATGATAAATATATGTTTATGAGATTAATTCACGAATTTTACAACTGAAGTTTTTCCATTTTCCATCGTTACTCTTGCAAAGTACACACCATTTCTAACGGAACCTAAATTCGCTTCTCCTTCAGTAGCATTTGGCTTTGAAGTAGTTAAAATTTGTCCAACTAAGTTGTATACTTCAATAGATTTAATAGGACTTTGAGCATTCACCACAAAAGTATTTGTTACAGTATTCACATAATGAATAAATCCTCTGGACTCAAAAGACTCAACAGATAACGGAGCACATGTCACAGTTGCATTCCAACCTGGTCTTGTTACTGAACCGTCAGATGTAAATACAAATGTTAAACATCCGGAAGCATCCGTAGCAATGATCGTCATACCTTGTAAATCTCCTGATCCGGCAGCTGGTGTATCGTTTCTATCCCAACACCAGATTGTTCCACCTCCGGGAGGATCTATAGTCGCTGCAGTATTGTCGGCGCCATCATGAATTGTTAATCCGTCATAACAACCTGTTCCTTGATTCTCTGTGCTAAATAAATTGAATGTAACTTGCACGCCTTCTCCTGCCATGTCTGGACAGATGGTATATGTAATATTTTCACCACTAGAATAATCTCCAGAGTTTCCTCCTGAATCTAAGAAAATTCCATTGGTACAATCTGGCGGTACAGCTACATAAGGTGTTGCAAAAGCAAATGGTCCTGCCCATGCAGAGACTCCATCTGGTCCGCAATCTGCTTGTACATAAAATTCGTAGTTATTATCACCCACTAAACCTGTAGCCATGTAAGGATTCATAACTCCTGTAGCTGAAGCAGTCCCTGTAGCCGTTCCTCCTGCTGTTATATCGACCAACTCTATATTCCATGAAGTTGCTGTCCCGTTTTCTGTCCAACCTAAGTCAGCAGTTGTTTCCATAATATTGGTTGCTGTCAATCCACTTGGAGCTGGACATGTTTCAAGTGTTGTAAATGCAAATGGTCCTGCCCATGCAGAGAAGGTTCCTCCACCACAATCAGCCCTCACATAGAATGAGTAATCATTATTTTGCGTAAGTCCCATTGCTGTGTATGGATTTGTTACTCCTGAAACTGTAGGCGTTCCTGTAACCATTCCTCCTGCTGTGACATCTACAATTTCAATATCCCAAGCTGTTGAACTTCCGTTTTCTGTCCATCCTAAATCAGCTGTTGTATCTGTAACATTAGTTACTGTTAAACCATTTGGTGTAGGACAGGCTGGCAATTCGGTAAAAGATACATTATCAATAGAAATATCTCCTTCAAAACTCCCCGCGCTTCTTGCTCTAAATATTACTGTAACTGTTTGCCCAGCGTATGCAGCTAAATCAACAACTGCTAGTTCCCAAGGTTCTGTTTCTCCTCCTTGTTGTTGTCCTGTTAATGACCAAATAGTTGTTCCACTAACAATTACTTCTAATGAGCCAATTTGCATACCAAACATATGATAATTAAATGTAAGCGCTGGTGCTGTTAATGCTGTTAAATCTACTTGAGGAGTAATTAACTCTGCTGCATCTCCTACAGCCGATCCAGAAGCTTCTGTATAAAAATAGTTCCCTGTAGTAATTGAAGGTGCTGGCCCAGTTCCTCCAGAACCTACATCAGTTCCTGGTGCTGATTCCCAAAAATAAGATCCTCCTGTGTTAGTTGCTGACCAACAATTTTCAGAAATAAAAGCAGTTGTTGCTGTTGTAAAGGTTTCAAAATCTTCCGTGTATGGTGCAGCAATTGGAGCACAAGCTGTTCTAAATGTAAATGGTCCAGCCCAAGTTGATGTACCATCTACACCGCAATCAGCTCTTACATAAAAATCATATTCTGTATTTTCTGTAAGTCCCACTGCTGTATATGGATTTGTAACACCAGTTGCTGTTGGAGTTCCTGTAGGTGGTGTTCCTGCAGTTACTATTTCAACATCCCATATTGTAGCAGTTCCATTTTCTGTCCATCCTAAATTAGCTGTAGTATCAGTGATATTCGTTACAGTTAACGCATTTGGTGCGCTACAAGTTGGCAATTCATCAAACACTACATTATCAATTGAAATATCCCCTTCAAATGTTCCTGCACTTGTTCCTCTAAAGGTAACCGATATCGTTTGACCTGCAAAGGCAGATAAATCTACAGTAGCTAGCTCCCATTCAGTTGTTGCACTTGCTTGCTGTTGTCCAGAAAGTGTCCAAACATTTGTAGTTCCATTTACTAATACGTCTAAAGTTCCTATTTGTCCTCCAAACATGTGGTAATTAAATGTTAATGATGGAGTTGTAAGCCCTGATAAATCCACTAATGGAGATATTAAATCTGTAGTATCGCCAGTATTTCCATTTGATGCTTCTGTATAAAAATAATTTCCTGTTGTTATTGACGGATCTGGTCCTGTTCCTGCAGAACCATTATCTGTACCAGGAGCCGATTCCCAAAAATAAGCGCCACCAGTACCTGTCCAACAATTTTCAGAAGTAAATGCAGTACCAGCAGTAGTAAAAGTTTCAAAATTTTCGGTGTATGGAG
This sequence comes from Kordia sp., assembly GCF_022447245.1. GTDB lineage: Bacteria > Bacteroidota > Bacteroidia > Flavobacteriales > Flavobacteriaceae > Kordia. Next base: position 12,023 of record NZ_JAKVBC010000048.1, on the reverse strand, counting down.
CTGTAAATGCTGAACAAGCTGTTCTGAATGTAAAAGGTCCAATCCAGTTGGAAACACCATCTCCGCCACAATTAGCTCTTACATAATAGTCATATTCTGTATTATCCATAAGTCCCATAGCAGTATATGGGTTTGTAACACCTGTAGCCGTAGGCGTTCCAGTTGGAGCTGTCCCTGTTGTTACAATTTCTACATCCCAAGCAGTAGCTGATCCACTTTCTAACCAAGATAAATCTGCTGTTGAAGCGGTTATATTGGCAGCTGCTAAAGTAGATGGATCTGGACATGTCGGTGGTGCTACAGAGCTTATTGTTGGTGAATCAAAACAAAATCCCCATTCAAAACCTGGTCCGCCTACCAAATCATCAAAATAAATTCTATATCTAAATCCAGATAATTGAGTTGGCGTAAAAGCTACAATGTTTAGCACTTCTGTGGTATACGCTTCATAAGTTCCCGAACAAAAATCGTTTGTTGGAGCACCTGCTGTATCTGCATTAAAAGGTTGTCCTATGATATTCCAAGTACTTGCATCTGCATCCCAGTATTCAAATTGCAGTATGTCATCAGTGTTGTAATTATATACAAAATTACCAGAAATGGTAATCCACGTTTCTCCTGCAGCATTCGCAGCAGTTAAGTCAATTACTGGAGATTCTGCAGCAATATCATCATCGCTTCCATTTCCAGCATCATCATCGTCAAAAGCAAAGTTTGGTGAAACCGTAGGATCTGCTTCTAGTGCAGAAGGATCTGCATTATAAGTCCCAGTAAGTGACCAATTGGTATTAGGCCACATTGCATTTTGGTTTAATGTTTGTGCATAACCTGTACAAGTACAGGCGAAAAACATTATAAATAAGGTTTTAAGAGTAGTTTTTCTCATAAATGAAGTTGTTAAATAGTTGTATATAAATATATGAATTATTTGTTTATAAAACATATTTAAGAACCTCATATACCGCTCATTAAACCTCTAAAAGTGTTATTTAACGATAATATATAGCGATATCAATGCATCTTAGATAAAATCTTATACACTAAATTATTTTTGGTAACGATGTATTTACCTGAACTGTATAGACAAAAAAAAGCTGTTCAATTAAGAACAGCCTTTGTTTTAGGTGTATGTTTAAAAGATTACTTCACGAACTTTACAACTGAAGTTCTTCCATTGTCTAACGTTACTCTTGCGAAATATACTCCATTCTTAACTGAACCTAAATTCGCTTCTCCTGCAGCAGCGTTTGGCTTCGCAGTAGTAATGATTTGTCCAACTAAGTTGTATACCTCAATTGAGTTGATAGTACTTTGAGCATTTACTACAAATGCATTGTTTACAGTGTCTACATAGTGTAAGAAACCTCTAACTTCTGCAGATTCTACAGATAATGGCGTACAAGTTACATTAGCACTCCATCCTGGTCTTGTAACAGAACCATCAGATGTAAATACAAATGTTAAACATCCTGAAGCATCTGTAGAAGATATAGTTAAACCTTGTAAATCTCCTGTTCCTTCTGCTGGAGTATCATTTCTATCCCAACACCAAATTGTTCCACCTCCTGGAGGATCGATTGTTGCAGCCATATTATCTGCACCATTATAAATAGTTAATCCATCATAACAAGCCGTAGCTCCATCATTCTCAGTAGAGAAAAATGTAAATTCTACATTTACTCCATCACCTGCCATATCAGGGCAGATCGTATATGTAATATTTTCACCACTAGAATAGTCTCCTGAGTTACCTCCTGAATCTAGGAAGATACCATTAGCACAAGATGGTGGTACTGCAACATAAGGAGTTGCAAATGCAAATGGCCCTGCCCATGCAGAAGTTCCACTTGGTCCACAATCAGCTTGTACATAGAACTCGTAGTTGTTATCAGCAACTAAACCTGTAGCGCTGTATGGATTAGCCATCACTCCTGTTGCTGTTGGTGTCCCTGTAGCTGTTCCTCCAGCGGTAACATCAACTAATTCAATATTCCAAGTAGTAGCCGTTCCGTTTTCAGTCCATCCTAAATCAGCAGAAGTTTCCATGATATTCGTAGCAGTTAATGCTGATGGTGTAGGACATGCTTCTAATGTTGTAAAGCTAAATGGTCCTGCCCATCCAGAGAATGTACCTCCACCACAATCAGCTCTCACATAGAAAGCATAATCGTTATTTTGAGTAAGTCCCATTGCTGTGTAAGGGTTTGCAACTCCTGAAGCTGTTGGTGTTCCTGTCGCCATTCCTCCTGCTGTTACATCAACGATTTCAACGTCCCAAGCAGTAGCGGAACCGTTTTCATTCCATCCTAAATCAGCAGCCGTATCTGTGATCATAGTAGCACCCAATGCACTTGGTGTTGGGCATGATGGTAGTTCTGTGAAAGATACATTATCGATAGAGATATCTCCTTCAAATGATCCACCTCCAGTAGCTCTTATTGTTACTGTAATAGATTGTCCTGCATAAGCAGCTAAATCTACTACTGCTAATTCCCAAGGTGTTGTTGCAGATGTTTGTTGTTGGCCTGATAATGTCCAAACATTGTCTGTTCCATTTACCAAGATATCTAATGTTCCAATTTGTGTTCCAAACATATGATAATTAAATGTCAATGCAGGAGCCGTAAGTGGCGTTAAATCAACTAATGGTGATACTAATTCAGCAATATCTCCAACTGTAGACCCAGAAGATTCTGTGTAAAAATAATTTCCTGTAGTTATTGTTGGATCTGGACCTGTTCCTCCAGAACCATTATCAGTTCCAGCAGCTGACTCCCAGAAATAAGCTGGTCCTGTATTAGTTCCTGTCCAACAGTTTTCTGCTGCGAAGGCTACGTCTACTGCAGGTGTAAATGATACAAAATCTTCCGTATATGGTGCAGGAGTTGCAGCGCAAGTAGTACTGAATGTAAAAGGTCCTACCCAGTTAGAAGTTCCTGCTCCACCACAATCAGCTCTTACGTAAAAATCATAGAGTGTATCAGCTGTTAATCCTGAAGCTCCATAAGGATTTCCTACTCCTGAAGCCGTTGGCGTTCCTGTAGCAGGAGAACCGTTGGTTACTACTTCAACATCCCAAACTGTAGCTGTTCCATTTTCTGTCCATCCCAGATTAGCTGTTGTATCAGTAACACTTGTAGCTGTTAACATAGAAGGATCGATACAAGATGGTGGTGTAGCAGATGTAATCGTTGGTGAAGTTACACACCATCCCCATTGCCAACCTCCTTGATCATCGTAAGATATTCTGTATTGGAATCCAGATAACTGTGTAGCTGTAAATCCAGAAATATCGAGTACTGTAGTTGTATATGCCACTGTATTTGCACATGTTAGGAAATCATTTGCATTAGTATTGCCGGTGATTGTAAATAAGTTAGACCAAGTCATGGCATCAGCATCATACGTTTCGATGCTTAAAACATCTCCACCAAGAGCCCTGTATGTATACTCACTTGCAATTGTGATCCATGTTTCTCCAGCAACACTAGCAGCTGTTAAATCGATCACTGGTGAAGTGGCAATAACAGTGTCTGCAGAACCATTACCTGCACCGTCATCATTCCATGTTAGTGTAGTACCGGCTCCAGTTGGATCTGACAATAACCCTGCAGGAGTGTACGTACCTGAAAGTGACCATCCAGCATTCGGCCAGTTAGCTGCTTGGTTTAGTGTTTGAGAGATCCCTACATAGGTCCCTAACAAGCACATTACAATAAAAAGTTTAAGTGTAATTTTTCTCATAAAAAGTTTGATTTTTTGTTAGTTAGTTGAATATGAATTGAAAGAACCAAATTTTTTTTGAATCAACCATATTAATATCGACAAAAAAACATTTTTTGTCGACAAAATACATGGAAAGAAATTTTTCCTACTGTTTTTATCTGTATTATCTTAACATTATTTTTTTATTAAATACGGCTTTTTTACCCATTATTTTTACAGTATAATAACCAGAAGACAATGTTGAAATATCGAGGTAATCTTGATGAGTTATATTTCCGTTTTTTACTTGCGCTCCTCTACTATCAAAAATGATATAATTATACACCTCATTTGCAGTTGTTTGCAACCAAATTTTACCAGTAGTAGGGTTGGGATATAATTGTACTAAATTCCTTTCTTGAAATTCTTCAGTATTTAAAGGGTTGCTTCCTTCTAAAATAGTTAATGCCTGATTGGGAAGTACGTTATATAATATGTCTTGCGCCCCTCCTAGCCATGTAACTTTTACATATTCTATAGATGTATTGTCCCCTATACCAAAGAATTCTGTTTCTGAGTTTTGTGAAATATAACCTTCTCCACATACGGTATATCTGTATTGAGAAACACCTTCGCTTCTAAGTTCAATTACTGCACCTACTCCTTGTTTATTGCTAGTAACACCTTCCAGATTGACTTTTAGCCAGTTATTAGTAGAGGTTGTTTGATTTTTCCAAAAAAAGATATCATCTCCTCCAGAGTTGTTTACGATAATTTCTGGAAAACCATCATTGTCTGTATCTCCAATAGCATTTGAATAACTTTCGCTAGAATCATTTTCAAAACCTGAACTTCCTGAGATACTGAATGTGCCATTTCCATTATTGGTGTAAAATGCTGCTGACATAAGACTTGGCACACCTCCATCAAGTGATCCACTTACATATAAATCTAAATCGCCATCATTTTCAGCATCTAAGAATACAGCTCCCCACGCAATACTTTCAAACATGGTTCCTGTTCCAGAAGCGATATTAGTAAAAGTTCCATCACCGTTGTTTCTAAGGAAATAATTCCCAGGTATTCCATTGGTCACGTAAATATCGAACCAACCATCTCTATCAAAATCCGCAATGGTCACAGACATTGCATCAATTGCAAGATTAGTTCCTGACTCTTCGCTTACATCAGAAAAAGTGCCATCTCCGTTATTCTTGTAGAGAATGTTAGTAGTGTTTATTTTGTCATTTGCCATGTAAATATCTTGCCAACCATCATTATTGTAGTCAAAAAAAGCAGAACAGAACGATAAGTGGCTTCCATTATCAATTCCAGCAGCAGCACTTACATTGGTAAAGGTTCCATCTCCATTATTTTTATATAAATAATTTGGTTGTGGAGAACTTAAACCTCTATTGCACAGAAAAACATCTAAGTATCCATCATTATTGTAATCGCCCCATGAAGCTCCAAAATTATCTTGAGCTGCTATTGGCAAACCACAAGCAATTGTAACATCATTCAGTACAGTTACATCATTTCTATATAAGCGACTTCCATCTACATCTCCAGAAACATACAAATCTTTATCTCCGTCGTTATCAAAGTCTACCCAAATAACTTGTTTTTGTTGCGCATTATTATTGGGAACCAATGTAGTTTCAAGCGAAAAGGTTCCATCTCCATTATTTTTATAAATCTTTAAAGGATCACCACTTTGGGTTCCGATGGTGATATCATCCCATCCGTCATTATTATAATCACAGAATGAAATTCCATTTCCTAGATACGTAGTTCCACTAAAATCATCAATACCAACAGTAGTGGCATGATTTTCAAAATAAGCTTGTGCATTTAACTGAAAACAGAGGATATAAATGATACACGAAAAGGAGAAGCGTAGTCGTCTTTTCATAGGCAGTCGGTAAATAAATTATTGAGTTCGAGACTTCTAATCTATTAAATCAACTTAAATTTCACAAATATTTAACAATAATATCCTTGTAGTGATTTGTGTTTTTTTGACTAAATCTATGTATTTACTGGGCTTACAGTATCTTTTAAACAAAAAAAAACCTCTAAGTAATCTTAGAGGTATTCATTTTTATGTAGTTTTTTTTTATTCTTCTGTAAATCTTTCTATGACTTCCTGACTTACTCCTGTATTAGAGAATCCACCATCGTTATATAAGTTTTGCATAGTAACTCTTTTGGTTAAGTCTGAGAACAATGATACCGTATAGTTTGCACAGTCTAGCGCAGTTGCATTTCCAAGCGGCGACATTTTTTCTGCATACGAGATAAAACCTCCAAAACCTTTTACACCTTGACCTGCCGTTGTTGGTGTTGGTGATTGTGATATGGTATTTACACGAACTTTTTTCTCTTTTCCAAAGAAATATCCAAAACTACGTGCAATTGACTCCAAATACGCTTTGTTATCTGCCATATCGTTGTAATCTGGAAATGTACGTTGTGCAGCCATATAGGTTAATGCAACGATACTTCCCCACTCGTTCATGGCGTCTGTTTTGTATAGTGTTTGCATTACCTTATGAAAAGATACCGCAGAAACATCCCAACCTTTAGTCATCCAATCGTATTTTAAATCTGTGTAGTGTCTTCCTTTACGAACATTTACAGACATTCCGATAGAATGCAATACAAAGTCAATTTTCCCACCAAGGATTTCCATTGACTTTTCTATAAGGTTTTGAATATCTTCAAGGTTTGTAGCATCTGCAGGAATGATTTCTGAACCTGTTTTTTCTGCTAATTCTTTAATTTTTCCCATACGCATTGCAATAGGCGCATTTGTGAGTACAAATGTTCCTCCTTCTTCATGCACGCGTTCAGCAATTTTCCATGCAATAGAGTTTTCGTCTAAAGCACCAAATATGATTCCTCTTTTTCCTTTTAATAAGTTATATGACATGCTTGTTAATTTTAGTCGTTTTTAGCTGTTTGGTGGTTCAAATATATGGTAAAAGATTGAAATGATCGATTACTATGATTCGAATCTTCTTTATTAGGATTGTAATACTTCTTTTGCGTTTGCTAAAGCAGAATTAGAGATTTTAGCGCCACTCAACATCTGTGCTATTTCTTGTATGCGTTCTTCTGCTTCTAACTGCTTTAATTGTGTAGTTGTCACTTCGTTTACATCTTTCTTGTAGACTTTGAAATGCTGTTTTCCTTTGGCTGCTATTTGTGGCAAATGTGTAATAGAAAATACTTGCATACTTTTGCTCATTTGCTGCATGATTTTTGCCATTTTACTAGCGACTTCACCAGAAACTCCTGTATCTATTTCATCAAACATAATGGTTGGCAATTGCATATATTTTGATAAAATTGCTTTGATACATAGCATTACTCTAGATAATTCTCCTCCAGAAGCTGCTTTTTTCAATTCATTAAAGTTTCCGCCTTTATTTGCCGCAAATAAAAACTGTAAATCATCCATACCATTGGCGTAAAACTGGTTTGCTAGATTTACTTTGATATCAAAACGGGCATTTGGCATACCAAGCGTTGTTAGCATTTTTTCTAACTGCTGTACGAGTGTTGGAATTCCCTGCGAACGTTTTGCATGAATTGTTTTTGCAATTTTCTTTAGTTGTGCACTTAATTCTTGTAGTTCTTTTTCTTTAGCTTGAATAAAGTCATCTATATTTTCTGAGACAGCTGCTTTTTCAGAAAGTTCTGCTTGGATAGAAAGTAATTCTTCTAGCGTAAGTACATTGTGCTTTTTTTGCAGATCGAATATTTTTTGAAGTTTTCCTGAGATTTCTTCAAACAATGCTGGATCAAAAGAAATATCACCTTGCAAGTTCATGATTTCATTGTAAATGTCATCCAATTCGATGTACGAGCTTTTGATACGTGCTGCCAATTGTTCAAATTCAGGTGCAATGTCTGATAATTTCCCAGAAGCTACTTGCAATTCCGAAAGCAGATTTAATACACCAACTTGTTCATCGGAAAGTATTTGTTCGGAAGCGCTTAAACTGGTCTTGATGTCTTCAGCATTGTTTAAACGCTCGTATTGCGCTTCCAAATCAGCCAGAATCAATCCTTCTAGTTTGGCTTCTTCCAATTCTTTGAGCAAAAACATATTGTAATCATGCTCCTTTTCTAAAGCTATTTGCTCTTCTCGGATATTACGCAATTCTTTTTGTGTAGCATGATACTTTTTTAATATCTCTTTGTATACATCAACTTCTTCTGAAACATTCGCTAAGATATCAATGACTTGAAATTGAAATTGATTATCTGTTAACTGTAATGTTTGGTGTTGCGAGTGAATGTCAATTAATTGATCGCCTAATGCATTTAGCACATCTAAACGTACAGGGACATCATTTACAAACGCTCTCGATTTCCCAGAAGGTAATATTTCACGACGTACAATTGTATCATGATCATAATCGAGATCATTCTCTGCAAAGAAATTTTTAAGCCTATATTTCTTAATGGCAAATTCGGCTTCAATCACACATTTACGTGTTTTATCTTTTAAGGAAGATAAATCTGCTCGTTTTCCTAAAATTAATGCCAATCCACCGAGAAGAATCGATTTTCCGGCTCCTGTTTCTCCAGTAATGATTGTCAATCCTTTATCAAATTCAACTTGTAAAGAATCAATGAGTGCAAAGTTTTTTATAGAAAGTTGTGTGAGCAATGCTGTAGAATTTTGTTACGTTAGTTTCCGCACACAAAAATAACGTATTGCTCTAAATTTTCGCAAAAATCAGAATTTAATTTTTTCCCACTTGGTTGCGTGGAATGGCGCTACTTTGTTTAGTGTTTCTACCAAACGTACGATATTTATTTTTGGTCCGCCTGAAAATATTCGCTCAATTTCTTCTGCTTTAGCATCAAAGAATGTCTGCAATAAGAATGAGTTTGGTCTACGATTATTTAAGGCTTTAAAAATTTCCATAGAAGAACTAATGGCTTGTTTTCCAGCACGCGCATCATCTGCCATAACGTCTAATCCTACTCTGTGATAGTTGTACATTACGGTTCTGTATTCTTTGTGCGTGTTGTTTAACATATTGTCCAACAATGTCCACCGTGTACGGTTTCCGTCAGCTTCTTTCCAGCCCAAAAATGCGCTTGTTTGTGAAAGGTTTACAATTTGCTGTGCTTGTGCATAATAATTTGATCCTCCCCGAAGTGCAAACGTATCTGCGTCAATTCCTAAAATTACATATACATAATAGGCAATTACCGATACTAGGTTTGAGGTAAATGCATTCGGATTGTATACAATTGGTTGAAATTCTTGGTAGATAAATCGAAACTGCCTGTCGTTGAAATTAAATACTGGCGACTCAAATGATGAATTATAAATTGGACGCGATGATTGCACTTGAATCGTTGCCACAAATTCATCTGAATTGTATTCTGACACATTGATCACCATGCTACAGTTAATACGTTCAGTTGCTGCGAATTTTTTGTTTGTCCATTGCGTTTTGTTCACAAAATCATTCAAGGAACGCTCTAGCGTTTTAAAGATTTGCTGATTGGTTTGATTGATTTGTTGCGTGTCAATAGTAATTTGACAGTTTAATTCTTGTGCTGTTGCAAAAGAAATTCCACATAAAAACAATAGACTTAAAACAAGATTACGCATGGATTCGCTTTAAAATTTCGTTAAAAATATCAATGGCTACTTCGGCTTTCGATTTTAACCCAAAAGCTAAGGTATTCATTTTTTTGTCAATAATCGTTACTTTGTTAGTTGGTTTTCCAAATCCTGCTCCTTTATCGTTAAGAGAATTTAGGACAATCATGTCTAAGTTTTTACGCGTCAGTTTTCCTTTTGCGTTTTCTAATTCATTATTTGTCTCTAAAGCAAAACCTACTAAAAATTGTGCTTTTTTAATGTCTCCTAAAGAAGCGAGAATGTCTTTGGTTTTGACCAACTCAATATGTAACGATGAATCTTTCTTTTTTATTTTCTGAGTAGCAACATCTTTTGGTTTATAATCGGCAACCGCAGCAGAAAGAATGGCAATATCTGCAGATGGAAAATCGTTGTGCGCTGCATTATACATATCTTCCGCACTTGTTACATCTACTACATTTACTAATGAATGTGAAATGCTTTGATGGTTTGGTCCAGCGATTAATGTTACCTCAGCACCTAAGTTTACAGCTGCTCGTGCTAACTCAAAGCCCATTTTACCAGAAGAGTGATTCCCAATAAAACGTACAGGATCAATGGCTTCATAGGTTGGACCAGCAGTAATCATTACTTTTTTTCCTTTTAACGGAAGTTTATCTAAGATATCTTTTTCTATAAATGCTACCATATCTTCTGGTACTGCCATGCGCCCTTCTCCAACCAAACCACTCGCCAATTCACCACTAGTTGCAGGAATCATTGTATTTCCAAACTTGGTCAATTGTTCAAATGAATTTTTCGTAGATGGATGCTTGTACATGTCCAAATCCATTGCTGGTGCAAAGTATACAGGGCATTTTGCAGAAAGATAGGTTGCTAACAGTAAATTATCACTGTTTCCAGATGCCATTTTGGACATTGTGTTTGCTGTTGCAGGTGCAATCAACATAAAATCTGCCCACAAGCCTAATTCAACATGATTTGTCCATACAGCATTTTCATCATCTTCATTGGTAAAAGACGAATGTACTGGATTTTTAGATAACGTAGATAGCGTTAACGGCGTAATGAAGTCTTTGGCAGCAGGCGTCATAATCACTTGGACTTCTGCGCCTGCTTTTATGAATAACCGTACTAAAGAAGCTATTTTATAAGCGGCAATGCCAGCAGTAACGCCTAGTAATACTTTTTTGCCCCTTAATATTGACATATATTATGCTTCTTCTTTTGTGTTACGGTAGTAAATTTTATCTTCTAACCACTCGTGAACTGCAATAGCATGTGGCTTTGGAAGTTTTTCGTAGAATTTAGATACTTCTATTTGCTCTTTGTTTTCAAAGATTTCTTCTAAACTATCATTATGTGTAGCAAACTCGTCTAATTTCTCGATCAATTCTTTTTTAATTTCAGAGTTGATTTGAATAGCCCTTTTTGCTACAACTGAAATTGCTTCATAAATGTTATCCGTCGGCGAATCAAACTGATTTCTCTCGATTGTAGTTGTGCTGATTGGAGCGTCTAAGTTTTTAATATCAACCATAATTGTTATTTTGAAAATTTTGCTAATTCTTCTGTAATAGAAGCCATGATTTTATCGGCTTCTTCTCTGTATTTAGATTCTGGGTAAAACTTGATCAACGATTTATACGCTGAACTCGCTTCATTTAAACGATCTTCCATTAAAGTTTCAAAGCTTCGAATTGCAAGATTGTACATCGCGTCTAAACGCAAATACATTGCATCTTCTCTGAAAGAGGTCCCTGGAAAATCTGAAAGAAAGTTTTCAGTGGCTTTGATTGCCGCTTTGAAATCTGAAATTGTATTGTATTGCTTTGCAATTTCATAAGCTTTCTTTTCAACTTTAGTCGTTAACTCTTCTACCATTTCATTGGCACTGTCTAAATATTCAGAATCTGGATAGTTATTAATAAATCCTTGTAATTTATTGATGGCAGTATACGTATCTGTTTGATCTATACTATAACGAGGCGATTGCATATAATAGCTTTTTGCTTCATAATAAGAAGCTACTTGTGCACTATCACTTTTTGGATATGAACGTACAAAACGCTCAAACTGATATCCAGCCACCATATATTCTTCTATTTCAAACAATGTACGTCCATACATAAATGTAACACGTTCTCCTTGTGGCTTTCCTCTAAATTTAGGTACAATTTGCTCAAAAAGTCTACTTGATTTTTTAAACTTTTTCTCTTTGTACAAACGTTCAGCTAGTTGGTACTTTACTTTCGTATCTTCCGACTTTAACGCTTTTTGGTATTCGCTACAAGAAGCAAGCATAGCAACTGCTAGAATTAGGTATAGAAATTTTGGCATCTTTTTAAACATCTGGCAAAAATAGGTATTTATTATGTATTATGAAAACATTTTTAAACCGCTAAAATAACTTTACAAATCTGATTTTAGTATTCTTTATCATAGATTTAACTTTTGCTTGGTTGTTCGGTGTTTAGTCTCAGGTCTTGGTGCTTTGTTTTATGTTTGTTTATTGATTTGTGAATTTGTCTTTCGTAATTTGTTAGCTGAGTAAACTGAGCTTATCCTTAAATCCATAGGTTGGTCAAAAAAGTGATTATTTGAACCTGTTGAGCATTTTGATTTGAAAAGAAAAAATTGTTCATCTTACTGATAACCAGTAATTTGTTTTAGCTATAAA
>NZ_JAKVBC010000047.1 GCF_022447245.1 Kordia sp. | reverse complement strand
ATTCTTAAAGAAGTATCTCGCTAAATCTTATCAAATCTCTTCAAATCATGTCGAATCGTATTCTTCTTAGCAACATTCTTTGAATCTTTACACTACAAAATAAGAGTTCAGAAAAGTAAAAATGATACATAACCCTCAAAAATTAAATAAAAACTTCCAGAGACTATCTTTTCTAATACTTCTTTAAATACTCAAAAAAGAATTGGTTAAAATAATGTGATTCTTTATACACAATAAATAAGATTCAAATCGTTAATTAAGAAGGAAGTAGTTGTGTTAAATCTTTATTTTTTTATCAAACATATGATTTCAGACAATTTTACATTTAGTATGAAAGAGATTACAACTTGTTGCCAACAAAAGGCAACAATGCATCATGTGCTATTTTTTTGTTTAAAAAAAATTACAGGAGAGTTTTAGTTTAAATGTTACACACAAAAAAATACATAGATAACTACACATGAATAAGAAGATATTGGTGAAGTTTTAGAAGAAGTAGCCAATACTGTTCTTGATTATTTAGATATTACCTCGATACAATTATACAAGAAGTGTAGTAAATTATTAGAAGACTATTACTAAAATTAGCCATAAAAGAATTGGCAAAAAAATGGTAAATCAGATGTAGTGTTGCGAAAACAAAAACAACTCAACAAGAAGCTAACTAGGCATTGAAATAGGTATATTTACATGTAAAATACAAGAGAAAAGCTAAAGAAGTTTTAGCAGCAATTATTTAGAAGAAACCCAATAAATACAAAAGAGCAGAAGTGCTGATTGAACTATGAGAAGACTGAAATATAAAATGTATTTGATGTCAATCAGCCAGAATGATCAAATGGACAAATTTACAGGAAGTTTTGATGCATGGGTTCAAAAAGAACACCTTTTTTCTTTAGAAAATTCTAAGTATAGGTAGTCTTAGAAAAAGATTTTTTCCACCATACATTTATGCGAAAAATTTGTAAAAGATTGTTTGTTGAGGTGTAAATACGTTATATTTTGTTTTTTCATGATGTATCATTTTTAGAGATTATGAATTGGTTTACAAAGAGACAAGGATGCTATAAGTAAGGTATGTTATGTATAAAAAAAGCATCGACTTTCGTCAATGCTTTTCTGTATTTGTAGTTTAGTTGAAGTATTATTGTCCTCCGAAAAGTCCTCCTAGCAAGCCGCCTAATCCGCCACCGCTATTGTTATCTTTCTTATCATTTCCTCCGCTAAAAAACATTCCTGCAATATCGTCTAATACACTTCCGTCATTATCTCCATCTAAGATTGATTCAATAAAGCTTTGTTGTTGTGGAGCTTGTGCTTGGTTTGTACCGCCGCCAAGTAGTCCGCCAAGTAAGCCATCAATTCCGCTAGAGTCGCTAATACCTTGTTGACGTTTTTGCTGTCCTAACATTCCCATTAACAAAGGAGCAGCTACCTTTAAGATACTTCCAATATTGGATGTTGATACTCCAGAATTTTTACTGATTGCATTTTCAACATTACCTCTGCTGTTTCCTAATACGTGACTAAGAATTCCATCTCCATCATCTTTTACTTCCTGATCAACTCCACCGCCAAATAAGCCAGCTAAATTGTCTAAAATACTTCCATCATGTTTCTTTTCTAAAGCTCTATTTAATCCTTCTGCACCTTCTGGTGAATTTGCATTTCGTTTCATAGCTCCCATAAGTACTGGTAGTGCCATACTTAATACAGAAGCAGTTTTATTTTGGTCTTCTCCAACTTCATTACTAACCCCGCCAATGATTTGTTTTCCCAAATCACTATTTAATAAATCTAAAATTCCAGACATTTCAAAAATGATATTTATTGTTAATATAAAAAACAAGATAGTAATATTATGTAAGACTTGTAGTATGCGTTGTTATTTTTTAGATGAAATGTACGAAATGCATAAATATCAGATAAACGGATTTTTTTAGTAAGTTAAAACACAAAAAGCACTTCGAAGAGTGCTTTTTTGTATGTATTTAATGTTTACTAGCCTTTTAAAATAGTATTGATTTGTGAAGCCAATTCTAGTCCAATTCGGTCTTGAGCTTCGTTAGTAGCAGCTCCAATATGTGGTGTTAAGGATATATACGGATTCATCAATACTTTAATAGCTGGAGTTGGTTCATTTTCAAAAACATCCAAACCAGCAAAACTTAATTTTCTAGTATCTAAAGCATCAATTAGTGCAACTTCATCAATTGTTCCTCCACGAGAAGCATTGACAATTCCTGCACCATTTTTCATTAACTCAATTTCGTTTTTTCCAATAATATATTCTTTCTGAGCAGGAACATGTAATGTAATGAAATCAGCATTTTGCAATACACTTTCCATCGATTCTGTAGCTATATCAATATCAATAGATTGCCCATTGAAGAAATCAACCGAAATAGTTGCTTTGTCAATAAATTTATCGGTAGCAATCACTTTCATTCCAAAACCAAGTGCCATTTTAGCTGTAGCTTGACCAATACGACCAAAACCGATAATTCCTAAAGTTTTCCCTCGTAATTCAACACCTTTTGCATACGATTTTTTTAAATCTTTAAAACGAGAATCACCATCTAAAGGCATATTTCTGTTAGCATCATGTAAAAAACGAACACCGCTGAATAAATGCGCAAATACTAACTCTGCTACTGAACTTGAAGAAGCCGCTGGTGTATTGATAACATGAATTCCTTTGTCTTGCGCGTATTGTACATCAATATTATCCATTCCAACACCACCACGACCAATAATTTTTAAGCTTTCACAAGCGTCAATAATGTCTTTGCGAACTTTGGTAGCACTACGTACCAAAAGCGCTGTAATTTCGTGTTCATTGATGTAATTTATTAATTGCTCTTGAGCAACTTTTGTTGTAATTACTTCAAAACCATCATTTGTCAATGCGTCAATTCCGCTTTGAGAAATTCCGTCGTTTGCTAATATTTTCATTTATGTTTAATTGAAAGATTATTTAGTTATGCCTTCTTTTCCAATTCTTGCATTACATCTACTAGTACTTGTACACTTTCTAATGGCAATGCATTGTACATAGAAGCACGATATCCACCAACACTTCTGTGTCCATTAAGTCCGTTGATTCCTGCTGCATTCCACATTGTATCAAATGTTTCCTTTAAAGCTTCATTAGTCAATGTAAATGTAGCGTTCATGTGACTTCTATCTTCTGTGGCAACAACACCATTAAACAATGGGTTTCTGTCTATTTCGTTGTACAGTAAGGCAGATTTTTGCTCGTTTACTTTTTCAATAGCTGCAATTCCACCAAGATTTTTTAACCATTCTAAGGTCAACATAGAAACATATACAGGAAAAACTGGAGGTGTATTGAACATACTGTCTTTTCCTAAATGTACCTCATAGCTTAGCATTGAAGGAACAGCTCTATTTATTTTTCCTAAAATATCTTCTTTAATTACTACTAAGGTCGTTCCTGCCGGTCCCATATTTTTCTGTGCACCTGCATAGATTAAATCAAATTTTGAAAAATCTAACTGACGTGAAAAGATATCCGAACTCATATCACATACTAGTGGTACATTGGTTTCAGGGAAGCTTTTTATTTGTGTTCCAAAGATGGTATTGTTACTTGTACAGTGAAAATAATTTACATCTGTAGGAATTGAATATTCTTTTGGAATGTAAGTGAAGTTTTTATCTTTTGAAGAAGCGACTTCTACAATTTCTCCAAACAATTTTGCTTCTTTTACAGCTTTAGTACTCCAAGTTCCTGTGTTTAAATAAGCAGCTTTTGTATCTAGTAGATTGTAAGCTACTGTTAAAAATTGTGTACTTGCGCCTCCTTGTAAAAATAGTGCTTGATACCCTTTTCCTTCTAAACCTAATAATTCTATAGCCAAACTACGCGCATTTTCCATTACGTTTACAAATGGCTTGCTTCTGTGTGAAATTTCAATTAATGATAAATTATCATTGTTAAAATTTAGTACTGCTTCTGAAGCTTTTTGTAATACTTCTTGAGGTAAAATACAAGGTCCTGCGCTAAAGTTGTGTTTTTTCATTGTTATGTATTTGTCGTGTGCTGTTATTTTTGTGCAAAGTTGCTAAATTATGAACGAAATGTTGTTATGAATATGCTAATTATTTCAGGATAAATTTGTCAAAAATGCTAAAGTATCTACACCATCTGCATAATCATGCAATTCAGGATGTTGTGTTTGTCCAAATTTAACTTCGTTTTTCATATTAATGTCGGCTACAATGCATTGTATTTGTTCAGCTTCAGCCTGTAGTTTTTCTTGAAGAGAATCTAAATCTTCATAATATTCATAAAAAACAGTGGCGATAGGTGATGCATATTGTGGATCTTCTTTGATCATGACAAAACCGTTTTCTAAAATGTCGAACAAACTCATTAAATAAACTGCTTTGTTATAATCGTAGTTATTGGCATATTTGGCACTATTCATAATATCGCTTTTCTCATACATTCCTTTAAAAAAAGCATCAAAATTATACTCTTTCGGAATAAAGAGTTTAGAAACACTTCTGCAACCCAATCCAAAATAGGTGAAAATATCATCGCTCAATCCTACTAACTGTTCCTCAGTTTCCTTTCCAGTTAAGATAGCAACAGAGTTTCTGTTTTTACGAATGATATTTGGTTTGTCTTTAAAATAATATTCAAAATAGCGTGCCGTATTATTACTTCCAGTAGCAATAACGGCATCAAAACCTTCTAGTTTTTCATCGGTAAACGTAATTTTACCTTTAAAGCTTGGTGCTACATATTCAAGATATTTTGCCAAAAAGGGGAGAAGATGCTTATCATTAGACGATTGTTTTACCAATACTTCATGTCCTACAATTAATACGGATAAAAAGTCATGAAAACCTACTAATGGAATATTTCCAGCCATAATAACGGCTACTTTTTTGGTAGAAACCGTATTAAAATTATAGTTCTTTGTCCATTGTTCAAGAGACTCTCTTTGCAAAGCTTTTGCCCAATTTCCGATAGCAAAGCGTAGATTTTCTTTTATAAACCAGCCATTATTTTCTTGAGCTAGCTTTAATTGATGAATCATTCCGTCAAAAAAAAGTTCATTAAATGGTACAATTGTGTTTTTCACGGGAGTTTCAGTGCTAAATTGTTGTAAAAAATCACTAAGTTTTACAAAAGCGTTAATTCTTTCTGCTAAAGCCATCTGACATTTGTTTATGAATAGTTTTGGCGTTATTTTTGTGATTGAATATAATCGCCAAACGATAATTATTGGCGAATTTATAAAACTTTTACCGCATAAACGGTAGAACCGAAAAAGATTGTAAACGAATACAAATAAATAATGGCAATAATTATTACTGACGAATGTATCAATTGTGGTGCTTGCGAGCCAGAGTGTCCAAATACTGCAATTTATGAAGGCGCTGATGATTGGCGTTATGCTGATGGAACTTCTTTAACTGGAAATGTAGTGCTTCCAAGTGGAAAAGAAGCGGATGCGGATGAAGCACAAGAACCTATCTCTGATGAGATTTATTATATAGTTCCTGACAAATGTACAGAATGTAAAGGATTTCATGAAGAACCACAATGTGCTGCAGTATGTCCTGTAGATTGCTGTGTACCAGATGAAGATATTGTTGAAACAGAAGAAGAATTACTGGGGAAGCAATCATTTATGCATCCTGAAGATTGATAATTAATTATGAATTTTCAACTATTGAATCGTTTAATTCAATTTCACGTAAAAGATTAAAAAGCCACTAACAATTAATGTAAAGTGGCTTTTTTTTTGGTTTTGGGTTGGTTGTAACTTGTTATATATCTTCGAAGTTGATATCAGTAAAACTTTCTACATCTGTTTTTTGCGTTACTGAAGCAGTTGCATCTTCTGTATTGTATTCTCTTTTGAAATCTTTTTGATGGCGTTCAGAAATGACTTCTTCTCCTTTTTCGTTTACAATGTACTGAGTCATTTCGTTTAAAATCTCAGAAAATGCTGAGAAATCCTCTTTGTACAAATAGATTTTGTGTTTTTTGTAGTGGAATGATCCATCATCATTCGTAAACTTTTTGCTTTCAGTAATGGTTAGGTAATAGTCACCAGCTTTGGTAGCTCTGACGTCAAAGAAATAAGTTCTCCTTCCTGCTCGCAATACTTTAGAGAAAATTTCTTCTTTCTCTAACAATTCTTTGTCACTCATAATCACTTTTTTCTAAAATTTAGTTGTTTGTTAATCTCCTTCAAAAATGTAAAAAAAAAATCAACTGAACAACAAAATCTTACAAATCTTTTTCGGAAAGTTGTTTTAAATAGAGTTCTTTAAAGTAACCATCTTCCTCAATAAGATCTTCATAAGTACCATTTTGGATAATGTTTCCGTTGTCTAGTACAATAATCTTATCTGCATTTTTAGCAGATGAAATACGGTGACTTACTATAATCGTAGTTTTGTTTTGCGTCATATGCTCAATGTTGGACAAAATTTCTTCTTCAGTCTCAGTATCTACGGCAGATAAACAATCATCCAATAATAGAATATTTGGATTTTTTATAATGGCTCTTGCGATAGAAACACGCTGTTTTTGTCCTCCACTTAAGGTAATTCCACGTTCTCCTAGAATAGTGTCATATCCTTTCTTAAATCCAATAATATTTTTATGTACAGAAGCAAATTTGGCAGCAGCAATCACTTCTTCTTCAGTGGCATCTTCTTTTCCAAATTTGATATTATCTTGAATGGTTTCAGAAAATAAGAATGCATCTTGCGGTACAATGCTAATAGCACTTCGCAAACTCTGTAGATTCACGTCTTTAATTGGTATATTGTCAATTTCTATAACACCTTCACTTGTATCATACATTCTGCTTATCAAATCTAATACGGTTGTTTTTCCAGAGCCAGTTTTTCCGACAATGGCAAGAGTTTCTCCCATATTCAGAGAGAAAGATATATTTTTTAGTGCAGTAATATTGGTGTCGTCATAAGTGAAAGACACATTTTTAAATTCAATATTTCCTTGAATTGGCGTAGACTCAGTAACTAGGTTTTGAATTTCAGGTTCAACCTTTAAAAATTCATTAATACGTTTTTGAGATACTTCTGCTTGTTGCACAATAGAAGTTACCCAACCAATCGAAGCAACAGGCCAAGTAAGCATGGTTACATACATAATAAATTCTGCCAAGACACCTACGTCTATTTGTCCATTAATATATTGTAATCCACCTATGTAAATGACCAAAATACTACTCGCTCCAATTAATAAAATCATCAGTGGGAAAAACCAAGCATTGACTTTTACCAAATTCATATTTTTAGTTTTTCCTTCTACCACCATATCATCAAACGTATTTTTGATTTCTGGTTCTATTCCGTATGCTTTGATTACAGAAACTCCTGAAAACGACTCCTGCGTAAACGTGGAAAGTTTGGACAAAAACTGTTGTACAATTGTACTTCGTTTTTGAATGGCGCGACTCAACTTATATATTAAAAATGATAAAATTGGCAACGGAACCAAGGTGTAAACTGCCACTTTTGGTGCAGTAATAAACATTAATGGTACCAAGCAAGCAAAGAGTGTAATGGTACGAATACTGTACATAATGGCAGGTCCAGCATACATTCGAACCTTTCCTACATCTTCACTAATACGATTCATCAAATCTCCAGTACGATTCTTTTTGTAAAAATTAGTAGATAGGTTTTGGTATTGTTGATACACTTCATTTTTTAAATCGTATTCAACATATCTAGAAATATTAATAATGGTCTGTCTCATTAAAAAGGTAAAGAAACTTGCCAATGCTGCTGCGCCAATAATATAAAGTATGTTTTCTAAAAGAGCACTTTCAACAATTTCAATATTTTTAATTTCCCCTTTGATGTACTTATCTACTGTAGTGAGAGAATTACCAATTAATTTAGGTGCAACTAGCGCAAAAATTTGTGCTATTATGGTAATTAATATTCCTAAAAGTAACCTTCCTTTATATTTTAAGAAGTATTTATTTAAGTGTTGTAACTCTTTCATTAGCTATAAATCAGACCTTTAAATTTGGTTTTAATTTTGAGAAATATTCATTTTAACAACAAGTTTATTGCATAAACTGTAATTATCACTATTTTTGCAGTCTATTTTTTATATATAATATAATTAAAACAAAATACTAGCCTATGGTTTCAGACGTCGTAAACACAAGCGAATTACACAAGGTTGATCCAGTCTTTGGACAATTATCTTTTGATAATCATGAACAAGTTGTTTTTTGTAATGACAAAGATACAGGATTAAAAGCAATAATAGGAATCCATAACACAGTTTTAGGACCCGCACTTGGAGGAACTCGAATGTGGCAATATAAAAATGAATGGGAAGCTTTAAATGATGTACTTCGTTTATCTCGTGGGATGACGTTTAAATCAGCAATTACGGGATTGAACTTAGGTGGAGGAAAAGCGGTCATCATTGGAGATGCTAAAACACAAAAAACTCCTGAGTTAATGAAAAAGTTTGGAGAATTTGTACATTCTCTAAGTGGACGTTACATTACAGCTGAAGATGTTGGAATGGAAACAAGTGATATGGATATTGTTCGTGATGTAACACCGTATGTAACTGGAATTTCAGAATCTAGAGGAGGAGCAGGAAATCCTTCCCCAATTACGGCTTATGGAGTTTTTATGGGAATGAAAGCTGCAGCCAAATATAAATTTGGATCTGACCTTTTAGAAGATCGTGTAGTATATGTACAAGGAATTGGACATGTAGGTGAAGCTTTAGTAGAGCATTTATCTAATGAAGGTGCAAAAATTGTGATTGCAGATATTAATGAAGAGCGTTTGCAAGAAGTAAGCAAAAAATATGGAGCAGAAATTTACAGAGGAGCTGATATTTATACGGAAGATATGGATATTTATGCGCCATGTGCCTTAGGAGCCACTATAAATAACGATAGTATTTATAAGTTAAAGGCACAAGTTATTGCAGGAGCTGCTAACAATCAGTTGAAAGACGAAGTGAAGCATGGAGCAATGTTAAAGGATAGAGGAATTGCTTATGCGCCAGACTTCCTTATTAATGCAGGTGGAATAATCAATGTATACGCTGAATTAGAAGGATACGGAAAAACAGAAATAATGCGTAAAACAGAAAATATTTACAATACTACTTTGGAAATATTCAAGCATTCTGAAAATAATAATTCAACTACGCACAATTCAGCATTGAGTATTGCACTAGATAGAATAGAAACAAGAAAAAAAGAAGCGAACAAATAGTAGCATTCTTTTAAAATAATTATATTTTTGCGGGGCGAAAGAATTAGGTTCTTTCGCCTTTTGTTTTTTTATTTTTATAAATATTAAAGTTCTTACGCAGATGCTAACAAGAAGACATATTCGAGTTAAAGTAATGCAATCTATTTATGCATTGTCACAATCACACAGTGATCAAGTTGATAAGGAGTTAAAATTCATCAACATGAGCATAGCGAATATGCATGATTTACACGTGCTTACGCTGGATTTATTTGTGAAATTGAGCGAGTATGGACAGAATCAAATAGAACTATCTCAAAAAAAATATCTAGCTACTTCCGCAGATAAAAACCCAAATAAAAAATTCGTCCAAAATGCCATCATTCGTCATTTAGCGGAAAATGAAGATTTAAAAGATGCCGTTCATGATCGTAATTTAAACGATTGGGAATTGAATGATGAATATATCCGTGTAATTTTTGAAGCCATGCAAGAAAGTGATTTGTACAAAAAGTACATGGCAGATACGGAAACTGGATATGAAAAGGATAGAGCGTTTGCAGCAAAGCTTTTTTCAGAAATCATTGCTCCAAATGAAAAACTGTATGAATTCTACGAAGATCAAAAGCTTACATGGATAGATGATTTGCCTGTGGTAAATACATTGATTTTGAAGTCAATAAAACAAGCCAAACAAGGAAAAGAACGAATTTTTCTATCAGAATTGTACAAAGATGAAGAAGACAAAGCATTTGTAAGAGATTTGTTTAGAAAAACAGTATTGAATGATGAAATGCTGACAGCAGAAATTCAAGGAAAAACCCCTAATTGGGATAAAGACCGAATTGCTAACTTAGATTTAATACTCTTAAAAATGGCAATCTGCGAATTCTTAAAATTTCCTTCAATACCTGCAAAAGTCACAATAAACGAGTATATTGAGCTCGCTAAAGAATATTCTACTTCAAAAAGTAGTATGTTTGTAAACGGAATTCTTGATAAATTAATCAAAGAATACAAAAAAGAAAATAAGTTAAATAAAATCGGTCGCGGTTTGATGTAACAAAAACAATTATTAAATTTACACCACAAAATTTTAAATACTATGATCAGAAAAGGATTTTTACTATTAGGAGCAATGACATTAGTCTTATTCACATCATGTAAAGATGATGCATCGAAAAAAGTTGATATAGCTAAAGTTGAAGATGCAGCAAATAGAGATGCAAAAGCAACAAATTTTGCAGCAATGACATTCGATAAGACACATCATAGCTTTGGAACTATTAATGAAGGAGATAAAGTGGAAACTGTATTTAAATTTGAAAATACAGGTACAGCACCATTATTAATCTCAAATATCAAAGGTAGTTGTGGATGTACAGTTCCTAATGACTGGCCAAGACAACCAATTGCACCAGGAGAAACTGGACAATTTACAGTAAAATATAACTCTACAAACAAACCAAACCTTAAAAGAAATACAGTAACAATTACTGCAAATACTGAAAAGGGAAGCGAGAGAGTTACTATCGAAGCTAATGCTATACCAGATAAAGCTTTACAAGAAAAAAGAGATAAATTAAAAGCGGAAAGAGCTGCTAGAATGAAAAAGCAACAAGAAGCTCAAAAAGCAGCAGCAGCTAACAATGCAGCAGTAAAAAAGAACGATGGTCAAAACCATAAATAATTTATAATTAGAAATATTGGAACAGATTTTACCATTATTATTGATGATAGGTGTGCTATATTTTTTAATCATAGCACCATCAATAAAGAAACAAAAGAAGGAGAAAAATTTCATGGCATCCGTTAAAAAAGGCGATCGCGTGATTACAAAAAGCGGAATCCATGGAAAGATAGTTGAGTTGAATGATAAAGATTTTACTTGCGTTATTGAAACAGGAGCAGGGAAAATCAAATTTGAACGTGCTGCACTTTCTGTTGAAGCTACTTCAAGACTTAACAAAACTTCTGAAAAAAAATAAAGGTACTACAACAAAGTACAATAAAAAAGCATTGCGAAAGCGATGCTTTTTTTATGCAAAATTTTTAATGAAATCATGTTACATTTTAGCGATACTATGATGATGTTAAAAGATCAAAAACAACTTTTAAATTCGCTTTGCTAATAGGAATTTCTTGATTGGCAATAGTAATTGAACGCTTTGATTTGGAAAAAGTAGTGATGTGTTTAGTATGAATCATCCAACTTCTGTGAACACGGATAATCGATGAATGCTGTTGAAAAATACCTTCGTAAAAATTAAGTTTATTTGATTGTAAATAAGAGCTGTCTAGGGTTTGAATATGTGTATACGCACCTTCTGCTTTAAAATATAAAATATCAGCAATCTTAATTATTTTATAACTGTCTTTGTATTTAATAGTGATGTTTTGTACTGTGTTAGCCTTTAAATTAGAGGTGAGTCCTTCATAATTTGAAGCCTCTTTTTCAGTTTTAATTTGATGAATAATACGTTCAATGGCGATTTGTAAGCGTTCTGGTAAAATAGGTTTTAACAAATAATCAACTGCAGAAGCTTCAAAAGCCTTTACCGCAAATTTCTCATACGCTGTAGTAAAAATAATTTTTGATTTTTGTGTTCTCAAGCAATCAATAACATCAAAGCCATTTCCGCCAGGCAATTCAATATCTAGGAAAACAAAATCTGGCTTATGTATTACAATATCTTTTTTGGCTTCTTGAACAGTATTAGAAACATGTACAATTTTTAAAACTTGCTTGTGTTTTTCTAGCAAATTGATCAACACACGTTGCGCAAAATATTCATCTTCAATAATTCCAATTGTATACATCAAACTGCTGTTATTTCATTAATGGAATAGTTATCATAACTTTAGTTCCTAAGCTTTCTCCATTGGTAGCTGCCAAATCATGATATTGATAAATCATTTCTATATTGTGATGCTTTTTATATAAATCAAAGCGTTTTTGTACAGAAGAAGTCGCTATATTCAAATGTGCATTCTTTCGATTTTGCGATAGTAAACCTGAAGCTTTTCTACCAATGCCATTGTCAATGATAATACATTCAATATGTTCTGTGTGTGTTAAAAACTGTATTTGGAGTTGTTTGTCGCCTTTTTTGTGAAGTAAGCCATGTTTGATAGCATTTTCTACAAACGGCTGTAAAATCATGGCAGGAATTTTAAAAAAGCGATCATCCAGTGCAGTATCATCAATTTGATACATTAGTTGTTCGTTAAAACGTTTCGATTCAATTTTTAAATAGGTTTCTAAAAAGGCAATTTCCTCATCAAACGTATTGAAGGTTTTGGAAGAGAAATCAATGCTCTTACGAAATAGATTGGAAAAATGCGCCAAATATGTATAAGCGTCTTCTTTTTTATCGTCTAAAATCAACCCTTGTACAGTATTTAAGGCATTGAAGGTAAAATGTGGATTCATTTGACTGGTGAGATTTTGTAATTTGGCCTCCGCCAGATTCTTCTCTAAGTCCAATTGCTCCAATTCAAAGTGTTGTTTGGTTTTGATCTTACTTAAATACAAGCGCACAATGACAAAGACAATGCTCAACGCTCCTATAAAAATAGCCGTAATAAACCACCATGTTTTCCAATACGGATGTGAAATATGGAAGTGAATGGAATTTTCATGTATCACAGTTTCATTTTGCAAGGTTTGATAGATGACTTCATAATTTGCAGGAGATAAATAGCTCAGGTAGATAGGGTTTTTGATATCCGAAATCGTTTCCCAATTACTGGAAACGTTATTAATTTTATATCGAAAGGAGTAGCTATTTCTTGCTGAAAAATCTTTGTTTTTCAAGAATATTTTTACAGAGTTTTCATTGTATGGAAGTGCCGTTAATTCGTTAGCTTTTTTGGGTATTTCATTAATTAAAACTTGTTTAACAATGGTTGGAGCGACTATTTTCTTTGGTTTGTCTCTCTGTAAAGAAATCTGTAAAATTCCTTGTTCGCTAGTCAAAAAGCAGGTTTTTTCAACCACTTCAAAATCTACAATTTTTATATTTTTTAGTCGAGATGAAATATCTTTTATCAAATCCAGCGAAGGTGACTTTTCATTGATTTGAAATAATTTTCCAGATTCTAGTATATAAATAACCTTATTTGATTTTTTTACAATCGCATTTTTCCCTTGCAATTTGGTAAGTTGCTGAAATGTATTGTTTTTTGTGTAAAACAGTCCTTGATTTTTCTTAAAAGCCCACAAATATTTAGTTCCAGCCAGTAAACGATCTGTATACAAAATTTCACCTTGATAGGTAACTGGTGTATAATTCTTGTCTTGTATAGTAAAAGTACCATCCGTAAAAGCACCATAGAGTTTATCTTCAAACGAAGCTACGGATAGACATCTTTTTTTTCTAATAAAATTTCTTTTAGTTTGACTATGGAAACTTTCAATTTGTTCCAAGTTGTATGAATGTCCAACATAAAGCTTGCCTTTATGTTTTGTAATATCTTTTATTGAAGAAAAGTTTAAACCTTCCAAGGGGTGCAAATCACCGTCAATTTCTATGATGTTATTTTCTTCACCAATCACATATGCTTTCTTGTCAAACGTAAACAATCTTTTCAATTCCTGCGAACTATGCCATTGATTTTTTAGTTGCAATTGCTCCTTTAGTACATATTCATATACGTTATTACTAAAATCTGTTACAACATATTTTTGTGTATCTGTTTGTACTATATGATTTAAATTGTTGGATAACAAACCAGAAGTTTCTGTCTGATATTTAAAATTTTCTTGCCCATCCCAGTAGTAAATTCCGTTATTCAACGTTGTGAAGATATAATTACCAAACGCATCTTCTAGGGTTTTAGATACTTTTGAGTTTTGTAAAAATGTATATTTAGAAACCAATGCATCTTCGGTTTCTTCCATGACAAAGCCTCCTTTTTCTGTTCCAAAATATAGCAATCCGCGCGAATCTTTATACACATCGTATACTTCAAGATGTAGTACTTTAGGAATAGAAAGTTTAACGAGTTTGCCATTTTTTAAGATGCATACACTTGTGAGTTTGAATTTGTCATCATGTAACAGTATATATAAATTTTCATCAAGATTATATATTTTTGGATTGGTTCCTTTAAACGATAATGGAAAGATTTCCATGGTGTTTGTCTTAAGGTTTTTCTTGTTGAGACGATTCATATTATGATAAAATAATGCATCTTGGAATCTCACAATATTTGTATATTCTCCAACAGAATCAGTCAGTATGGTTTTTTCTTTAGTCTCAAAATGATACTGGAAAAATTTGTTGTTATCTATTTTTACAAAAAGATGGTTTTTGTAAAGTTCGTATTTTGGTAATTGACCGATCAATTCGTCTGCTACATCAATAAAAAAATCAAGCTTTCCTTTTGAAGAATCGATTACAAAAAATTGACCGTTTAAGCTGTTACACCATATTCGACCATATTTATCTTCTTTTAAGTTAAATAAAGACTGACTTCGCTGCTGCGGATTGGTATAATGTGTAAAATTCATGCCGTCAAAGCGATATAAACCAGAATCAGCACAAAACCAGTAATTTCCATTTGAATCATACAAAACATCATAGAACTCATTGTCAGGTAAACTAGCAAGTTCACCTAAGTTTTTTGTGATGATTTCTTGCGCATGACTCACCATTCCCACAAAAAAAACATTCCAGAAAAATAAATTTACAAAAAGTCTTTGCATATTAAAAACGTTTACAAAACGCTACAAAGTACATCAAATGTAGCAGATAGAAAACAAGACAGTAAATTTGTTTACTGTCTTGTTTCTGTAAAGCTTCTAAAATTATTGTTTCACGATTTTAAAGATTGTGTTTGGGGTTGATAATTGTAAAATATAGACTCCTGCTTGTATTCCTTGCAATGCAAATAGGTTGTTTTGTGAGTTAATTTTCTGCGTTCGGATTAGTCGCCCACTAATATCATATAAGCATCCACTTTTTACAGAAGTCGGTAGGTTTGAGATTATGATGTCAGTATCAGAAGTGATGAGTTTTATGTTTTGGGAAGTAAATTCAGGCGTGCTTAATACAATGGCTTCATTTTCAAAAACAGTCACAAATCCTTGATTAGCTCCATTCCCATTCGTGCAGGTAACAATTATATCTAAATCACCATCTCCGTCTAAATCGGCAGATTCTATCCAATATGGATCCATCACAGCTGATGTTAATATAGTTGGAGAATTAAAGGTAATGTTTGGTGTTGCAGTACCACTAGTTGCCGTATTTTCAAAAAATAGAATTTCATCTGCACTATTATCTGCGACAACTATATCTGGTACATTATCATTGTTAAAATCACCTCCGGCTAAGGAAACCATACTTCTACTACCATTCTGAACACTCAAATGAGAGGTTTGTGTGCCACTTACATTTTCCCTTGATTGAAGATTGGTCCAATTTCCATTCCCTAGACTAACTGAAGCAAAATCGACCAAACCATCTTCATTAAAATCGAATGCAATTGTTTTTCGAGTACCTCTTACTGATACATCACTATTGTCAATCAGCGTTTCTACATCTATGGAGCCTGGAAATGGACTATTTATAATTGTAACACCATTAGTGTTAATGGAAGCATTTAATCCTTGCTCGCTTCCTGTTCCGTATTTTGTAAATATAAGGTCTTGAAAACCATCTTGGTTGTAATCTGTGGATGTAATGTGTAACGGTCTATTTAGCCCAGAGTAGCTTTCAAATTGAGAAATAGAAGAGTTAGTCGTATTGAGATTAAACATTCTAATATTTCCTACCGTGCTGTTATCGCCAGCGATAATGATTTCGTCTTCTGGATCGGCATCAAAATTTGCTTTATAAATTCCTCTACATCTATTTAGCAGCTGTAAAGTTTGTGCACTGCTACTGAATGTTCTATTTCCAGTATTTCTAAGCCAAAACAAGCCGTCATTTCCAACAGATACATTATAGTTCGAAAAAAGGATATCTTTTTGATTGTCTCCATCTACATCCATTACTAGTGTGCTCCATGGTTTCACTGCGCTTCCATTAGCGCTTCTAACTAATCCATTAAGAGTAACTTTTGTAAAGTTTGCTAGATTCCCAGTACCATAGAGAATTGAGATACTATTTCCAGAAAATTCTGCAACTATAATATCTAAAAAACCATCTCCGTCAATATCATCTACACTATATTCTCTTGGTTGAGAAAGACCAATAGCGACATTACGAGCAGTAAATTGCTGTGCATGAAGGCGCATTGCAATACAGCCTAAAAGAATAAAAGAAAGTAATTTTGTTTTCATAATATTTGTGAATTTAGATACAAACATAGCATGAGAATTTTGTCTATTAGTATTTACTTCATGAACGGAAACTTTTTTTTTATGAAAGAGTAATTTGTGTGATTTTTATTAGCGTATGTCAATAAAACTACAATTTATTTAAAAGGGTAATCTTTTGTATTGATCATTCCCCCATTTACAGGACAGATTTTACGCTAAGTTAAGTGAATAACAATATATCAAGCTACTTGTTTATTTTTGTGATACAGAAGGAATATCTATCAACTATACAGAACCAAGAGAACCGACTCAGAATGAATATGTAGAGCGATTTAATAAAACCTTTAGAGAAGATGTTTTGGACGCTTATATTTTTAGCAATATTGAAGAAGCTAGTGATATAGCAGAAGATTTTAGAAAAGATTATAATGAATATCATCCGCATAAATCATTAGGAAGAAAAAGCCTTAATGAAGTTTTAAGAGAATTTACAAAGGGGCTAGCCCCTTTGTAATCTATTTTGTTTAATTTAGAACTGTCCGAAAAAGGGTAAGTCTTCAAAAGTAGCAGATACAAAACAAGACAACAAATATATTTTGTTGTCTTGTTTTTTTAAAAGCTTTTGGGAATTATTGTTTCACGATTTTGAAACTTGTATTTAGTGTTGATAATTTTAAAATATAAATCCCAGGTTGCAATCCATCTATTGAGAAGTGATTGTGTTGTGTATTAAGTATTCCTTTACGAACTAATCTTCCATTTATATCATATAAACTTCCATTTGTTACAGTTGAGGGCATACCTAAAATGGTAACATCTGTATCAGAAGTAATGGTCGATATTCTTTCTACTTCAATCTCATCGGTACTTAGTGTAGCAGCATTGTTTTCTAATACAGAAATAAATCCTTGATTGGCTGTTCCTCCATTATTATTACTAACGATAACGTCCAAATCACCGTCTGCATCTAAATCTTCCGAGATTACCCATGTAGGATCTATTACAGATGTAGATATATTAACAAATGGATTAAAATTAATGGAAGCTGCAGGAACATTGTCTGTAGCTGTGTTTTCATAAAATAGAATTCTGTCAGTTACAATATCTGCTACAATAAAGTCCCCGACACCGTCATTATCAAAGTCTCCAGCAGTAACTGATACAATTCCACGTGAATTGTTGGTCTCAAACAATTGAAAATAAAAGGCACTTGCAAATGGACTCGGTGTTATTTGGTATGCAACAATAGAAGATTTGCCCCCATAATAGTCTACAGATACAACATCTAAATCGCCATCTTCGTCAAAATCCATTAAGTCAGTTTGGCGAGGTCCAGATGTTAAATTATTGAATGGGTCAGAGAGTGAAAAATTTGAAGCGTAATTTGGAGCAAGTCGAACGATAAATCCTTCAAAAACTGCATTGTTTCCGAAAGCAGAAACCACAAAATCTAAATTTCCATCTCCATTTAAATCACCATGACTTACATGTAGAGGTCTTTTATAAGTGCCATTTACGGAAGTGAGTACAGAAGACGAGTAACCTCCAGTTTGAGTTAAGTTAAGAGCTTGTAAATTATTAATGCCATCGTTATCACCAGCAACAATTAATTCATCTTCAGGATCTGCGTCAAGATTAGCTTTACTAATATGTCTGCATCGTGGAAATAATCTAATCAGTTGTGAGCTTCCAAAATTTCTGTTTCCTGTATTTTGAATCCAATATACACCATCAGTTGTACTTCCTGAATTTGCGTAATTGGAATAAATAATATCTTTGTTACTATCTCCATCTATATCCATAACAACAACAGCCCATGGTTTCTCGTCTATATTTAAAGATGGGTTTACCAACGGATAGGTAACTTTCGTATAATTTGATATATCACCAGTTCCGTACAATACCGTAATAGTACTAGAAGAGAACTCTGGAACAACGATGTCTAAATTCCCATCGCCATCAATATCAGCAACAGCGGTTTCTTTGGGTTGCGATAGTTGGCTAGCCACATTGTGGTGGCTAAATAATTGTGCCTTTAAGCTTAATGACAGAAAGCAAGAAAGAATAAATAAAAGTAGTTTGTTTTTCATAATGTTTGTGAATTAAAATACAAACGTATTGTTTAAAAAACAGGAACTATTATCTATTTCATGAATGGTAGTTTTCTTTTCATGAACAAAAACTTACAGAAATATTTTGAAAAAACAGGTGTGAAAAATTAAATAATATCATCTTATTGAAAAATAGTAAACTCTTTGTGTTCATCATTCAGCATTTTTGTTTTTTGAAACAAAGGAATAATTTTTTAAAATGACTTTTTGTGTTGAAGTGATTTGCTTTTGAGATGGTGATGAATTGAAAAAGCTTCATGTAAAGAGCTATGGCTAGTCAAAGTATCATTATTCTCAAAGACTTTCTGTTGGATTACTGCTCTTGATTTCAGATTGTCACACTTAATCTTCAAGTTGATTCCATATCATTATTAATTGATTCAAGAGTGTTATTATCAGCACACTTTAAACAGCTTTGATTCGAAGTATTTATTATCTTACAGTGAATTCGTCAAAACATTTGAAGACAACTTGAAAACACACACAAACTGATACAAGCCCAAATAGCAACAGGTTCATCGATTTTTTTCTTATGATCTATATATTGGGGAGTCTCGTTTGATGGTTTTTTCAAGTTCATCATGTTGTAAAACAATGTCTTGCGATTTTTGCAAAGCGGTTTCCCATTGCGGGAAACCGTTTGTAAAATCTTCTGTAGAAGTATAATTTTTTATCTATTTAGCGTATTTATCAGCAGTCAACTCTGTAATCTTTACAATCACATCAATAGCACTTTGAATGCTTTCCACGGGAACATACTCATAACGTCCATGGAAATTATGACCACCAGCAAAAATATTAGGACAAGGCAAGCCCATAAACGATAATTGCGAACCATCAGTTCCTCCGCGAATTGGTTTGATAAGTGGTGTAATACCTAACGATTTCATTGCTTCTTCGGCAATTTCTACAATATGAAATACAGGTTCAACCTTTTCTCTCATATTATAATATTGATCTTTAATTTCTACAGAAATTGGATCAGTTTCGTGTTGTTGATTAATGTCTGAAGCGATACGTTGCATTAGTTCTTTTCTCGCTTCAAATTTATCCTTATCGTGATCTCTTATGATGTACTGAAGTGTAGTTTCTTCAACTTTACCATTCATTGTGTGTAAATGATAAAAACCTTCACGACCTGAAGTTTCTTGTGGAATTTCATTGGTAGGTAATGCAGCAATAAACTCATTAGCTATCAACATAGAATTGATCATTTTTCCTTTAGCATATCCTGGATGTACAATTTTTCCTTTAATAGTTACCACGGCTCCAGCAGCATTAAAGTTTTCATATTCTAATTCTCCAATTTGACTTCCGTCCATTGTATATGCCCAATCCGCACCAAACTTTTCTACGTCAAACTTATGTGCGCCACGACCAATCTCTTCATCTGGTGTAAAACCGACACGGATTTTTCCATGTTTAATTTCTGGATGCTTGATTAAATATTCCATTGCAGAAACAATCTCACAAATTCCCGCTTTATCATCGGCACCGAGTAGGGTAGTACCATCAGTAGTGATCAATGTATTTCCTTTGTACAATAATAAATCGTCAAAATAATCAGGAGAAAGTACAATATTTTGTTCAGCATTTAATACAATATCTTTTCCGTCATAATTTGGTACAATCTGAGGTTTTACATTTGCTCCTGTAAAATCCGGTGATGTATCAAAATGCGAGACAAATCCAATAGTTGGGACTTCATGATCTACATTACTTGGTAACGTTGCCATGATATAAGCATTCTCATCAATAGTTACATCTTCCATACCAATTTGCTTTAGTTCTTCTACTAACAAATTGGCTAAATTCCATTGTTTCTCAGTACTTGGTGTTGTTGCTGAAGTTGGATCAGATTCTTTGTCAATAGTAACATAACTTATGAATCTATCTATAATATGTTGCATCTGTTTTCTTTTTTGTCAAAAATAAGAGATTTTCAAATCGATACACATTTTATGATTGATTAATATGTAACTTGTTGATAGTGATTTTTGAAAAAATGTTAAATTTGGTTTCCTTGTATGGAAACTTTATTGTAGTTTCCATACAAGGAAACCAAAGAATTATTACAAGAAGATATTATTGAAAGTTTTGGAGAGTTGTTGGTGGCCGATAATTACCCGCCAATAGCAGGAAAGATACTAGGACTTTTTTATACCACGAATAAAAAATATTTAACTTTTGAGGAGATTAACGATGGAATAGGTGTAAGCAAAAGTGCAACCAGTAAAGCATTAACTTTTTTCATATACATTAAATGAAGTAAGTTATGTGTATGATGATAATAATAGTCGTTTCCGCTTATTTTATTTAGATGTCAAAGGATCTGTTGAACGATTTAGTTCTGCGATAGATGCATATATGGTTCAAACAACTTTACTTAAAGAAGTTTTGAAAAAAAGAAATAATGAAAATAAGGAACTGAATCATTTTATAGAAAAAAGCATTTTACTTCATGAAGACCTTTTGGACATTGTGAAACAAAAATTAGAATTATATTATAAAGAATTTTTAAAAGAGAACTAACAAACTATCTATGAGAAACTTTTTTTTAATCGCACTTTTTCTGTGTGCAACTTTAACTTTTGCGCAAGGAAAAAAAACTTATGATGTTGGTATTCTGTTAGATAACAGGACAGCGGAAATTAATCCGCTATTGGAACAACTAGAAAATCAAATTAAAGTTGTAGTTGGGCAAGATGCTAATATCAATTTTTCAGAACGTAATATTTTGGTGAATAATTACGATTTGCAAAAAGCGGAGCAACATTATAATACACTTTTACAAAATGAAACAGATATTATTCTGGCTTTTGGTGTAATGAATAGTGTTATCCTCAACAAGCAAAGTGTGTATGTAAAGCCTACAATTTTATTTGGAGCAATAAATCAGGATGTTACTGGAATCGATTTGTCTAAAAAGACTTCTGAAATTAATAATTTCACATACTTAATTGAATCTAGATCTTATAAAGACGACCTTAAAAGACTAAAAGAACTAACCAATTTCAAAAAAGTAGGAATAATTATTGAACGACAACTCGTAGATGTCTTGCAATTACAAAAAGCTTTTGATCCGGTAGTGAAAGACTTGGATGCAGCTTATACAATCATTCCGTTTTCTTCTGTAGCAGACATTACGAATAATTTGACTGATGTAGACGCCGTATATATAGCAGGAGGTTTTTTCCTTAAAGACGAAGAAGTAAAAGAATTGGCGAAGACATTCATTGCAAAAAAACTTCCATCTTTTACCATCAATGGAAGAGATCAGGTAAAAGCAGGTTTTATGGCAACAAACCAAACTGAAGATAATTTTGATCAGTTTATGCGAAGAATCTCATTGATAATAGAATCATATGTAAATGGTACTCCACTTTCTGAACAACCTGTTTTTATAGAGTACAATTCAAGATTGACAGTCAATTATAATACAACAGAATTGGTTGATGTTCCTATTAAATATAGTTTGATCAACGATACTGATTTTGTTGGGGAATTTAAAAATGCAATTTCTGAAAAGCAATATAACTTACTAACAGTTATAGAAGGTGTTTTAAATAAAAATCTGTCATTACAGTCATTACAAAAAGATATTGAGCTTAAAAATCAAGATGTAAAAACAGCAAAAAGTAATTACCTGCCAAGTCTTACTGCTGCTGCTACAGGTACTTATGTTGATCCTAAATTGGCGGAAATCAGTAATGGACAAAACCCTGAATTTTCAACTGCTGGAAACCTTACTTTACAACAGACTGTTTTTTCTGAATCAGCGAATGCAAATATTGATATTCAAAAGAATTTACAAAAAGCGCAGCAAGAAAATTATAATGCCGAAGAGCTAAATACGATTTTTGATGCCTCAAATGCCTACTTCAACGCATTGATTTTAAAGGCGAATGCACAAATACGATTGCGAAATTTAGGTCTGACGAAAAGAAACTTACAACTTGCCAAGCAAAACTTTGATGCTGGACAATCTGGAAAATCAGATATGCTGCGTTTCCGAAGTGAAATGGCACAGAATACGCAGGTTATGGTTGAAGCTGCAAATCAATTAGAGCAAGCTTTTATTATATTAAATCAATTATTAAACAATCCTGTTTCCACTGAAATAGATATTGAAGATGTTGAGCTAGACAAAGGAATATTTAAAAACTACAATTACGATCAAATTACGGAACTATTAGATGATCCAAAACTTAGAGAACCTTTCATTGAATTTCTAATTCAAGAAGCACAAAACAATGCACCTGAATTAAAAGCGCTGGGTTATAACTTGGATGCTACAGAGCGAAATATTCAATTGAACGGAAATGGACGTTTTTTACCAACGGTTGCTTTGCAAGGTCAATACAATCGTACATTTAGCCGCTCAGGAGTAGGAACAACGTTCCCTACTGGATTCCCTGCAACTCCAGATGGAAACTACAACATAGGAGTTAATGTGTCTATTCCGATATTTAATAGAACCCAAACAAACATCAACAAGCAAATAGCAATTATTCAAAAAGATCAATTAGAAATCAACCGTGATAATACGAAGTTGTCTATTTCTGCAAATATTAGAAACAGCGTGTTAAACTTAGTAAACCAAATTTCAAATATTGAATTATCTAAAGTATCTGAAGAGACGGCAAAAGAATCTCTTGAATTAACGCAAACATCATATTCTAATGGCGCTGTAAATGTTGTTCAGCTTTTAGACGCACAAAATAACTACCTAAATGCACAATTATCAAGAACAAACGCCATATATAACTATTTAATCAACGCATTGCAATTAGAACGCTACTTGGGGTATTATTTCTTATTAAACTCTGAAAGCGAGAATGCAAAATTCAGACAACGATTTCTAGAATTCTTAAATAACAAAAACTAATCAACGCAAAATCATACAAACGATGAAGCATATATATAATATATTAATAGTAGCAATATCATTACTTTTTACTTCTTGTGGAGAGGAAGAAAAAAAACAAGAAACAGTAAAGCGTCCTGTTAAATATCAAGAAGTAGGATATTTAGGCGGTGAAAAAATCAGAACTTTTAGTGGAACTGCTCAAACTGATAAAATCATCAAGATGAGTTTTAGAAATTCTGGAATTATCACAGAGTTGAATTTAAAACTTGGTCAGAAAGTAAAGAAAGGACAGTTATTAGGAAAGCTAGATAATGTACAATCTAGATTGTCGTATGAACAGGCTTTAACACAAGTAAATAGTGCAGAATCCCAAGTAAATACTGCTAAATTGAGTTTGGATAGAGTCCGCGCTTTATATGAAAAAGGAAGTACCTCTTTAAGTGACTATGAAGCGGCTAAAAATTCGTATAAAACAGCATCGGAAAGTTATAAATCATCCAAAAGAGGATTGGCAATCCAACAAGAACAAATTCGATATGGATATTTATATGCACCTGAAAATGGTACGATTGCTACTGTAGATGTTGAAATTGACGAAAATATATCACCAGGACAATTGATTGCTACATTGAATTCAGGAACAGATATGGAAATTACTTTAGGAATTCCAGAAAGTGTGATTAATGGTGTTAAAAATGGAATGAGTGTCTCTGTAGCTTTTTCGTCATTAGTAAACGAAAAATTTAAAGCAACAGTAACTGAAGTTTCTCCTGCTGTAGATGCAAATACGTCAACATATCCAGTACGTGTAAAATTAAACAATACTTCAGATAAAATTAAAAGTGGAATGGCTGCGAATGTTACGTTTGATTTTGGCGATCGAAAAATAAACAATAAAACACTTGTGGTTCCTTCAAATGCAATTGGCGAAGATAGTAACGGCCGTTTTGTGTTTTTAATAGAAGGAGAAGGAGAAAATGCCAAAGTAAAAAAACAACAGGTAACAATTGGAAACCTAACGCCAGAAGGGTTTGAAATCAAATCTGGATTAACAGCAGGACAAAAAATTGCGACTGCAGGTTTGCAAACTTTACTCAATGGTCAAGCCGTGAAACTTAACTAATCGTTCAACATAATAGGTATGAATTTAGCAAAATTTTCCATAGAAAAGAACAGAATCACACTCATGGTGTTGATTACGATTATCCTGTTAGGAATTACCATGTACTCGGGATTATCACGAGACAGTATGCCTCCATTTACTATTCGTGTTGCTTCGGTAGTTTCTGTATTTCCAGGTGCAAGCCCTGAACGTGTAGAACAATTAGTTTCTGATAAAATTGAAAAACTAGCACAAGAACTTCCAGAATTAAAAGAAGTTACTAGTACATCAAGAACAGGATTGTCAGTTGTTGCAGTAACTCTGAAAGATGAAGTGAAAGAAGATGAATTACAAGCAGTCTGGGACCGCTTGCGTAGAAAAATAAATGCTTTACAAGGATTGCCAGCAGGTGTAAGACCCGATTTGCAAGATGATGGAATTGGTGATGTATACGGGATTGTTGTTGGAATTACTTCTGATGGATTCTCGTATGCAGAAATGAAAGAATATGCAGATGATATCAAAGACGATCTTATTAAGCTACCAGATGCCGCAAAAGTAGTTTTAGGTGGAATTCAAGAAGAACGTGTCTTTGTAGAGTTTGACAATGCACGTTTAAAAGAATACGGTTTATCTGCTTCAAAACTACAGCAAATCATTGCCTCTACAAATATATTGAGCTCTGGAGGGCAAATAAATGCAGGTGAAGAACGTGTCATTTTGGAGCCAACAGGAAATTTCAATTCTGTCAAAGAAATTAGAGAAATGCTAATCCCTGTGGGAGCAAATGGAGGACAATTAGTAAAATTAGGAGATATCACAACCATCAAAGAAGGATATATTGATCCTCCAACTCAAAAAGTGCGACTTAATGGGAAAGATGCAGTTTCTATTCATGTAAATTTAAAAGAAAACTCCAATATTATTTATCTAGGAACAGAGGTAGACAAAGTTGTAAATCGTTGGAAAGCCAAACTCCCTGTTGGATTAGAGTTAACACGTGTATCTTCGTTAGATACTTACATTGATGATAAAGTGCAAAACTTCATTAGTAACTTAATGCAATCCATAGGAATTGTGCTAGTAGTAATGTTAATCTTCTTAGGATTACGCACAGGATTTGTTATCGCAAGTTTAATTCCAATCGTAACCATCATGACACTTATGATTATGGGCGTAATTAGTATGGGATTAAATCAGGTAACACTAGCGGCCTTAATCATGGCATTGGGAATGTTGGTTGATAATGCCATTGTGGTTGCTGAGACTATTATGGTAAAAATGGAAGAAGGAATTGACAAGAAAACAGCAGCTGTTAAAGCCTTTTCAGAATTATGGATGCCATTGCTAATCTCAACATTAACCACTTCGGCAGCATTTTTAGCTTTTTATATGTCACCAACATCTATGGGAGATATTGTAGGGCCAATTTTTGTGGTCATTACCATAGCGTTAATGTCTTCTTGGATCATAGCGTTGACTGTAATTACCATGTTTTGTTATTTATTCTTAAAAATAACACCAAAAGGAGAAAAGAAGCCAAGTATAATAGACAGAATCATTAACTCACTTAAAAGATCATATAAGAACCTAATTCTTTCTGCTTTAGCGAATAAATACAAAGTAATTGTTGGAATCTTTTTGGTCTTTTTTGCATCATTATATGGTTTTACAAAGATTAAATTTTTATTCTTTCCAGACAGTGATCGCAACATGATTACAGTAGACATTAATTTACCATCAGGGACAAAAATTGAAGTTACTACGGAATTAGTAAAAGAATTAGAAAAATACATGACCGATTCTCTAAAAGTGAATGATACACGAACTAAAGGAATCGTGGACTGGTCATCATACATTGGGCAAGGGCCCGAATCGTATGATTTAGGATATTCGCAAGACGAAGCCAATTCAAGTTATGCGCACATTTTGGTCAACACATCTTCGTTCAATGAAAATAATGAAATGATAGCAAAGTTAGATGCTTTCGGTTTTGAAAATTTCCCAAATGCAGATATCAAAGTAGGTTCTTTGGCTGCTGGAGGAGGAGGAACACCAATTGAAATAAAGGTTTCAGGAGAAAATCCAGACGAATTGGCGAAAATTTCAGAAAGTATCAAAACAAAATTGTTCAACATTTTCGGAACTAAAAACATCAAAGATGATTGGGGACCAAAAAGTAAAAAGTTCTTAATTCAAATAGATCAAAATAGAGCGCAAACAGCTGGTGTTTCAAGTCAAGACATTGCAACATCATTACAAACAGTATTAGACGGATTTCAAACGGGAGAATATCGGGAAAATGACAAATCTATTCCAATCGTAATGCGAAGTGATGCAAGTCAGCAACAATCGCTGGCGTCTTTGGAGACTTTGAATATCTATGCGCAAAACTCAGGAAAAAGCATTCCTTTATTGCAAGTAGCTTCTATTGTTCCGCAGTGGCAATACTCAAAAATCAAACGTTTAGATTTACGCAGAACTATCAATATTTCTAGTGAATTGCGTGAAGGTGGAAACGCTTCTGCTATTACCTCAGAAATTAAACCGTGGCTCGAAGAACAACAAAAAATATGGCCGGCAGAATATACCTACGAATTTGGAGGTGATGCAGAAAATTCGGCTGAAAGTATGGGGTCAGT
Source organism: Kordia sp. (assembly GCF_022447245.1). Lineage (GTDB taxonomy): Bacteria > Bacteroidota > Bacteroidia > Flavobacteriales > Flavobacteriaceae > Kordia. The sequence continues at coordinate 2,608 of NZ_JAKVBC010000047.1, read as the reverse complement.
GATTAAATACTTGCCATTGTCTGGTTTTATCATTGTCATGTTATTAATCATACAATTCAATTCGTTCCGTAAAATGGTAATGGTAGTACTTACCATTCCATTAGGTGTTATAGGAGTTGTTGTAGGACTTCTGATTTTTCATGAACCATTTGGATTCATGCCATTTTTGGGAGTAATTTCTTTGGCAGGAATTGTCATCAACAATGCTATAGTACTAATTGATCGTATGGAAATTGAGTATAACGAACTCAAACGAACTGAGCAAGATGCTGTTATTGCAGCGTGTTTGCAGCGTTTCCGTCCAATTTTATTGGCAACATTTACGACGGTGCTTGGGCTAATTCCGCTGTATCTAAGTGGAGGGGAAATGTGGGAAGGAATGGCAATAAGTATTATGGTTGGACTGCTTTTTGGAACGGTTATTACTTTATTGTTTATTCCAGCTTTATACAGTGCTTTGTTTAGAGTAAATTACAAAAACTATGAGTTTAATGAAAAACTTTTAGAAAGCTAATATGGACTCTGTGATAAACTATTTATACAAACATCGTTTCGAACTGTTTATTGTAACGCAGTTCTTTATTCTGTTCGGATCGTTGTTTTTTCCCGATGCTTTGTTTCAAGATACTTTATTGCCAGCATTATTTATCTTAAATATTGCCAGTGGAGTTTTGTTAGTATCTAAGCAACGGAAAATTATGTGGTTTTTAATCATTCTTTTTATTGTTGCTTTATCTGTATTTGGAAATAGCTTATTTTCAGAAGTAGAAAAAAGCGAATTCATTCTTACACGATTGTCTGTATATTTTTTATTTTATGTCATAGTGACTGGTCATATCATAAAACAAATTTGGAGAGAAAAAGAAGTAGATAAAACTGTTATTATTGGTTTAATGAGTGGTTATATTTCACTAGGTTTTATCGCTTTTTTTATACTGGTTTCTATAGAATTAGTAACGCCAGATTCTTTTACTGGAATTCTATTAGATTCTCAAAACATTGATTCACGTGTAGATAGTTTAATGTATTATTCATATATCACCTTGCTAACAATTGGATATGGCGACATCATTCCAGTAACTCCAATCGCGCAAAAAGCTGTGGTTCTTATTGGATTGATAGGGCAATTTTACATTGTGATTATTACTTCGGTAGTTGTTTCAAAATACATTAATATCGCAGTAATTGGAAATAATAAACAATAACAAATAGATAAAACCTATGTATTTTTGTAACGTTAATTAGTTGTTCAGGACTTTTGTAAGGTGTGATATTTTCTTAAAATTACAGCGCTAAAATATTTGACTTCTGAAGAATAGACTATATTTTTGCACAAACAACACAACATGTACCAATTTCTTGTAAAACCCATCCTTTTTCTATTCGATCCAGAAAAAGTTCATCACTTTACCTTTTCACTAATTCGAACACTTTGTAAAATTCCTGGAGTATCTAGTGTTTTTAAAGGAATCTACTCAGTTAATGATAAACGTTTAGAACGTACTGTTTTTGGTTTAACGTTCAAAAACCCTGTAGGTTTAGCAGCCGGATTTGACAAAGATGCTAAGTTATATAACGAACTCTCTAACTTTGGATTTGGATTTGTAGAAATAGGAACGCTTACACCAAAACCACAAGCAGGAAACCCAAAAAAACGTCTTTTCCGTTTGAAGCAAGACAAAGCAATTATCAACCGTATGGGATTCAATAATGGCGGAGTTCATGAAGCAGTAGAACGTTTAAAAAAGAATAAAGGGGTTTTAATTGGTGGAAATATCGGGAAAAATAAAGTTACTCCAAATGAAGAAGCAGTCGAGGACTATAAAATTTGTTTCGAAGCTTTATTTCCACATGTAGATTATTTTGTAGTAAATGTAAGTTCGCCAAACACGCCAAACTTAAGAGCTTTGCAAGACAAAGAACCGTTAACGAAATTATTGACAACTTTACAAGAAATGAACAAAGCCAAAGTAGCTCCAAAGCCAATTCTACTTAAAATAGCTCCCGATTTAACAAACGAACAGTTAGTGGATATTATTGAAATTGTTGCGGATACCAAAATTGCAGGAGTTATTGCCACAAACACAACAATTTCAAGAGAAGGTTTACAATCGGTAGATAAAGGAGAAATGGGAGGATTGAGTGGAAAACCACTTACAAATCGTTCCACGGAAGTCATTCGTTTCCTAGCTGAAAAAAGTAACAAATCCTTTCCTATTATTGGTGTAGGAGGAATTCACTCTGCAAAAGATGCCTTAGAAAAATTAGACGCTGGCGCAGATTTAGTGCAACTTTATACAGGTTTCATCTATGAAGGTCCAAAACTGATCAAAAACATCAATAAGGAGATTTTAAAAAGAGCCTAAAACTACACCAACACTTTCTTAGTAACAGTACCATTTTCTGATTGTAGCTTCACAAAATACAAGCTAGTTTTTGTCGTTGGAAATATCAATGTTTTAGTAGCTTTATTTGTTGGAGTTTCATAACGTTTTACAAGATTTCCAAACGTGTCGTAAATAGCAATCTGTTCAATTGTTTTTCTAGTCGATTTGTAAATCTGAATAGCTTTAGAAGCTGAATTTGTTGTGATATGAATAGATACATA
>NZ_JAKVBC010000046.1 GCF_022447245.1 Kordia sp. | reverse complement strand
GATATTATCTTTTCGGGTTTCTCTAGCGCAGCATTAAGCTGGGCTTCTTCTGTTTGCGAGTTTGTTTCGCAACTTAGGAATAGTGGAATACACACCAATCCTAAAGAAACAAATGCAATCATTTTTTTCCTCATGGTTATAGTTTTACGATATTAAAATGAATGTGATACTGCTTTTCAGCAGGATTAATTAACTGTATTGTCATGAATATATCTTAAAAGATTCTTCATAACTAAATTTTTAATAAAGTCGACTAGAAATGTAATTACACCATCAAAAGTAGGAAAAACTCGCAATCGTTTTCGTGAAGTTGTATAAATGTCATTTTTTTATGTGTAATTGTCATTTTTTCATAAGAAAATGTTAAAAAAAGAATGAATTTATGAGTTTATTCTATTTATAAAATAATTTAAATATGTATAAACAACTGTTATTCAAGTGTTTGTTTGTTTTTTAAATAAAAACCGATAACAAAATGTTATCGGTTCTGTATATTTTCATATTCTTTACAAGTTATTCTTCACAGGGAATCCTATTTCCATGTTCATCATAGCATTTTTTAGTATATGGAGGAGGGGAAAGGTGGCCAATATTGAAAGTTAAACTCTCACTACTTTCATCTGTCCTTTCTTTTGCCATGAATTCTTCTTGAGACAAGCTCTGTAGTGACTTCCCTGTACTATTCACAATAGATTGCTTTTGTGTACTTGCAGTTAAAAATACCGTTTGCGCATTTGACTTTAATGCTAAACTTGAGTCATTATCGTACACACCAAAAAATACATCAACACCAGTAATAGCTAAATTATACTGCGTCGATTTTTTCTTTAGATATTGAAAATACTCTTTAAATTCATTCAATGAATACCAAACCGCCTTTGTGTAATACTCCTTTGTAACTTTCTTAGCAAAAGGTTGAATATATTGAGTTTGATAGTTGTTAAACTGAGTAACTGCTTCATTAAACGAAACATATCCATTTGGTGAAAGTACTAAGTTTTCATCATTTTGAGAGTTAACTTGTAGTTTTAATGACGAGTCAACATGCTTAAAAGTCAAAAACTGTTCATTTTCAATCGTGAATGATTCTTGATAATCTAAATGTTCATTATGTGTTGATGGCATTAAGAAAACAGTTCTTTTCCCATCAGTATCTACTCCAAATACAAAACTGGCTCCAGTTACAGAAATATTATTTGCTGTTGCTAAAGTTTCCAAACGATATATATAATTTTCTAAAGTAGATAAATCAAAGTGGATAGCTTTGTCTTCAAAGCGTGTATTCGCTTTTCCAATTTGTTCCAAACGTGTTTGTTGATCATTACGGAAAAGTCTTGCTGCTTGTGCATTGGAAATAATTTTTGCAGGTATTTCTAAAGCAATATATAATTGTTCTTCTTCTGCTTGGTTATTGGATTCACAACTAAGGAAAAATGTAGCACATACAAGTCCCAAAGAAGCCAATGCGATCATTTTTTTCTTCATGAGTTTAAAAGTGTTTAATTCGTTAAATAGAAAAAACGCGTTTTTTGTATGTAATTACTTTATAAATGTAAGAATAATATTGTTTAGTCTGGAAAATATTTCATAAGCGTCAAATTTATTTTGTAAGTGTTATTTTTCTAACGAAATGATTTACATAAATAGTATTTTTGTTTTATAGAGGTTGGACAATAACTTTATCTTGATATCTCAACAACTTTATCTTGATTAAATATTTTTTTGTCTTGATGTTTTTAAAAATTATCTTGATCTTTTTGTGAAAACTTCTTGATATATATTTAAACTAAAAAAACCGCTAACAAAAAGTTATCGGTTTGTGTATTTTTGAAGTATCATTGCGAGAATTTTAAAGAAATTCGTGGCAATTTATTTCTTTCAGATATTAATTGTGCTTTGATTTGAACAGATTACCACGCTATCGCTCGTAATGACGTATTTGATGTATAAATTTTTAATTTCTAATCATTCAAACTTCAGCATTTTATATCTCGACTGTACTCGATGTGACATGCTCATTCATTTAGTCTAATGACTTCCTTTCTTCAATAAATCAGGAAATTTCTTTTGAAAACGCTTTAATCTTGGAATAGAAACTCCACGTATGTATGGATTGTTTGGGTTTCTAGCTTCATAATTTTGGTGATAGCCTTCTGCATCATAAAAAGCAGTATACTTTGTTACTTCCGTAGTAATATCGCCTCTAAAAACGTTGTCCTTTTTTAATTTTGCAATATATATATCCACAATTTTCTTCTCACTATCATTTTTATAAAAAATAGCTGAACGGTATTGTCTACCAGCATCTGGACCTTGTCTGTTCAACGTTGTAGGATCGTGCGAACCAAAAAATACTTTTACCAAAGTTTCATAAGTAACGACTTTAGGATCGTAATATACTTTTACCGCTTCTGCATGATCTGTTCTTCCTGCACTTACCAATTGGTAGTTTGCCGTTTCCGCTTTTCCTCCAGCATATCCAGAAACAACTTCTTCCACACCTTTCACACTTTCAAAAATAGCTTCTACACACCAAAAACAACCACTTGCAAAATAGGCTGTTTCGTACTTTTCAAGTTGCTCTTGCGTAAATTGTTCCTTTTGCATTGTATTAGTTGTACTTGTGTTTGAGTTACAACTTAAGGTAAAAAATACCATAGCGATCAAAGGCAAATAAATAGATTTCATAACAATTAAATTAGTTTTTCTATCAGTCGTACACAATTTTAAAACTTACGCTTAAAAATAGATTGACTGAATTTTTTCTTTTTCTTACCTGTAAAGATACGAATTGAATTTATTTTAGATTTGTTTAGATTAATTTAGACACGCTTTGCTATTTGAACTTTAATATATGATGAAGCATTATAAAACAAAAACGATTGCCTTTCCGGAGAAAAACAATCGTTTTAGCATTCTTAATTAACTAACTGGTTTTTTGATTGATGCAGTCGTTTATTTTTGATGAACTAATTTTTTTGTGACAAAGAAACCTGTAAATAAAGCGGCTCCGCCTACTAAGAAGATAGTACCTGGATACGCAATTTCTTCTGGTAATGACATCACTGAATGTAACATGTAACCAATAAAAATACCCAATCCAATACCCATCATTAAAATGGCAAAATTGATGACCAATACTTTCCATGTTGGTGTTAATGATTTTTTAGTATTGAAAAAGATATTAGCTTCTGCACCTTTTTCAATCAATGCCAAACGTTCTTTATTTCTTGATGAAATGTATAAATAATACATTCCAAAAATTACCCCAAAAATTGCGGGTACTATAATTACTTCTGATCCCATACCTCCTGATGTTGCTATTACTTCGCGTCCTGTTGTTATTACCTCATGTTGCATATTACTGTTTTTTTAAGTTTAGTTTTTGTATTTGCCCATTAAGACGAATGGTTTTTTGTTTCGGTTACAAAAAATTTATTTTTTTTTATTTTTAATATGAAAATGTATGTTATGAGGAAGTTTAGAATAGAGTGATGTGATTGTTTGAAGTACTTCTAAATGTAAAAGAAAGTAGTTTTTATTAAAAATGAAGTGAAAGATCCAAAATCCAAAACTTAATACATAAAAACAAAACCCAAGAAAAAAACAAAAAATCTGTAACCAATTCTAAAAAGTTGTCGTCTTAACTATGAAATGACTCAAAACACTGACCAAGATTATATAGATCAGATACGTTCTGGAAACGTAAATGCGTATTCAATGCTTGTAGCAAAGTATAAGAATATGGTATTCACGTTGGCATTGCGTATTGTAGAAAATCGTGAAGATGCCGAAGAAGTCTCGCAGGACACCTTTATAAAAGCGTATAGGAAATTAGACTCATTCAAAGGAACTTCTAAATTTTCTACATGGTTGTATAGAATTGTTTATAATACGAGTTTGGACTATGTTAAAAAGAACAAAAGAGTCGTTTTGTCAGAGCATATTGATGAGATTAACGAATCGGATATTGGCAGTATGCAAAATGCATTAACTTATATTGAAGACAAGGAAAGAAAGGAAACAATTGAAAAGGCGTTGTTGAAATTACCAGAAGAAGAACGCATATTACTGACCTTGTTTTATTTTGAAGAATTGCCACTGAAAGAAATCTCAGAAATTGTGAAAATATCGTATGATAATGTGAAAATAAAACTGCATCGCAGTCGAAAAAAGCTATTTCATATTTTAAAAAATGTTGTAGAACCTATATATTTGAATCATGGAAGCAGAAAATAAGAAGTTAGATCAATTTACAAAAGAAGTGATGCAAGATGCTGGATTACAAGCACCTTCTACAGATTTTTTAGCCAATGTAATGGCAGCTGTTACCCATGAAAAAGTGCCTGTAAAAGCGTATAAACCTTTAATTAGTAAAGTAGGTTGGCTTATAATTGGTGCTTTATTTTTGATTTTTGCGTTTGTATTGACACGTTTCTCTTTAGGATTCTCCATTTTTGGCGATTGGAACTTATCAAGCTTAGTGATTGAAAAGTACGAGCCAACGTTTGAAATACCTGAAATTCCAGCTACTTATGCGTATTGTTTCTTCTTTTTATTGGTATTTGTAGTGATACAAGTAAAAATTTTTTCCAAACAATTAGATAAGAATTTGAATTAGACTGTAACTGATTTCGAGGAAAACCTTATTTTTTCTATATATGAAAAGTAAATTGTCATTAAAAAGCTAATGACAAAATAAGCTGCCATTAAGAGACTTCCATATTGGAAATAAGAATTCATTCCATACCAATCTTTAAAAGTAAGAATTACAAAAAGTCCCAAAACAACTTTTATGGCTTCAAATATAATCGTGTATTTATACTTATCTAGCAAGCTTGTATAACTGTATATTCCAACAAAAACAATACCTCCATACAATACTAGCATACCATAACCATTCGATTTTAAGATGTTTCCAAAGTTGTAAAATAAGAATAACATTAACAATATGGTCATGACTAATTGAAATGCAGACCAAACTTGCAATGATATAGAAGACGCAGTATGGTATTTTTCAAAAGTATATACATTTTCAATAATTTTTACAGGATATTTTTCTTTTACATCTTTTGGACGCCAACCTGTTGGCATAAACCAAATTCGAAGTTTGTCATAATAACTATTAGTGCGCCAAGCATCTTTAATTAATCGCCATAAATGTTGAAAATTGATAAGTATAGGATTCCAAGTTGCCGCAGGTTTTAAAACTCCAAATACTGGTGGTACATCATCGAGTTCCTCTTGGAATGTTCCAAATATGCGATCCCAAATACAAAAAACAGCGGCTAAGTTTTTATCAATATATTCAGGATTAATTGCATGATGTACTCTGTGTTGTGAAGGTGTTACAATAATGTATTCTAACAAACCCAGTTTTCCAATATGCTTGGTATGATACCAAAATTGTGCAAATAGATGAATAGGTGTAAGAATAGCAATGATTTTATATGGAATTCCTATCAATGCAGCAGGAATTAACAATAAAGGAAAATATCCTAAAATATTTGAAATGGATTGTCGTAATGCACACGCTAAATTAAATTCTTCACTACTATGATGAATCACATGCTGATTCCAAAAGAAATTTATCTTATGACTCAATCGGTGATTCCAATAACTTGCAAAGTCAATAGCAATAAAGGCTAGGAGATAGGCATACCAAGTTTCAGAAATAGAAAAGATTGCTAAACTTTCTAATAAAAATGGATAAGAAATTAAAATAACGGCTAAACCCAACGAATCTTTAATAATACTTGTTAACCCTGAGCTGATACTTGATATTGTATCATTCAAAGTATGTGTTTGGTTTTTAATAAAGTAACCATAGGCAATTTCAAAGATTACTAATACAAAGAAAAAAGGAATGGCATAAAGTAGGGCATTCGCATATGCTTCCATAGAACAAACGATTTTCTATAAATTTAGCATTTTTTTTCAAAAAGCAATGCATGCATAGTAAATAAAGTACATGATTTGTTTTAAACTATTTTCTGATTTTTATCTTTAAAAAGTAAAAGAATACATTGCAATACTACCAATTAAATAACTTATTGTATTTATAATTAGTGTTTTAGTTATGATTCTTTTTTGAGAATACTCAGATTTTAATCTAAAAATGTTAATGGCGACTTCAATTAAAATTGTCAAAACAAACGCTATCAGGTAAAAAATGATCAATTGTTGAAATGCTCTGTCGCCTCTAACTTCATGATTACTTACCCAAGGAAACCATACTACTAGCCACCAACCTCCATTCAAAATCATTGAACCAACAATTCCTATGATACCGCTTATTAGATTTGAAATAATTACAGTAGAGTAAACTTTTCCGTTTTTCCAAGTGTTTGAAAGCAATTTGGAAAGGCCAAACATTTAATTATGATAATTGCAATCATAAAAATCCATCCTTCAGGAAGGAATGCATAACTACCAAAACTTACATTTAATATTGTCATTGAACTTCTTTTATCAGTAATTTAAATTTTATCAACCACCACAGCCTCCGCAACCGCCGCATCCCCCACAACCTCCACAACCGCTATCGCCAGAACCATCATCAAAACCATCAATAGATTCTATGATAGGCGTGAAATCACTATCATTAATTGCCATTAAATCAAATTGGTTTTTTATGGTATTGTGCTCATATAAGCTTACATAACTTAAGTTTCCCAATAGTAAATTTGATTTTTCCTTTTTTAAGTTCTGCTTCTCTTTTGCTAATTTTTCAAAAACTTCAGTTGGAATTTTTGGAATTAGAATAATATTTCCTTTGATAGCTAATAATAATTCAACAGCCCCTTTCGTTTTTCTACTTGCGTTGATCTTGATACGTCTTAGTTCTCTTTTAATTTCATTTTGCGCATGAATTCCTTTTTCAGTGACAACTCTAATCCCAAGTAATATCTGAAAAAAGTTTGATTTGTAATACGGCTTCATTCGTTCATCTGTATATACATATTTTAATTTATATGCTTCACTATTTTTAACCTTTTCAAAGGCCGTTTTTAAAAGATTGGAGAGACTTATTTGTAGGGTGTCATCTTTTGAGAAAATTGCAACAAATATAGATTCGTGCTTTAACGGTTTGTACGTTGTATATGCTTTTCCAATACGTATAATCGGATTTTTCTTTTCCTCTTCCGTAGCTTTAGGTTTGGGTAGTATTTCAAAAACTTCTTTTAAAAGTAAATCAAAAAAGGTTACTCTTGCAAGCACATCAATTTTAACAGCAGTGTTTTCGATAATTAAGACTTCCGCTGGAGATAGTTACGTTAATTCTTTAATCATATTTTTTTAAATTTTGGTAATACCCAATTTCTATGAAGATTTACTCTTCTGAAGCGAATTTCTCCAAATCTTATCTTGGAAGAAGGCCATATATCTGTTGGTGGATTTTTTTTGAATATAGTTACATACAATTCCTTTGTTTTTTGATACCAATCGTTAAATTTTTCTTTTTCACTGGAACCGCCTTTTGTTGGTCCGTGATGAATTTCTCGCCCTAAAGTATTTTTACAAAACTCTGTCCAATACAATCGTGTATACACAAGATGTAAATGCCAAATTTGATCTACTTGATCGGATGGTGTCAATGGATGATCAGCAATACAAATAAGAAACATAAATTTTTTATATTCATGAATTGCTCTCACTGCATATTCATATTTCCAACCATTTTCTCTGCAAAGTCTGTCTGTAAATGTGAAGGAAGATGTAATGTCATCCAATTGGAATGCTTCTATTTTATTCCATAGTATTTTTTGCTCTTCGGTCATTTTCTTAATTGAAGCTACTGTTTCATTTTTATTACCAGATATTGTTTTTTAACGCTTCTGAATACGTCGTTTTTTTAATGGTTACATTTTTTTCATATGGATGACCTTTTCCCATTACCCAAACGAGTGTATTAGGCATTCTACAGTTAGGAGGAACTATTTCGGTGTCTACCATTAATAATCCGCCACCATCTGTCATACCGATTCCATATCCAACATGAATATGATTTTTTTAGGATGTAAACACCCAAAAACGGCGCCTGTTATTTTAAAATCAGATTACAATTCTTTGTTTTGAGAAAAATAAGTCAGTTAATCTTAAATCTACAATATTCTGATGCAATGGCAAAGTTTTTAATGTTTTTAGACATAAAAAAAACTCTCATGTGATCACATGAGAGTTTTATATATATTAAGTGTATCTCGACTTTACTAAATATAAACACTGAACGAAGTCAATGTTTACAGTGAGTTAGGTTGAGGCACTTAAAGTTTATTTTTCAATTAAAACCCATTGCCCTTTAGCAATTAAAGGTTCTGCTTGTTTGAATTTTACAGTTTTGTTTTCGCCAGTCATAACATTTTTAATTGTTACACGTTCGTTACGACCAATTTTTGGCTTATCGCGAACAATTGTTTCTGTTACTTGCGGACGTTGTTGTGATTGTTGCATTGCAGCGCGTTGTGCTGCTTCTTTCTCATCACTGTTTAATACTTCTTCTTTTGAAGTTGTATAGTTGTCCTTTTTACGTTTTTGTTCACGAGCTTCACGAACACGATCAGGATTGTTATCGGCTAATTCTCCTTTGAATAAGAATGTTAATATTTCACGATTTACTTTATCAATTACTTCTTTAAACAATTCAAAAGCTTCAAACTTATAAATCAATAATGGATCTTTTTGTTCGTGAACGGCTAACTGAACCGACTGTTTCAATTCGTCCATTTTACGCAAGTGTGTTTTCCAAGCATCATCGATAATTGCAAGAGAAATATTTTTCTCAAAATCATTTACCATTTGCTTCCCTTTCGATTCGTAAGCTTCTTTTAAGTCACTGATAACGTTTAATTCTTTCGTTCCATCTGTAAACTTAACAACAATGCGTTCGTATTTATTTTCAGGGTTTTCGTATACGTCTTTGATAACTGGATATACCATTTCGGCATTGATTTCCATTTTCTCATTGTAGCTTCTAAAAGCTTCTGTATATACTTTTCCTATGATTTCTTCATCTGTAAGTGAGCCAAATTGCTCTTCTGTAATTGGGCTTTCTATAGAGAAGTAGCGGTATAACTCAAATTCAAAGTTTTTGAAGTCATTCGCGGCTTTATTCGTTTGAATGATGATTTCGGCAGTATCATATACCATATTCGAAATATCAACCTTTAAACGCTCTCCGTGTAAGGCATGACGACGACGTTTGTATACTACTTCACGTTGTGCATTCATTACATCATCATATTCTAAAAGACGCTTACGAATTCCGAAGTTATTTTCTTCTACTTTTTTCTGTGCACGTTCAATAGATTTTGTCATCATAGAGTGCTGAATTACTTCTCCTTCTTTCAGTCCCATTCTGTCCATCATCTTGGCAACTCTGTCCGAGCCAAATAAACGCATTAGGTTATCTTCCAAAGACACATAAAACTGCGAACTTCCTGGATCTCCTTGACGACCTGAACGACCACGTAACTGACGGTCTACTCGTCGAGAATCGTGACGTTCTGTACCAATAATTGCTAAACCACCAGCGGCTTTTACTTCATCACTTAACTTAATATCCGTACCACGACCTGCCATGTTTGTTGCAATTGTAACCTGTCCTGGGCGACCAGCTTCCGCAACAATATCAGCTTCTCTTTGGTGTAATTTAGCGTTTAATACATTGTGAGGAACTTTACGAATAGAAAGCATTCTTCCCAACAATTCCGAGATTTCTACCGAAGTAGTACCAATCAATACAGGTCTTCCTTGTTTCGACAATTCGGTAACCTCATCAATGATAGCGTTGTATTTTTCACGCTTCGTTTTGTAGATTAAATCTTCTTTGTCTTTACGTGCAATTGGTCAATTTGTTGGAATTTCAATTACATCCAAATTATAGATTTCCCATAATTCTCCTGCTTCCGTAATTGCCGTACCTGTCATTCCAGATAGTTTGCGATACATTCTGAAATAGTTCTGTAGAGTAATGGTAGCGAAAGTTTGAGTTGCATCTTCAATCTTTACATTTTCTTTCGCTTCTATCGCTTGATGCAATCCGTCAGAATAACGACGACCATCCATAATACGACCAGTTTGCTCATCGACAATCTTAACCTTATTGTCCATCACAACATATTCAACATCTTTTACAAAAAGGGTATACGCTTTCAACAACTGATTCATGGTGTGAATACGCTCACTTTTTACTTGAAACTCGTTGAATAATTGCTCTTTTAACTCAATTTCCTTGTCTTTTTCAAGTCCTTGTGCTTCAATTTGGGCAATCTCTCCACCAATGTCTGGCATTACAAAGAATTCTTTATCGTTACTTCCTACCGATAAATACTCAATTCCTTTATCTGTTAAATCTATTTGATTGTTCTTTTCTTCAATCACGAATAATAACTCTGCATCTACTTTGTGCATTTCGCGATTGTTGTCTTGCATATAGAAGTTCTCTGTTTTTTGAAGTAATTGTTTTATTCCTTCTTGACTTAAGAACTTGATTAATGCTTTGTTCTTAGGTAAACCTCTGTATACTCTTAATAATAAGAATCCACCTTCTTTAGTTTCACCATCTTTAATTAATTTTTTCGCTTCTGCTAAAACACCTGTTAAGTATTGACGCTGTTTTTGAACAATATCAGCTACTTTTGGCTTTAGCTCATTGAATTCGTGTAAATCTCCTTGTGGTATTGGACCAGAAATGATTAACGGTGTACGCGCATCATCAACTAATACAGAATCGACCTCATCGACAATAGCGTAGTTATGCGGACGTTGTACTAAATCATTTGGTGAATGTGACATATTATCACGCAAGTAATCAAAACCAAACTCATTATTTGTTCCATACGTAATATCAGCCATGTATGCTTTTCTTCTTGCTTCCGAATTTGGTTGATGGTAATCAATACAATCAATCGTTAATCCATGGAATTGGAAAATAGGAGCCATCCACGCACTATCACGTTTTGCTAAGTAATCATTCACGGTTACTAAGTGCACTCCTTTTCCTGGCAAGGCATTTAAGTATACAGAAAGTGTTGCAACTAAAGTTTTACCTTCACCAGTTTGCATCTCTGCAATTTTTCCTTGATGCATTGTGATACCACCAATTAACTGTACGTCATAGTGAATCATATCCCAAGTTACTTGCTTTCCAGCTGCATCCCAAGAATTTTGCCATATAGCATTATCTCCATCTAAGGTTACATAATCATGTATTCCAGACAACTCTCTATCATACGGAGTTGCAGTTACATTCAATTCTGTATTATTTGTAAAACGCTTTGCAGTTTCTTTTACAACCGCAAAAGCTTCTGGTAGGATTTCAAATAAAACACCCTCAGAAATTTCATATTCTTCGTCTCTCAATTTATCAATTTCCTGATAAATATCTTCCTTACGTTCAATATCCGAAATGCTTTCTGCTTCTTGTTGTAATGCATCAATTTTAGCATTTACTTCTTTGCACGCTTCCGTAATGCGCGACTTAAATTGTGTTGTTTTAGCTCTCAACTCATCAAGTGATAACTGTGCTAGTTGTTGCTCATGTTCCTTTATTTTGGTAACAATTGGTTGAATAAGCTTTATGTCTTTCTTGGATTTATCTCCAACAAACATTTTTAACACTGAATTTAAAAAACTCATGGTGTATGTGGTTTTATATTAAACCAAAAAAAAGCCTCGATGTGGAGACTTTTTTCCTTGCTTAAATTTGTTTTAGTATTCATCTTCGTTCCAGAGGTAATCTTCCTCTGTTGGGTAATCAGGCCATATTTCTTCAATAGATTCATAAGAATCTCCTTCATCTTCAATTGATTGCAAGTTTTCTACAACTTCTAATGGAGCTCCAGTTCTAATTGCATAATCGATCAACTCATCTTTTGTAGCTGGCCAAGGCGCATCGCTTAAATGGGATGCAAGTTCTAATGTCCAATACATATTCTTCGATATTAATTTTTTGCAAAAATAAATTTTTAAATGAAAAAGTCAAGTAAAAAAATCATTATTTACACATTATTTTTAAGAACGTTTTTTTAAGGATATTTATTTCCTTAATAATTAGTTGTTTAAGAATTCTTTTGAGGAATCCATTTTATTTCGTTCGCTTGTAAGTCATGCGACAACTTTCGTGCCAATACAAAAAGGTAGTCAGAAAGTCGGTTTAAGTATTTTAAGCTATGCTCGTCAAATGGTTCTAATTCATAAAGAGCTGATGCTAAACGCTCTGCTCGTCTACAAACACAACGGGCAATGTGACAGAATGACACAGTTTGATGTCCACCTGGTAACACAAAATGTGTCATTGGTGGCAATGCATCATTCATTGTATCCATTTCTCTTTCTAAAACTGCAATGTTTGCTTCTGAGATTCTGGGAATGTTTAAACGATCTTTTCCATTTTTTAAAGTTGCCTTTTCAGGGTCTGTAGCTAAAACAGCACCAATGGTAAATAGTAAATCTTGAATTTCTGTCAATACATTTTGATAATGTGGGTTGATTTCCTGATCGCGAATTAAACCAATATATGAATTCAATTCATCTACAGTTCCATAACTATCAATACGGATATGATGTTTTGGGACACGAGTTCCACCAAAAAGGGCAGTGGTTCCTTTATCTCCCGTTTTAGTATAAATTTTCATCTTTTCTTTTTCTTTTTTTTTGAGATGTTTTTAATGTCTATTGGTTCTTTGATACGCATATACATAGATAACAGCAACGATAACAATGCCAATAAGGATTACTCTAACAGTCATATTTCTTCTTTTATTTATTGTTATCAGTTAGTTTTTTTTGTTTTTGTTACGATTACGTTCAATTGTATATTAGGTATTCTCTTAAAATTGGTTTTTTGACGCTTAAAATCGAAGCATATATAAATCAATAAGCAATTAATACACTAATAAAGAGTGAAAGCTAAACATATTCATTTCTGTACTTCTTTACTCTTGTAGCATTTAATCATTTTTTTGATCTTTTTTCTTTTCTAGATAATCATTCATGAATTGACGATCTTTACGACTATTATTACGTCTTTTATTTTTTCGTGTGTTAATGATTAGAAAAGGACCTAATACAGCCACAATAATAATTATTACAATTAACTCTTGACTCATAGTTAGTTGTTTTGTTCCATCAACATGGTTAAGTGCATACATTTATACAAGTGACGATCACTAGTTTTTGATTGCTCCCAATCTTTTTGATGTAGTTTTTTGATATAATTTAATTTTTTAGTTGAACTCATAGGAAGTAAATTTAGGAAAAATGCCCATTTGGAACTTCCTAAGATGGCTCTGCGTTCTACCACTTTAAATTCTTTATGAAAGCGTTGCACAGTTTTTTTAGTAAACGGCCATTCCCAATCAGCATCTGATTGAAAAGGGCGATACATACCACGTATAATACGCAATGGTAAACTTGTTTTTAACGGATCATAAGAAATCAATTTTCCATCATCAGCTAGTTTTTCTTTGAGTTTACCAAATAAAAGGTCTAAACTTTCAAAGTGATGCAACACACCATACGCATAGATAATGTCAAAGTCCGTTTCTTTAAATTCTGGCGATAAAAAATCAACCGCTTCAGCTTTTGCATTCGGGAAATCTTTCAAGCGCTCGTTTAACTGTCCAATAGCTTTATCACTTAAGTCAATGCCTAAATAGCTTTTGGAATTTTCGGCTAAATATAAACTTAGGTGATTTCCTGCAAAACAGCCTAAATCCAATACTTTTTTATCGGATAAATCGCCCAACCAAGCTTTGTGCTTTTCATAAACTTGTTCGTTGATTTGTAGCTCTTTTCGGAAATCAGACAACAATTTATTTCGCATAAAAGACCAAAGCTTCGTTGCAAAATTCTTCTTTTTTACATTGTAGAATTCTTTCTGCTTTTTGTTGACTTCTAAGACTTCTTGTAAACGTGTATCACTCACTTTAATAGATTTTTGAGGCTAAATATAATAATTGTTACGAATTTACTTTTTTCTAGTGAATAATAGTAAATTTTTCTTTGAAATTAGATTGTTAGACTTGCTTTGTGTTTGTCGTTTGATTTGTAACTTTTTAATTTTTATGAAGTCTCATCAATTGATACTTTTATTAAAGTTTAATGAAATCAGATAAAGAAAATAAGAAAAAGAGGCTTAATGAATACAGAGATGCTGGTCCATTAGTTGTTGCAGAGATATTCGGAGCCATCTTTTTTATGATTATTGGCGGTTTTAGAAAGAATCATGAATACTATTATGATATTAGGTTTCAAAAAAGAAATGTTGCCGTTGGATATTTATTAATTGTTCTTTTTTGCATCATGTGTATGTACTGTGCTATACGTCCATAACATGATGGCTTGCAAAATGAAGGACGAATAGTTTTGTCAATTTCATTCTATAGTTTTGATTTTATGAAATTACACAAAAAAGTTATCGAATAATAAAAATTGGCTTTACAATTCCGTTGGAAGCGAAATATTGTTGAATTTCATTACTTTTTTCTTCTTTGATGATGATCATATCATACTTAGCTAACTCTTGTTTTACGGCTGCAATAGTTTTAGTAGCTGTTAATTTTGTGAAGGTGATTGGTTCACTGTTTGTTTGAATTGGTAGGAGCTCGTACTTTAAATGATATTGTGTAATATCTTCAATATTGTCATAGGTCATATACGCTACTTTTTCAACGTTTTCGTTTTGAATAAACGTGTCAAATTGAGTTCTGATTCTCAATCTGCTTTCTACAGAAGTATTTGGTGTAGAATTCATTAAATTTGAAAAGAACGATCGCGGAACAACCAACATAAATAGAAATAAGATCGCAATTATATAATAAGTATATTTCTTGTTAGTATTGTAAATTAAGATGCTAAAAAAGAAGAAAAAGGCTAAGAGTAAACTTCCCATATAGCGATAATAACTTGCCAATTCACTAGCCTCTTTTTGCGTGATTTCATAAAACACAAAGGCATAAATAAAAAGCAGTAAAATTGCATAACCAACAATTGCTAAAATCATAGTAGTTGCGAGTATGGTAAAACTATATTTCTTTGGAAAGTAGACTAAAAGTTGCTTTCTGTGATACAGAGCAATGCTGATTAATAAAAGGATAATAACTAAAGCACTTATTTTTATGTTGGAAGCATCTTGCAAAAACGACAAATTGATACCTGTATATTTTTGAATGTCTTTTTGAAGTGTTGTAGGCTTTAAAATGGCGCTTCCAATTTCTTGTCCGCCAAAGAAAAAAGCATCAATAAATGAATCGCGAATTGGGTAATAATAATCCGGCGGATTCATAATGTTATCAACTGTAATCTGCGAGGTCGTTTTAGAAATGGGTTGCGTATTTTTGATAGCAATAAATACTTTCCAGCTTCCATAGCAACTTATAATTATCAAACCTGCTAGCGCCAAAGGTTTTACTTTTTGTAAAAACTGTTCACGTATGTTGTTAGTAAAGAGGTAATTTACGCTAATAATACCTAATCCGATAATGCTAAATAGAATTCCGATTGGCTTTGTTAACGTTAGCGCTGCTAAAGGAATTGCAGCAAAAAGTAACGCTTTGTTTTTATCTTTCAATAGAAAATAAAATGCTAAACCAACACCTAAAAACATCGCTATAAAGTTATCTGCATACAAAAAGTAAATCGGCGTGCATAACACTTGATATGCTACAAATAATACTGTACATGTGAGAATTAAGTTGAGATATCGTTTTTTTTGTTTATAACAAATCATCGGGATAAACGCTAATGAAAATAGTACATGTGTCGAGATACTAATACCTTCATGAAAAGGTGTCGCAATGGTTTTGTTGAAATAGTATTGAATTAAGGTTGTGATTCGTGGGTATTCTGGGAAATCGGTAAAGTTGAGTCCGTATATTTCATTGGTCACAACCAATTCTTTGAGAGCAACTGCCCAAAAACTGAATTCGTCCCAAGCAGAAAAATAGGAGCTTCCATACAATGCAAAACTGAACCCAAAAAGTACAATGAAGATTCGTAATGGAAATTCGATAAAAACTTTATTAGTACCTTTCTTATGATTTTCAAAAGCGTAGTAAATAAAGCCAATTAATCCTAATGAAAACAATGCATAGGTGACTATTTGTAAAATTCCGAATAGCAATGCTATAGTTAATATAATTCCCAAACCACAAAACATCAGAATAGGAGTGAAACCGCTATAAATTTTGAACTTTCGCTGTAGAAAAAGCATGCTTCCTAAAAGCGAAATTAATAGAGTAAGTATGGTAAAAATAAGTTCAAACATAAGTGTTACAAACGTACAATAAAATGTTCTTTTACCTGTTCTTTTCGAAAAAATACAAATCCCCAAAAAAATGTATCAATCGTTACAATAACTTTTGGATGGTTTTTAATGGTTTCCCAAGCCTCAGTCATCTCTTTACTCCAATGAATATCGTCAAAGATAAAAACCGTTTCGTTATGTATTGTCTGGAGTAAAGTTTCAAAATACAAAAGAGTGGCTTCTTTTTGGTGATTTCCATCAAAATACACCAAATCATAATTTGTATTGATCAGCTTCGGAAGTTCAGTTTCAAATTCACCAACAATAAGCTTGATATTTTTCATTTTGTGCTTATCAAATTGATTTTGTGCAATCTTAGCAGTTTCTGGACAACCTTCAATAGTGATCAATTTATTAGCATTATAATGCAAAGCTTTTGAAGCCAAACCTAGTGAGGTGCCAATTTCTAGCGATTTGTTTAGTGTAAGATAATGTGTTAATCTATGGAGTAAACGAGCTCTTTTTCGTGAAATTCCAGCATTTTTTGCAATGGCGGAAACTTTTCGTTTGTTGGATGAAAATACTCTGCTTCCTGCACCAAAATCTTTAACTTCTATGAGGGTATGATTGTTAAGTAATTCCTTCCTGTATTGATCAATAAATGGATATTCATGGAACCTCTTTTTGTCATAAAAACACTGGGTTACCAAGTCATATACAAATGGCGAATGAATACCATGTTGATTGGTAGATTTGAAAAAGAATTTGAAGTAAGCAAAGATTTGATACCACATAATTAGTCTTCAATTTTAGCCGCCAATTCAAACCAGCGTTCTGTTTTTTCCTCTGACTCGTTGATGATTTTTTGTAATTCCATTGACTTTTCTTGAATTTCTTCTTGAGACAATTCACCTGTGACAAATAGTGCTTCAATTGCTTCTTTTTCTTCTTCCAAACGTTGAATGTCTTTTTCTAAGCGCTTGTATTCTTTTTGTTCGTTATAGCTAAGTTTGTCGCTATCATCTTGTCGCCACGATTTCTTTTCTTTTTTTTCAACGGTTTTCGTTTCAGGTTCAATACTATCTTCATACACTCTGAAATCCGTATAATTTCCAGGAAAATCTTCAATAACGCCGTTTCCACGGAATACAAATAAATGATCCACAATTTTATCCATAAAATAACGATCATGCGACACTACTAATAAGCAACCTGGAAAATCTAATAAAAAGCTTTCTAGTACATTTAATGTTACAATGTCTAAATCGTTTGTAGGCTCATCCAGAATTAGAAAATTCGGATTCTGAATCAATACGGTACATAAATACAGACGTTTTAACTCACCACCAGACAATTTCTCTACAAAATCGTATTGACGTTTTCTGTCAAATAAAAAACGTTCTAGCAATTGTGCAGCCGAAATAATACGTCCTTTTTTTAATGGAATATATTCGCCATATTCTTTAATAACATCAATTACTTTTTGACCTTCTTTTGGGTTGATTCCACTTTGCGTATAATAGCCAAATTTAATGGTGTCACCAACAATCACTTTTCCGCCGTCAGGTTTTAAATTTCCTGTGATCATATTCAAAAAGGTAGATTTTCCTGTTCCGTTTTTTCCTATGATTCCGATACGTTCGCCCTTTTTGAATACATATTCAAACTTATCGAGCAAGACTTTATTTTGAAATGATTTGGAAACATTATGTAACTCCAGAATTTTACTTCCCATACGTTCCATATTGATTTCCAATTGAACTTCCTGTTCTTTTCTACGTTGATGCGCTTTTTCTTTGATTACATAAAAATCATCGATACGCGATTTAGATTTGGTAGTTCGCGCTTTTGGCTGACGACGCATCCAATCGAGTTCCTTTTTATATAAATTTTTTGCTTTTTCCACAGAAGCTTGCTCTGCTTGTATTCGTGCTTCTTTTTTATCTAGATAATATGAATAGCTTCCTTTGTAATTGTATAATTGTCCGTTTTCAAGTTCTACAATCTCGTTGCACACACGTTCCAGGAAATAACGGTCGTGTGTCACCATAAATAAGGTTATATTTTCCTTTTTAAAATAATCTTCCAACCATTCAATCATTTCCAAATCAAGGTGATTCGTTGGTTCGTCTAAGATTAATAAATCAGGTTTGTTAATCAAAATTGTGGCTAATCCCAATCGTTTCTTTTGTCCACCAGACAAATTACTCACTTTTTGAGCTAAGTTTTCTAACTTTAGCTTAAATAGAATTTGCTTGTATTGAGTTTCAAAATCCCATGCATTGTGCAATTCCATTTGTTCAAATGCTATCTGATAGTTGTCTGTATCATCAGGATTCAGTAAAGCACGTTCATAATTAGCAATAATGTCTAAAATTGGATTGTCGGAAGCAAAAATGGTTTCCTCAATCGTAAGATTCGGATCTAAGCGTTCATTTTGTGACAAAAAAGCAATGTGAATTCCTTTTCGAGAAATAATTTGTCCGCTATCAGACTCTTCACGTCCAGTGATAATATTGAGGAGCGAGGTTTTTCCTGTTCCGTTTTTGGCAATGAATGCTACTTTTTGATCTTTATTGATTCCAAAAGAGATGTCTTTAAACAAAACACGTTCCCCAAAAGATTTTGAGATATTTTCGACGGATAAATAATTCACTTTGTTGATTTTTTTACAAATTAAGAATAAAAAGATCAGATAAGTCGCATAGAATTTTATTATTAATGTGTAAAACTTATATTTGCTTGTTAAACAACAGCACTCATTTAATGAATTTGAAAGCCCCAATATCAATTCTGATCATTTTTTTCATGTTAGCTTCTTGTGTTACCAATAAGGAGCTCACATACTTTGGAGAAAAAGAAGGTGATGAAGCACTTATTCAGCAATCGATAAAATTAAACGAAAAACCCTACAGGGTTCAGATAGGAGACTTATTATCTATCAATATTAAATCTACTGATGCAAAATTAGTTGCGATGTTTCAGCCTGTGTCAAATGAAAATTCAGGTAGCGGTCAATCAGAACAAACCATATACTACAACGGTTTTACTGTAAGTAAACACGGTAACATAGAAATTCCAATTTTTGGTGAACTCAATGTATTGGGATATACGCTTGATGAAATTGAAGATGCTGTCAAAAAGAAACTATTAGAAGAATATTTTAATAAGGAAGAAGATTTATTCATTGTTGTAAGATTGGCAGGATTGCGCTATACAATCATAGGCGAAGTTGGAAGTACCGGAATTTATACTTTATTCCAAGATCGTGTAAATATTATTGAAGCATTAGCAAGTGCAGGAGATATTACTACAGTAGGAAATAGAAAAGATGTTTTAATTATTCGTCAATATCCGCAAGGACAAAAAATTCATCATATCGATTTAACAAGTGTGGATGCTTTCAGTTCTCCATATTATTATATTCAACCCAATGATATGATTTATGTAAAACCATTAAAACAGAAGTCACTAGGGACAGGAACTACTTTGGTTCAATCAATTACCACTGTGGTTACAGTATTGTCATTGGTGACGAGTGTATTAGTATTGTCTAGAAATTTATAAGCGCATGGAAGAAGAGTTTGACGAATTAAAATCACAGAATTCTTTTGATATCAAAGCCCTCGCTTTTCGAGCGCTCAACTATTGGTATCTGTTTGTGATTACTTTAGGAATTGCTTTTGTGGTAACTTATTTCTACAATAAACGACTCGAACGTATCTATCGTATTGAAAGTTTGATCTCTATCAAAGAAGAGCAAAACCCTTTCTTTTCTTCAAGTATGAACCTTACGTTTAATTGGGGAGGCGCGAGTGATAAGGTAGAAACCATCAAAACAACTTTAAAATCAAGAGCTCATAACGAAAATGTAGTGCGTTTTTTGCAATCGTATATTCACTATAAAGTAGATGGTGCTTACAGATTGGAAGATATTCATACAAATGCTCCTTTTGTAGCAAGTCTTGATGAAGCATATCCACAACTCATCAATACACCAATTAAGATTGTATTTAAAGATGAACAAAATTATACCGCAAGTATCAATTTTACCACTTCGGAAGCTTTTAGTGGTTTAAAATACAAGCAAAATGAAGCAGTAGCAATAGTACCAGAAGGTGAAGTCTATACGGGCGATTTTGTCATGAATACGGAAGCTAAAACACCATATTTCAAATTTGCATTGACACCACGAGCAGATATTCAAATCAAAATAGGGCAACCGTATTATGTGTATCTAACAAGCTTAAATTCTGAAATCTCTAAATATCGTTCTATTGGTGTTAGTCTAAAAGTACAAGGTGCCTCTATGTTAGTGCTGAGTCTTACAGGTCCTAATAGAGCAATCTTAGCGGATTATTTGAATATGACAACGGAAATTTTGACAGCTAAGCAACTTGAAGAAAAAAATCAATTTGCAACCAATACTTTGGCTTTTATCGATAAAATGATTGTTGGTGTAGAAGATTCGTTGCGAAAAGATGAGCAAAAATTAAAACAGTATAAGCAAGATAATAAAGTATTTAATCCTACTGCAAAAGGAGAAGAAGTATTTGCGAAACTAAATCAATATAGCATTGAAAAGAATGCATATGTGTTGGAACTTGAATACTACAAGTTACTCGAAAATTACCTAAACAAAAGTACTGATTATAGATCCTTGCCTGCGCCAGCTTCTTCTGGAATTGATGATCCAAATATTGTAAACAATGTATCAAAAATAGTTGGACTTTCTATTAGAAGAGCCAAATTATCAGAAACCGTTAAAAATGATATATTTTTCAAAGAAATTGATCAGGATATTGAAGCGACAAAACGTGTATTATTAGAAAATGTAAAAACAGCACGAGCTTCAACGAATATAGATATTGCTAATGTTGAAACCAGAACAGCACGTGCAAATGCCGAATTCAGAAAACTGCCAGAAGAAGAGCAACAATTATTCAATATAGAACGTAGCTACAAAATTAGCGAAGCCTCATATACCTTATTATTAGAAAAGAAAAATGAAGCAGGAATTGTAAAAGCAGCCAATGTTTCAGATGTAAAAGTAATTGACAGCGCTAAGGATTTGGGACAAGGATCAATTTCACCTAATACTAATAAAAACTACTCTGTGGCTTTATTTATGGGACTGTTAATCCCATTAGGATTTGTGTTTATTGTTACGCTATTAGATAACAATATTAATACACCAGAAGATATCAAAAAGCTATCAAATATTCCAATTTTGGGCATTGTCAGCAGAAGTAGAGGTGAAACCAATTTGGTAGCGTTTGAAAGATCAAAATCATCTGTGGCAGAATCGTTTAGAGGAATTCGATCAAGTTTGCAATACATCTACAAGAATTTAGAAAAAGATAAAACTAAAACAGTTTTGATCACCTCTTCGGTCAGTGGTGAAGGGAAAACTTTTTGTTCTATCAATATAGCGTCAGTATTTTCTTTGACTGGAAAAAAGACTATTTTAGTTGGTTTGGATTTACGTAAACCTAAGATTTTTGGAGATTTTGGTATAACAAATGAAATTGGTGTAGTAAACTACCTGATCGGACAAAAAGAAATGGAAGAAGTCATTCAACATACAAAATATGATAATTTGGATGTGATTACTTCTGGACCAATTCCTCCAAATCCTTCAGAACTGCTGATTAGTCAGCAATTGGAAGAATTTATTAAAGAATTAAAGCTACGCTATGACTATATTGTGTTAGATACACCGCCATTAGGGCTGGTTTCTGATGCTTTAGATTTAATTGCTCATGCAGACGCTACAATATATATGGTTCGACAAGACTATTCAAAGAAAGCCATGTTGAACATCATTAACGATAAATATAAAAAGGGAGAAGTCAATAATATCAGTTTCGTATTCAATGATTACCGTCAAAAAGCAAAGTATGGCTATGGTTATGGCTACGGCTATGGCTATGGTTACGGTTATGGAAACTATGGAAATGGATACCACGAAGAAGAACGCCGATCGTTACTGTCTCGTCTCACAAAACCTTTTAAAAGAAAATAAACTAACAATCCCCAAATATGAAATACTTTTAAAAGGTATTTCAATAGAAAGTGATTATGACGATATTAGGAATATCAGCATTTTACCATGATTCTGCTGCAGCAATCATTCAAGATGGAAACATTTTAGCAGCAGCACAAGAAGAGCGTTTTACACGTAAAAAACACGATCCTGCCTTTCCTGCAAATGCAGTAAAATACTGTTTGGAGTATACAGGGAAAACCATTGATGAACTTGATGCCGTAGTTTTTTATGACAAACCTTTATTGAAGTTTGAGCGTTTACTAGAAACCTATTATGGTTTTTCTCCAAAAGGAGTATCTTCCTTCATTACGGCAATTCCAGTTTGGTTGAAAGAAAAAATGTTCTTAAAAAAATTAATCAAGGACGAATTGAAAGAAGTGCAGTCGTTCAACAAGAAAAAGCTAAAACTGCTTTTTCCAGAACATCACTTATCGCATGCGGCAAGCGCTTTTTATCCATCGCCTTATGAAAAAGCTGCTATTCTAACTTTAGATGGTGTAGGAGAATGGGCAACGGCTTCTATATGTCTAGGTAATGGTAAAGACATTACCATGCTGAAAGAATTGCAATTTCCACATTCTTTAGGGTTATTGTATTCAGCGTTTACCTATTTCTTAGGATTCAAAGTAAATTCAGGTGAATACAAGCTTATGGGATTGGCGCCGTATGGAAATCCACAATCGGAGCGCGTGCAAAAATTTAAAGAAATCATCAAAACGAAACTCATCAAAATTAATGATGATGGTTCAATTTGGTTAGATCAAAAATACTTTAACTATGCGGTCGGATTGCGCATGGTGTATGATAAAAAATGGGAAAAACTATTCGGTTTCCCCAGAAGAACTTCTGAATCTGAATTTGAACAACAGCATTCCGATTTAGGATTGGCAATCCAAGAAGTAACAGAAGAAATCATTATCAAACTTGCCAAACACGCAAAGGAAATTACGGGAGCAGACTATTTGTGTATGGCTGGTGGAGTTGCGTTGAACTGTGTAGCAAATGGAAAATTGCAGAATGAAAATATCTTTAAAGACATCTTCATTCAGCCAGCAGCAGGAGACGCAGGAGGTTCGTTAGGAGCAGCATTGACGGCTTATTACACATACTTTGAGCAAGAACGTAAGGTGGAGTCAAACGATGCAATGAACGGTTCGTATTTAAGGCCTGAATTCTCAGACTTAGATATTGAAAAAATCAATAGAAAATACAACGCAAAAGCCACATATTTCTCAGATTTCAATAAGTTGACAAAGGAAGTTGCAAAATACATTTCAGAAGGAAACGCCATTGGTTGGATGCAAGGACGCATGGAATTTGGTCCGCGTGCGTTAGGACGTAGAAGTATCTTAGGTGATGCGCGAAATCCAGAAATGCAGAAAAAACTCAATCTAAAAATAAAATACAGAGAATCGTTCCGTCCGTTTGCGCCATCAGTACTTTCGGAAGATGTGAATGAATTTTTTGATTATGATGGAATTTCACCATACATGTTATTGGTACATAAAGTACATCCGAACATTAAACACCAAGTGCCAGCAAACTATCACGAATTACCAATACGTGATAAACTCTATGTGCAACGTTCGTCATTACCTGCAATTACACATATTGATTTTTCAGGAAGAATTCAAACGGTACACAAAGAAACCAACACTGAATATTGGGAATTGATCAATGAATTCAAAAAGCTGACAGGTGTTGGAGTAGTGGTAAACACGAGTTTCAATGTACGTGGAGAACCAATTGTATGTACACCAGATGACGCGTATCGCTGTTTTATGCGAACGGAAATGGACTATTTAGTAGTCGGAAATTACGTGTACAAAAAAGAAGAACAGCCAAGTTGGCAAGATACA
This sequence comes from Kordia sp., assembly GCF_022447245.1. Lineage (GTDB taxonomy): Bacteria > Bacteroidota > Bacteroidia > Flavobacteriales > Flavobacteriaceae > Kordia. The sequence goes on along the minus strand of NZ_JAKVBC010000046.1, from coordinate 8,979 downwards.
GACGATTGGAAAGAAGAATTTTTATTAGATTAGAGACCTGTGTGGAAAACAATTAAATATAATCTCATTGTCTTATTGGTGCTTATTGTGCTGATAGAAATCATTCTACAGTTTTTTCCAGTGCCTGATCCGTATGAAGCAACAAAGAAAAACATGTTTATTCCAGCAGTTGGAAACATGTACATAGAATCGCAATTTGAGCCAAATACAAAACTTGAATTTGCTACGGAAGATGGTTTGTTAGGCTTTGAAAACTACAAAGAAAAGACCAACTTTACGATCAATAATGTAGGTTTCCGAGGCGATAAGCTCAAAATGCCGAAACCTAACAATGAATACAGAATCTTTGCGATTGGAGGAAGTTCTACAGAAAGTTTATATGTAGATGATGCAGATGTGTGGACACAAGTATTGCAAGACAATTTAAATCGAGATAACTACCAAAATAAAACGGTAAAAGTTTACAACGCAGGGAAGTCTGGAGATAACATTCAGGATCATGTGGCAATGTTGTCACACAGAATCATACACTTACAACCAGATGAAGTGATTGTTTTTTGTGGTATCAATGATGTTACACGCCTAATGTTAGATAAAAATCCTTTAAAATTCAATTCAAAACAAAACGTAGATACAGAAATTGGATTCTCTCAAGTATTGAGTATTTTTCTATATGAATTTCAAATTCCTAGACGTTTATACTACGCATTCAAAAGTGAGGAAGATGCGTTAGAAACAATAGAGATTGAATCGAAATATAAGAAAAAAGTAGAAAAAACAAAGTCTCGACCTATTGAAAATCAGTTACCTACAACCGATTATGGGAATTATGCAAATAAATTAAAAACCTTAATAGGGATTTGTCAGGCAAATGATATAAAGCTTATATTTGCCACGCAAGTGGTGACTTGGGATACGGAAGAAGAAGCCTTGCAGAATTGGCATTGGATGACCTCGCGTGGTGGTGTTCGTTACAACGCAAAAATGCTTCAGCAAAAAGTAGATAGCATCAATGATGTTACAGTAAGAGAAAGTATGAAATTCTCAATTCCTGTATTCAAAACAGATTCTATTATTTCGAAAACAAGCAACTATTTATATGACGATTGCCATTTTAACCCTTTGGGGAACAAAAAAATGGGCGACGAATTAGCAACATTTATAAAGACTTTAAATCAATAACCTATGGAGTTTTTAAAAGATCTATTTAGATTCTTAAAAGAACGAAGAAAATTCTGGCTTTTGCCAATGATAATCGTATTACTATTACTAGGAATCATCTTAGTTTTAGGTGGTGGATCAGCAATTGCACCATTTATCTATACCTTATTCTAATATGAAGGAAAGTAATTCAAAAGTAATCTTAGTCATGGTGATGGGGTTTTTGCTGATAGCACCCTACCTCCACTTTAGAACTGAGTATGCAACTGCTGCAAAAGTATTGTTTATTATAGCATTAAGTGTCGGAGTAGGATCATTTATTCCACCATTAGAACGCTTGATTGTATGGCTATGGGGTAAATTTGCCTTGGGTTTAGGATGGTTCAATACACGAGTTATATTATCCGTTGTGTTTTTTATCTTTCTAACGCCATTTGGACTTTTGTCAAGAGTATTCTCTAAAAAAAGTGGACTAAAGCTAAAAAATGATTCCAATACAACTTTTGTAGAACGTAATCATACCTACTCAAAAAAAGACTTAGAAAATATTTGGTAACCTAAAACTCAATCTGTTTGGACAAGCCCCAAAAACATACTTGGTTATTTGAAATATCTCCAAAAAGCAATCTCCTCGATTTCAAATTCAAAGAAATTTGGCAATATCGCGACTTGTTAATGCTTTTTGTGCGCCGTGATGTGGTTACTTTATACAAACAAACCGTATTAGGACCATTATGGTATTTAATTCAACCCTTGTTGACTTCGGTAATTTTTACTTTGGTTTTTAATGGAATCGCAGATATTCAAACAGGAACAGTCAATGCTTTCTTGTTTAACCTTGCAGGAATAACCATTTGGAACTACTTTGCCGAATGTCTCAAAGCTACTTCTGATACCTTTAAAAAAAATGAAAACATTTTTGGAAAAGTATATTTCCCAAGAGTTATCATGCCGCTATCCATCACAGTTTCCAACTTATTAAAATTTGGAATTCAAGTACTGATTTTTACAGCTTTTTATATATTCTTTGCGATCACAGGTAATGCAGGAAGCATTTCTCCGTATCTAGTATTATTGCCAATTATTGTATTTATCATGGGAATGCTAGGTCTAGGTTTAGGAATGATCATTTCATCCATGGTGACAAAATATCGCGATTTAACATTCTTAGTTCAGTTCGGAATTCAGTTGCTAATGTACGTTTCTGCTGTCATGTATCCGCTTGCAATCGTATCAAAAAAACTGCCATCCTATGTTTCATGGATTGTGGAGTTTAATCCTTTAGCAAGAGTAATTGAGTCTTTTCGTTATATGGTATTTCAACAAGGAAAATTTGATATTGGATTTATATTTCTCACCTTAGGAATCTCAATTGTAGTATTTCTATTCGGTTTGATCATATTCAACAAAACAGAACGTAATTTCATAGATACGGTATAATGCAGGAGAAAGACATCATATTACGTGTAGAAAAGCTTTCGAAACAATATCGTTTAGGCGTTATTGGTACAGGAACTATCAGTCATGATCTAAACCGCTGGTGGCATAAAATTCGTGGAAAAGAAGATCCGTATACACGTATTGGCGAACGGAATAAACGTAATACAGTTGGAAAATCGAATTATGTATGGGCAATCAAAGATATTAGTTTTGATGTGCGTAAAGGTGAAGTATTAGGAATTATTGGAAAAAATGGTGCAGGGAAATCGACATTATTAAAAATTCTTTCCAAAGTAACCATGCCAACGCAAGGAATCATTCGTTCTAAAGGTAGAATTGCTTCCTTGTTAGAAGTTGGAACAGGATTTCACCCAGAATTGACTGGAAAAGAAAATATCTTTCTGAATGGCGCTATTTTAGGAATGACCAAAGCGGAAATCAAATCGAAATTTGAAGAAATTGTAGAATTTGCAGGAGTTCAACGATATGTTGATACACCTGTAAAACGGTATTCTTCTGGAATGAAAGTACGTTTGGCATTTGCAGTAGCAGCACATTTAGAACCTGAAATTTTAGTAGTAGATGAAGTATTGGCAGTTGGTGATGCGGAATTTCAGAAAAAAGCCATTGGAAAAATGCAAGACATTGCCAAAGGTGAAGGGCGAACAGTTTTATTTGTAAGTCACGATATGGATGCCATTCAAAAACTAACACAACGTACAGTAGTGTTGGCAGATGGAGAAGTCATTTTTGATGGTGATACAGATACAGCAATTCAAGCCTACTTAAATCAAGGAATGGATATCAAACCTTATCACGAATGGGAAAGCATGGAAACGGCACCAGGAAATGATTTTGGACGTCTAAAAAGTGCAGCAATTCGTAATGAAAAAGGAGAATTGTGCAATCGCTTTAGCGTACGTGATGACATGTATGTGGAAGTTACCTATTGGGATTTAAATACAGAATATCACAATACAGCCATCATTCATGTGGTAAATGAACGCGGACAGCGCTTATTTGCTTCTAATGAATTTAATGCACCAGATTGGTTGGAATATCATGATAAAACCAATAAAGGAATTGTGACAGCTACTTGTAAAATTCCTCGTCACTTCTTAGCAGAAGGGCAATTTAGCTTGTTAGTTGCTGTTGGAAACTACAATCCAGAAATTATTCATGCGGTTGAAGACAACTTATTAAGTTTTGAAATATTTGATGATACTACAGGTGATGGAGTGCGCGGACCGTACGCAGGAAAATGGCCAGGACTGATGCGCCCAATGTTATCGTGGAAAATCAAAAAACAACCTTTAGACCCTAAATAACCCAAAAATGAATCAAGCCTACATAAAACTTCGAAAAGACATCATTGCATTGATTGAAGGCAAAGATCTAAAAGTCTTAGATGTTGGTTGTTCCAACGGAATCAATGGAAAATGGTTGCTCGATCAAGGAATGGCAACAGAAGTCATTGGTGTAGAAACACACGAAGAATCGGTTGTAAATGCTAAAAAAAATATCACAAAAGTGATTGAAAAAAGCATTGAAGATCAAGAATTGTTAGAGAGTTTTAAAGGAGAAGATTTTGATTATATCATTTTGGGAGATGTTTTAGAACACTTAATTGATCCGTGGCATGTATTGTCGGAATTAGAAAAATCATTAAAACCTACGGGAAAAATGATCATTTCCTTGCCAAATGTACAGCACTTAGAAACTTTGAAGCACTTAGTATTTAAAGGGAAATTCCCGTACGAACCAAGCGGATTATATGATAAAACACACATGCGTTGGTTTACACTAAAAAACATCGAAGAATTAGTGGATCAAGCAGACATGAAAATTGAAGAATTAACACGTGTTATGCGCTACAGTGCTTACAAAGGTGGTTTTCCATTTATTCCAAGAGTCTTCAAGAAATTAGGATTTTTCAAAAATTACTTTACATTTCAGTATGTATTTCGCTGTGTAAAAAAATAATATGTTATTTTCTGCTATCATATTGTCCAATACCAAAAGTCAGTCGATTTTCGATATGACGCTGCATTGTATTGAGAGTATGATGGAAGCAGAAAAAGACAACCCTGATGTTGAATTTGAAATTTTATTGATAGAAAGTAACAAACAGATTCAAAACTCATTCTACCAATTTCCTGAGTATGTAAAAGTGATCATTCCTACGGAAGATTTTAACTTTCATAAGTTTCTAAACATAGGAATCAAAGCTGCTTCGGGTGATTTTGTTGGGTTATTTAATAACGATCTCATCTTTCAAAAAAACTGGTTTACAGAAATTCTAAAAGTAAAGCAGAAATATCCGAAAGTGCAGTCGTTTTGTCCTGTAGATTACGATTCTAAATTTACACCTCAACACTTTTTCAATGGAGAAAATTTTCTCTTTGGATTCAAAGTCCGAAGGCATATTGTAGGTTGGTGTATCATTGCAGAAAAATCTATGTTTGCTAAAACAGGTTTGTTAGACGAGCGTTTTAGTTTTTTCTATGCAGATGATGATTATAGTTTAATGTTGCAGAAATATGGAAAAAAGCATGTAATTGTAGCAAATTCAGAAGTTTCGCACCTAGAAAGTAAAGTTTCCAAAGAATTAGAAAAAAAGAAAAGTGCCTTTTTCGATGATGTGAAAATTCCTGAAAAAGACATTCCAAAATACATCTATACAGAACAACATCGTTGGATGTTGGATCGTAAAAAATTATTGCAAGGACATATCATCTTTCATAAAAAATGGGGAAGCCCAAAAACAATTGCTATTAAATCAAAATTGGCACGTATTTGCATAGCAAATGGACTTGGTTTTCTGAATAAATACTTCATGTGATGAATGTACTTTTTTTAGTAAATAACACGAAAATCTCTCCGAACGCCAATGGTGGCGCGTCTGTGTACTTTAGTCATTTGCAATTACTAGCAAGACTCAATTACAAAAATCATGTCTTATTTGTGGATTTTAAAGACAAGCCAGAAGCAAAAATTTCATCAGAAGTCAATTCAGAATACATTCAAGAAATACAAGGATTTTATACAGAAATAAATCATTTTCAGGTTGCACAAGTTCATCCAAAAGGGATGTTTGATCGTATCAAAAAAGCAATTTTTGCACCTGAAAAATTTGAATATTTTTTTGTGAATTCGAAAAATGAGCAAATTTTAAAAGAATATATCTCAAAACATAAGATCAATCTAGTTTGGGCAGAATGGCGTTGGACAGCAATTTTAGCAAACTATTCCAATCTAAATATTCCGATTGTCTACGCGCATCACGACTGGGAATTCAAGTTACGAAAACTAAAAAGTAAACTTTCGTTGTTGCAAAAATTTCACTTGCAACAAAAGAAAAGAGTAGAGCTGGAGCTTGTGAAAAATGTATCAGGCTGCGTTTCGGCCTCGTATACGGAAACTCAAGAAATCAAAGATTACGGAAATCCAAATGCAGTATACATACCATTGACGTATCGGGAAGTTGAATTGGTTGAACATACTGAAGAAGCACCAACGATAGTGCATTTAGGTGGCATGGGAACAACAGCAAACAGAATCGGGTTAGAACGATTTTTAGAAGTTTGTTGGAATAGATTGAAAGCGAAAATTCCTAATGTAAAACTGAAAGTTATTGGAAACCTAAAATATGCTTCCGAATCGTTAAAAAAACGTTTGGAAGACGCGCAAATACAATGTTTAGGTTTTGTGGAAGACTTAACACCAGAACTAAAACCATACGATATTCACATCATTCCTTGGGAATACAATACTGGAACACGAACACGAATTCCGTTGGTTTTTAATTACGCACAAGTATTGGTGTGTACTAAAGAAGCAGCAAGTTGTTATCCAGAAGTCATTCACGATCAAAACAGTATATTAAGTAACGATTTACAACAGATGATCAAGCAATTGGTGGATTTGTATAACAACAGAGAAAAGCGGATATTTATAGGCGACAATGCACGAAAAACGTTCATAGAAAACTTTACAGTTAATGAGCAATTGGAGAAGTTGAAAGGGTTTTTGGAAGCATTGAATGTTAAGTGTTAAATGTTGAATTTTAAATTAAATCAAACGTCAGTTTGTGTTACCAAAACCAAGTATTCAAAACCTAAAGACAAATACCTAGAAAACCATGAAAATAACCTACATCATAGCAGAAATTGCACAAGCACACGACGGAAGTCTAGGAATGGCGCATGCGTATATTGATGCTGTGGCAAAAACAGGCGCAAATGCAATCAAGTTTCAAACACATATTGCGGCAGCAGAAAGTAGTATTCATGAGCCATTCCGAGTAAAATTTTCTAAACAAGATGCCACACGTTATGAGTACTGGAAACGTATGGAATTTACATTGGAACAATGGAAAGAACTCAAATCACATTGTGATGAAGTCGGTTTAGGTTTCTTATCGTCTCCATTCAGTAACGCAGCAGTAGATTTGTTGGAAGAAGTTGGTGTATCGTGTTATAAAGTAGGTTCTGGGGAAGTCAATAACTTTCTATTGTTAGAAAAAATTGCCAATACAGGAAAACCAATTATCATTTCTTCAGGAATGAGTTCCTTTGTAGAATTGGATGAAACCGTAGCTTTTCTAAAAGAAAAAAACTGTGAGTTCTCTATTTTGCAATGTACAACTTCGTATCCAACAGCACCAAAACAATTTGGATTAAATGTTATTCAAGAGCTTAAAGATAGATACAACGTAAAAATTGGGTTTTCCGATCATTCCGCAGGAATCGAAGCGGGAATTGCTGCAGCAACATTAGGTGCAGAAATCTTGGAATTTCATGTCGTATTTGATAAAGAAATGTTTGGACCAGATGCAAAATCATCACTTACATTTCTAGAAGCGACAAAATTGGTCAGTGCTATCAGAAACATTGATGAGGCATTGAATCATCCGATAGATAAAAAAGATAATTCGCAATACGCTGAGTTAAAACAAATCTTTGAAAAATCACTAGCGATCAACAAAGACTTACCAAAAGGATATGTACTAACGTTTGATGATTTAGAAGCAAAAAAGCCTAAAAATTATGGAATCTTAGCGTCCAAATTCCAAGATGTTATCGGGAAAAAACTCGTAAATGATATGAAACAGTGGGATTTTTTAAATGAAAAGGATTTGGTTTGAAGTTACAATAAAAGTTAATCAAAACGTCAGTTCGAGTAATTTTTGTCATATTGAGTGAAGTCAAAATGGAAATAAAATTGTGTCTAGAGCAATTATGATACTAAAAGTACTTTATTTCACAATTTCACTAGAGCTGAAGATAATAACAAACAAATTGACAACAGACAAATCAACATATAATCCAAAAAGCTAAAGCTGACCGCTAAAAGTAAAGAGAAGAATGAGCAAACGAAAAATATGTGCCGTAGTAACCGCACGACCATCATACAGTAGAATAAAGACTGCGTTAAAAGCAATTCAAGAGCATCCAAACTTAGAATTGCAATTAGTAGTCGCAGGTTCTGCATTATTGGGACGTTACGGGAATGCTGTAAAAGTTATTGAAAATGATGGTTTTAAGATTGATGAAAAAGTGTTTATGGTCTTGGAAGGAGAAAATCCAACTGCCATGGCAAAAACCACAGGATTAGGTGTGATGGAACTTTCGAATGTATTCTACAATCTAAAACCTGATGCAGTAATTACAATTGCAGATCGTTTTGAAACCATTGCAACAAGTATTGCGGCGGCATATCAAAACATTCCATTAGTGCACATACAAGGTGGAGAAGTAACAGGAAATATTGATGAAAAAGTACGTCATGCCAACACCAAACTAGCAGATTTGCACTTAGTGGCTTCTGAAGATGCACGCGATCGAGTAATAAAACTAGGAGAAGATCCAGCATATGTCATCAATACAGGTTGTCCATCAATTGATATTGCAAAAGAAGTATTCGATACAAAAGATTACAAATTCGATCCAATCAAAAAATATGGTGGAGTAGGAGCTGATTTAGATATTTCTGACGGTTATTTGGTAGTAATGCAACATCCCGAGACCAATCGTTACAAATCGGCAAGAGAAGACGTATTATGTACCTTAAAAGCGATTCATGAACTCAACATTCCAACATTTTGGTTTTGGCCAAATGTAGATGCTGGTTCAGATGGAACTTCGAACGGAATTCGTTATTTTCGAGAAAATTTCAATCCTGAAAACATTCGATTCTTCAAAAACATGGAACCAAATGACTTTTTACACTTATTGAAAAATTGCGATTGTTTGGTTGGAAATTCCAGTGTTGGAATCCGAGAATGCTCGTTTATCGGTGTGCCAACTGTTAATATAGGTACACGTCAAAATCGCCGTCAACGCGGAAAAAATGTAATTGATGCTGAATATGATAAAG
>NZ_JAKVBC010000045.1 GCF_022447245.1 Kordia sp. | reverse complement strand
ATTTACAAAGGGGCTAGCCCCTTTGTAATCTATTTTGTTTAATTTAGAACTGTCCGAAAAAGGGTAAGTCTTCAAAAATGGGGAAGCTTACAGCTATAGTATTGTTGGTGGATTTCTTGTGTATGAACTTATAGGCAGTGTATTTTTTCTTTTAAAGCTCTCTTCTGAAGTCATTTTGAATATTTTAAAATCGATTAATTACTTTGCTAAACTAAAATATTCATACGTAATCTTTTTACGTAGTTATTTTTGTTTAAAAAAAGCAAAGTAATTTAAAGATTTATCCATATTTTTGAAAAGTATAACTTAATGAAATAAGAATACACAAACGAATACGATTAAGCGTCAACTGGGCATTCTGCTATTATTTATATGTTTAAATATCAGTAAATTTTGTTTTTAAATAATAAAAAAAAGATAAGCCGAAAGCCTGACTGCAATACACTACACGGAGTGGAGTTGTATTGGAGATCTGCCAAAATATCAAATTATGAGAATGAACAAAAATACAGTATTAGGTTGGGCTACATTGATAATGATCTTAGTAGGCATGGGTTTAATTGCTCTTGGAGCTTTTAGATATGACGATGTTGCGGGATATGGATTTGCAGCTGTTGGAATAGGATTTTTTGCCATTGCATGGGTTTTTAATGCATTAAAAGGTAGAGTGTAGCGCAACAACAACTATACTATGACATGATAAGGCTTCCATTTTAGGAAGTTTTTTTATGGGAAAAAATGTAGAATTTGCAAAAAAATGTAGCTTTAACTCTTTGTATAAAACGACAACACTTTCTGTAGAAGCAATGTAACTTCATGGAGTTAGATACTCTTATGGAGCAATTTAAAAACAAGGACGCCAAAGCCTTTGAAAAGTTATACGAAATGTATAATGAAAGTATTTTTGGTGTTATAAACACTATTGTTAAAAATGACGATATTGCGGCTAAAGTTATGCAAGATGTCTTTATAAAAGCTTGGAATAAATCGGATGCATATATCGCTAAAAAGGTCGTTTTTTTATCTGGTTGCTCAATATTGCAAGAAATGCTGCCATTGATAAAGTCCGTTCAAAATCATTTAAGAATGCACAGTAAAACCAAGACATTGATTTCTTCGTACATAATATTGATAGTAATGATAATTTAGAGCAAAAAATCAATGCCATTGGTATAAAAAAATATATAGGAAAGCTTGCCGAAAAGTGTAAGCAAATTTTTATTTAATTTACTTTAGAGGATTTACACAAAAGGAAACTGCCGAAACCCTCGAAATACCTTTAGGAACTGTAAAAACTAGAAATAGAAATTGCATTAGTGAACTTAGAAAAGCACTGGAAGAATAATGGATAGCAAGGAATACATAGTATCTGGAATATTAGAACTGTATGTAGCAGTCGCGCTTTATGAACAAGAAAACGAGCAAGTGCATGCCATTATGCAAAAGTATCCTGAAGTAAAGCAAGAAGTACTTTCCATTGAAGCGACTATTGTAAACCTTACTGCAGCTACAGATACTAGAAAAACTGTTACAAGTTTTGATGTTATCAGAGAAAAGTTAAATCTTTCAAATACTGATGATTCAGATGATATTCCTTTGATTCCACTGAAAAAGAAACGTTCGATATTTAGCTATGTAGGTTGGGCAGCAGCTGTTGTGTTTGCGGCAGGATTGGTATTTACCATGATGTTAAAACCTGATTTAGAATCTCAAATTGAAACAGTGCGCGCAGAAAGAGAAGCGCTAAAAGAGCAGATTTATAAAGCAAATAATGATTTAACAGCAGCTAACGAATTGCTAGATGTGTTACGAACCAAAGACATCATTTCAGTGCCACTAGGCGGAAAAGTAGTTTCTCCAGATTCGCATGCTAAGGTATATTGGGATAAAAAATCTAATAATATATATGTAGACTTGAAAGGATTGCCAGAACTGCCAGCAGGAAAAGTGTATCAGGTTTGGTCTTTAAAATTAGATCCGTTGACGCCAATAAGTTTGGGAATCATAGAAAACTTTACCACAGATCAAGACAAAGTGTTTGATTTAAAGAACGCAAACGAATCAGAAGCCTTTGGAATTACCTAAGAACCAGCAGGCGGAAGCGAATCGCCAACATTAGAGCAATTGTATACGCTTGGTGTTGTGGCTTCGAATCCTGAAAAAATTGCACAAAGAAAAGCGAACTACTTCCCGATTAGCTTAGTGGAAGCAACCGCTTTTCAAAACTGATATTTCCCTTTTCATTACTAGTTTTTAATCACAATAGTCGGTTTCGCATGATAAATTGTTATGGCATTCAGGAACTTCTGAAAGATGACAATCTGGTAGTTCTGTAGGATCTGGACATTGATGCGGAATTCTAGTCGGGTAATGCACAAAACTCGGTGGACAACTTTCTTTGGTAAATTGCGGATCCGTTCCTCCATAAATCTTCTTTCCATTTAATTTAGAAATCGTCTGTTTTTTTAAATTGTAGACTCTTTAATTTTTTTTATGATTGTAAAAAGTTGAAGTTGGACAATACTTTAAGTTAAAAAAATGTAGTGAGAAGTTGTTACGTAAAAAACCGTAATTATCAGGATATCAGTTTTTTTTTAGATTTTTAAAAATAAAAAGTGAACCAATTTGGTTCACTTTTCTTTTCAAAGATATTTATGTCATACCTGTTTAGCAATACACAGAACAACTAGCTAAAACGGATACAATAATCATTTCTACATTCGGTAAGTCGCTCACTTGCGCCACGTCCACCAAAAGTTGCGGCAGTTACTTCAAAATTAGAAATTGACTTTTTGTTGAGTGTTAATGATTTAAAATTTCTTTTTTTTATAATGTAAGATTTTGATTAATAGGGTTCAATAAGGAAATGAAATACTTAAAAAAAATGTTTAGCAGTCGGTTTTGTATAATTAAGAATTTGTTTTTGTCATAATTTTAAAAAAATAGTGTATTTGTATGCCAACTTTTTAAACAATAAACTTTACTTATCCTTTATATAAAAGTCAATGTGTATGGTATAATTTTTTGGGAAGAACTAAGAACAAACCAATCATTTTCATGAAAACTCTACAACTGTCAGTTCCGTTTTTATTCTTAGTTCTCTTTTTAGTTGGATGCAAGCAAAAAGAACAAGTTTCTAATATTGATACTACTACACACTGTCCGAATGAAGTTCATCTATTTTCAGTGGCAGATTCGCTCAAAAAAATAAAAGTAGATTATCAATTAGAAACGAAATCATTACTTCGCTCTTTAGAAGAGAAACTAAGCACAAATGTGTGTGGAGAATTTGTAGTTTTTGGATTAACATTAACGAATGGGGATATGGTAAAAGTTAAATATAATAAAATGTGTAATAATGCAATGATAATTTGTTTTATAAGGCGTCATGAGGCTCGAGCTTTATTAAATAAAAACGGTTTATTATTAATGGAACATGAACTCATTCTTATAGATTCTATAAAATATTGGATGCGTGATAACTATATTGATGGTGAGGTGATTTACAAAAATAAAACTTCCATTTGTTGGTATGAAAATGCTCCCAAAGATAGTATTGAAAAAGTATTTACGAATATTAAACAAGGGTATAATATGATTTATAAAAGTTATTCACAAGAAATCTTTTCCAAAAAAATATGTGATTTAAATGTCAAAGAATTAAATTTTTTAAAAGAAACATTCCCATTAACAATACGATTAGATTTGGAAAGAACCAATTTAATTCCTCTGCCACCGCCGCCAATTGAAACCATAGAAGAATAAATAAAAAAGACACTTCATCACAAAGTGCCTTTTGAATAAAAACCAAGTGTCTAACAAAAAGTTAGTTCTTTAATAATTAACAAAGAGTTATAGTTGTTCTATTTTTTCTGTCATCACCAGACCGAGTTCAAAACTGCTTTCCAACAATGCTGATTTTATATCTTGTATAAAAGTTATATTTCCATTTGCTTTTAGTATTTCTGCTAAATGATACATTGCTACAGGTTCAAGGGTTTTGTCAATCACATGCTGTTCTATAATTCCCAACGCTTTTGTTGTATTTTCTTTTAGATAATAGGTCCAAGCTAATAAATCATACGCTTGTGCCGCAGGACGCAATTCCACTTCTTGTTGCGCCATTTCCAGCGCTTTTTAGTAGCATTCAATTCTTCATCCAACACTGTAATTATATATGCCGTGTACATCACACCATAGTTTTCATCTTCAATCGCTTTTACAAACGCTTGAATGTTTTGTTCTTTTTCTGCTCTTTTCCCATAAATTCTGCAATTTCAGCTTTCAATAAGTAATAATCAGGTGCTTTGTGTTGTGACATGATGGTATTTAAAATTCGCAAGGCTTCTTCAGGATTTTTTTCATGCGAAAACACAATCCACGCAACACCTTTTTTAGCATACGCATCGTTTGGATTTAGTGCCAAAGCTTTAAAGCAATGTGTAATGTGCATACGATTCTTTAATGCTACCTGCTTGCCCATAAAAATCAGCTAAGTTGGTATTGGACCATTGCTTTAATGCTATATTATTGGCATCTTCTGCTTTTTTCACAGCTTTCTCCATCATCCTAATGGCTGCGAGTAATTTTCCTTAATGATCGTAACATTAAGAAAGTCTGATCATAGCGTCAAAGCTATTTTCATTCTTAAAAATGTTGAGGTAGATGGAAGCTTCCTTTGTATTTCCCAATTCTAAATGCACATCAAACAATATTTTTTTGTGGCTTGTAGATTTTCACCCAACACTTCTACTTTTTGAAGTAATACGAGTGCTTCCTGAAAGCGGTGTTGTGAAATATAGTTTCGAGCTAGACTTCGAATGTAATTGGCATTTTGATACTTGGTGCGTTCATTCACCAATTCCAAATGACGAGCAGCTTCTGCTAAATGTGTAATATTTCCTGTGGCGTCAAACAATTGTGTTTCCGCATTCGCAATTTTGCTATGATACGGATATTGATCCGGCATTTTTTCGAGTTTTTCTGACCAAAATTTGTGAATTTCGGTAGCAGTTTCAACCGTTGTATTTTCAGCAACTTCTAAACATGCATTATATGATTCAGAAGCTGTAATTTTTTGTGATGGAGTTGAAGTGCAGCTTGTAAGAAGAGAACAAACTCCAATAATTTGAAAGGCGACTTTGGTATTCATTAGATTAATTTTTCAGTTTGAATTTGGTTTTTAAAAAACAGAGAGCATCTAGCGTGATCGTTCAACTAAAAAATACGTTAAATTGTAAGTTCCAAATGTTCTGATAGCAAATCAGATTAACAGGGTGTGGCAAAGTATGGAAATGAGGACAAAAAAGGTTTGTCGTTGGCGTCTATACGATCATCAGAAAGTGTTGGGTTTTCTGTGAAGTCTTCGCCGCCAAAAATTAATAGTAATTCTACAGTAATAACATCATCTGCCAAAGCACGACCTGTTGATACATTCGTTTCATCATAAAAAGTAGTAGTTCCATCCAAAGAAACATTGAGAACATCGGTCGCTAACAAACCAGTAAATGCTGTTGCATCTTGCCCCAAAGCATTCTGATCACCAAGATTAGTAAAAGCAGGACTCAATGCTGTTAAATTGGTTTGAAATAAATTCTGAAAAGCGGCATTTTGTTATGACGGAATTGTGGTATTAAAGGAATCTTTGCTTGCCGCAGATACAAAAACAGTATTTACCGCAGGTCTTCCCATTTGGTCTTGTTGTGCAAATGTTCCTGAAAAATCAGGCATATTATCAATTGTAATAGTATTATCATCAGAAGAGCAACTTGTGAACAAGAACATGCTTAAGATTGCCATTCCGAATATAGATTGTATAGTTTTCATTTTTAATAGTTTTTATAAGTGTAATTGTTGATTGATTATTGTTTTTCTTTTCCTTCTGTCCAAACATTGATTGTTCTTGAACCTCCAATGAGTGATTTTGGTACTTCTATTACGATTGATAATACATTAGAACCTGCAAATGTATCTGTTCCCGGATCGTTAAAACTCGTAGCGTTTCTTGTGATGATTTCACCATACTGAGCAAAATCCATAAAGAAAGGATCGTCTCTCGGGCCTGCAAAAAACTGCATTCCGTTATTTGTAGCAATTACGGTATTACTTCCGTATTGTGTAATGTCTACGGACGAAGTAGTTCCAGAAGTTTCAATATCGCTGTTTAATCCAGTTGCGCTAGGTGCTGCAGGACCAAAAAAGTACATTTGGTCTCCTCTTGGAATTGCTTGAATGACCAAATCTTCAATATTGTCTCTTGTTTTATCAATATTAATTTCAATCAATGTGTTTTCATCGAATGCGGCATTTCCTGTAGCTGCTGGACTCAATAATCCTTGTGTGTTTACAACAAAAGCAATATTGTTGCTGTTTTCTCCTTGAAAGGCTTAGAAATCGGTAATGTCAGAACTAGTTCCTTGTTCTGCTGGAGCATCAATATGATCAGCAACAATTAAAAAGAAACTTCCTATCAATACAATATTGATTCCCAGAATGGTTGTTACTCGTTTCATAATTTTTAAGTTTTTAAATAGATTTTTACTGTTTACGCTTTTATATACGAGTGAAATGAGAAGATGGTTTTCTAAAACTGAAAAAAAATGTAAAAAAGATTCTAAATGTATGTGTTTAATGGTTTAAATGTTTGATAAACAGTCTGTATGAAGATGAAATATTAGTTCAGCTTGAAGAAAATTGGATAAATCTCTTTTGAATAGTTTGAAAACTACTTTACGTTTATGTTTTCTTCTCAAGAGAAATTGATAAAAAGCAGAAGACTATTTGTATTTATTCAAGTGAAGAAAAATATATTTAATACGTATCAAAATAAAGTTTAATACTTAGTAAACTTTATTTTTCTAGGTAGCAAAATGTCAAAACCTCTTGATGAATTGAATAAAAGGTCAAGAGAAAAGAACAAAACCTCCTTGATGATAATCGTATTACAGCCGTGTATTTTATAAAAATCATCTATCGAAATACACATGTATTTTAGATTTGAAAGATGTAAAAATTAAATGATTGAAAACTTTTCTGAGTTGAATAGCGGCAATACGTAGCGAAAAAAAGAAGAAAACAGTGTCAAAAAGATCCATTTTTTAGCAAATAGAAAAAGTTTAAACGAGTTCATTATGTATATTTGCTATATAAGCAATTAAATTAAAGCATAATTATGTCAGACGATAAGAAAGTTATCTTTTCCATGAATAGGGTTTCCAAAACCTATCAAAGTACTAACAAGCAAGTTTTAAAAGATATATACCTCAGTTTTTTCTACGGAGCTAAAATCGGGATTCTCGGTTTAAATGGTTCTGGTAAATCTACCTTACTTAAAATTATAGCTGGAGTAGAGAAGAACTATCAAGGTGAAGTAACATTTTCGCCAGGTTATAATGTTGGATATTTGGAGCAAGAACCACAATTAGATGAAGAAAAAACAGTATTAGATATTGTTAAAGAAGGTGTAGCAGAAACGGTTGCTGTATTGGATGAGTACAATAAAATCAACGATATGTTTGGTTTGGAAGAAGTGTATTCTGATGCAGATAAAATGGAGAAGTTGATGGCAAAGCAAGCGGAATTACAGGATAAAATTGACGCTTCCAATGCTTGGGAATTAGATACCAAGTTAGAAATTGCTATGGATGCCTTACGTACGCCAGATCCTGATAAGAAAATTGGAGTGCTTTCTGGAGGAGAACGTCGTAGAGTTGCTCTATGTCGTTTGTTATTACAAGAACCAGAAATCTTATTATTAGATGAGCCTACCAACCACTTGGATGCAGAATCAGTACATTGGTTAGAGCATCATTTAGCACAATACAAAGGAACCGTAATTGCTGTAACGCACGATAGGTATTTCTTGGATAATGTTGCAGGCTGGATTTTAGAATTGGATAGAGGAGAAGGTATTCCTTGGAAAGGAAATTATTCTTCTTGGTTAGATCAGAAGGCAAAACGTTTGGCTCAAGAAAGTAAAACAGCTTCTAAGCGTCAGAAAACATTAGAGCGAGAGTTAGAATGGGTTCGACAAGGAGCAAAAGGCCGTCAGACAAAGCAAAAAGCACGTTTGAAAAATTATGACAAGTTATTAAATCAAGATCAAAAACAAACGGAAGAGAAGCTGGAAATCTATATTCCAAACGGACCACGTTTAGGAACAAATGTGATAGAAGCTTCAGGTGTTTCCAAAGCGTATGGCGATAAGTTATTATATGAAAACTTAGAGTTTAACTTACCACAAGCAGGAATTGTTGGAATTATTGGTCCAAACGGAGCTGGAAAGACAACCATTTTCCGAATGATTATGGGAGAAGAAACAGCAGATAAAGGAACATTTACAGTTGGTGAAACAGCGAAATTGGCATATGTAGATCAATCGCATTCCAATATTGATCCTGAAAAATCAATTTGGGCAAACTTCTCAGATGAGCAGGAATTAATCATGATGGGCGGAAAGCAAGTAAATTCAAGAGCGTATTTAAGTCGATTTAATTTCTCAGGAAGTGAGCAAAACAAAAAAGTAAGCACACTTTCTGGAGGAGAACGAAATCGTCTGCATTTAGCGATGACTTTAAAAGAAGAAGGAAACGTATTGTTACTTGATGAGCCAACAAACGACCTAGACGTAAATACCTTGCGTGCTTTGGAAGAAGGTTTGGAAAACTTCGCTGGTTGTGCAGTTGTAATTTCGCATGATAGATGGTTCTTAGATCGTATTTGTACACATATCTTAGCTTTTGAAGGTGATTCACAAGTATATTTCTTTGAAGGAAGCTTCTCAGATTATGAAGAAAACAAAAAGAAACGCTTAGGTGGCGACTTGATGCCGAAGCGTATTAAGTATAAGAAGTTGATTAGATAAATGATTTCGTCATGCTGAACTTGATTCAGTATCTCATCATAAAAACTCTAAAACCCTTGCAGAAATGTGAGGGTTTTATGATTGCTAGGATTGCATTTCCACCTGCTTAAAAACATGTGTTAACCAATCATTGACAATGCAGTCTAAGATGATATGTATGCGTGGTTCTTTACTATTATTTCTTACTTCGTGCTCTAAATGAAAATTACAGTACCAACATTCGCCAGGTTGCATGCGAATATGTTCGCCATTTAAGATAATTTCTACCTGATCGTTGGTTTGTACAGGAATGTGTAGACGTACTTTTCCATGTTCAAAACTATAACCAGAATCAGTGTGTTTTTGAATGCTTGCTCCAGGATCTAATGTATGCACACGAAAGGTTTCTACTTGGCACAGAAACATTTCATAAACAGCTTTGAGATATGGACATTTTTTCAACGCTGCATTTGGTAAAAAAACAGGTAAACCATCTGGACCAAGTGTAGGTTCAATAAAGTGTTTTAGCCACAAAGTTTCCAATTGCACAGAAGGATTGTAAATATCTTGATAGTCTTTTCTTGAAAATTGAGCAAGCTCTTTTTTCATTACATCGGGAGCAAATTGTAAAGGTAGTTTAAGCGCATTCATATTCCTAAAAGTATGAATTATTTGGCAAACACTTCATTTTCATTAGAAAAAGCTTTAAATTCTAGTGGATTTCCACTAAAATCAAAGACAAACATCGTGCGTTGTTCACCAGCTTGCCCTTTGTAGCGAATTTGTGGTTTTATTACAAATTGAATGTCATTTGCTTCAAAGGTATTTTGCAAAGTTTCAAATTGAGGAATCGTCAACAAACAGCCAAAATGAGGAATTGGAACACTAACCCCATCTACCTTTCCACAATAATCCAGCTTAGGAATGTTGTCGCTTACATGTCCTGACAATTGGTGTCCAAAAAAATCAAAATCAATCCAGTGTTCTGTAGAACGACCTTCGGTACAACCTAAAAGTTCCACATAAAATTTACGTGTCGATGCAATATCTTTTACTTTAAAAGCGTAGTGAAAAGCATTCATAACTTAGTTATTTTTTATATAATTCAACGTTTGTTCAATCCATGGTGTGTCGTAAGATAGCATCTTTTTGGGAGTAATTCCTTTTGATTCAATCGAAATAATTTTTGAATTGTTATAGATCTTCTTAAAGATACAATTAAAAATAGAGAACAGATGAATATTGGCAATTAGCAGATAGGTGTATGTTTTAAGAATTGAACATTATTTGGACAATTAAAATACTGTTGTAATAAGTTCAAATTCTTATTAAGAATTTACAGATACTATTTTGCTATAGTATTTTTTCGTATTTTAAGAGTGTTTTTAAAACCCGAATCTTTGAAAAAAACTGTATACACTACCATACTTTTATGCTTTTTGATAGTGCTTCCCTTGCAGAGTCAAGAGATAGACAAAAGCAAGTCCTCCGATAGCATTCGAAAATATCTAGAAATATCAACTTCTTATTTTTCAAAGTATAAATATAAAGAAGCTATTGAAGCAGCTAACCTTGGAATCGTATATGCTAGCCAAGCAAACGATTACTATAATTTGACGTTATTTTATAATGAACTTGGTTTGGCTTACGAAGGCATTTCAGATTTTTCTAAATCAAAGAAAAACTTTATGAAATCAATTCGTTTTGCAAAAAATAGCAAAAATGATACACTTCAAAGTTGGGTATATAATAATTTAGGAAATGTATACTCGGAAGGCTTAAAAATGATAGATTCTGCAATTTATTACTATAAAGAATCGTTGCGTTATTCAGAAAAAATAAAAGATACTTTCGAAATTTTAACTCCAATTTTAAATATAGGCTGGACGTATATTGATAAAGGCGATTATGATACTGCATTTCCATATTTGGTAAAATCTGAGAATATGATTTTTACAAATCATGGAGATGATTCGGCGAAAGCTCAAATCAATTTCTTATTGGCTTGCTATTACATGAACAAAGACAAGTTTGTATTGGCAGAAAACTATTTTAAAAAGGCGATTAAATATGCTAAAAATAAAGAGTTGCTCGAAGAGTTGATAGAGATTTATGAACAATATGCAGTTTTAGCAAAAAAGCAAGGAAAGCATGAAAAGGCATATAATTTCTTGCAAACGCATTTAAAATACAGAGATACTCTTTTTGAACAGTCCAAAATAAAGGAAAATCAACTAGCGTTAGCAAAGTTTTCGGTCGATGACTACAAGAGAGATTTAGAACTAGTTAAAGAAGAACAAAAGTCGCAGGAAACCATTATTAGAAAATCTCAACAAATTTCGTATGTGCTAATGATTGCAGGTTTCATATTGATTTTATTATTGATTAATATGTTTAAGAACTATAAGTTCAGAAACAAAGCCTTAGAAAAACTTCGCTTGAAGAATACAGAACTCCGAGAAGCTAAAATAGAAGCAGAAGCGCAGGCAAATTTGAAATCACAATTTTTCTCTACTGTAAGTCACGAATTACGGACGCCATTATATGGTGTAGTAGGATTGACATCCTTATTGTCTGAAGATTTCCCGAATTTAAAAAATAATGAAAACTTTAAATCGCTCAAGTTCTCAAGTAATTACCTATTGTCACTTATTAACAATGTGTTACAAATTAACAAGATTGAATCGCAAGGAGTAAAGCTAGAAAGTATTCCTTTTAATTTGAAGAATTTGGTAAATGAAGTTGTCAATTCGTTCAGTTTCTCAGCGAATCAAAACCGGAATAAAATTCACGTAGAAATAGATGATAAAATACCAGAGATTTTGTTAGGAGATTCTGTTCGGCTTTCTCAAATTTTAATAAATCTTATTGGAAACGCGATCAAGTTTACTGAAGCTGGAAACATTTGGATTCTGATCAAATTGATAGCTAAAGAAGATAAAAATCATACAATTCAATTTGTTATTGAAGATGATGGTATTGGTATACCCAAAGAAAAACAGGCTACTGTTTTTGATAAGTTTGTTCAAATACGTCCGATTGAGAAAAACTACCAAGGAACTGGTTTAGGTTTGTCTATAGTTAAAAGTTTATTGCAACTTTTTGATAGTGATATTGCTTTAAAGAGTGAAGAAAATATTGGAACTGAGCTGTGTTTTGTCATCACTTTTGAAGAAACCACTAAGCCAAGTTCCGTTGAAAGCAACATAGCGTCTAAGCAAATTATTGATGCAAAAGAAAAAAGTATTTTAGTTGTAGATGATAACAAAATCAATCGTGTTATCACAAAACGAATTTTACAAAGTAGAGAATATCAATGTGATGTTGCAGTAGGAGGATTGGAAGCCATAGATTTGCTAAAGGCTAAAACTTATGATTTGATTTTAATGGATATTAATATGCCTAGATTAGATGGTATTGAAACTACGAAACGCATACGTAAAACCGATCAAACAACACCAATTATTGCATTAACCGCAGTTGAAGAAGATCAGATACGAGATAAAATTTACGAAGCAGGTATAAACGACTTTATCATCAAACCCTATGATTTGGCTGAATTCCATCAAATTATATTGAAAAATTTGTACGTAAATATTATATAAAGTATGAACTTCCGTAGATGTAAACGGTACATAAGATAAATTCGCCAATAAAAATACTAATGGCAAAAACAATAGAGTTTATCTTCATAGCACCAGCTGTATAACAAATCAAATCGGTTGGAACAAATGGGAAAAATGCCCAAAATATAATAAACAAAGGGCCGTATTTTCCCGAGAGTTTTTCTTTTACCAAGTTAGAAGCTCTGGTGTTTTTATCAAAGAGTTTTGAAAAACCGAGCTTATCTGAAAAGTAGTATACAATCATTGAAGAAATGACAATTCCTACTACTGAAATCAATAATACTAGAAATAAATCATTTGGAAATAAAAATACACCTGCAAAAATGAGCGCAGTACTTGGTAGCATGACAAAACCACGAACTAAGTGACATAGAAAGAAAATTGCCCAACCATAATTTCCATACGACTGAATTTTGGTAGCAATATTATCTCTGGAAAATGTTTCTGGAAAAATAATATTGTAAAGGATAAAGCCAATAATAAGTACAATCCAAAAGCGTCTAAAAAACGTAATATAACTCTCTTTCATGAAGTTTTAGTTCGATTCGCATACAAGACGCCAAAGCTACTGAATTGTTACGAG
This sequence comes from Kordia sp., assembly GCF_022447245.1. Taxonomy (GTDB): domain Bacteria; phylum Bacteroidota; class Bacteroidia; order Flavobacteriales; family Flavobacteriaceae; genus Kordia. Next base: position 21,921 of record NZ_JAKVBC010000045.1, on the reverse strand, counting down.
GAAAATTAAAAAATTGTATAATTGGAAGTGTAATCTTTACAAGCTGATTCTGAATATACAAAACTGCTTAAGAATCTAAAGGCAGTTCCATTTTAATATTGCTACGTTCATAAGGACTATCTTTTTCCATAGGAATTTCCTTAAAACCATATTTTTCGTAGATATAAATAGCGTTTTCAAGTTTTCGATTGGAGTACAGAATGAGTTTTGTATAGTTTTGTTCTTTGCTAAAACTGATACAATGTTGCATCAATTTTTGACCAATTTTTTTACCTCTAAATGCTGGTGAAACTGCCATCTTGCTCAATTCAAAAATACCATCTTCTATTTTTATCAAGGCTACAGTTCCTACTATATGTTCACCATCTTTGGCAAAAAAGATATGTCCGCCTTTGTCAATAATATAGCTTTTTGCATTGCTTAACACTACTTTGTCATGCGATTCTACATAGAAAAAAGTTTCCAACCATTCTATATTCAAATTATAAAAGTCTTCAGTATATTTTTCATCAAAAGAAATAATTGTAATTTCTGAATGCTCACTAGATTTCATATTAGAAATCACACGTTCACTCATACTTTTTTCCGAAAAAGCATCTTCTAGTTGACTCAAATGTCCAACCAAATTTTCAGAAGGAAACGTTGTCAGTTTTTCAACAGTTTCATGAATTACATTCCAAATCGGAATCATTTTGATGAGTAATTTTTCACCTTTATCAGAGAGTGAAATAATTTTTTTGCGTTTGTCTATTTCATCACTGTTAATATTGATCAATTCTTTCTTTAAAAGTTTATGTAATGTCTGTGTAATTGCAGGTTGAGAGACATTAAGCAATTCTCTAATTTCGGTGTTTGTTGTTTTATTTTTTAGTGAAATAATCTTAAAAGCAGGGAATAAATACGGATCAAAGTCAATTCCGTAATAAGTATATACTTTCTGAGTTTCTTTCATCATCACATCGCTCATGCGATTCAATCTTGAACCCAAACTAATCTCTCTAAATTCACGTAAAGCATCCATTGTATAGTTGTTTATATAAGTACTTATGTAAATATATGTAACATTTAAAGCATATCCAAATAGAATTGAATTATTTACGCATAAAATCGGTAATTAAATAACTTAGAAGTTTCCCTACCAAATACGTTTCTTGCGGATTGTCGGCATTTGGTGCGGCTTCACACAAGTGTAAATAACTAGCATTTTTTTGTTTTCCAAAGAATGAGGCAAACATACGTGCTTCGTTGGCGGTAAAGCCACTTGGTGTCATAGCACTACTTGGAACATTTTCAATAGAATCGCAGTCAATTTCTACACCAAAAGGACGATTGTCAATAAAATTAAGCACAGTGTTTAACTGAAAAGTAAATCCTTGCTCATGACGAATTTTAATTCCTTCAAACGTATTGTATTTAATACGATCTGAGTAGTTATCTATGGTTTTAAAGACTTTTTTAGAGGTGTAATTTTCATGCAATCCAAACATAAAATACTTATTTAAAAAGCTCTTTTTAAAGGCATAACTGAAACCATTGCCGCTATGTCTTCCTTCTAAACTTCTAAAATCGGTATGCGCATCAAAATTTACTACATTGATAGATTTGCTTTTCCCTAAGGCAGCACCTTTAATATTTCCATACGCATTGTTATGTCCGCCACCAATAATAATTGGAATTTTGCCAGCACTTACAATTTGATACACTAGGTAACTCACTTCTTCATCAATCTTATCAACTAATTCGCTAAGTTTTTGATGATAATCATACGCATTCGGATACATTTTATTAGCAGTTACTAATAATTCAGAAAAATCTAAATGACCTAAGACTAACAAACGTTTCCCTTTGTTATAGGCATTATCTTGCGTATTTACGAGCGATTTTAAAGCAGCATTCCATGCAGTTGTGGCACCTGTTTTTCCATGATTGGCACGAATCCCAATATCTTCAGGAATTCCGAAAAGCACATATTTAGCATCGCTTTGCTCTAATTGTGCGATTAAATTTTCAGCAGATAAAAGTGTTTCTACTTTTTCTCCGAATTTAGTTTCGCCATCTCGTTTGGAAATCAGTGCGTTGAGGTTTGCGCGAGTGTACAAGTGTAACATGTTCTAATCAAATCAATCGTATTGCTAATGTACGTTTTTAATTGGTTTGAAGAAAAATAAAATACGAGTAAATTAATTTGATAAAGCCGCAATACATTCCTCCCGAATCTTCCAGATTTTTTCAAAAGAGTAGGAGCGTTGTCCTTCTTGAATCCATTGTTTTAGTAAGTTTTGATGCCATTGTACTTTGTAATCTGCGATTTGATGTGGGAGAATTTCTTGTTCAATTATCAAACTATTTAAAAAAAGAGTTTTGTTTGTGGTAGATCGTGTAATGTCTACTACGTTTCCTTCAATTTTTAGATAGGTATGTGCTTCGGGAATGTAATTGAGTTGATAGTGGTTTAAAACGCTTCCTACACCTTTAGTATTGGCTTCGTTCATTTCATAAATCCCAATGAATAATTGTACAGCTTTTTGTTGACTTTCGATTGCGAGTTGCTTTAAAAAAGCGTGTTTGGTAGAACAAGTACCTTTTTGTTCAGGTATGATCAAACGATACTCACTACGATCAGACGTTCTTCCGTAAGGTAACTCGTTTACGTACGCAATTGCAGCTTTGAAATCTGAAATTCCTTCAATAATCATTAAACTAGACAGCGGACCATTCTGAGGAAGCGAAAAATTAAGCATAGAGATATTTTTTTTAAAGATAAATCTATTTTTAAAAACGTATTTTGATTTTAACAAGAAACAGACTGCCACGTCGTAAACTCCTCGCAGTGACGTATTTTAAAAAAACTAACAGCGAAGTGTGTCTAAAATTTAGGGATTAGGTTTTGGGAATTAGGTATTGGTCAAGTTTTAAGAACAATTGAAAGTTCATGTCAAAATACTTAAAGTATAGCGTTTCCAACCATCTAAAAGTAAAGCGTGCCTAATAATCTAAGAAACCTAAATTACCTTTCCATTAATCAATACTTGCTCAATATTGTTGTCTCCAAAAGCATACGGCAATACATGAAACGACGGAATTTCTTTGGTAATGATCAAATTAGCAGCTTTTCCTTTGGTGATACTTCCATGTGTTTCAGAAAGTCCCATAGCATAAGCTCCGTTGATAGTTGCTGCATTGATAGCTTCTTCTGGCGTCATTTTCATTTTGATACAAGCCGTACTTACAACAAAATTCATATTTCCAGAAGGTGTAGAACCTGGATTGTAATCGGTTGCTAGTGCTACAGGCAAACCTGCATCCATGAGTCTTCTTGCTGGCGTATATGGAATGCTTAAAAAGTATGAACAGGAAGGTAACGCCACTGGCATGGTAATACTTCCTTGTAATGCTTCTATATCGTCGTCGTTGAGTTCTTCTAAATGATCTACCGAAAGTGCATTGTATTGCACGCCCAAAGCCACGCCACCAAATGCATTGAATTGGTTAACGTGAATTTTTGGAATTAAATTATACTGTTGTGCAGCTTTGAGTAAACGTTCAGTATCTTCTAAGGTGAAATAGCCTTTTTCGCAAAAAATATCCACGTATTCCGCGAGGTTTTGTTCGGCAACTTTTGGTAACATTTCGTCAATTACCAAGTCCATATAATCTTCTTGATTTCCTTTGTAATTAGCTGGAACTGCATGTGCACCTAAAAATGTGGTTTTGATTGGGAAATTATACGCCTCTTTTAAACGTTTTGCCACACGTAACATTTTGAGTTCAGCTTCTATGGTAAGTCCATAACCTGATTTGATTTCTATGGCGCCAGTTCCCATTTGCATTACTTCTTCCAAACGTTTGGCAGATTGTGCAAAGAGTTCATCTTCGGAAGTTTCTTGTAATTTTTTAGCAGAGTTTAAAATGCCACCACCACGATTGGCAATTTCTTCATAACTCAAACCATTGATACGATCCACAAATTCTTGTGCTCTGTTTCCTGCGTAGACTAGATGTGTATGACTATCGCACCAAGTTGGTAATACTACTTTATTAGTACAGTCAATAATAGTATCTGCGGAAGCGATTTCAATATCAGCCATCAAACCAAAATCGGCAATGATATCATCTTTAATATAGAGATATGCATTTTCCAATATTGGTAGCATTTTCATGTCAGCTCCAGCAATTTTGGAAACATTGTTGTCTCTAACTTGTAGTAATTCTGTGATGTTGATGAGTAAGGTTGTCATGTGCTAAAATTATAGTTACAAATGTAGAAGCAAAGCAAATAAATCCCTAATTTTAACAGCATTAATTCTCGATCATGAAAACTATTGGACTTATTGGTGGCATTACACCACAATCTACTATATTATATTATCAAATTTTAAATGATTTAGCCGAAGAACATACTGGCACATCACATTCTGCAAAATGTCTTATCAATTCGGTTGATTTTGGGCAGATTAAAAAATTACAGCACGAAGGATGTTGGGATTTGTTAGATGAAATTATGGCTGACGCTGCAAAAAATCTAGAAAATGCTGGTGCAAGTTTGGTTCTAATCACAGCAAACACCATGCATTTAACCATTGAAGCAGTTCGTAAAAGCGTTTCTGTACCTGTAATTCATATTGCAGAAGCAACAGCGGAAAAAATCGTAGAAAAGAACTTAAAAACGGTTTTATTGTTAGGAACTAAGTACACCATGGAAATGGATTTTTATAAAGATGTATTGAGCTCATTTGGAATCAATTCGTTAATTCCGAATGCAGAAGAGCGAAAAGAAATTAATCGTGTGATTTACGAAGAATTGCCCAAAGGAGAATTGAAAGAAAGTTCACGCGCAAACTATGTGCAAATTATAGAACGTTTAAAGAATGAAGAAGGAGCAGAAGGTGTTATTTTGGGATGTACAGAAATTCCATTATTGATACAACAAAAAGATGTTTCCATTCCTGTATTTGATACTACTAAAATTCATGCAACTAAAGCTATGTATTTGGCAATGAATTAGTTATTTGCATGATTTTTATGATTAAAAAATACTTATTATTTTTACAGGAAATTACATGATAACTGGCATAATTATGTAATATATAAAAGCTCAAAATGTACATTTGGAGCTTTTTTCTTGAAGTAATTTTTTAATTATTTATTGACGAATCATTTTGTGAATGCTGACTTTATCGCCTGATTGAATTTTAACAAAATAAATTCCCTGAGATATATTTTGAATGTCTAACTGATTGTTGCGAATTTGTGCGCCAGATAAAATCATTTTTCCTGTCGTGTCTACAATAGCAACTGAATGTATATGCTGACCGTTTTTTGATTCAAAATATAAAACATTCCCTTTTACAGGATTTGGATATACAGCGACAGTTTTGGCAGTTACTTCTGGAATACTTAGTAAATAGTATTCTTCTCCTAAAAAGTCTACACAAACATTTAAATATTCAGTAATAGGTGCTACCGTCCAAGGTATATGTTGATCTACGTAATAAGTTCTGAGTCCCATTTCATTGGCTCCAATATATGTAATGTTTTTCCTCTAAATTTCCAAGGCGATCAATGAGTAAATAATTATAAAACAAACCATTGACGTCATTTCCGTCGTGACTTATTTTAAACTAAAACCAGATAGATCAAAATAGAATTCATTGATGTTTAAAACCTCAATTACTTTATTATCATTATCACCGTTCATTATTCTTGAAATGAATGCGTGATTTGGGAAGTGGTTAGTTCCTAAACACTAGCAGCAAAAGATGCATAGTTACTAAAAGAAGATTCATTGATAGAAGTATTTCAAGCTAATACTTCAAATATATATGTTTCCCCGTAATTGAATTACTCTAAATCGTTTAAAATAACTGTATTTCCTGCATTTGGCAGGTGATCAATAGTGAGTCGAATTACATCATTTACTTACATATCATATTCTATGAACTGAACATTGTCTGTAGAAGAACTACAGCCTAAATAACCAATTAGATAATCAATAACTAAATTTGTTGGAGTACTTGGCGGTTCTGTAACTTGAGCAAAACAAGAAAGTGTAGCCAAGAACGGTAAAATAGCGCATGTAATTTTTTTCATAGGTGTACAATTTTTTTATTTAAAAGTATTAAAAATTAGATTCACACTTTATTTAACTCAACCATATTTATAAAACTGTATACTTTTTATTTTTTTATTAATTTTTTGGTAATCATATTGTTGTTGATTTCTAGTTGAAGAATATACATTCCTTGCTGTAATGTTTCGACATTGATTTTATTTGAAGGATTTGTTTGTTGTAAAACTTGTTTTCCTGTGAGGTCAAATATTTTTACAGTAGCGATTTCTACATTATTTTGATTCTTGATGTACACAATGTTTCCATTAGTTGGGTTAGGATATATTTCAAATGAATTCAATTCTTGCTCTTTTATATTTAATAAAGCCATATTAGGGAATCCAAATGAACTAGGACAACTTCCATTACTTACTTCAATATCCCAAGTGTTCACATTAAAAGAAGTGGAAGGTATTGTGGTAGCATAGGTACCTCTTTTAATAAATTGATCGGTATTTGTATGTGTGGCATTATTGCCCAATTCTCCAATGATATCATATAAAATATCATACTTAAATAAACCAATGGCATCATTTCCATTAATGCTAGTAAGATTAGTGCTATAATCAATATTGATTCCTAAATTTGAAATCATAGTTGAACAAATTGAAAGACTAGGGTGCGCAATAATAAAACTTTCTAAAGAAGGTATTACAGAATTAGCCGGGAATGTATATACTACATCCCATGTTGTACTACCATCATAACTTATTTTCACAGAGTAATCTGATAAATCAATGGTACTATTAGTCATATTCGATATTTCAATGGCTTTCTCACTTCCTGTATAATTTAAAAAACCAGACAAATAGAGCTCAGGAGGACCATTTTGGTAAATTACATTGACAGTTTTACAAACTTGATCAGATAAAGGAGAGGCATTTCCTGCTGCGTCTCTAGCAAGAATAGTTAAGCAATATGTTCCATTAGGATAGTTAAGATAACTGGCATATTGAATAGCATTAGCCCCATCATAGTCTACAATTCTTGATAACGTACCGTTAATGTATATTTCGTAGGTGACTACACCAATATTATCTGTTGAATGTTCCCATTCTACAGAAATATTATCTGGTTGCACTATTGGATTGTCTACAAATTGAAAGTTTATTGGAGTTGTAGGTGCTTCGGTATCTTGCGAATAAGAACTAAATGAGCAAAAAAGTACAAGTAGTACAGGGGTAATTTTTTTCATGGCTGGTTTTAATTTTACATAAAGCTAAAAAAAAAGCGATACTATTTCGTGAGAATAGTATCGCTTTTTATAAATCACGTGTAATTACCTATTGTTTTATCAACTTTTTAGTAATTGTTTGATTTTTAGATTTTATTTGTAATATGTACATTCCTTGTTGTAGCCCCTGAACATTGATTTCACTAGTAGGATTTATTTGTTGTAAAATCTCTTTTCCAGTAATATCATAGATTTTTACAGCGGTAACTTGTGTATTATTTTTTGTGTTGATGTATACCACATTTCCATTCACTGGATTAGGATATATTGTAAACTCATTAATATCAAACGATGCTACACTTAAAGTTTGCGTATGCATTCCTAAGTCTGAACATGTATTAGAAGGGAAAGTATCCCACTCGCTTGGCGTATAAGTTGTATTTGCCGAATTGACACTCGCCTTTCTAACTAAAGTTGTATTTTCAGCATAATCACTATTATCTCCTAAAGTTCCAAGAATATCAATTAATACATCATTTTTAAATAAACCAATAGCATCATTTCCATTATAACCTGTAATTGTATTATCAGAATCGTCTACAACTCCAGTACAAACAGCCAAACTAGTATGTGCAATTACATATACATCGCCGTCATTAATCATAGCACCCATAGGGAATGAATAGGTTGAATTCCATGTAGCATTTCCATTAGTGCTAATTTTTAGCGTATAAACTTCTCCAGGAGTATTTAAATCAACAGTCGATCCAGTAAAGTTGGCAATTTCTAAGGCTTTGTTGAATGAACTTCCTTCCATATATTCAGAGATGTACAAATTGCCTCCTGATCCACCGCCGCCAGCTAATGTCGTTCCATTTGCAGGAGTTGATTGTGCTGAACTATTTCCTTCTGCATCTTTGGCTAATACTGTAAAAGAGTAAGTTGTAGAAGCCGATAAACCAGTAATAGTAGCATTTGTAGTCGCAACTGTTTGATTTAGCATTCCGCCAACGTATATTTCGTATGCAGTAACACCAATATTATCTGTTGAAGCATCCCAAGAAAGATCAATAGTATTTGAAGTTTCGTTACTTACCACTACGTTCATTGGTATGCTAGGCGCTTCAGTATCACCACTAAAAATTCCCCAACGGTCTTCCGCAGGAGTTCCTCCCCAAATCTGAGTTGCTAAACGAGGATTATCAATAAACGGGTTACGATTTCCTTGTGCAGTTGCGTTAAAAATATCTTCGTGATATGCATTACGTGCATCTTCATGAGGAGACACAGGATCTGCTGCATTCCATTCTAACAATAAGTCAATCATATTAGAATCTACACTATTTGTAGTTCCATTAGCTACTAAATTAGGAGCACATTGATTTCCATAACGAATATACATATACATTACAATTCTAGCTACATCACCACGCCAATCAGTTCCTCCAGAAGTTGCATCACCAGGATACCAGTATGCACCAACAGTTCCTGAATTTCCTGAACCTGCAGAAAACAAACGATTTCCACGTTGTCCATTACGTTGTACGTCTGTTGAACGTAAATTGTGAGCATCGCTATATGGAGGTCCATTTGTTGTATTTGCATCTAAATCAGGACTAGCCAAAGAGTTTGCAAATGTATGCTCTCTGTTCCATTGACCGTTACTCCCTCCGTTATTATTCTTATCTCTTGATAAATCGTTAGTAACATCACCGTCACTCCCATTTTCCCAACCGTATAATAACAATACATTATTTGAATTGTTAGGATCAAGATCGGTAACCATTGTTGCATCCCAAACTTCAGAATATGATAAAGAATTTGAGTGTGTATTGATTACTTTAGTAGCCAAAGCATCACGCAATTGTGTTCCCGTCAGGGTAAGATTCACATCATTATAATACGACTGTTGTGCAACAGCAGAGAATGATATCAATCCGATTAAAAAAAGTAATGTTCTTTTCATTGTAAATAAAATATATATTGAAATAATTTAGGGTTCTATTTTCGCTGTAGTAAAGCCATGTAAAATCCGTCAAATCCAGATTCTGAAGCTAAAACTTTCTTATCCTCTACTAATGTAAACTCATCATTTGTGGCTAAAAATTTCTCTACTTGTTCTTGATTTTCTGAAGGTAAGATAGAACAGGTAGCATATACTAATTTTCCGCCAGACTTTACCATACGAGAGTATCGTTGTAAAATATCTTGCTGTGTATTTTTTATTTTTTCTAGAAAATCGGGCTGAATTTTCCATTTTGCATCTGGATTTCTACGTAAAACACCCAATCCAGAACATGGAGCATCAATCAATACACGATCGGCTTTGTCATATAATTTTTTAATCACTTTCGTGGAAGAAATCACGCGCGTTTCTATATTGTGAGCACCATTTCGTCGTGCTCTACGCTTCAATTCACGCAGTTTTCCTTCATAAATATCTAGAGAAATTAGTTGTCCTTTATTTTCCATCAAAGCTGCTAAATGCAATGACTTTCCTCCAGCACCAGCACAAGTGTCCACCACTTTCATTCCTGGTTTTACATCTAATAACTCAGAAACCAATTGAGAAGAAGCATCTTGCACTTCAAACATTCCGCTTTTAAAAGCATCATTCTTAAAAATATTGGCACGTTGTTTTAAACGTAATGCAGAAGCATATCCATTAATTGTTTCTGTCTCTATATCAAGCTTAGACAACAATTCTTGTAATTTGTCTTTGGTAGTTTTGAGTGTATTGGCACGTAAAATAACGTCTGCTTGCTTATTTAGTGCATTAATTTCTTTCGTCCAAACTGCTTCTCCGAGCTCTTTAACTCCCAAATCATCTAACCAATCAGGAATAGACTCTTTAATTTTTCGAATCTTTGAAAGTTCATCAAAGCGACCTTTAATTCTACGTGTTGGCGTTCCGGCAAGTTGATTCCAATCGGGTAACTCAATACCTCTTAGTGTTGCCCAAACCGCAAACATGCGCCATAGGTTTTCACGAGAATAATTTTCCTTAATATCAGCAATCTCAGCATACAAGCGTTTCCAACGTACAATTTCATATGTAGTTTCTGCAACAAACTTACGATCGCGACTTCCCCAACGGGCATCTCTTTTCAGTAACTTTTCAACTACTTTGTCGGCATACGCTCCTTCATTAAATATTAGATTTAATCCATCTATTACGGAAAAAACCAAATTTCTGTGTAATCGCATCTAATTCAAATTAAAGCGCAAAGGTATTGTTTTATGTTTATATTTTTTAGTTAATTTAAAGAATCAAACAAAACTATTGGACGAAACTACTTTTATAAACGATTTACGAGAAGGAAAACGCACAGCTTACAGTCTTCTTTTGGATGAGTATGGGCAACGTGTTTTTCATACTTGTTTGTCTTTTGTCCCAAATATAGAAGACGCAGAAGATATAGCGCAAGAAGTCTTTGTAGAAGTATTTCGATCGATTCATAAATTTAAAGGAAACTCAAAGCTATCCACATGGATTTATAGAATTTCCACAAATAAATCGTTAGAATTTATCCGAAAGAAAAACACCAAAAAACGTTTTGCGTTTATGCAATCTATTTTTGGAAATGAAATTCCATTAGATAAAACGTCGTATTTCACAGAAATGAATCATCCAGGAATTTTATTAGAGAACAAAGAAAAAAGCGAAACTATTTTTAGAGCTATTCATCAATTACCAGAAGCGCAACGTGTTGTATTTACATTGCATAAGATCGATGGTTTAAGCTATAAGGAAGTAGGTGAAATTACAGAGAAAAGTTTATATTCTGTAGAATCCTTAATGTTTCGTGCCAAGAAAAATTTACAAAAAATCTTAGCAAATTTTTATAAAAATTCAATCTAACGCAAGTTTTATAAAAAAATTGCATCTAAAAGAGAATTATGAGGAAATTAAAAGACATACAAGATAATATTGATGCTACATTGGACGTTCTTGATACGATTAGTGAAGTAGAGGTGTCTCCCTTTTTTAGAGACAAAACCTTACAGCGTTTATTTTCGGAACAGGAAGAAACTGTTTCTAACAGTTTCGGGTGGTTTAGCCCAAGGTTACAATTGGCTACATTCATTTGCGTGTTTTTAATAAATATTTTTGGAATTTATCAAATGAACCAAACAGAATACGATACTAACATTTCTGAGTTTGCCAAGCTTCATGAATTGTCAGGAAACGAACAACCTTCATTATTTAATTAAACTCGCGGAAGGAAATGAAAAAAAATACATTACTCTACATCTTGGTTGCTTTTCTTTTAGTAATGAATGGCTATTTTATATATGAAATTTTTGTTGATAAATCGCCCAAAGGACCAAATCCTGGGAAATTTATAGCCAAAGAGTTACAATTTGACGAAACTCAAATGGAAAAATTCACACAAATGAATGATGCGCATCATGAAGAAATGATGACAATCATGCGCGATGTTAGAAGATTAAAAGATGAATTGTTTGATTACATCTCTCAATCAACATATAGTGAAGAAAAAGTAAGTGAAATTACACGTCGCATTGGAGACAAAATACGCTTACGAGATGAAAATACATTTTATCATTTTAAAGAAGTTCAGAAAATTTGTAATGACGAACAGCGTTCACGTTTTAATAAACTCATCAAAGATGCTCTAAGACCGCCAAAAGGGCGTAAAGGAGGATCTCATGGAAGACCACCAGGACCTCCTCCAGGAGGGTAAACCAAAAAAAATACAAACTCTGCACAAGTTTTTTTAAAAGACTGCATCTAAGTATAAAATAACAAGATGAAATCTTTTAGAATGAACAGTAAAATCTCACCTATATTTCTTTTGATTGCGTATTTCGCATTCGCACAGGAAACTACTAACACTTTTTCAGTTACTGATGGATACGAATGTACAGAGATGGTAAAGTAAAAGAGTGAAGTATCCATCACTCAACAAGGCAAATACCGAATTATAAAATCAAATGCGATTCCAAAGCATGCAACTGGAAGTTTCCCAAACGCTGGAAACCCGAATCGTATTTCTCCTCAAAATAAAACATATAAAGTTGCCTTACATCCTAAAAAGAATAAAAAACTTACTTCTGTTTACAGTAAAGGAATGATAGGACAAGGAACACCTGAATATGTTTTTGGTATAGCTATTAATGGTGTGAAGATGGAACCAACAGCGATGGAATTTTTTGTAAATCCTAAGACGCGTCAAATGAATATGGAATGGTCAAAAGAGGCCTTAAGTACCAATGTAGATTTAGGAGACGATTGTAATAACGCACATGTACAGCCAACAGGAGAATATCATTATCATGGAACACCTTGGGGAATTATACAGCAAGCTAAAGAAAATAGTATGTTTCTGATTGGTTGGGCAGCAGATGGTTTTCCGATTTACTACAAATATGGTTATGCTTCAAATGATAGTAATGAACTTGTTGAATTGACTTCTAGCTACAAACTCAGAGAAGGAAATCGTCTAGGCGATGGAATTTCAGCACCAGATGGCGTATACGATGGAACTTATGTGCGCGATTTTGAATATGTAAAGGTTCATGGTGATTTGGATGAAGCGAATGGACGTTTCGGAAAAACTCCTGAATTCCCTGAAGGAACGTATTATTATGTAATTACAGATAGCTTTCCTTCACTGCCACGATTTTTTGTAGGAACACCAAATAAAAGTTTCAAAGTAGAAGGCGGAATGCGTGGAGAACTAGGAGGTTTTCCAAGAGGAAAACGAGGAAGAGATAGAAGAGAGCATCCTAGCATAGTTCAAATTTTTAAACACATGGATTCTAACAATGATGGAAAGTTAAGCAAAGAGGAAGTCAAAGGTCCATTGCAACGCGATTTTACCAAATTAGATACCAATGATGATGGTTTTATTACTCAAAAAGAACTTGAAAATGCTCCAAAACCACAAGGAAGACAAGGTGGTCAGCGAGGGCAACGAGGACGACAGTAATTTTTTAACAGATCAAAACACTAATTTGAAAATACAGCAATGCTTTTTTCAGTACTGAGGAATTACAACTCACATATAAAAATAGAAAACACCTAATTAATACCTAAAAAAATGAAGAGAAATTCATTCGTAATTATAACACTATTAGTAGCTTCGGTAGTTTTTATAACTGCTTGCGGTAGTGATGATGATGCAACGACAACGACACCAACTAATGGCGGAGATACAGCAACATTACACGCTGCTTTCAACGAGTTTGATACCAATAATGTAACCATCATGTTGAATGGTAGCAATGTAGAAATAGAAACCAATGGAAGACCCAACCATACATAACCATATTGGTCTAGCACCAATGCTAAAATGGGAATACCAACAGCAGCACAAGACCATCCATTATTTGTAGCTCCAACTGTAACATCGTATGAGAATATAACGCCAGGAAACATTGATGACTTTAATGGATCGTTTTCATTAACAGTTTCTGCAAATCCTACCTTGGCTTCGAGTTCAAGCGCTACAGGCTTAGGACCTATAGGAATTGCAGTTACAGGAGCTGTAATATACAACGATCAAGAAGGACCGAATGTCCCTATTGATAATGCATTGCCTTCACTAGATTATTCTGCGGGGCATACAGGACCACAAAGTTATCATTATCATTTAGAGCCAAAAGCATGATCTAACGATGATGGAAATTTAATAGGAATCATGTCTGATGGCTTTTTTATTTATAGACGTAGAGATTATGATGGTAATTATCCAACAGATTTGGATGCTTCAGGCGGACATTTTGGACCAACGCCTCATAATCCAGATGGAGAGTATCATTACCACATTCAAAACGAATTATATTTAAATGAATATTATATCATATTTCCAGGAAATTATCAAGGTACGCCGAGTACCATTCAATAGTTTAGCGAGTGTTTTTTTCATGATGCTTTTACTAGTATCATGTGAAGAAATAGGTGCTCAGCTGGAAACTAGTATCGAAGTGAGTCCTCAAATCACTTCGGTAATAGTTTCTAAAAATGAGCTAAGGTTACAACCTAATTTAGGATTGGTGTATTATCAAGAACAGCCATTTTCTGGAGTTTCTGAGGCGTTTTACGAAAATGGACAGCTTGCAGAAACCATTCAATATGTACATGGAAGGAAACAAGGAAAACGTAAAAAATGGTTTATAGATGGAGTGCTAAGTTTTGAAGCAACCTATGTAGACGGAAAACAACATGGAACATCCAAAACTTGGTGGAGCAATGGAAACTTACGTTCTATCTCACATCACAACAAAGGAATTGTAGACGGAATTTAAGAACAATGGTATATCACAGGAGAAAAATTCAAACGTAGAACCATTGTCAATGGAAAAGAAGAAGGCTTGCAACAAGCATGGAGAAAAAATGGAAAGTTATTTAACAATTATGAAGCTAAAAATGGACGTTTTTTTGGCTTAAAAAGAGCAGGATTGTGTTATGAATTACAAAACGAAATTGTACAAACCAACTAAATATATCATTGTGTTTCTTGCTTCTTTATTGCTATGTTGCTGTAAAGATGGAAGAAAACAACTCGATAATCGTGTAGGGAGCTTACCGTATTATCAAGAAGCATCATTCACACCATATTGGTTTGAAAAAGGAACTTCAGCACAGAAAACATTTCATCAAATTCCAGCATTTAGTTTAACGAATCAGGATGGGGAAACAATTACAGAGGAAACATTTAAAAATAAGATTTATATAACTGATTTCTTTTTTACAACTTGTCCTGGAATTTGTCCAAAAATGACTGCCAATATGGACATTTTACAACAAGAATTTAAAAATGATGATGAGGTTTTGCTTTTGTCTCATTCTGTAACTCCAGAAACGGATTCGGTACCAGTATTAAAAAGATATGCGGAAACTAAAGGGATTGATAGTAAAAAGTGGCATTTAGTTACAGGTGAACGTTCTCAGATATACGACTTAGGGCGCAATCATTATTTTGTAGAAGATGATTTAGTAGAAGCCAAAACAGAAGATGATTTTTTACATACTGAAAATTTCCTTTTAATTGATAAAAACAGACAAATTAGAGGAATTTACAATGGTTTGAACAAAACAGCATTACATCAATTAATTGCAGATATAAAGACATTACAAGAAGAATGAAGTTTGGTTTTCATCATTCAACAAAAGGCTTCACAGATATTTTTGTGGAGCTTTTTTCTTTCGCTATCTATATCAAATATCAATTATGATACAGCCAATAATAGTCTGAAATACGGAATGATTTTGAGTCTGAAAACAAAGTAAATGCAACACTCTAAAAGCGATAGCGCGTCTAAATAATTTAACAACATAAGAAGTCTACACATTTATTTCACCAATGTGCAAAAGAAATCCAGTGTAGCTTCAGAATGTTTCGCAAGAGAATAGTCTTCTAACGTAATACTATTGACCAAATCAGGATTCTTATGTAGTAATTTTTTACGATTCATACGATTGGCAATTTCATATGGAATCTGTAACAACCAAGAAGGAATTTTATGTTCTAGCTTAAAAATATCATAACGCAAAAAACGTGCTACAGATTTTCTGTTTTTTTCATAATACGCATCCGTTTTTTCATTTCCTTTGACTGCTTGAATCGTATAGTTTGTAAAGGTTTTTTCAATTAAAGCAGATAAATCTTCAAAGGTATATTCTTTATAATGCCAAGGATTTCGTGCAATAGTTTTTACTGCATTTGGCGTAGAAATATATGCTTTGCCATTTGGTTTTAATACTCGGTGAATTTCCTCTAAATACAATGCTGCATCCTTAATATGTTCAATAACTTGAAACGAAACTACCACATCAAAACTGTTAGAAGCTAACTGTGTTAATGGCGGAATTTTCTCTTGAATAATAGTTGTTTTTGGATATTTATTATTGATCAATTCAGCAGTATATGGTGATTTATCAATCAAAGTTAATTGAGTTGCATTTTTATACAATAATTCCACACCATAACCTTCCCCACAACCAATTTCTAAAACATTTCCATGAATATATGGAGCTACAATATGATACGCTTTCAGTGTGCGTTGAAACAGTGGATTGTCAGAGATAATTTTAGAAGAAGTAACTTCGGTTGAGAATAACATAGTTTGGGGAATTAGTATGGCCAATTTCGTTTTTGCCATGTTTGAAAAGCTTCTTCAAATCCACGGAATGTTTGCTTACTTATTGGCGCATTTTGAATACCGCTTGGAAACTGTTGCATCATTTGAAAACACATACCTTTTAATCGATAAGCATGACGTAAATTTATGATTGGATATGGAGGATCAAAGGAAGTCATCCATTGCAACTCTTCCCAGATATTTTGCGTTGCAGTCTTACAAATTTCTGTTCCTTTTTGGATGTTTCCTGCACGTACATACAACCTTCCAATAGCATAAGCGTACTGCTTGTATGGAATTGTTTCGTTAGGAAAAAGCGTTGTGCATTTGTCTAAAACTTCAATAGCTTTTTTAGTTTCTCCTTCTTCTAATAATGCTTGCGCTAGAAAGTAATAGTTTTGACGTAAAATTTCACGTGCATATGTAGCATTTTCGTTTCTAAGAAAAACGGAATCATCGTTTAAACCATTGAACTGAACCTGATTCATAATATACGGATACATCATATCTGTAGCTATAATTTTGGGGTTTAATTTTGGATCTGTTCGTTGAATAGGCGCTAAAATACTCACCATTCCATGTTGAATTAAATACGGTTCTAAGCCAATTTGATGACGTTTCTTCCCATTACTAGCAAAACATATTGGACGCTCATTGATATTATTCATCAATAAATTCATTAATACAATCTCATTTAAACCATAAAACTTTTTAGCATGTTGCCAAGTAATGGCATCAGTATAGGAAGCTTTTAATTTTGTAGCATCAAACCATTTTTTAATACGTGTCGTATCAATTGGAATTGAAAATGAAGTTGAAGGTATATAATACCGCATACGACCATTCCAGTTTATTCGGGTTTCTGGTTTTTTTAGAAACTCAAACATAATAGGTAAAATTGCAGCTTTTTTCGTTTCTTCTTGAAGCGGCACAAGTTTTTCAATACCATTTACGTAAAAATCAGAATTGAGATTTAGTTTTATAGGTTTTGAATCAAAAGAAGCTTTCTTCAAATTATTAACATGAGTATCAATATTTAACTGATCATAATTAATAACACGCACATCGGTTCGGTAACCTTCTACTTGTTGTAAATACCAAAGCGGAAAGGTCATATTATCACCATCGGTAATTAAAATAGCTTGTTCTGGACAAGCATCTAAATAGGCTTTTCCAAAATTATAAGCAAAATAATCATGTCCTCGTTGATGATTGTCCCAACCTTTTGCTAATAATTGTAAAGGTGCAGCTACACAAACAATTACAGCAACAACTTGAATGCGTGTTTTTGAATTTTTGATCGCGGTTAAAACTTGTGATAGAAATATTACTGAAAGTCCAACCCATAAGGCGAAAATGACAAACGAACCAATAAAAATATAATCGCGCTCACGAATCAAAATACTAGAAGGAACTGGATTGACATAAATGGTAATTCCAATTCCAAATGTTAAGAATAGGAGTATGGTCATCCAAAAATATTGTTTGTGTTTTCGTAATGCGATAATTCCTAAAATACCTAAGAGAAAGGGTAAGAAATAATACGCATCATTTCCTTTGTGATTTTTATAATAGTTAGGAGTGACAGAAGTATCTCCAATTCGATTTTTATCTAAAGCATTGATACCACTTTTCCAATTTCCATCTTTAATATACCCCAAACCGTGATGATCGTTTTGTCGTCCAATAAAATTCCAGAATAGGTAACGCGCGTTCAACCAAATCACTTGATAATTGATAAAGAAGCCTAAATTTTCGGCAAAAGTCGGTTTATTGATGGTAACCATTTTGTCACGTACGGGATACTTAATGGGTTCTCCCTGAATTGTTGTCCAAGCTCTGTATTTTTCAGCATCACCTTTATCAAACATACGTGGAAAAAACATGGTAAACTCATCTGAATAATTCACTTCTTTGAACTTTCCATCATGTGTTATTTCGTATTTCTTTGAGTCAGCATTATAATTATACACTGGTTTCCCATCTAGAAAAGGGACATCTTTATCCAAAGGCGCATTATATACAGGGCCTTTTACCAATGGAATAGCTCCAACACCAAACTGTTCTGCACGTACATATTGTAGCATTTTATTACTATTTTGCATACTATCAGCAATCAACAAATTTGCTTCCGATCGTTGCATTGACATAAAAAACGAGCTCATTCCTACAAGAAAAAAAACAACTCCAAGTATCGTATGATGCAGTTGTGTATGTTGTCTTTTTTTAGAAAGAAATAAAACAAAAGCAATAGCTGTAGAAATGAAGATCAATAGTATTATAACTCCTGCGTTTAGAGTCATTTCGTAAGAGTTCACAAGCCAAATATCTAATGAATTCGCTAGTTTGATAAGTCCTTGAACAATAAATCTATAGATGATAAAAAAAGCTGCACAACCAAGAAAAATGGCGATGCAAAATGTTTTAAAAGTGAGTCCAAATTTTTTATGGGCAATAACAACCGAAAACGGAATTACTATTGCGATTGTAATTAAATGAACAGAAGTAGAAATTCCCAAAAGTAAAGTAATCAAAAGCGCATATCTAACTTCTTTTTTATGATTTGTCGTATTTTCCCATAAGAGCATTAAATGAATCATTCCTGCCATGAGCGCAAATGATAACGTATACACTTCTGCTTCGGTGGAAGCTGTCCAAAAACTATCAGAAAAAGCTAATGTAAGCGCTGCAACAATACCAGAAAGCAATGAAATCATATGCGAATAATCATCTTTAGTTTTAGGAATGATACGTTTGGCAATATTAGTAGTAATTCTAAATAATAGCGTACAGGTCAGTGCTCCAAAAAATGCAGAAATCAAATTACTTATCAAAGCTGCCATGGTTGCAGGAAAAAAAGAAAGCACTACTTTACATAGTATAGTATAAAAAGGAGCACCTGGTGGATGCGAAGCTTGCAGTGTATAATTACTTGCAATAAACTCAGGACTATCCCAGAAAACAATGGTGTTAGGGGCAGAAATTACATAGATTAAAAATATAAAAATAAAGAGTATCCAGCTACTAAGTTTTTCAGCTTTAGACATGTAGAATTAGGTTAGTTTTTCATTGCAATATAAGAGAATTATTCAATCTAAAAGCCACCAGCTTAAAATAAAAACAGATTACTCATACATATTTTAGGAAAACAGGTATTTTTACGGGGAACTCTTAACGATATGTTAATTATGTTTAACTAAAATGTTAACTTATATTTTTTTATATTTGATAGAATCATATAAAATAAACTAACAATAATCTATTATGAGAAAACAATTACCCCTCGTAGTTGTGTTCTTCCTATGTATATTTGGGATCATAGGAATGCAGGCACAAACTTTGAATGAGACTATGGGTACTGGTTCTGGAGTAAGTATTTCTTCCGGAGACTTCAACACATTTTATGGAGATAGTACAGGTAGTTTTATTACCTCCGGATCAAGAGTAACACTCTTTGGTTACAGTGCAGGACGAAGCGTTACAACAAGTGAGCTTGTTGCTATCGGATACCTTGCAGGATATTCCAACACTACTGGTTTTGATAACACATTCATTGGTTATGAGGCTGGTCGATTAACTATCAATGGTGGAGATAACACCTTCGTCGGAGCAGAATCTGGAGAAAACAACACCACGGGTTATGATAACACGTTCGTCGGTGAGGAATCTGGAGCTAACAATACTACAGGTTATGAAAATACCTTCATCGGAGAAGATGCAGGATTTAGCAATACCACAGGTTACAAGCAAACCTTTGTAGGAAACGAAGTAGGTTTATTTGCTAATGCAGGATATCGAAATACGGGTGTTGGTAGTGAGTCTATGAGTGATGTAGATGATGGTCACCACAACACGGGTATTGGCGATTCTGCTGGTATTGATGTTGGTGCTGGTATTTACAACACATTCTTAGGAGCTGCGTCAGGTGTGGCGACAGAATGGGCGGATTATAACACGTTTATTGGAGCACAAGCAGGTTGGGATAACAACCGTACCAATAATCCAACTAACGCAAACCATAATACCTACGTAGGTTTCTCCGCAGGGTTTACCAACCGTGAAGGTCAGTTTAACATAGGTATGGGATCGCGAGCAGATTTTGATAACACAGATCGATCAAATACGATGTTCTTTGGATACAATATTATCGCAAGTAATAATAACGTAATGGGATTTGGTAACGAATCGTTCTTAGATGGACAATACTCAATCTCTATGGGTATTGATCACGATATTCGTGGTGATTATTCCATTATGTTGGGATATTTAGGAAATATGTCCACTCTAGCGGACTACTCAGTAGGTATTGGTGATAGAGTAGATATCGAAGAAAATGATGTTGTAGGTATTGGTCGTTCTGTAGATATTGACAATCAATTTGCTATTGCAATTGGTTCTTTAACGGTAGCACAAAATGATGGTGCTATAGTTATGGGATATCAAGCTTCTTCAACCGATCCAAGTGCATTAAATCCAACCAATAATATTGCTATAGGTAATGCTGCCAATGTACAGGGAACAAACGCAGTTGCAATTGGTAATCAAGCAACAGCAGTAAACGATAATACAATGGTTCTCGGTGGAGCTTCATTTCCATTAAGTGTTGGTATTGGTACTAATACACCCAATGCAAATGCATCTTTAGATTTAACAGGAACAGCAAAAGGTTTACACTTAAACCGAATGACTACAGCACAGCGTGCCGCTTTCGGAAGCTCATTAGCAGCTACAGATGAAGGTATGGTTGTGTATGATACTCAAATTGGTAATGCATTCTATTGGGATGGAACGCAGTGGAAAGGTATGATGGATTCGGATACGCAGGATTTAGCATTAAGTGTAAGTAATGTATTAAGTTTAACTGATGGTGGATCTGTCGATTTATCACCATACTTAGATAATACAGATGCACAAGCTATCTCTGTCGCTTCAGATATTTTGAGTATTACTGGAGATGCTGGAACAGTAGATTTATCTCCATATTTAGATAATACAGACGCGCAAGCAATCTCTTTAGCAACAAACACATTAAGCATTACTGGAAATCCTTCTACGGTAGATTTATCAGGATATTTAGACAATACTGATAGTCAGAACTTGTCTTTAACAGGGACAACTTTAAATATCTCTGGTGGAACTGGTGTTGATTTAGCGTCATTGCAAGATGGTACAGGTACAGATGATCAGGATTTATCTTTGACAGGAACAACGCTTAATATTACTGATGGTATGGGTGTAGATTTATCTGTTCTTCAAGATGGAACAGGTACGGATTCTCAGGCGATTTCATTATCTGGTAATTTTTTAAGTATCACAGGAAGTTCAGATACAGTAGATTTATCAGGATACTTAGACAATACGGATACTCAAAATTTATCGCTTTCAGGGACGACTTTAAATATCTCAGGAGGAACTGGAGTAGATTTATCTAGTTTGGCTGATGGAACAGGAACAGATGATCAAAACTTAACTTCTGCTACTTTATCAGGAAACACATTAACAGTTGCAATTGAAGGCGGAAGTTCTG
>NZ_JAKVBC010000044.1 GCF_022447245.1 Kordia sp. | reverse complement strand
CATAAATAACCTGCTTTTTTTCCAGATAATCACCTTTATGTTTACTTCCAACAAGTATATAATTGTGAGGGTTTTGTATTAGTGATGTTGTATTGGGAGACATATCTTTCATTAATATTTATGTTATGGTTTTCAAAATGATAAACAAACCTCTCGAAAGAGGTTTGTTTATTTGATATGTTATTTATTATTAAATGAAATTTTCAATCCAATTGAAGTATATTTAGTAAGTGGAATAAATGGTGTCTTCCAATTCGTTACAGGTGCGCCTCCAATACTGTAAGCACCTTCTACTTTTACCCATCGATCATATGATTTCCCTTTGTCATTATATACCCTGTCTTTACTCCATGAATATTTGTAGACTCCAGTCCCAGCTTGTGCACGAATCGATCCTGTTCTACTAGAAGGTTGTTTAGTCATGTCTACTCCGTGAAAGCTCATTTTAGTTTCGTGAAATTCAAGATTTTCATAAGGTTGTAATGGAGCACTTGTATGACCAGATGCGCTCACAATAAAATCTATTCCTTCAAAAGTTCTTCCACTAATGCCCTGATAAGAAACATTCGCTCTGATACTTACTGATAAGTGTGTATCAATTCTTGCACTTTTGTGTGTTGCCAGTGCCCCTCTCATTTGTTTTTCATATTCTGGAAGATATCGTACCACATTATAGGTATCATTACTGTATATTGTTTTTTCAAAAAGATCTTTAACAATGTCATCATCTTCTGGCCCCACATAGGTTTGTCCTTCTTTAACCTGAGATGGATTTGTTACCGTATTGTCCCAAACATATTCTCCATCTTTATTCTTTATCCAATCTGTAGGTCCTTCTCCTGTAGGGTCAATCAAATTGATAGGATTCCCCATGGTATAGTTGTAGCTACTCCATCCATGAAATTGTTCTGCCAATGGATCTACGTTCATGTATCTGCCAAGTTCGCGGTTGTAATATCGTGCACCATGATAACCATAGGTGGTTTCTTCATCATATTCGTGTCCCGTGTACTGGTAACGTTTTCCTTCGGCATCTGTTACAAATTGACGTGCTGGCATACGCATTCCAAATGGATAGTGATCGGTTGCATTGACTACACTTCCAGTAGCATCCATAACCGCTCTATTGGTACCAAGCCAATCGGTAATAGTATAGAAGTAATCTGCAAGGATCAGTGCGCCATCATTGGAAACTGCTACATATCCTTCAGGCGTTTGATAACTTACTACTTCATTACTTTGATTGATAATAACACCATCCAAATAGTAGTTTTTGCTAGTGGCATCAATCTCTTTTACAATACGCTGCCCATTGGTATCGTAACGATACTTTCGGGTTCCGTTGGCATTGGTGATGGACATTGGCAATTCGTCATAATCATCATAAGAAATATTTATAATGTTGTTTCTGGAATCTTTGACGATATTTCCATTGGTATCATAGTTATACGCATGGTTTTCAAAAACACCATTGGTATCCCATTCTACTTCCGTCAATAGATTATTTTGCACATTTCCATACATATAGTTTTGTGCTGCTTTTATGCCATTGTCATCATTTCGGTTTAAATCGGTGATGTTTCCATTCGCAGTATACCAATACGCAGTATCATATTTTGTACTGTTAGTCATATTCGTTGGGAATGGGAACGTCGGTAAAAAGCCGTAAATGGTAGCATTGATATTTGCATAGCATGAAACACTACTACTCACAGGAAAACCTGAAAGCAATATTTGTGTGTATTTCATCTTTGCAGGCGTCATCCTACCGTCTCTCAAGGCATCCAAGTGTCTATTATCTCTTTCCTGTGTTGCGCGATACGTTTCAAAGGCTTTAGAGTCAATTCTTTCACGATCTAATTTTGCTATATAATTGGCTAAAAATCTTTCCTTTTCAGCTTCCGTCATTGCATTATAAGCAATATCTGCACTTTCATATTCCGAACGCAGTACCTGTATACTGTTCAATGCATGCGTAGCAGTATCTACATTTATCCCTTCGTCAATTTGTGATTGTAAACTATGTAGAAAAGGATTCAGATA
The DNA here is from genome assembly GCF_022447245.1 of Kordia sp. Lineage (GTDB taxonomy): Bacteria > Bacteroidota > Bacteroidia > Flavobacteriales > Flavobacteriaceae > Kordia. Next base: position 35,154 of record NZ_JAKVBC010000044.1, on the reverse strand, counting down.
TTCATCTACAGCAATGCCATTGTCTCCACATAAGAAGTCATTAGGAATGCTGCCATATAATTCTTCAACATTAGCAAATGGATTTCCAGATTGCGTTCCTAAACGGTAATCCGCACCTATCAATCTGTTCATTTGATCGTAATAGTAATGGTATTGATGAATATTTGAACTGGCGCCATTGGTTGGATCGAGAAGTTCATTGCTCCAAAACTGATCTGTGATGTTTCCTTTAGGATCGTATTTCAATCCAAATCGGAAATGTGTAGACGTTTGATGCGTTAGTTGATCGCGAATGTCAAACTTAAAGAAATGATAATCCAAATGCGGATTGGTTGCATTCCCTGTGGTTCCCATTCCTTTTACAAGCAGGTTACCCAATGCATCATAGTAATACTGCCCAGTTTGTGTAGTAGCTCCATTCCAAACAGAACTATTGGTTTGTGGTCTTGCAAAATTATCCAAATCCGTTTTCCATTCAAAGTCATACATACTTTCTGTTGGATGCTTGTATTGCTTTCCTACTGGAAGTCGCACTTCATTGTAGTTATAAGAAATTGTATGTGCATCCAGTCCTTCATAGCTGTACGTAACATTTGCAAGCTGTCCGTCTGCCATATACGCATAACATTTTTTATCTTCTGTTTGCGCAGTAATGGTTAGGTCACTGTTTACAACATGATCGTTGTATACAGTTTCACACAAGCGTACGTTGCTATTGAATTGATCACGAGTGCCGTCATATTCAAAACGTTGATGCAGTTGTACCAATGGCTCGTTTGTTTGCGGAAAGTTTTGATCTTCAATTTTTGTATATACATCAAAATAGAGTTCTCCTGTGAATGAAGGTTGGGACGAAGCCACTTGCTTTTGTCCTGTTTCTGTAACCCTTCCCCATGCATCGTACTTCCAATAGGCAAATTGATCTGTATTAAAAGTGTTGCTATTAGTAGCGTCTATATCTTTTTGATCTCGTATAAATCGAATTTGTCCGTATTTGTCGTAGCGGAGTTCTGAAGTTCCTTTATCGGCAAGGGTTTTCTTTACAATAACACCTAAACTATTGTATGCATACGTATTTTGTTTCCCAGTTGGATCAACTACTTTGAGCAATCTGCCTTCAGGATCGTATACAAACCAGGTTTGAGCAATTGTATTTCCTGTGGTCATCCCGATGGTTCCATCTGCATATTGCACGTGATTTTGTCCATTAGTTTTTTCTTCCAGAATTACACGCTTCCTATTATCCATATAGGTTTTTGTTACATTTCCATTGGCATCTGTCATTTCATGGATCAATAAACTACCCGCAGGATAATTTTGTGTGGCAGGAGTTGTCCCATACGGTGCAACTAACGGATCCGTTGAGATGTAATCCTGCTGAGAAGCTATAATTGCAGTTTCACTGTTTTCTCTAGGTGGTAAAATGCTCGCAACTTTCATTTCAGGTTTTGCTTCATACACTACTTCTGTAAGCGCATGACTCGATGAATATAAATCCTGAACATTGAAGATAAAATCGGTATCGTAAGTATCTTCTAAAGCTGCGCCTGGTAAGGTATAGGGTTTAAACGTTGCGGTTGTAAAACCTTTGTCATTATAGTAATTTGATTCGGTTACCACACGTGCATCTTTTACAAGGTCTGAGATCATTGCTTGTTTTGTTTTTCCAAAACCATCCATATAGTGACGTGATTCGTTATAAACTCCACTAGAAACCCACATACGTTCCGTTATATGGTTTACTTGATTTGACCAGTTTGGATGTTCAAAATACGCTTGTTCCGAAATGGTGGTTCCATAGGCATTCTTTTGAGCCACAGGTCTTCCTTTTTCGTCAAACACAGCTTCTGTAAACACATCATTGTTATTGATTGTAAACGTACCATTTGCAAATTTATCGTACGTTTTGTAAGTGTACTTTGCGCCTGTTGGATAAATGATGATATCGTCTGCAAATACGGATTTGTACGTTGAAACAGAAGCTCCTATTTGTTCGCGTTCGTTTTGAACATACACGTCTAACCATTTTACTCCTCCTATTAATACAGGCATGGTCACCGTATATTGTTGCCAATCTTCTGAAAGTGATTCCGGATAAAATACTTTTCGTTCTAATAAAACGGTATGATCGTTATTGTATACATCACAGATAATTTTTACACCTTCCTGGTTGTCGGTTTCACTAACCGTTCCACGTTGGTATAGATCATCTCCGTCAATATCCGCACTTTTAAGGTTGCTGTCTCCTACACCTATGGCAGTAATATCAAAATCATATTTTAACCAAACAGAAGCTTCATACGACCATTGACATTCATTCTGCTGTGAAGGAGCAACATAAGGATCCATACATGCCATTCCTGACGCTGGGAAAGGCGCCGTAAGATTTACGGGACGAACCGCAGTTTTTGTAGGGCTTTCGCTGGCATCTTTCAAAGTTGGAAGTTTGTAACTGTATTTTCCTGTTCGAGCATAGGTTTTTGAAAGATTGTATGTCGGATTTTTCTTTTTAATAATAGTTTCAGAAATGGTAATTGCTCCGCCTTCATCAGTAGGATTGACAACTCCTCCAAACACACCGTTAAGTGTGTAAGATGATTCAGGAAATTCCAACGGATCTGCAAAGCAGAGAATATAATCTTTCAACTGTACGTCAATCCAATTTGGCAATGTACCATTAGCGATGTAATCTGTTCGATCAAGGATTGCAGTAACTGTGGTTTCAATGCTCCACGAGTAGTTAGCTGGAACTGCATAGTCACCTCCAGTTAATTTTATTTCTACAACGTCACCGACTACTAGTCCTAAGGTATTATCGGTCATCACATAATTCAGATGTTTGCTTATGGTTTCGGCAGTGGTCAATCCTCCTGACGGTATTGGATGTCCGCAAGGATTTTGAACTACCAGCGTTGAAAACCCAAGTTCTTCCCCTGTTTCAATATCAGCGGTAAACCATTTTTCATCCTGGTAATCATCATTGTCCCAATCTGCTATGTTGTGTCTTCCTGTGAAATCTTCGAAACCTGAGTAGGTAGCATCAAATGCCTCAATGGGACTGGAAATAGAGGCTTTTGGAAGATTTATATTGTTTCCAAATACCGTTTTTGAATACAGGCGATTTGCTCTTGAGGACATCAATTGTCCTGGTTTGTTGTATGCGATGTTATCATTTTGTGCAATTCTCCAATTAGGATTGGAACTTGCATTGATATCGAAAGGCGTCAAGGTAAATGTTCCCAGATTAGGATCTACAGGTGTTTCATAAGCGTACAATGCTTCCACTCGTGGAATGGCATAGGAATTTAAATCATAAGTGATCATTTTAGCACTTACTGCATTCCCTAGTAACACTGTATTTAGATAGGTAGTAGTTTCTGTTGGTAATGCCAACATATTTTTTGTTAGAAAGCTATTTTGAGGAGCGGCAGCATAGGTTTCATACGCATATGTGTACGTGGTAATGAGCTGCTCCGGAGTGTATGCGGCAGAGAGCTTTTCTTCTGCAAGTTGATATCTATTGTTGTAATCATATTCAACTGTAGAAATCAATCCTTTATAGTTGCTTTGTTTCTTTTGTAAGGTTGTTTTGAAGGAAGCCCAACGTTCGTATGTGTAAGGACTTTGTGATGGATACGGAAGGCTATGCGCATCCGTAATTGACTTTGAAACAAGATACCCAAATCCTGACTCACCAGGGCCAGGCGCCCCTAATATCCAAAAATGAACATTCCCAATGCTTATAGGATTTGTGTTGAAACTGGTTGTTATTGGCCAATAAATTTCAAATGTATTATCCCATAATTCTATGGTATTAAACGCAGTACCTACTTGCGTATAGTCTACTTCGAAATCGTACGATGCTAGCTGTGTTCGTTCATAGGTATATGTTTCTTCCTGATATGGAGTTGATTCATTGGCATCAAAACTTTCTACTTTAAGTAATTGAATAGGTTGTAAGGACAATGCTGTTTTCGCCAACACATATCTATTGTCATAAGAATATCCATTAGGTCTTTTAATACAATACAAGTTAAAGTCATCGTACTCAACAGTAGCAATTCCATCCAAAGGCCCGTAATGAGTACGTGTAAAAGAATTATCTATCATTTTCTCGTCAACATATTCATAAAAATGAACTGCTCGATAATCATCTAAGGCTACTCCTGAAAGTGCCGCATGTCTCATTTTTTCTTCAAAATCGTTAATGTATTGCGGTCCCGTTGGTTGAGGTGTACCATAGTTACCTACTTCCCATTGATGACGAAGTCTTTCAAGAATTAAGAATTGATTAAACGTACCGTACATGGATTGCACAAATTCCGCAGGAAGTGCAGAGTAGTGACCAGTTCCATACTCATAGTCAATTACCACATCAAGGTTTACGCGATCTGAAATTGTTTTCTTTTTCAATCGAATCCCAAAAGTTGTAGGCACATCCATTTCAAAAGTAGCTGTCAATTCTTTTTGTCGATTATTGGACCCAATTCCCAGACCTAAACTCTCTGCATACTGGTTGTGTGCATCCTGCACGTATGAACGTTTTTTTGCAAGTGCATTGTATTCTTTGATCAACGGCATTTCCTTTTCATCAAAATCCCAGTTTGATGCATCCCCAGCATCAAATGTTCCAGGCTCATACTCAAAACTGACCTGCCCGCCCGTTGGATAGGTGATTTTTGTTAAACTCCAGGCTTCTGCACAGTTTGTGCAGTTTTCTGCATATAAATACCCAAACACATCTTTAATGGGGCTTAAAAGAGGATCAATAGTCTCTTCTATGACTGTGTAACCTCCCTGATCTAAAGCGCCAGAATCTACAAAGCTTATTGCTTCTACTAGCGTTTCAATTTTATGGTGTTTCTGTGTAAAAGGAATGTCTACTAAAAATTCGTAGGTGGGAAGATTAGTATGCAACGTGTTTTGATAAGAAACACCGTCAGCCTGTAATATTTGCTCAGTATATGTATGATTCCCGCCAATTCTAGGATCCGCTTTTGGCGAACCAGATTGTCGCACCGAAGGCGAGGTCCATTGTTTGATAATGTTTCGTTTATGAATTTCGGAATAACTCGGATTATAGGCATATTCAAACTCGTATTGTGTTTTTTGGGAAGCATCCATATCGCCCCCAAATAGTTCGATACCAAGCAATGTTGTTTTTCCTCTTTTGTCTTTCTGTGCAAATTCCTCAATATCAAAATAGGTTTGTGAAGGTGTTCCGATATGTGTTCCATCGGCACGTGTTTTAGGTGTGTCATTATTATCTCGAATTACATAATCGGATACAGCCAATTCTTCTGGACTTCCTTTCTCTGCATACTTCAATACAATTCCCTGTGTTTGTGTATTCTCAGTGGTGTAAATAGATTTATCAATCAATCTCGTAAATACGTTGATAGAATCGTACTTCATGGTTTCTACAGGATAGTGAATATCAAAGTCAGACGGAGAACCATTAGCACCAGCCGCGCAATGACGATCTTCATAGTAGAACTCATTCCCTACTCGATTTGCGGGTTTTGCTAAATAATCATGATCTACATCAAATCGTTTCGAAATTGTAAAATCTACTTCCTGAATAGGTGTGATTATCTTAGTTAAATAAGCGCGCTCACGCATTAATGAAGAAGCCTGATCTGTTTGAGAAAAAGTTGACCATTCACGATGCTTCGGAACAGTCGCATAAAAACTTGAAGTTCCATTTTTTGGAACTGTTTCCACGCGCTGTGTTTTTTCAGTATATTCGAATCGAATCCAATCGCCTGCATCTTCATCATCTGCAATGCCGTTATTATTCAAATCTTCATAGTCTGCCGAACGAATTTCTGTCAATAGCCACTCAGCAATATAGTCTAGCTTCCAGAAATTTCCCATCGTTGAGTTTCCAGCACTACTTCCTTTATCCGTTGACCAATAAGGTGATTCTTGAAGAATAAACTTCTGCCCTCTCAGCGGTCTTCCAAAAACGTATTGCGTTCCATTTTCATCAGTGATGGTAAAAGAATTAAAATCTTCATATGCTACCTGATTGGTTGAAGTTACATCGGCAAAGTTGGCTTTTCCATTGATAACATACGGCAACACACCTATGGCCGCAGCAAAATTGGCAGACGTATTAAACTTCGTTTTGTCGCCTTCATAGGTTGGTCCCATGCCCATATCTTTTTCATTTATACGAGAATATTCCTGATCAATACTGAATGTCTTCACACTATGATCTACCAGCCAATTTTCATGCTCATTCCATTTCCAATCGTGTGCACTGCCTACAGCGCCTCCGTTCCAAAATGAATTTGAGCCAAATCCAGGAACATTAATATGATAGAAATCACTCAAAGGCATCTGATGATTTTCGGGTGCGGTTAAGGCATTGTATTGTAGAATTTGATTATGAACCGATGGATTAATACTATTGCCCGTAGGGTTTAACCAACCATCATTACCTCCTACAACCGAAGATTTCATTTCTCCTTCATGTTCTGTGGAAGAATAATCTGGTTCAAAAGCCCCATAGTCTCTTGTAATACTTCCTACAGGAAGTACCCAACCCAATCCGACCGAACTACTTTGTTGATCGACTTTGATCCCCGCAGTATAGTTTAATTGAATTGGAAAAGACATTGTCCTTGAAGTAACGTTTACCAGAGGAATGGAGGTTGACATGGCTCCAGATTGCCCCACAGATGAATTATCTGATGAAGCACTTTTGGTTAATTCTTTACTAGACGTTTTTATTCCATCTAGTTTTTCTGAAAATGTTTTTTGGGGGGCTTGCGCTAGAGTTAATTGTGTGGTAACAAGAAGCAACCCTAAAATTTGAAAATATTTGGATATATTCATAATAATGTTTTTTTACAGGATATCTATTTTTTGGTCAACATTGAGTCTAGAGATAAAGAAATGTATCGTCTGTTTAAGGCTCATTTTTCTTAAAGAATGATTCAGTGAAAGTGTGCGTTTAAATTCTGAAGTTATACTCCATATATTCTTTGAAATGGATGTATCTAATTCTCCCAGCGTTAATTGTTACGAGCATAAAAATGAGGTCGTTTTTTTTAATACCATTGCTATCAAATTCTCCTTTTCAACTCGTTAAAAGGGTTAAATTTTAGTTTTTCATAACTAATCAAGGTTTTAATGAATTTGATTCAAAGGAAGTGTGTTAATGCCTGTAAACAAAGGAATCTACTTGACCTTTTATAAAAGATCAATTGCGCTTTTATAAATTATAAATAACTTATTACAGTGAGTATAAGCTCTCTTCCTTAATTAGAATTGTTTAATTTTTATGATCTTAATTAGGTATAAATACACGAATATATATTCACTTAAAAATAAAAATCAGCTTCATGATTTATTCCAAGTTAAGAGGGCACCACCAATTTGTAAGCAATGAGTTGTAGCATTAAATTCACCAATTGATCCCTCGAAAATGAAAAGTTGTTTCCTGGATTCTATCTTACTTGTATTATGAATACTTTAATAATATTCTAGTCACTATAATTATATCTTTTTCTCTTTTTGATAATGTAGAATAATCTCGATTCCCTATATGTTGAAATAAAAACCCTGTGTATACTCTCTTGATAAACTTTTTTAAATTGTTGGGGCTAGCATCAAAAACTGGACAGTAAAGATAAAGGAGCTAAGTTATTAGTTTATATCAAATAATTTTTAACAGCTTTAAAACGAAAATCATTTCCTTTAAAATTCTACCCAGAAGCTACCAAATCGTAAGCTATGAGTATTCAACACATTGAACACCAAAAATCTTAATAGTTAGATAATAGGAGTACCTTTTTTCAATTCTAAACAGTTAAAATATTGTTACTAAAAAAATAACTTACTGAAATTCAGTAAGTTATTTTGTGACTACGGCAGGATTCAAACCTGCGACCGCTGGAGCCGAAATCCAGTGCTCTATTCAGCTGAGCTACGTAGCCGTATAATCCCGCAAAAGCAGGAATCTAATTATTTTGAGTTCTTTAGTTTAAAAAAAATTAACTAGACAATTTTGCCTTTACAATAGTAGAAATCGTTTTTCCATCAGCTTGTCCAGCCAATTCTTTAGAAACCATTCCCATGACTTTCCCCATATCTTTCATTCCAGAAGCGCCAATGCTATCAATAGTCATCACAACTACTTTTTCTATTTCGTCTGCAGTTAATTGCTCTGGTAAAAATTGTTCTATAACAGCTGCTTGCGCAATTTCTGGTTCTGCTAAATCTGCTCTTCCCTGCTCTGTAAAGATTGCTGCACTGTCTTTACGTTGTTTTACAAGTTTTTGTAGTAACTTGACTTCGTCCGCTTCTGACAAGTCATCTCCTGCTCCACTTGTCTTTGCTAAAAGTATTTCAGATTTAACAGCACGTAACGCTGCCAAAGCTGTTTGATCTTTTGCCTTCATAGCCGTTTTCATAGCCGTCATTATATCTTGTTGTAATCCCATGATTTTTGTTTTTGGAAAAGCGAAGATAAAAAATTAAACCCGAAAATCGAACAGCAATTTCCGGGTCTAAAAAAACATATATAATAGTACTAAATCAAATTAGTCAACGTTGTCGTGCAAGAAAGAATTATTGTTTCTTAATTGCATATCATCATTACTATCCGTACCTAAACTGGTTCTAGAAGTATTATTGCTAGGGTTATTGGCATCATTAAGTTCAATTCCAGCTCTTTTGTATGCTGGTTGCTTCTCAATTTCGTCAATACGATTAGCGTTATTGTTATTGAATTTATAATTAAATTCTTTTAACTTTCTTTTTCTTTCGTCCGTTCTACTTTTTAAACTCTCTTCAATAGTACTGTTAAATGGATCAACACTTTCTGTACTAGGAGTTTCTTCTGTTGAACTTTCGGTTATTTTCTTTTCAAAAACTATACCATCCTCAGCTGCTTGAGAAATATTTTTATCAGAAGTTGATTCTTCGTCCATATAGTCATCTAAACTATAACGCGTGACACCTTTGTCATGTGCTTCTGTCACGGGGATGACTTCTACATGATCGTTTACTTCTAAAGATTTAATCTCATCTGATAAATCAAACTTCACGATATTTTCTCCTTGCTTTGGCACTTCTTCCTGTACTGGTTCTGCCAACGGCATATCAAACGTAAAAGAAATTTGATTTTCTTCCTCTTTTGGTTCAGCAATTACAAACTGTGGATCGTTTACTTCCATCGATTTGATTTCATCTGTCAAAGTGGTAATTAAAAAGTCCTCTTCTACTTTCGTTGCCTTTACTTCTTCATATACAACAGACATATTTTTGATAATTTCCGTAGTCGGAATTAAATTGAGTTGTGCTGTATCATCAACTAGCGTATGACGAATTACCTTTTCTTCTTTTGGCTTTACTTCTTCAACAGGCTTTTGCGGTATATTTGGTGTTACCACTGCTGTAGCCTTTGGCGTTAAGTTTTGTACCGCAGGTTGTTCATCCTCTAAAGTATGAATTACTTTTTTTGATTCTGTATTCACGATTTCATCCTGCTGATCTACATCAAAACCAGTAGCAATAATGGTTACCGAAATTGCATCTTCTAGGGTTTCATCTTCTCCAACACCCATAATGATATTAGCACTTCCTCCAGCTTCATTTTGGATGTGATCGTTGATTTCTCCGATTTCATCAATCGTGATCTCTTCCGAACCAGAAACGATAAGCAACAGTACGTTTTTAGCTCCATCAATTTTATTGTCATTTAATAATGGGGAATCTAAAGCTTTCATAATAGCTTCGCTAGCTCTGTTAGCACCTGAAGCATTTGCCGACCCCATAATTGCAGTTCCACTATTAGATAACACAGTTTTCGCATCACGCAAGTCAATATTCTGTGTATAGTGATGCGTTATTACTTCTGCAATTCCTCTAGATGCTGTGGAAAGTACTTCGTCAGCTTTAGAGAATCCTGCTTTAAATCCTAAGTTTCCGTAAACTTCACGTAGTTTATCATTATTAATTACAATCAAAGAATCTACATGCGCACGTAATTTTTCTACACCAATACGCGCTTGTGCATTACGCATTCTTCCTTCAAACTTAAAAGGAATTGTTACAATACCTACGGTAAGTATGTCTTTATCTTTGGCTAATTTTGCGATTACTGGCGCAGCTCCTGTTCCTGTTCCTCCACCCATTCCGGCAGTAATAAATACCATTTTTGTATTGGTATCGAGCATTGTTCCAATATCATCTATACTTTCTAAAGCTGCTTTTTCACCAACTTCTGGATTGGCTCCTGCACCAAGTCCTTCAGTTAATGAAACTCCTAACTGTATTTTGTTAGGCACTGGACTGTTTTGTAGTGCTTGTGAATCTGTATTACAAATCACAAAGTCTACACCTTTTATTCCTTGCTGGAACATGTGGTTGATGGCATTACTTCCGCCGCCACCTACACCGATCACTTTGATTACATTTGATTGGTTCTTTGGCAAATCAAATGAAATGTTTCCGAATTCTGTGTTGCTACTCATAATTCTTAAAACTGGTTTTTTATTATTCTGCGTTATCTAAAAAATCTTTCAACTTATCGGCCCATTTTTCAAAGATCGACTTGCGTTCTTTTTTAGGTTCCGATTGTATTGGAGCACTGGTATTGGTATGTTCTTCGTTGTCTTCGATAGCAGGTTCTTCTGCTGGAGCTGTTTCTGTAGGTGGTTCCACAACTTCTTCTTCTACGACAACTTTTGATTGGTTTTCAATTGCATTCATTACTAATCCAACAGCAGTTGCATATAACGGACTTGCCATATCTGGATCCGAGTCGCCTGCTAGATGTTCATTAGGATAGCCGATTCTGGTATCCATTCCTGTAATGTATTCCACTAATTGCTTTAAGTGATTCAGCTGGCTTCCACCACCTGTCAACACGATTCCTGCAATAAGTTTCTTTTTTTGTTCTTCATGACCGTAGTTCTTGATTTCTAAGTACGCTTGTTCTATGATTTCAACAACACGAGCATGAATTATTTTTGAGAGATTTTTTAATGTAATCTCTTTAGGTTCTCTTCCTCGTAATCCAGGAATAGACACAATTTCGTTGTATTTGTTTTCTCCTGGCCAAGCCGATCCAAATTTTATTTTGAGTAATTCTGCTTGTTTTTCTATGATAGAGCAGCCTTCTTTGATATCTTCTGTAATAACATTTCCTCCAAATGGAATTACAGCTGTATGACGAATGATTCCATCTTTAAAAATGGCCAAATCAGTTGTTCCTCCTCCAATATCAATTAATGCAACTCCTGCTTCTTTTTCTTCTTGACTCAATACGGCATTGGCAGAAGCTAAGGGCTCTAATGTTATTCCTGCTAAATCTAGTCCTGAGCTTTTTACACAACGACCAATGTTACGAATTGAAGAAACTTGTCCCACAACAACATGGAAATTAGCTTCCAAACGTCCTCCATACATTCCTATAGGCTCTTTGATTTCTGCTTGCCCATCTACTTTGTATTCTTGCGGAAGCACATGAATGATTTCTTCACCTGGAAGCATTACCAATTTGTATACCTGATTGATCAATAAATCAATATCACCATCATCAATAACTTCATCTGCATTGGTACGTGTGATATAATCACTGTGCTGCAAACTACGAATGTGTTGTCCTGCGATACCAACTACTACTTCAGTGATTTTAAAATCCGAATCACTTTCTGCACCTTGTACTGCTTGTTGTATGGATTGAATTGTTTGTGTAATATTATTTACGACACCACGATGCACACCAAGACTCTTAGATTTTCCAACTCCAAGAATTTCGAGCTTACCGTATTCATTCCTTCGCCCAATCATTGACACAATTTTTGTGGTTCCTATGTCTAATCCTACTGCGATGCTATTGTTTTCCATACTTTATTTTTTGGTGCATACTACTTGATTGGTAAATTTTAAATCAACTTTTGCATAATCGTTCAACGTTTTATCTTTTGTTGCTTTTTTGTAAAACGCTTTCAAATTATTCACCTTCTTCTCTATATTTTTTATGTTGCCAAATAGCACAACAAAATCATTCATTCTTAATTTGAGATTGAATGTTTTGTTTTCGTTTTGTACTATAGCGATCACATTCTTTTTTAAGAAGTCATCTTCGGCAATATATTTTGCAAGTACATATATATTTTGCAACTCTTTTTTAGCTACTTTTCCTTCCACAAATGGAACGCGAGCAGCAGAAACTGAAGACAAAGGCATTGCTTTCCCTTCAGAATCGATGTAATAAGAGTCTTTTGTTGCGATACGTGCAATTGGTGTTCGCTGTTTAATTTTTGCACCAAGAGTCCCATTTACAGACAGATACACTTGTGCATCTTGAATCATTTCGTTTGCGCGTAAACGTTCCTCCAGAACATCCAAATCTAGTTGTTCTTTTCTTACGTTCGTAACACTATCCTGATTTTGTATTAACAATTTATTAACCATCGTTCGTGTAATGAAATCTTGTTCTCTTTCTAGAAATTTTACATCTGGAATTTCAATCACACGCGCTGCATTTCTATTCGCCGAAAAGGCATATAGAAAAATTAATATTGCGACAATGGCAATTCCTTTTATTAGATTCCAATTAATGCTCAACTGTTAGTCTATTTTTAATTTTTTCTACTTCTGCTCCAATATCTCCAGCACCTACTGTTAATAATACATCTGTATCAATAGTGGCCAGATGATCGATTAATTTTTCTTTGACAACCAACTGTTTTTGGTTACTCTTTATTTTATCCAGTAACCAACTTGAAGTAACACCTTCTATTGGCTTTTCTCTTGCAGGATAAATCTCTAAGAGAATGACTTCATCAAATTGCGCTAGGCTTTCTGCAAATTCGTCCGCAAAATCTTTTGTTCTGCTGAATAAATGCGGTTGAAATATTGCCGTTACTTTTTTAGCAGGATACATTTCTCGTACTGCTTGATGCAAGGCGTTTATTTCTGTGGGATGATGTGCATAATCATCAATAAACACTAAGTCTTCCGTTTTAATTTGATAGGAAAATCTGCGCTTCACTCCTATAAAAGTTCCCAAAGCTTTAGCGAGGCGGTCGGTTGGGGTACCTATAATGTCCGCCATCGCGAAAGCTACTAGACCGTTTAACAAGTTGTGTCGTCCGGGCAAATAAAACTGAATGTCCTCAATGACTTTCAATGGTGTTACAATGTCAAACACATACGCCCCATTTCGTATGTGTATATTTTTTATACGATAATCAGATGTTTCGTTGAATCCATAAGTGATTCCATCCAGTTCAATGTCTTCCTGTACTAATAGTTTTCCATTTGGCTTGATGCATTTGGCAAATTCTATAAACGAATCTTGCAAAGCTTCTTTTTCTCCATAGATATCCAAATGATCGGCATCCATTGATGTTATACAAGCAATATCTGGTGAAAGCTGTAAAAATGAGCGATCAAATTCGTCTGCTTCTACAACTGTAATTTCGTTTCCTTTTAGAATTAAGTTTGAATTATAGTTTTCTGCAATTCCACCTAAAAAAGCGGTTACATCTACACCTGATTCTGCCAATAAATGTCCCAGAATACTTGATGTTGTTGTTTTTCCATGTGTTCCTGCAACTCCTAAACAAAAGGTGTTTCTTGTGATTAGTCCAAGAACTTCTGCTCTTTTGTAGATATTGAAATTGTTTTCACGAAAATATGTCAACTCTACATGCGAACTCGGCACCGCAGGCGTATAAATAATGATGGTATTTTCTTTGTTGAGATATTCTGTTGGAATTTCTGCAACATCGTCTTTGGCAGAAACTTGAATTCCCAATACTTCTAATCCATCAGTGATTTCAGTTTTTACTCTATCATAACCCGCTACATTTTTATTATTGAATTTGAAATAGCGCGCCAAGGCAGACATGCCGATTCCGCCAATACCTACAAAGTAAACGTTATGTATGCTTTTCAAATTCATTCTTAACTGTTCAATAATTTTTCAACTTCATCTACGATATGTACTGTCGCGTTTGGCAATGCTAATTCTTTGATTTTCTTACCTAATTCAATTTGTTTTTCTTCTGACTGAATTAGCACCTCAAATTGCTTTTCAAACTCTCCGTCCAATTCGCTTTCCTTTATCAAAATACCAGCCTCTTTTTCCGTGATAGCCAATGCATTTTTTGTTTGATGATCTTCTGCTACATTAGGTGACGGAATGAAGATTACAGGTTTCCCTACAATACACAATTCTGACACTGAACTTGCTCCTGCACGCGAAATGATGACATCTGCAGCTGCATACGCTAAATCCATTTTATTGACAAATTGATGCACTTGCACATGCTCCAATTCATTGTGTTTTTTATATTGTTCGTAATAGAACTTTCCGCATTGCCATATCAACTGTACGTTTTGCGCTTTGAAAAAATCTAGTTCTTTTTCGATCAATTGATTGATTCTTCTTGCGCCTAAACTTCCTCCAATAATTAAGACCGTTTTAACACCTTCTTTTAGTTGAAAAAATGTTTGTGCTTCTCCTCTTTTACTTGCTATTTCTAATAAATCTTGTCGTACAGGGTTTCCTGTTTTTATAATTTTTTCTTGTGGAAAGAAGCGCTCCATATTGTCATACGCAACACATATTTTTTGCACTTGTTTTCCAAGTAATTTGTTTGTAATTCCTGCATACGAGTTTTGCTCTTGAATTAACGCAGGTACTTTTTTCCCAGAAGCTACTTTTAGCAAAGGTCCGCTAGCAAATCCGCCTGTCCCAATAACTACATCTGGCTTGAATTTTTTGACAATTTTTTGCGATTTCCACAAACTGCTAATCAACTTAAATGGAAACATCATGTTTTTTAATGTCAACTTTCGTTGCAATCCCGAAATCCATAAACCTTCAATTTTGTAACCAGCTTGTGGCACTTTTTCCATCTCCATTCGGTCTTTGGCTCCCACAAATAGGAATTCTGATTTTGGATACCGTTTTTTTAATTCATTCGCAATCGCAATCGCAGGATAGATATGTCCACCTGTTCCGCCACCTGATAGGATAATTTTGTATGATTGCTCTTTTTTATTCATTTGCTTCTTGCCTTTAGCTATCAGCTCCTCGTTTTTTTTATTTTTTGTTGATTCGTTGATTCGTTGATTTGTTTTTTTTGCCATGCAAAAACACGAATCTTTTCTCTTATTTGCTTCTTTTATTTGTAGCTTTCTAGCTATTCATTGATATGCTTCTTTTCATCTACAATTTGATCTCTTACATAGCATCACTTAATACGGCTAATGGATTTTCCTCGACCGCTTCCTCTTTTTCTTCCTTCTCCTCGCTTTTTAAAATTTCTTCTCTTTTCTTACTAACACTTAATACAATTCCAATAGCTAAGCAAGTCATCCAAATGGAAGTTCCTCCACTACTAATTAATGGCAGAGTTTGCCCTGTTACTGGAAATAATTCTACCGCAACTGCCATATTAATTAATGCTTGAAATACAATAGGCAATCCTACTCCTATTGCGAGAAGTTTTCCAAATATTGTATCTGCTTTGTGCGCCACAATAACAATCCGAAAGAGCAATAACATATATAGAAAGAGTAACGATAAACCTCCTACTAAACCATACTCTTCTACTATAATTGCATAAATAAAATCTGATGCACTTTGCGGCAATAAGTTCTTCATTACACTTTTCCCTGCTCCAACACCAACGATTCCACCTGTAGCAATTGCAATTTTTGCACGATCTATTTGATAATTCCCTTCTGTATTTTCTTTTTTCTCGGCATTCCAATAGTTCGCTACACGGTTTTCCCATGTTTGTATTTTAACCTGAATTGGTCCAGGAATAGCTCTTCCTATCACGATAAACAACAACAAACCTATAATACCTGAGCCTACAACCATTAATAGATATTTCCACGGATATCCTCCTAAGAAACACAACATCAACACCATAGAAAAGATGATTGCTGTTGTGGAAAAGTTCGCTGGCAATATCAATCCAACTACTAAAAATACTGGAACCCAAAGCGGCAAAATGGTTTCTTTAAAAGTGACGACTTTGTCTTTTATTTTTGATAGATATCTCGCTACATATATCATCAAAACAACACCTGCTAATGTGGATGTTTGGAATTTGAGCCCCACAAAAGGAATTCGCATCCAACGACTTGCATTGGCTCCTCCAATGGTTGTTCCTTGTGCCAACGTATAGATTAAGAAAAACAATACAATGGGCAACATTATGATAGACAAACCTTTGAAATAATGGTACGGCATACGATGCACTCCGTAAATTATAGCAAATCCTAAAAATAGATGCGACGCATGTTTCACCAAAAACTTTAATGTATTTCCATCTCCATATAAATACGCCAAGTTGCTACTTGCGCTGTATACAGGTAAAAACGAGAATAACGCCAATAGGGCTACTACTGCCCAAAGCGCTCTATCTCCTTTTATGTTTTTAAAGATGGTGTTCATTTTTGTTTTTAGTTTTTACCACGAATACACAAATATTTTTTCACTCTTTATCTTTAGTTATTAACATGATTAAACTCATCATGTAACTACCTTATAACCTTCTTACTGCTTCTTTGAACTGTTTTCCTCTTTCTTCGTAATTTTCAAATAAATCGAAACTTGCACATGCTGGCGACAACAATACATTATCTCCTTTTTCAGCAATTTTGTGCGCAATTTTTACAGCTTCACTCATAGAAGTTGTCTCTACCATTAAATCAGTTACTCTTCCAAATGACTCAATAATTTTTGAGTTGTCTACTCCTAAACAAACTATTGCTTTTACCTTTTCATGAACCAAAGGCAATAAGTCTGAATAGTCATTTCCTTTATCAACACCTCCAACAATCCAAACCGTTTGTGTCGTCATACTTTCCAACGCGTAATATGTTGCATTGATATTGGTTGCTTTGGAATCATTGATGTACTGAACATTTTGGATTTTTAATACTTTTTCCAAACGATGTTCTACACCTTGAAATCCTGACATACTTTCACGTATGGTTTGTTTTCTGATGTTTAATAGTTGAGCAACTGCAGAAGCTGCCATTGCGTTTTTTACATTGTGTTGTCCTTCTAGGGCTAGCGAGTCCGTCGGCATAGTTATGGTCTTATTTTGTATCGTTAGTATTATATTTTCATCTTCTATATACGCGCCATTTTCTAGCTTTTTTGTAAGCGAAAATGGTATTAGCGTTGATTTTATATTGTGTTTTTTTATTCCTTCTACAACGACCTCATCATCTGCATCGTAGATGAGATAATCGTTTTCCGTTTGATTCATCGCAATTCTAAATTTTGAAGCGATGTAGTTTTCAAACTTATAGTCATATCGATCTAAGTGATCGGGTGTAATACTCGTAATGATTGCAATGTGCGGATTGAAATTAACAATCCCATCAAGCTGAAAACTGCTTAACTCTAACACATATTTATCATAGGATTGCTCTGCTACTTGTTTCGCAAAACTGTCTCCCATATTTCCTGCAACACCTACATTTAACTCACCTTGTTTTAATACATGATGCGTTAACATCGTAGTGGTAGTTTTCCCATTACTTCCTGTAATTCCTACAATTGTTGCTTCTGTAAATTGTACTGCAAATTCTATTTCAGAAATCACTGCAATTCCTTTCTCTTTGAGCGCTTTTACTAAAGGAATTGTATCTGGAATTCCAGGACTCTTCATTACGACATCAGCGTTGAAAAGCTTAGCTTCTGTATGCTGCTTTTCTTCCCAATCAATTTCAAACTGATTCAGAACGTTTTTATAGTGTTGTTTGATAGCTCCTTTGTCAGAAACAAACACCTCATAGCCTTTTTTCTTTCCTAAGATTGCTGTTCCTACACCGCTTTCTCCGCCTCCTAATATGACTATTCGTTGTTTTGACACTACTTGTTTTTTTATTAGCTGCTAGCTGTTAACTATTAGCTTTTTATTTTTTGTTTACACTGAGCTTCTCGAAGTGTTGATTTGTTAACTCCTCACTCTTAGCTTCAAATATTACCTCACTTTTAAGGTTACAATCGTTAGAATTGCTAGCAAGATTCCGATGATCCAGAATCTGGTTACAATTTTACTTTCGTGATATCCTAGTTTTTGATAGTGATGATGCAAAGGCGACATTTTGAATATTCTTCTTCCTTCTCCAAATTTCTTTTTGGTGTATTTGAAATAACTCACCTGCATGACAACCGATAAGTTTTCAGCCAAGAAGATTCCACACAAAATTGGAATGAGCCATTCTTTACGGATTGCAATTGCGATTACCGCAATAATTCCTCCAATGGTTAAACTTCCTGTATCACCCATAAATACTTGTGCTGGATAGGTGTTGTACCATAAAAATCCGATCAATGCTCCTACAAATGCAGCAATGTATATGGTAATTTCTCCTGCTCTTGGGATATACATAACATTAAGATACTCTGAGAAAATTAGATTTCCAGATATCCATGCAAATATTCCTAAGGTGAGCACAATTATGACGGAAGTTCCAGCGGCTAGTCCGTCAATTCCATCTGTGAGATTTGCTCCATTAGAAACCGCCATGATGATAAATATGACAATTGGAATGAATACCAACCAAGCATATTTTGCATAGTCTGGATTGATCCAAGTCACCAATTTTGCATAGTCGATTTCATTATCTTTTACAAAAGGAATGGTCGTTTTCATAGAGCGTACTTCTTCACCAAATTTCTTTGTAGGAACATTGTTATTCATCACAATTTCCTGTTGTTGATTTGCTGGTAATTCTTCACGAATAGTAACATCATTATGAAAGAATAGCGTTGCTCCAACGATGATTCCCAATCCTAACTGTCCTAATATTTTGAATTTTCCTTTGAGGCCTTTTTTGTCGTTTTTAAATTTCTTGATGTAATCATCTATAAAACCAATAATTCCCATCCAAATCGTGGTTACTATCAATAGAATGATGTAAATGTTTTCTAGTTTTGCAAAAAGCAGCACAGGAACCAAAGTTGCCAAGATGATAATGATTCCTCCCATGGTTGGCGTTCCTGCTTTTTCTTTTTGCCCAGCTAATCCTAAATCGCGCACCGTTTCTCCAATTTGTTTGGAGCGCAAGTAATTGATAATTTTCTTTCCAAAAATCATGGAAATTAACAACGAAAGAATCACTGCCATTGCTGCCCTGAAACTCAGGTATCCAAATAAGGACGCACCTGGAAACTGGTATTGCTGTTCGAGATATTCAAATAGATAGTATAACATATTCTTTGTTGTTGAGGCTTTTTATTGTTGTTTATTCGTTGAGATTATCGAGTATTTCTTTTGCTATTTTGTAATCGTCAAAATCAGTTCGTTTTCCGTTGATTTCTTGATAGGTTTCATGTCCTTTTCCTGCAATGAGAATGATATCATTTTCATTCGCCATTTGACAGGCCGTTTTTATGGCTTGCTTACGATCTGTAATCGAAAGTGTTTTTTTATAGTTTTGCGGCTCAACACCTTTTTCGATAGCTTCAATAATAGTTAATGGATCTTCACTTCGCGGATTGTCTGAAGTAAAGATGGCTTTTGTACTTAAAGTAGATGCAATATTCCCCATTTTCGGACGTTTCGTCACATCTCTATCTCCTCCACAACCAACAACTGTAATGAGTTGTTCGTTTCCTGTACGTATGTTGTTAATCGTTTGCAGCACATTTTTTAAAGCATCTGGCGTATGTGCATAGTCAACAATTGCTGTTATTTTATTTTTTGTAATGAAATATTCAAAGCGCCCGCTTACACTTTCGAGTTCACTGATTAATCGTAAGATTTCAATTTCTTCTAAGCCTAACAATTCTGCTGTAGCGTAAATAGATAATAGATTGTACGCGTTGAAACTTCCTATAAGCTTTGTCCAAACTTCGTTGTCATTTATTTTTAAAAGCAATCCTGCCAATCTATTTTCCAAGATTTGCGCACGATAATCTGCATAGGTTTTTAGTGCATAGGTGTATTTTTTGGCTTTCGTATTTTGCATCATAATCAAGCCGTTTTTATCATCAATATTGACTAGACAGAACGCTTCTTTTGGCAATTCATCAAAGAATTTCTTTTTGACATCTCTGTATTCAGCAAACGTATCGTGATAATCTAAATGATCGTGTGATAAATTCGTAAAGATTCCACCTTGAAATACTAAACCAGCCGTTCTTTTTTGATGAATTCCATGTGAAGAAACTTCCATAAAACAATATTCGACACCTTCATGATTCATTTTTTCTAAATACCTATTAATGGTCAATGAATCCGGAGTTGTATGTGTTGTTTTGTACTCCGTATCATCTACTAAGATTTTTACCGTAGATAATAATCCGACTTTGTATCCTGCTTTTTTAAAGAGCTGATATAATAAGGTAGCAACAGTCGTTTTTCCGTTGGTTCCTGTAACACCAATTAGCTTTAGGTTTTCAGAAGGATTTCCATAAAAATTCGAAGCCATAATTGCCAATGCACTACTTCCATTATCTACTTGAATATAGGTTACTCCATTGACTATTTTTTCTGGGATTTCATCACAAATAATAGCGACAGCTCCTAGTTTTATTGCAGCACTGATATAACTATGTCCATCTACCTCATATCCTCTAATTGCGATAAACACGTCATTCGTTTGCACTTTTCGTGAATCAAAGACCAATTCACGCACAGAAATATTTGTATCACCAGTCACTGCTTCGATATGCACCTTATATAATATGTCTTTTAGTATTTTCACGATAGTTCTAGTACAATTCGTTTTTCTGTTCCTATTTTTTTTCCCGCTTCTAATGATTGCTTCCTCACCTTTCCACTTCCATTGATTTCTACCCGCAATCCTAAGTTTTCTAATAGTGGAATAGCATCCATGGCTGGCATCCCCACAACATTTGGAACAATTGTTTTATATTTTATTGATTTATCCTGATACGACTTATAGCTTTGCTCTACGACATCATTCACCTTTTCAATATTTTCTACTTGATCAAATATTGGCGTATCTCTGTATATTTTATGTGCAATTTTTTTGAATACTGGTCCAGATACATCTGCGCCATAGTATCCAATTTCTTGGACTGGCTCATGAATAACTACAATGCACGAGTATTTCGGCTCTTTTACAGGAAAGAATCCTGCGAAACTTGAAATATATTTTACCTCACTTCTTTTTCCTCCGTAATTCTTTTGACAAGTCCCCGTTTTTCCTGCCATTGAAAAATCTGGAGAGTACAATCCATTTCCTGTCCCATGCTTTTTCTCCACCACATTTAGCATCATCTTTTTAACTTTTGCTACTGTTTCTTCTGAACAGATTGATGGATTAATGACTTCTTTTTCAAATTTTTGTTCACTTGTGTACCAATTTTCACGAACTGCTTTTACAAATCGCGGACGCACTAATTCACCATTGTTTGCAATTGCGTTGTAAAAAGCGAGTATTTGTAATGGTGTTAGCTCTACTCCGTAACCATACGCCATCCATTGCAATGAAATTCCACTCCAAGTTTTATCATTTGGATGTGGCACAATTGGTCTCCCTTCACCTAGAATTGGCAAATCGAGCGTTTCGTGCAGATTCATATTATAGAGTCTGTCCACAAATTTTCTTGGATTTTTTCCGTAGAAATCATCGATAATTTTTACTATTCCCACATTCGAAGACACTTCAAATGCTTTGGATGCAGTAATAGTTCCATAACCGCGTCTGTTGGAATCTTCCACAGTTTCCCCATAAAAAGTCAAACGTCCATTTCCTGTGTTTACCAAATGATCACTATCGATCACTCTATCTTCCAAGGCCGCTACCATAGACATTAACTTAAATGTAGAACCTGGCTCATGTCGTTCACCAACTGCATAATTGAGTCGTTCAGAATACTTCCCTTTGCTGTTTCTTCCTAGATTTGAAATCGCCTTTATTTCTCCTGTTGCCACTTCCATCACCACCACGCAACCGTGATCCGCTTTATATTTTTCTAATTGCTCCAACAACGCATGATGCGCAATGTCTTGAATATTTACATTTACCGTTGATATTATATCAAAACCGTCTTGTGGCTCTAAATCATTATCGTTAGAAACAGGTTTCCATTGTCCTTTTGCGATTTTTTGTTCGATACGACTTCCTTCTTTTCCACGTAAGTATTTTCCGAAAGCACCTTCTAAACCAACTTTTGTATAGTGCCCTTTTTCATCTTTTAATTCATATCCTACCGTTCTTCTTGCAATATTCCCGATAGGATGTTCGCGAACTGTTTTTACTTTATCGATGAATCCTCCTTTGTAAGCACCGCGTTTGAAGATTGGAAATTGTTTGATACGGATATATTCTGAATAACTAAGATTTTTGGCAATTGGTAAGAATTGTGCTTTGTTTGTTCGAGCATCTGTCAGTCTTTTTTCATGATATAAAGACGACTTCCCTAATAGTTTTGATAATGAATCTGACAAAGCTTTTACATTATCTGTAAATACAGTTTTGTTTACTGTTTTTGTATCAAAATAGATATCGTATTTAGACACTGAAGTCGCTAACAAACTTCCATCGTCTGCATATACATTTCCACGACTTGGCTCAATCACAGCTTTTCGCACTGTACTTTCTAAAGCCATTGCTTTGTACTTGTCACCTTCTACAAATTGCACGTTGATCAATTGTACCACAACCGCAATCGCGAAGAGAAACATACCTCCTGCGACAAAATATAAACGATTTAATATGTTTTTTTCGGTTACTGGCATTTATGATTATTGTTGCGACTTTACTCTAATTTTTTTCGGCGGGTTTTCTGATGGCGCCAATCCGCTATTGGCAACTTTTTCGGTGATATACGATTCTAGCTTTAATTGCTGTAATGTTGTCCTCGCATCTACAAATTCACTTTTCAGCTCTTTCACCTCATCATTTAGTTTTGCGATTCGATGCACTTTTTGATCTGCCCAATGCGAACTAGCAATCATAATTAAAGCCAAGAACGAAGCAAAAACGATGAATCGCCAATTTTTGATGGCGTCGTCTTTTATAAGGAACTTTCCTTTTAGAATGTCATATATATTTTGCTTCTTCATTACTTCAGCCGTTCTGCTATTCTTAGTTTTGCACTACGTGCTCTGTTGTTTGTTTTTATTTCTTCGTTTGATGGAATGATCAATTTGCCTACTTTTTTAAATGGCACTTCTACCCTTCCATAAAAATCTTTTTCAGGTTCGCCTTCAAAGAGTCCGTTTCTGATATATCGTTTTACCAATCTATCTTCCAGTGAATGGTAGCTAATTAAGCTAATTCTCCCACCTTCTTCTAACACTTCTTGCGTTTGCATTAGAAATTCTTTTAAGACTTCTATTTCCTGATTAACTTCAATACGAATTGCCTGATAGATTTGCGCCAATATTTTATGTTCTCTGTGCTTTGGCAAAAATCGCTGCAATGCTACACGCAAATTTTCTGTTGTACGAATTGGAGCTTCTGACCTTTCCAATACAATCTGACTTGCAATTGCTTTCGCATTTCGCAACTCTCCATATAATGATAAAATCGAACGCAAGTCTTCTTCGTCATATTCATTTACTACATGATAAGCAGAAATCTCTCCTTCTTGGTTCATTCGCATATCCAAATCAGCTTCAAAGCGCAATGAGAATCCTCTTTCTGCTTTGTCAAACTGATGTGAGGAAACTCCAAAATCACCTAGAATTCCATCTGCCTTTCGTACGCCGTAAAAGCGCAAGAACTTTTTAAGATGTCTAAAATTTTGATTGATCAACGTAAATCGCGGATCATCAATAGCATTGTCAAGCGCATCTTGATCTTGATCGAATGCATATAGTTTTCCATGTTCTCCTAATCGGTTCAAAATTTCTTTTGAATGTCCACCGCCACCAAAAGTCACATCTACATACACTCCATCTTCTTTGATGTTGAGTCCGTCAACCGTTTCTTTTAGTAATACTGGATTATGATATTCCATCTCCATCGTCATTTCCCATTACTTCTTCTGCCAAATCTCCGATATCAATATCTGCATCATCGGTAGCAGCATCATATTGTTTTTTATCCCAAATCTCAATGATATTAATAGCTGAAGAAAGCACTATTTCTTTTTTGATTCCTGCAAAAACCACTAAGTCCTTTGGAATCAGCAATCTTCCTGCCGCATCAATTTCCACCATACGAACACCTTTATTAAATCTTCGAATGAAATCCACATTTTTCTTTTTAAAGCGGTTTAGTTTGTTTAGCTTTTGCGTCATCAAATTCCATTCACTCATTGGATGTAATTCTAAACATGAACCAAACAAACCTTCTTTGATCACGAAACCTTCTTGTAATACAGGTAACAACTGCTTTTTTAAATCAGCAGGAACAAGCATTCGCCCTTTGGCGTCAACTTTACATTCGTATGTTCCAATCAAATTAATCACTTGAGAATATGGTGTACCTATTATAAGATTCAAATATATTGAAAAATTTACCACATTTTACCACATTTTACCACTTTGTTGATAAGTTTTTCTATTTTTTCTCCAAAAAGCCTGTAATTACGCTTTAAATCAATTTGTTGAAAGTAGGTATTTCAGAATAGAACTATCAATTTTTAGAATATTTTCGTTATGTTTTGTTAATTTTTGAGACATTAAAAAAAAAGCATTTTAATAATTTCGAAATGCCTATATTTGTCTCTTGTTAAAAAACTGATAGCCATTAATGAAAGAAAGCTTTAAAAGGGAAGGGAAATTCAATTATCTCGAATTAGGAGAAGGAACACCTATCGTTATTTTGCATGGCTTAATGGGCGGTTTGAGTAACTTTGAAGCCGTTACCGAAAATTTTTCAACAAAGGGATATAAGATTTTAATTCCTGAGTTGCCTATTTACACAATGCCACTTCTTAAGACAACCGTAAAGAATTTTGCGAAGTATGTCAAAGAATTTACACTCCACAAGAAACTCGACAAAGCTATTTTGCTTGGAAATTCTCTTGGCGGACACATCGGATTGCTAACTACAAAGTTGTACCCTGAATTAGTGAAAGGTTTAGTCATTACTGGAAGTTCTGGATTATACGAAAGCGCTATGGGTGATGGATATCCAAAACGTGGCGATTATGAGTTTATTAAAAAGAAGAGTGAAGATGTTTTTTACGATCCTGCCGTTGCTACGAAAGAGATTGTAGATGAAGTTTTTGCGACCGTAAATAATAGAAGTAAACTTATTAAAACGTTAGCAATTGCTAAGAGTGCTATTCGCCATAATATGGGGAAAGATTTGCCTAAAATGAACATTCCGACAGGAATTATTTGGGGAAAAAATGACATTGTTACGCCGCCTAATGTTGCTGAGGAGTTTCATGAGCTACTTCCTGATTCTGACTTGTACTGGATTGATAAATGTGGGCATGCTCCTATGATGGAACATCCACAAGAATTTAATGAGTGTTTGCAAGATTGGCTGACCAAACGTAATTTTTAGTCATGAAGATCAAATCTGCCGAATTTGTGATGAGTAATTCAGACGTTGCAAAATGTCCGAAGAATCCAATTCCTGAATATGCTTTTATTGGACGCTCTAACGTTGGAAAGTCTTCATTAATCAATATGTTGACACAGCGAAAGAGCCTAGCTAAAACTTCTGGAAGACCAGGGAAAACGCAGTTAATTAATCATTTTAAGATTAATAACGAATGGTTTTTAGTGGATTTACCCGGATATGGATATGCGCGTGTTTCTAAGAGCGCTAAAAAAGTTTTTCAAAAGTTTATTACCGAATATTTTAGAAAACGCAGACAATTGGTTTGCGGATTTGTCCTTGTAGATATTCGTCACGAACCGCAAAAGGTAGATTTAGAATTTATGCAATGGCTGGGCGAAAATCAGATTCCTTTTTGCATTATTTTCACAAAAGCTGATAAATTACGTCCTTCACAGATTGATAAGCACGTTGAAAATTACAAAGCTAAATTATTAGAAGATGTTTGGGAAGAAATGCCGCAGTATTTTGTGACTTCTTCTTCAAAAGCTATTGGTCGTGATGAAGTATTAAATTTCATTGGGCAAATCAATCAAGATTTGAAAAATTGATAGTTTTTGATTTTGATTTTATCAAACTAATTAACTCCTGAGTAGTTTCAATTTTTTCTATCTCACTTCTCGAAATCCATTCTGTTAATTTTTCTCCTTCTTGTAGAAATATTACTGGATATTTTGTTTCTATATTTTTGTATTGCTTTTCAAATTCGTCACTATGCAAAAATACTAACGGAAGTGATGTGTTTTTTCTAAATTGTTTCCAAAGTGCGTTTTCTTTGAATGTATCATGTGTTATGGTACACAATTTACATTGATACGTTTTGGGGCTAATTAATTTATGCGCAACATCGAGCAAACTATTTAGTTTCCCTGATCGCGCATTATATGTGAAGATTATTTTTTGCATTATTTAGGTAATAGATTTTGGGTATTTGACATTAATTTGACACCTAAAGCCACTCATAATACTTTTATTCTATTTGTCGAAAAAATAACACTTCCTTTTCAAGCTAAACCATTTTTTATACTTTTAAGAGGCTAAAAACACCAACCATGCAAGCAACTACAATTGATGAAGTCATTTCATTCTTAGATCAAATCATTGAGGAGAATAAACTAATTCCAAGTACGATGGGATATTTCGCGGCATTGTACCACAAAGTAACCTGTAAAGTTAAGGCAGGAATTGAAAATGATTTTTTTGATGATAACCCTCGCATGGAAAAATTGGATGTAATTTTTGCAAATCGCTATTTACAAGCGTATACAGAGTTTAAAAACGGAGCAAAACCGACAACTTCATGGCAAATTGCTTTTGACAAAGCAGATAGTTATTGGCTGATTGTGTTACAACATTTGCTTTTAGGAATGAACGCACATATTAATCTGGATTTAGGAATTGCTGCTGCGGAAGTGATGAAAGGAAAAAACATAGAAAATCTACACGACGACTTCAATAAGATCAATGAAATTTTAAGTGAATTGGTTCATGATGTTCAACTCGAATTATCGCTAATTTGGAGATTTTTAGCTAAAATTATAAAGAAAACCGAAAAGTTTAGCTTGATTTTGACTGATTTTAGCATGAAACTCGCCCGGGATGGCGCATGGGAATATGCTACATTATTAGCAAATTCTCCAGAAACTGATTGGTCACAATTAATTCAGGAACGCGATAAAAAAGTGACCAAAAAAGCCAATATTGTTGTTGACCCAGGATTTTTGATTCGACTATTATTTAAGATTATTCGACTGGAAGAAACAGGTACTATTAAAACACGCATTGAGATTTTAGAGAAAAATTAGACATTAGTCTTTATCTTTTTATTTTAGGAATAACTTTTAGACCTGAATTTTGTTTAACAGCAACTAAATTATTGTAAAAAGAGATTAAACTTATTGTAATAGAATTAAATCTATTCATAACATTAATCTCATATTGTTTTCCCAAAAAAGCAGATTGAACAATCATTTCTGAGTTTTCAAAAAGTTTTAATTGTTCTTTTGAGAAATCAGCTCTCCAATCTCCTTTATTAGTTATAATCTGAAGTCTTTCAGATATAAGTGTTTTTAAGAAATCAACGTACTCCTCTTTTGGTGTGACCCAAAATTCATTTCCTGCATAAAATTCATTTATCAATTCAGGAAAATTTTTAATAAATATTAGTAAGGGAGTTTCAAATGGTTCTTTATCGCAAATTCCTTCGCATGTTACAAGAGGTTTCCATATAGTATATCCTAAAATTTCCAAGAGCTTTTGTTCATTACTTTTTAACAATCTCTAATTTCTCTGCAAAATAATCACAGAAATCCATCATCGTAGCAGACATTTTCTCATCGTTAGTTGCACGTTGAAATGTACGCGCCATAGACACTAATGTTTGATGATAAAACACTTTCATTTCGTCCACAGGCATGTCTTTTGTCCATAAATCGATACGCAAACTTTCTTGCGCTTTATGATCCCAAACAGATAACATTACAGCCTTAGAAGGTTCATTTTCTATACCACCATCTTTCGCGGTCCAATTGATTGCTTCTGGCACATTATTTTCATCAACAGTTACTGCAACTTTTATTTCGGACGTCGTTTTTTTCGCCATTATTTCTTTGGTTTGTACTTTGAATTGTTAAATATTTCTTTGGAGGGTTTTCTCAAAAGATTTTGCAAAGATACATCATTATTTTGCATATACGCCTTTACAATTTGATAACCAATATAACGCCCTATTCCTCCAGGAGATTCATTATCTAATTCTAAGTAAAATTTAGAGAAAGGCGCCAGATTTAAGAAACGAGAATCCAATTTAGAATTCGTACTGTACAATAAATCTTTTTCAATAAAATAAGTCCAGATTTGCAATTCGTTCGCCTCAGCCCAATCTGCTTGCTGATCCGTATACTCAAACTGCATAGCAACACTTGCGTTTGGCACCAAAAGCGTTTTTATGTATTGTATTTTTCCATAATAAATCATCTTGCTTAAAAACGTACGTTCACGCGATGGTTTTACTTGTGCGTAAGCAAATTCACTTGCAATGTCAATTGGAATCATTTCCTTTTCAAAACCATGGGAAATATATTTTTGAATTCCTTCATAATATTTATGATTTGCTCCCAAATACGTATTTAAGGCAATCAAAATAATATCTTGATTTAGAATTACTTTTTTTCGATAATCTTCAGAAGTTACCGTAAACACTTCTGGCTGTCCATATTCTGGAAAGTAGAATTTGATGTGTTGTAATAGAGATTGAATACCACGCTGAACTGCAGCAAAATTTGTAAAAACCGCGTCTATTTCGGTTTTTAGTTCTTTTTGCAGCGGATCGTTCATCGTGTAAATCCACGTAGAATCTGGCACGGAACTCGGAAAAAATAACGGATATACTTCTTTCAACTTTGGTAAATCTGATGGTTTCGCACCTAAAAATACTTGATCAAATCGCACCACATTCACATCAATTGGAATGGCTGCAATTTCTTTTTCAAGCGAGTTTTCTTCGGCACATCCAATAAAGATCAGCAAGCAGAAATACAATATTTTTCTCATAGGAATTTCTATTAATCAAATAGATAAACGCAATCTGTATTTATAAATTTTATTGCGACGCTATTTTTGTGTACAAAGTTACTTTTTTTATCTTGTAAAAAAATCGAAAAACAGGAAATGAGTCAGGATAAATTTGTCTGCATCAACTTGACATAGTGATAGGTAAATTTTATCTGACAGAATCAATTAAATAAAAAAGAGACAAATGAAAACTGATAAGGTTATAGATCATATTGTAGGATGGTTAAAAGATTATGCTACTAACGCAAGAGTAAATGGATTTGTTGTAGGTGTTTCTGGTGGAATAGATTCTGCTGTCACGTCTACTTTGTGTGCAAAAACTGGCTTGCCAACGTTGTGCATAGAGATGCCAATTCATCAAGCAAAAAGTCATGTTACACGCGCACAAGAACACATTAAACAATTAAAAGAACGCTTTGAAAATGTGACAGATACACGTGTAGATTTAACATCTGTTTTTGAGGAATTTAAGACCGAAATTTCTTTAAAAGGCGCACAGGCAACTGTGGACATGGCATTGGCAAATACCAGAGCTCGTTTACGTATGACAACCTTGTATTATCATGCAGGTTTACTGGGAAGACTAGTTGCTGGGACAGGAAATAAGGTAGAAGATTTTGGTGTTGGTTTTTATACCAAATATGGCGATGGTGGTGTTGATTTGAGTCCTATTGCCGATTTAATGAAAAGTGAAGTGTATATGTTGGGAGAAGCGTTAGAAGTTCCTACTTCAATTATGAAAGCAGCTCCTTCAGATGGCTTGTTCGGAGACGCTCGAAGTGACGAAGATCAAATTGGCGCCAGCTATGATGAATTGGAGTGGGCGATGCACATGAACGATGAAGGAAAAACTGTAGACGATTTTACTGGAAGACAGCAAGAAGTATTCAAAATTTACAAAAGATATAATACTGCGAACCAACATAAAATGATTCCAATTCCAGTCTGCATAATACCGCAAAATCTTACATAAAAAATCACCTTTTTTAATAGTTTTTATAAAAATTTGTTTAAATTTGTTTCTACAGACCCCCTAAACCTGAAATAAAAATTGATTCGTTTTAATGTTTGCATGACATATCATTAACGAGTCTTTCTTTATGTGATGGTCTGATTTAATAATAACTTTAAAAACTAAATTATGGTTAAAGTATTAATTGCAGACAATCATCCCATTGTTCGAAAAGGAATTAAAGCCTTATTCAAGAACTCTACTGAGATTGATGTAGTAGGAAAAGCTGCTACTACTTCTGAATTATTTGACTTTATTGGTCAAGAAAATGTAGACGTTGTTTTACTTGAAATGGATATTCCTGAAGTCAATGGAATTACTGCTTTGAGAAGACTTAAAAAAGACTTCCCTGACGTGAAAGTAATCATGTTTAGCTCGCACTCTGAAGATGTTTACGCAGTAAGCACATTAAGAGCTGGAGCATCTGGTTACTTATCAAAATCCGTAGCTACAAATGTTATCAAAGACGCTATTGTTAAAGTTGCAAATGGAGGCATCTATATCAGTAACGAGTTAGCACAACGCTTAGCATTTGATGAAAGCACAAACAAACCCCGCAGATTCTTCAGACGTTTGTCTACAAGAGAAGTAGAAGTATTAAAACTTTTAGCTTCTGGTAAACGTAACAAGCACGTTGCTGAAGAACTAAATCTGAATGAAAAAACTGTGAGCACGTACAAAGCTCGTCTAATGCGTAAGTTGAACGTAGACAACTTGGTTGATTTACTACAACAAGCCAAAGCATTAGAGTTACTGTAACAGAAACTTTTTTTTTATAAAGATTTCCCTTTACAACAGTAAAAATTTTGATGATGATATGTGTATTTTTAAGATGTACGTATCATCATTTTTTATTTGCTTCGTCATAATATTTTTGCGGAAAGACTACGCAACCACCGCAGATTAATAATTTAGAATTTCGAGTTTTTATATGCTCGATAATTTTCTTTTCGAATGGAGATAATGGCAGTTTTTTATTTTTTTCTAAATATTTCAATGCCTCAACTCCAAAGGTTTGCAATTCCGGATTGAATGCTGTTAACCAATTTCTAAAGTATTTGGCATTTCGGATATTATCAAAATAGATATCATCATGCTCCAAGGGTAAGTCGCTTATGTTAGAGCCACAAGAATATCCATAAATTTTTCTCTTTTTCAATTGATCTACAAAATCTGAAATTCCCAATTCAGTTTTATAGAACTTATTATGCGACTCAATATATTCATTTAGTTTTTCATAATCGAAATAAGAATTTATATTCCCTCGATATACGTCATAATTTATCAAACCAATTATTGAATCATTTTCTGAAAACACACTTACAGTATACTCCTTATGTCTCATGTAGCTTCCAAGAGGATAATCTATAATAATCGTATAAATAGACTGCTTCAAACTATCATCTAATTCTCTTTCAAATTCAAAACCTCCTCTTATGGAGTTGATCATACGGATATAATTAAATTTTTTACGTTTTAGTGTATCTAAATTGAATTCTTGATAGTTTTTAAAATACCCTTGAATTTCATAACTCGCTTCACTCTCTTCCCTATTTTGTGAAAACAGAAATAGTGACTGCAACAAGAATATGCAAATACTTATTTTTTTCATATTGTAATAAGTTTCTAGTTAAAAATACTGAACTTATAACACTCTTTTAAGTTGTTCAGAAAGCGATTTTTTAAGAAAAATGTAGTCTTTGATTTCTTCTAATACATTTTGCAATTCCTCCACTTGTGTCTCTGGTGTCAAACTCAGTTTGAGTTCTTCTATTTTAAGGTTGATTAAGAAACAACGTAAGGTAAGTATTGTTTCACTGGTCAATTGCGCAATGGTTTCCTCTTTTGGTTTTACAAAGATATTTTGTGCTTCCCAGTTGTGCAATTCATAACGTTCCTCACTCATGAGAATATCTGTGACTTCGTTAGCAACTTCTGGTTCAATTTGATTGACAAAGGTGTCTAATTCTAAATTTCCTGTTTCATTAAGTATTTCAATAGCACGATAATAGATGGTTTTGAATTTTTCGTTAGCCAAGTCTATTTCGTCTTGTTGTAGATCTAAATAGAGTTTTTGAAACACTTTTGCTTCAAATTGCTCGCGCTCCATTTTTAACTCGCCTTCATCATCTTCTTTTAAAATCAAATCTTCAAACGTAGCTTCCATGTTCCCGTAAATCAGTAGAATTTCTATGATTTTACGTTCCAAGACATACTGTACATCAACACTATCAGATTTTTTCTCTGTTTTGATGATATCAAATGTCTTTTTCTCTTTTTTGATTTTCCTATTGACTTCCTTGAGGTCTTTATTTATCAATTGCGCCAATGTAGCAAATAATACTTCTTCCGAAATGTCCATGATACGGGATGTTTCACGCAAGTACAATTCCTGTTTGATTCGATCGGAAACTTTGGAAATACTCGACATCATATCATTAATAACTTCTGCCTTTTTGATCGGATCATTTTTGGCAACTTCCATCAGTAAAGAAGCTTTGTAACTGATAAAATCTTTTACATTGTTTTCAAAATATGCCAATACATCTTCTACAGCATTGTTTTTTGTAAAACTATCAGGATCTTCTCCTTCTGGAAATGTACATACACGCACATTCATTCCTTGTTCCAAGATTAAATCTACACCACGAAGTGATGCACGAATTCCCGCTGCATCTCCATCATAGAGAATGGTAATGTTTTTCGTTAAACGATTTATCAAACGGATTTGTTCTGCCGTTAAGGCAGTTCCTGAAGAAGAAACTACATTGTAAATTCCTGCTTGATGCATCTGAATGACATCCGTATATCCTTCTACCAAGTAACAATTGTCTTCTTTAGCAATGGCTTGTTTTGCATAGTACAAACCGTATAAGACTTTACTTTTATGGTAAATATCACTTTCAGGTGAATTGAGATATTTGGCCGCTTTTTTGTCATTTGTTAAGATTCTTCCCCCAAAACCTAACACACGTCCACTCATACTGTGAATCGGAAACATGACACGACCTTTAAAGCGGTCAAAACGCTTTTCGCCTTTTACAATTGTCAATCCTGTTTTTTCAAGATAGGTAAGATTGTATCCTTCTTTGAGCGCTGCATCTGTAAATGCACTCCACTCATCCAATGCATAACCCAAACCAAATTTTTTGATGGTTTCTGTAGTAAACCCTCTTTCTTTGAAGTATGTCAACCCAATCGCTTTACCTTGCTGCGTTTCCCAGAGCGTTTCTTGATGATATTTTTTGGCATATTCAGATACTAAGTACATGCTTTCTTTTTCGTTCGCTAAGGCTTTTTCTTCATCCGTGCGTTCGGTTTCCTCAATTTCAATTCCGTACTTTTTTGCCAAATATTTTATGGCTTCTGGATAGGTAAAGTGTTCGTGTTCCATTAAAAATGCAACCACATTTCCTCCTTTTCCAGAGCTGAAATCTTTCCAAATTTGCTTTACAGGCGACACCATGAACGAAGGCGTTCGTTCGTCCGAGAATGGACTTAATCCTTTGAAGTTACTTCCTGCTTTTTTGAGTTGTACAAAATCACCGATGACTTCTTCTACGCGAGAAATATCAAATACTGCATCTATGGTGGATTTTGAAATCAATGGTTTCGGGATTTTGTTGGAATAGCTTTCAAAAATACTAAGTTTCGATTAATATTATAGCATTTATCCCTTGAAATTCCTATTTCGTTGTTTCCAAAAATTAGGCAGTTTTCCATCGCTGTTCGCCTTGATAGAAAATTGATTTGTGCTTGAGATAGTCTTGCCAAATCTGATCAATTTGATTTGCATGTATTTGTTGAATTGTATCTGCAAATACAAATAGTTGTATCAATGCTCTTAATTGCATTGCAGTTGCCATAACATAAAATATTCCTTGTGATGAAAACAGATCAAAACTGATAGCTGAATTGCCAATAGCTGCCCATTTTTCGCCAGCCGATTGTATCAAATTTGTGGAGTTCGCTGCTACGATTTTGTAAAAATGTATTGTCTCTTCTTTCCGTTTTATCAAAGCAGTATTTTCATTGTTTTCTTTTGCAATTTTGAGTAATAACTCGGTTGTTTTGAGTTCATTTTTATTGACAATATCAAAATCCTTATGATGAGCAGTAATTTGTCTGTTATTTGTCTTTACAGCACTATAACTCTGACCATTTTAACTTGCTCCAATGGCGCTCATTGTATTCAATTCGTTAATGTATTTGTTTACGAAATCCAATAAACAATTAATTTGTCATTTACACTGCATTTAATTCCTAAGTTTTGAGCAAAATGTGATTGTCCTCCTAAGACATCTTCAATTTCATTGGTTTTCATCTAAAAATTAACACATCTAAGTATAACGTTTGACATTCTATAAGTTAACAACAGTAAACGTAATGTACTTATTGTAAAATAACTAACTAGTTATAGATCATATGAACCTCAAGTTTCGATAACAATATCATTAGATTCAGGTAATCTTTTAAATAACTCCTTAAATCAGACGATCATTTCTGTATTTTTGTGATATATTTTTCCTTTATTTATTGTAGCAAATATCAAAAGTTTGTTTACCAATATAGATTCCATTAGTTTCATTCATAACTAAGAATTAAACTGAGATCGTATTTCATCTATTCCAAATAAAGGCTCTAAGCCTTATGAGCTGTTCAAAATTTAAGTACTGGATGAAAGGGACAAACATTGCGAACTATTAGATGAATTATGACGAAACTCCTTCCTACACTTTTACCTTTTTTATTAAATCCTAAGTTTAAGATTTATTAAAAAAACAATTCGATTAAAACATAAGAGGGCTCTCAATACATCTTTCACAATGTCCGTTTTTTAAACGATTTCAAAGATTTTGTCCGAAAATGAAAGCTGCTATCCGCTTTTGCTGACTTGTGTCCGTTTTTGAATTTGCTGAGAATATGCACTTACCTACTTTCGTTTCGTTGTACAACTTTAACAATTTATTAACGAAATCATTTTAGCATATGAGATAAAAAAAAAACCACATTTTAATCTTTAAATCAAAAAAATAAAGTGAGT
This sequence comes from Kordia sp., assembly GCF_022447245.1. Classification (GTDB taxonomy): domain Bacteria; phylum Bacteroidota; class Bacteroidia; order Flavobacteriales; family Flavobacteriaceae; genus Kordia. The sequence goes on along the minus strand of NZ_JAKVBC010000044.1, from coordinate 22 downwards.
GATTGTAAACCTACTTATAATC
>NZ_JAKVBC010000043.1 GCF_022447245.1 Kordia sp. | reverse complement strand
TTTTCTGATAATCAAAAGACCTTTTTTGAATTTGTATTTAGTCTAAAGTAGTAACTTTTATAATTATTAATTTGCTTCAATAACTTTTTATTGAAAAAAATAAATTAATAAGAATTAAATATGATAACAAAAACAATACAAATTCAAGAAATCACTTTAGATGAATTAGCTGATAAAGTTTCAGATAAATTATTGGATAAAATCAAACACTACTTAGATGAGTTCTATAAAAATGAAAGCGATGTATTTCTAACAAGACAAGAGACAGCAAGCTTTTTGAAAATTAACATTACTACACTTTGGAATTGGACAAAAAAAGGAAAAATAAAGAGTTATGGTATTGGTAATAGAGTATATCATAATAAACAAGAAATATTAGATTTATTAAATAAAAATAAATTCTAAAAGCAATAGTTTTGTCAACTATATTGTCAACCAAAATAAAAAAGCCCAGTATTTACTGGGCTTTTTAGATTATTAAGCGGAGAAAGAGGGATTCGAACCCCCGGACCTGTTACAGTCAACAGTTTTCAAGACTGCCGCATTCGACCACTCTGCCATTTCTCCGAGTGTCTCATCAGGTATTTCCTGATTGCGGATGCAAATATAGAAACCTTTTTTAATTCTTAAAACAAATTTTAAGGTTTTTTTGAAAAAAATATTGAATCCTTCAACTCATTTTTTCTAATCTATTGTTGTTCAAAAAACTAAGTGGTCATAACTTTTTATTTTAGAAATACAACCTAGCCTGATCTTTGGTTTTGTAGTATCATGATTCTTTACGAATGCACTATTTTTGCTTTTAAAATGTAATGTCATGCACTATCTAGATTATCTAATTTTAATTATTGCCGGTTTTGGAGCTGGGTTTATCAATACCATAGCAGGTGGAGGTACTTTATTGACTTTACCCACACTGATCTTTATTGGTTTGCCTCCTGCGGTAGCCAACGGAACCAATCGTGTAGCAATATTGATACAAACATTTTTTGCCATTAGAGGGTTTAAGAGTAAGCAAGTGTCTACCTATCCATTTAGCTTATATCTTGGAATTGCCGCTTTTTTGGGGTCTTTTATTGGTGCTCGTATTGCAGTAGATATTAAAGGAGAACTCTTTAATAAGATTCTAGCAATTATTATGATAGTCGTAGTGGCTTTAATTGCCATTCAACCCAAATTAAATATTAACCAATTGCAGGAACGACTTCTAGGAAAGTATCTATGGATGTCCATCATTGTATTTTTATTTTTAGGCATATATGGCGGCTTTATCAATGCAGGCATCGGTTTTTTAATGCTGTTATGGCTGCCTTACATAAATAGAATGTCCTTAGTTCGCGCCAAGGCCACTAAAGTATTTGTAGTATGTTTATACACGATTTCCGCAGTAATCATGTTTGCATATCACGATAAAATCAATTGGTTTTACGGATTCGTACTTGCTATCGGAAATGCCTCAGGCGCATGGATAGCAAGTAGATGGTCGGTCAAAAAAGGTGACGGAGTCATTAAAATAATTGTTGTTATTATGGTAATGGTGATGGCTATAAAGCTGTGGTTTTCTAAACAATAGAAATTGCTTTTTTATCATCATCTAAAGCTACAAAGGTAAACTTTCCTGTCACGGCTTTTTCACGGGAATAATCATACATCTTTTCTTTAAAGATATCGACGGTTACTTCACAGCTTGTATTTCCTACTTTGGTCACAGTGGCAACAAGTTCAACAATAGACCCTTCTGGAATAGATTTCTTGAAGTCAACTTTGTCTGAAGAAACGGTGACTACTTTTTTACGGCTAAAACGCGTGGCACAGATAAACGAAACCTCATCCATAAGCTGCAAGGCAGTTCCTCCAAATAAGGTATTATAATGATTGGTAGTGTTTGGAAATATGGCTTTAAATATTCTTGTTTCTGATCGTTCTATGCGCTCTTTGATCTCTGCATCCATGACTAAAGTATTTTGTTATTGAGCAATTGGTTTAATTTATAACGAATCATCAATATTCCTAGGAAGATATCGTTACATTTGCTGTAAATATTTAAAAATCAAAGATAGGATATATGCAGATAATAGACGGTCTAAAATGGAGATATGCAACGAAAAAGTTTGATGCAAATCGTTTTTTAGATGATGCACAGATAGATACACTTAAAGAAGCTTTTAATTTAACGGCAACTTCGTATGGTTTACAACCAATTCGTTTGGTAGTGATTAAAAATAAAGAGCTGCAAGAACAATTAGTAGCTCACTCTTGGAACCAACGTCAAGTAGCAGATGCCTCTCATTTATTGGTGATTTGCATTGAAAATACGGTAGACGAAGCGTATGTCGATTCGTATTTTGATCGTGTTAAAGCCATCAGAAATACGCCAGATGATATTTTGAACCCTTTTAAGGACTTCATGAAAAATTCTTTTAAAGATAAAACACAAGAAGAATTACAAACATGGTCGTCAAAACAAGCATATATAGCTCTAGGGAATTTGTTGACAGTCTGTGGTATGGAAAAGATTGATTCATGTCCGATGGAAGGCTTTGTTCCTGAAAAGTACAATGAAATTTTAGGTTTGGAAGCGCATGGACTTTCCTCCGTTTTAGTATTGCCAGTTGGATATAGAGCTGAAGATGATATGTTTTCTGATTTTAAGAAAGTACGCAAAACCGTTGCAGAAAGTGTGTTAGAATTGTAATATTTTGGCAAGATTCTTGTTTTAATACCATAAACATATATATATTTTTACCGCCGTAATACAAAACACACATGAAGAAATTACTTTTTTTAGCCACATTTTTTATTGGATTTTCTGCCGTAGCGCAAGAAGAGGTAAAGTTAGATTGGCTGACAGATTTTGAAGAAGCAAAGAAAATTGCAAAGAAGGAGAAAAAACCAATTTTAATCTATTTTACAGGAAGCGATTGGTGTCCACCATGTAAAATGCTTAAAGAGGATTTCTTTTACACAGAAAAATTCAAAGAAAAATCAAAGGATTTTGTGTTAGTCATGGCTGATTTTCCTAGACGTATCGATATCATTACCGACGAACAACGTCAACAAAACCAAAAGCTAGCCAGGAAATACAATACCAAAAATAAATTTCCAAATATTGTAGCCGTAAATCACAAAGGAAAAGAATTGGATAATATCATGTCGTATAATATGATGCGAAATACAGATAGACATTACAAGTTTATTGAAAAAGTTTTAAAAAACTATTAATAAGAATCACGTAAAAAATAACCTCTTTTCTATACTTTTGTAGCCAGAAAAGAGGTTTTTTAATGTTCAAAAATCTCCTCTAAATAAAAACTAAGAATATTATGCCTGGATTTGAATTGTTTAGCGATGCAGAACGCAAAGAAGTACACGATGTATTAGATAGCGGCGTATTGATGCGTTACGGATTTGATGGAATGCGTAACGGACACTGGAAAGCAAAAGAACTAGAACATGCCTTAGAAGCGCAGTTTAATGTACAACATGCACAATTGGTTTCTAGTGGAACCGCAGCAGTTTCTGTTGCATTAGCAATTACAGGTATTGGAGCAGGAGATGAGGTAATTATGCCAACGTTTACATTTGTAGCAAGTTTTGAGGCTATTATGATGTTAGGCGCTATTCCTGTGTTAGTAGATATTGATGATACACTTACGTTAGATCCAGCAGCGATTCGAAAAGCTATTACGCCAAAGACAAAAGCAATCATGCCAGTGCACATGTGCGGAAGTATGGCAAATTTAGATGCTATCAAAGCGATTTGTGATGAACATCATCTAATCTTGGTAGAAGATGCTTGTCAGGCAATTGGCGGAACCTATAAAGGAAAAGCTTTAGGAAGCATTGGTGATGTAGGTTGTTTTTCGTTCGATTTTGTAAAAACAATGACTTGCGGAGAAGGTGGAGCTATCATTACAAACAATAGTAAGTATTCTGTAAATGCCGATCATTATAGTGATCATGGGCACGATCATGTCGGAAATGATAGAGGAGCCGAAACACATCCGTTTTTAGGATATAATTTTAGAATCTCTGAATTAAACGCCGCAGTTGGTTTAGCACAAGTACGCCGTTTGCCAGAATTTTTGAGTATTCAAAAGAAGAACTATACGGTTTTAAGAGAGGCGTTAGCGGATATTTCTGAAGTCACATTTAGAACAGTTCCAGCAGGCGGAGAAGAAAGTTATGCCTTCTTAAATTTCTTTATGCCTGATTTAGAAACTGCACGTAAAGTCATGGCAGGATTCAAAGAAAATGGTATCGATGTATGTTTTCATTATTATGATAATAATTGGCACTACATTCGTAAATGGGAACATTTAAAAGAACTAAAATCATTGTATCCAATTTCGCAAGAAGTAAAGGAAGGAATGCAGTATTTAGATAGCAAAACCTTTGATCAGTCTGATCATTACATAGCACGTAATATTTCTTGTTTGATTAAAATGTCATGGACAGATGAAGAAGTCAAAACAAGAGCTCAAAAAATGCGCGAGGTAATCTTAGCTTCAGTTTCCTAAATGTATGTCATCACTTGTTGAAATAGCAAAATTCTTTGAAACGCAACATCCTTTGAATCAAGAAGGATTGCAAGAGTTATTTGCTGCTTTTTCTGTGAAAACTGATGAAAAAGGAGTACTTATTTTAGAAGAAGCTCAACAAGAAAAGTATTTGCGCTTTCTGAATCATGGAATCATCAGAGAGTACTATGCTTCAGAAACCAAAGAGACAAATATCAATTTTTATACAAAACCACAGTTTATTACAGACTTATTAGCTTTCAATAATTACTTGCCAACACGAAAGTTTAAAGAGTGCTTGTCTAAAGTAGAATTGTTGGCAATTGATAAAGCGACATTCAGAGCGCATTTGGAAAAGTATGCTTGTGGAAAAGATTTTGTGAAAGATGCCTTTCAAAAATTATTTAGGCAACGAGAACTGCCAGAATACAATAGAATTACAAAAAACACCCGAAGATCTTTATAAAGAACTATTGATTTACAAACCAACTTGGCTACAAAAAGTACCACAATATCATATTGCTTCGTATTTAAATATCACACCAGAAATCTTGAGTAGAATACGAAAACGTATTTCTTGATTTGAATCAATGTGTATCATTTTAGCATGCAATTTCTTTGTGTAAAAATAAATGCACATGTTAAAAATACATCATATTAGAAACGTAACGTTAGTTATAGAAACGACTTCACAAGTAATTTTAGTCGATCCAATGTTGGGTGATAAAGGAACTAATGCCACCACTTTTTTTTCTAGAGCAAAAATGCAAAGAAATCCTATGGTGACGCTTCCAGAAGTTAGTCGGTATATATTGCAAAAAGTAACACATTGTCTTATTACACATAGACATCCAGATCATTTAGATACCGCAGCAATTACGTTTTTAAAGGAAAAAGAAATTCCTGTTACTTGTAGTTGTAAAGATGAAAAAATACTGAAAAAGAAAGGCTTACACATTGTAAATGCGCTTTCATATAAAAAGAAAACCTCATTTCTTGGAGGAACTATAGAAGGAATTCCAGCTAAACACGGATATGGTTCTATCGCAGAACCTATGGGGAATGTAATGGGTTTTTATATTGAATTGCCAAATGTACCTTCTATCTACATCAGTTCAGATACAATTTATATTGATGCAGTGGATGAAGCTCTAAAGAAGTATCAACCAGAAATTGCGGTGGTTGCAGCTGGAAGTGCACAGTTTGATACATAGTGACAAAGCAAAACTTACACGCAAAGCTTTTGAATGGAAAGCAAACGAAAGTATATCAAATGTTGAGATTATCAAACGCCAAAAGAAATGTGAGTTAACTATACAAAGACAATACATGACGCGTATATTTAGAAATCCAATCTATTGCGGATTACTTGCAAACCGTTTACTTGATGGTAAAATTATCAAAGGAAATCACAAGCCTATTGTTTCAAAAGAATTGTTCTCTAAAGTAAATAATATCAACACCGAGAAAAACGGGATAAGAAGTAAACAACGTAAGAACAATCCAAACTTACCAATGAGGGGATTTGTAAAGTGTGATGCCTGCGGTAAACCAATTACGGGATATATAGAAAAAAAATACAACCTAGCATATTACAGAGATCATACAAAAGGTTGTTGCGGGTACAATCGTGCTGAAAAGCTAAATGAAAAGTTCATAACCTTTTTAGCTACATTTCAAATAGATGAAAAATTAATCGCTCCATTAAAGCTACAAATGAAATTCACTTTTGATTATTTCAACGAATCAAATAAGGATGTTTTAGAGTATTTAAAATACAATCTAAATACTATTAAGGAAAAAATGTAAAAAGTCAAGGAGCGTTTTGTATATGGCGAAATTAACCTAGAATTACATAACAAATTCATCAACAAATTAAAATTAGAAGAAACAGAAATACTTAAAGAAATTGAAAATAGTAGTATTGAAAAGTCTAAGTTTTGAAATCAATCCAATTTTGGAAGTAACAAAAAATTATCAAATAGTTACAATCAAATCAGTGTTGATGCAAACATAGATAATGTAGAAAAGTTGCGAGTGGTAACAGCAAAGCAAGTCTAATGATCTAAAGCGAAGCTTTCCCAAGGCAAAGCCGTATCAGTAATAGTAAGTCTAGTAAGATACGTAATCCACAATCTCCAAACCATACCCAATCATACCTACACGTTTTTCTTGATGTGTATTCGTCACCAATCGGATTTTGCTAATATTGATATCATGTAGAATTTGCGCACCAATTCCAAAGTCTTTCGAGTCCATTTTAATCTTTGGTGCTTTGTATTCACCATCGTTTTGTAATGCTTTTAATTCTTTGATTCGGTGTAGTAAATTCAGCGAACTATGATCTTGGTTGATAAAGATGATTGCACCTTTTCCTTCTTCATTAATCAAACGGAACATATCATCTAACTTTTTATCTGCGTTGTTAGTCAACGTTCCTAAGATGTCGTCGTTCACTAAAGTAGAATTGATACGTGTCAATACAGGTTCGTCTGTAGACCAACTTCCTTTTGTTAGGGCAATATGTACACGATTATTGGTTGTTTGTAAATACGCTCGCATACGAAAATCTCCAAAACGTGTTTGTATATTAAAATCTTCTTTCTTTTCAATCAAAGAATCGTGCTCCATTCGGTAGGCAACCAAGTCTTCAATAGAAACGATCTTTAGATCAAAATTCTTAGCAACTTCTAGCAATTGTGGCAAACGTGCCATAGTACCATCTTCATTCATGATTTCTACTATCACACCTGCAGGTTGTAAACCAGCCAAACGTGCAAAATCAATCGCAGCCTCCGTATGACCAGTTCTACGTAGTACGCCACCTTCTTTTGCTTTTAATGGGAAAATATGCCCAGGACGCGCTAAGTCAAACGGTCTCGTGTTTTTATCAATTAATGCTTGAATGGTTTTGGAACGATCGGAAGCAGAAATTCCAGTTGTAACGCCATTTCCTTTCAAATCTACAGAAATGGTAAAAGCCGTTTCCATCGGATCGGTATTATTACTCACCATCATTCCGAGTTGTAACTCTTTACAACGATTTTCTGTTAGAGGAGCGCAGATAAGTCCACGACCATGTGTTGCCATAAAGTTGATCATTTCGGGCGTCACTTTTTCAGCAGCAGCTAAAAAATCACCTTCATTTTCACGATTTTCATCGTCAACTACAATAATTACTTTTCCTTGTCTAATGTCTTCAATAGCTTCGTGGATGCTATGTAATTGTGTATCGGTTTTCACTTTTGTAGTTGTTGTCATTTTTGAATCTAATTTGCTTACAAAAATAAGGATTCTTATTCAATCTGCTTTATAAAAAGATCGTAAAGATTGATGTAAGTATTTTACCAAAGTATAAAAGGTATAGTGAGAAAAACTTCTATTATATGTGTATTAGATATGTACAATAAAAGTTTACAATTTTGCGCTTACGCTAGAAGATTTTTAGCAGTAAACCCACTTTTCTCCATTAAAATAAAGACAAGTTCAAATTAAATAGCTACTTGCATCTTTTTAGTTTCTTTATCGATTTCCTGTTAGGCTTCATGCGCCTCAGTCTTTTTTATCATGATGTAAAGTTTTGGTTGTGAAGTGACGTTGGAAAACCATAGTACTGTTACCCAATAAGTAAATAAATTAGATTTTTTTCAGTTTAATTGCTTCATTTTCTCTTTTGTGTTTTGTAGTGTGTAAAAGTAGATTAAAAAGTACAGAGGGATTCCTATTAAAATAAGTCCCAAAATACTTCCTCCACTTAATTTTTCATTCAATGCATCATGTATTGATTGATAATTGAAAAGAGATTTTATAAAGTAATACATATATACTAATGAACAAAGTATACTTATAATTAGTAAACTTATGAAGATCCAGATAGGCATTTCTATATTATTATTTAAAATAGGAAGAGCTAAGCCAATAATAATAGTTGGAATGTAATAGAAAAATGCCTTTTTTGAGTTTTTCTTAAACGTATCTTGCGCTTCTTTGGCATTATTGTATTTTTTGTTTTCAAAAAAGCCTAATACTTTTAGACGACGTTGAGAAATTCCACGATCTTCCAATAGGTTGATTGCCAAACTTCGTTCTCCTTCTGAATAGTTATATTGACGATAATTTTTTACAACATCCATTAATTGAGGATCGCTTAAGGCATTAAATTTCTGAGTACTTTGTCTGTCAGCTTCAGTAATTTCTGCTAATTGAACCTCTTTTTCACCTTCTTCATCTTCATCTTTAAGTTTTACAAACAATTCTTTTAGTGAGAAACTAAACAATCCTTGATCAGAAGTTGCTCTACGTGTAAAGTAAATACTCAAAGGGAACATAATCATTGTGGACAACCATGTACCGAGCCAAGGAGGAATACTACCGTCTTCAGCACTGTTTTTTCCAAAAATTCCAATAAAGTGATACGCTAAGAATAAACATATAGCGATTACCATTGGCAGTCCAATCCCACCTTTACGGATAATGGCTCCTAAGGGCGCACCCACAAAGAATAGAATGATACACGCAATGGCAACGGCAAATTTATCATGCATAAATATCTTATGATGATTTATTTTTTTCTCCATGCGTTTAAAACGGTTCTCGTTGTTTTCAAGTGTGGTACGACGTCCTTTTATACTGGTTATAGAAACATCCAATGCACGTTTTTTATTTTTTAAAGAAAGCAGGTCTAAAATGTTATCTGTAGTTTTGATAGAATCGAGCGGGACTCTATTGGTAGAATCTTTTTCTACGATTATAACTCCAGTTCGTTTATACATGTTGTTACCAAAACCTATTTTTGCTTGATCGTATTTGTGTTGATCCGATGCAGTAGAATCGATCAGTTGTCTTACCGAGAGCATTTTATACGTGTTGTAATCTGTGGCATCCAGATCTACTTTGTTCATTTCACGCAAATCAATATTCATGGTGTATTTTTCAAAGGATACTTTGGCATGTTGCATGCGCAAAATTTCCTTTGGATCTGTCGATTTTACATCTTCATAGCGATTTCCATCAAACAATACCATTTGCAGGATATCAGAATCAGGACTACTTTTCAGTTCACCACTTTTCGATTTTAATACAACTCTATTTTTCTTGTCATTCGATTTCTCATGAATGATTACTTTCTCTAGAAGCTGATCATTATCACCGTGCTTTCTATCGACCTTAATATTGATGTTTCCAATATCATTAAAAACACCTTCACCTATAGCTAGTGCAGGCTTTTTCTTGGCTAAATTTTTACGAAGATTGTATTGTTTAAATTCTGACCAAGGAATGACATTGTTATTAAAGAAAAATGTTCCAATACCGAGTAATACAATAAATACGATTAGACTTCGCATGGCACGTTGTAACGAAATACCAGTAGATTTCATTGCAGCAAACTCGTAGCTTTCTGCAAAGCGACCAAAGGTCATGATAGAAGATACTAAGATACTTAACGGAAGTACCAGAGGAATTAACTTAGGTGCTGTGTAGAGCAGGAATTTGAAAATGATTCCTACGTCTAAACCTTTTCCAGCCAATTCTCCTATAAAAAGCCATACGGTTTGTAATATAAATATGAACATAAATATTACAAACACGGTAAGGAATGTTAAGAGATAACTCTTGAGTATGTATCTATCTAGTATTTTCAAGTAGCCTAGTTTTTATCTATATAATAGTCCTCGTATTTCGATTCGTCAAATATAAATAAGCTTTTTGATAAAGGCTGATTCGTTTTAAAAGAATTAACAGTTAAAGTGGTATTTGTACCATTTTTTCCTGTTTCTATTAAGTTGTAGATATGCTTTGTTTTTATGTCAATTCCAAGTAAAACACTTTTGATGTCTGATTCTAAGCTAGTTGGCGTTAATTTGATATATTGAATCTTTCTACCACGCACATTTTGTAAAATATCCCAAGCATACGAATATCCTTTTTTGTAAAATGTAAGCATATCAGATGGAGATAATCCTGTTTCATCATCTTCTGCATCAGAAATGGTTACTTCTTCGTTTGCAGGTACAATTGTGTATACTTTTTTAGTATCGTAGATTTTAGTAAAGCCTAAAAAGTTTAATAAATACTTATCACCTTCAAGTGTTACATTTCCGTTGGATTCTTGCTTTGTTTTTGCTTCTTTATTATTCAATTCATATTTAAATTCGATCTGAATATTTTCATAACTATTTACTTTGGCAGAAACTTCATCTAATAGTTTTTTTGCTTTTTCTGCATTTTGTGCACTTACATTGAATGCAAATACTCCTAATACCAACACTAAAACTAATTTTTTCATTTTATCCATTTTTTTCGTTTTCTAATAATTGTTCTAAAGCTAAAATATCTGGGACAAGCACTTGGCGCGCTTTGCTTCCTTCAAACTGACCTACAATCCCAGCTGCTTCTAATTGATCAATAAGTCGTCCTGCACGGTTGTAGCCAAGTTTTAACTTTCGTTGTAATAACGAGGCGGAACCTTGCTGTGCAATTACAATAATTTCTGCAGCTTGACGGAATAGTTTGTCTCTGTCTGAAATCTCTATATCAAGACTTGTGCCACTTTCTTCACCAACAAATTCTGGTAACATAAATGCATCAGGATATGCTTTTTGAGCTCCGATAAAATCTGTAATTTTTTCTACTTCTGGCGTATCTACAAAAGCACATTGGATACGAATTAAATCGTTTCCTTGCGTATATAGCATATCACCACGACCAATCAATTGATCGGCTCCAGCATTGTCTAAAATCGTACGCGAATCTATCTTTGACATTACACGGAACGCAACTCTGGCAGGGAAATTAGCTTTAATCATTCCTGTAATAACATTTACAGAAGGTCGTTGCGTGGCAATGATCAAGTGAATTCCGATTGCACGAGCTAATTGTGCCAAACGTGCAATTGGTGTTTCTACTTCTTTTCCAGCCGTCATGATCAAATCAGCAAATTCGTCCACAACTAAGACGATATATGGTAAAAACTTATGTCCGTCATTCGGGTTCAGTTTTCTAGCTTTAAATTTTGTATTGTATTCCACAATATTACGACACATGGCGTTTTTCAATAAATCGTAACGCTGATCCATTTCAATACAGAGCGAATTTAGCGTATTAATTACTTTAGAATTGTCAGTAATAATAGCTTCTTCAGAATCTGGAAGTTTTGCCAAATAGTGACGTTCAATCTTGTTGAATAATGTCAATTCTACTTTCTTCGGGTCTACCAGTACAAACTTTACTTCTGCAGGATGTTTTTTGTATAGGATAGAAGTTAAAATACAGTTCAATCCAACCGATTTACCCTGTCCAGTTGCTCCCGCCATTAGTAAGTGTGGCATTTTTGCCAAATCGACCACTAAAGTTTCGTTGCTAATCGTTTTACCAAAAGCAATTGGTAACTGCATTTCTGCTTCTTGAAACTTCTTTGAAGCAATGGCAGAACGCATAGAAACGATGGCAGGTTTTTTATTTGGAACTTCAATACCAATGGTTCCTTTCCCGGGCATTGGCGCAATAATACGAATACCTAAGGCAGCTAGAGAGAGTGCAATATCGTCTTCTAAGTTTTTAATCTTGGAAATACGTACACCAGCTTCGGGTATGATTTCATAGAGTGTTACCGTAGGACCAACTGTTGCTTTGATACTGGCAATTTCTATTTTGTAATTGCGAAGTGTGGTAACAATTTGGTTTTTATTTTCTTCAAGTTCTTCCTGATTGATAGTGATAGAACTTCCGTTGGTGTAATCTTTTAAGAGCTCAATGGTTGGAAAACGGAAATTCCCCAATTCAAGTGTTGGGTCAAATTCCCCATGCTCTTTAACAAGCTTGTCTGATAAATTTTCAGTAACCGTTTTCTCTTCAATAATCTTTTCAACTTCAATCGTTGTTTCTTCCTCTTCTTTTGGAATTTCTACTTCAAATGAAGTGTCTTTTATTTCTGTATCTTTTTTTGAGGTATCCGTTAAAGAATGATTTTGGATGGTTGGTTGTAGGTTTTCGACCGATAATTCAAACTCAGACTTTTCTGGTTGTGTAGGAGTTGTTTCTTCTTTTACTTCTGGAATTTCTTCTGTTGGAGTACTATCAGTTGGAGTTTCTGTATCTTGAGTAGTTTCAGTCGTTGTCTGCTCTTCAGCAAAATCTTCTTTGATATCAGATTTACGCTTATTGATATATTCAGCGACATGTTCAGGTGTAAGTTTTAAACGCAATACAGCATATATGATAGCACCAAAAACTAACAACAATCCAACACCAATTTTACCAACATATGATTGCAAGTAGGAGTTGATTTCAAAACCAATAGTTCCACCTAAAATTGGAGCCGAATTAAAAAAGAAGCCTAAAAAGACAGAAAGCCAAATGACAATAACGCTTCCCCAAAACCATTTGTTAAACAACTTCTTTTTGATGTCCATCAACAAATACAATCCTGTAACAAATAATAAACTTGCAAAAATAAAAGAAGCAATTCCGAATCCTCTGTAGATAAAGAAATTACTAATACTTGCTCCAAATTTCTGCATCCAATTTTGTGTAGTAGCAGTACCATCGGTATTACTCAAAGCGCTCTGATCTACTTCACCTGTAAAAAAATACGAAGCAAAAGCAACAAACAAAGCAATAGCAAATAACATGAGTAAGCTGCCCAATATAATTTGATGCTGTCGGGTAAACGTGAAATCAGGTTTTTTGAATTTAGAACCTTTAGAAGTCTTTTTTGTTGTTTTTGATTTTTTTTCGGTTTTTTTCCTTGCCATTCAGGGATTGCTATTTACTGCAAAAAATGCAAATTACGCTTAATGCGCAATATATTTAAAAATATCTGTACCCGAAAAAAAATTAAGGAATAAAAGGGCTTGTTTCCACTATATTTGGAAACAAACCCTTTTATGTTAGTTTATTCTTGTGGACATGTTAATGAAGGGCAATCTTCGTTTGTTATTCTTGTAACACAAATAATGATAGAATGCCATAAGGTTCTAGAAGCTTCTTTTCCTCCTTGTAACGTGTTTGTGTCTAGTTTACTAACAGTTGTCTTTTTTAATGATAAACTTTTAATTGATCTTTTTTTCATGATTTAAATATGTTTTTGTAATAAATTATCTAACTAAGTTAGTCATTAGAAAAGTAGGAATAAGAATAATATAATCGAGATTTATGAATCATGACCATTATTTTTTTTTGAATAACTATCACGTTATGAGTGTCTAAAGAGGATTTATTTGATGAAAAAATAAGTTAAGATAACAATAGATTTTTTTAGGAAAGAAGAAGAATATTATGGATGTTTTATGTAACTAATTGTAAAAAAGAAAAAGCGGGATTGCTCCCGCTAAGGATTTGCTAGGTTTCACAAGGAATTAATACACTTGGTAATTCACAGTTAATAATACCGCAAGTTTCTTGTATTGGTCCTACACATCCAGAATCGTTATGACATCCTTTGTTGAGTGTTGGTAAAGCTCCACCTTTTAATAAGTTTTATAAATTATAAATAGATTTCTTATTTAGAGCGAGTGTTTTTAATGCTCTTTTTTTCATAATGATACATGTTTTTTGATTGAATGATAGTATCAAGGTAAAAAAAAGAAAACAGATGTAGTTTTTGGTAGTTTTTTAATATGGGAGAATTCGATTGTCTGCTAAATCATTTTGGGTAGGTAAATAAAACAACCAATGATAACTGCAGCAATGGCAAAGATAAATACTGCTCCAGCAGCTAAATCTTTAATAAGGCCTATTTTTTTGTGATGTTCTGGATGTATGAAATCAGCAATCTCTTCAATAGCAGTGTTGAGACCTTCTAGGCTCATAATTAATCCAATAGTTAAAATTTGTAGAATCCATTCGCTTCTGGAGATTTCAAAATAAAATCCAGCAATAGTAACTAAAACTCCGATAAAAAACTGTGCTTTTACACTAGCTTCAGTAGTAATGAGCAGATATGCGCCTTTAAACGCATATCCAACTCCTTTTATTCTTCCTTTAATGAATTTAATCATCTAATAAGGCTTCTAAAGCTGCTTTATAGTTAGGTTCATCTACAATTTCTGCAACTTGTTCAGTATGTTTTACAGTTCCGTTTTCATCAATCACAACAACTACACGAGAATGTAATGTCTCTAATGGACCGTCCACAAAATCTAAACCGTAATCTTTTCCAAAGCTTCCATTTTTATAATCAGAAAGGTTGATCACATTGTCTAAATCTTCAGCACCACAAAAACGCGCTTGTGCAAATGGTAAATCGTGAGAAATACACAAAACCTTTGTGTTTTCTAATTCACTTGCTTCTCTATTAAATTTACGCACAGAAGTTGCGCATGTTCCTGTGTCAATACTTAGGAAAATATTTAACACAACTTTTGATCCTTTATAGTCGGCTAAAGTTTTTGTAGATAAATCTGTTGCTGTTAATGCAAAATCAGGAGCTGCAGCTCCAACTTCTGGTAAATTTCCAGAAGTATGAAATTCGTTTCCTTGTAGGGTTACTGATGCCATGGTTATTTTGTTTTTTTAGTTTCTAAAAATAGCTAATTTCTAGTCCAAAAATGGTAAATAATCGTTAATTTTTTAATAACCATAGAATAGTAAAAATCTATCTTAAAATAAAAACAATCAATTTGTTTTATGAAAAGTATCCATTTTATTGAGTAATTTTAGAATACTTAAAAACACAGTATAAATTAATCAAACATCCAGAAAATTATGAATAACGAAGGTAAGTGTCCATTTGGACATGGAACTACAAAAAAAGTAGCTGGCGGTGGCACTACAAATAGAGATTGGTGGCCAAATGAGCTAAAGCTAAATATTTTACGTCAACATGCAGCAAAATCAGATCCTCTGGGAGAAAATTTTGACTATGCAGAAGCTTTTAATAGTTTAGACTATGCAGAATTGAAACAAGATGTAATTAATTTAATGACAGATTCTCAAGATTGGTGGCCAGCAGATTATGGACATTACGGAGGTTTAATGATTCGTATGGCATGGCACAGTGCAGGAACCTACAGAGTAGGAGACGGACGTGGAGGCGCTGGAACAGGAACACATCGTTTTGCACCATTGAATAGTTGGCCAGATAACGGAAATTTAGATAAGGCACGTTTATTACTATGGCCTGTGAAGCAAAAATATGGACGTAAGATTTCTTGGGCAGATTTAATGATTTTGGCAGGAAATTGCGCTTTAGAATCTATGGGCTTTAAAACATTTGGTTTTGCTGGAGGACGTGAAGATGTTTGGGAACCTGAGCAAGATATATACTGGGGAATGGAAAATGAATGGCTCGGAAATGAGCAACGTTACGAAACAGGTGAGTTAGAAGATCATTTAGGAGCAGTACACATGGGACTTATTTATGTGAATCCTGAAGGGCCAAACGGAGAACCTGATCCTTTAAAATCAGCACATGATATTAGAGTTACTTTCAAGAGAATGGCAATGAATGATGAAGAAACAGTTGCCTTAGTTGCTGGAGGACATACATTTGGTAAAGCGCACGGAGCAGCAAATCCAGATGAATATGTAGGAGCAGAACCACATGGTGCTCCAATAGAAGAAATGAGTACTGGATGGAAAAATACTTTTAAAACAGGGGTGCTAAATGACACTATTACTAGTGGAATTGAAGGTCCTTGGACACCAAATCCAATCCAATGGGATGCCGATTATTTTGATGTATTATTAAATTATGATTGGGAATTAACAAAGAGTCCAGCAGGAGCACACCAATGGACGCCCACTGCCGCATCAAATGCACGCACAGCTCCTACAGCTGGAGATGATAATGAGCGTCAAGCCTTGATGATGACTACTGCAGATATGGCATTAAAAAAGGATCCAGAGTTTTTAAAGATTTCACAACGTTTCCATGAAGATCATGCAGCATTTGAAGATGCTTTTGCACGTGCATGGTTCAAGTTAACACACCGTGACATGGGACCAAAAGATCGTTATTTAGGTCCAGAAGTTCCTGGAGAAGAATTAATTTGGCAAGATCCAATTCCAAAAGTAGATTACAACTTAAGTGACGGAGATATTGAAAGTCTAAAGAAAATGATTTTAGCTTCTGGTTTATCAGTTGCACAATTGGTAAGAACAGCTTGGTCTTCTGCCTCAACCTTTAGAGGTTCAGATATGCGTGGTGGTGCTAATGGTGCGCGTATCCGCTTAGAACCACAAAGAAGTTGGGAAGTGAATAATCCAGTAGAATTAGGAAAAGTATTAAGTGTACTTGAAGGAATTCAAAACGATTTTAGTGGAACTATTTCGATGGCAGATTTAATTGTATTGGCAGGAAATGCAGGAGTAGAAGAAGCTGCTAGAAATGCAGGAGTAGCTGTTTCTGTAGACTTTACACAAGGTAGAGGAGATGCTTCACAAGAACAAACAGATGTAGAATCATTCAATAACTTAAAACCTGTTTCTGATGGTTTCAGAAATTATCTAAAATCTGGGTTGAAAGTATCGGCAGAAGATGCTTTGGTAGATCGTGCTAACTTATTGACATTATCTATTCCAGAAATGACCATTTTAGTTGGTGGATTACGTGTGATGGGCGCTAATTACAACGGATCAAATCACGGTGTATTCACAGATAATGAAGGAAGTTTGACCAATGATTTCTTTAGAAATGTATTGGACTTTAAGTATACTTGGTCTGCAACTTCTGATGATGATCAAGTATTTGAAGGACGTGATAGAAGAACGGGACAAATTAAATTTATCGGTTCACGAGCAGATTTAATTTTTGGTTCAAATACAGAATTAAGAGCCATTGCAGAAGTATATGCATGTGATGATGCTAAAGATAAGTTTGTACAAGACTTTGCAGCTGCATGGTCGAAAGTAATGAACTTAGATAGATATGATGTATAATAAAATATAAATTCATTCATATACAAGGAGCTGTCTTTTTAGATAGCTCCTTTTTTTATGCTCATAATATAAATTGATACATAAAAAAAATCGTCTATAAATTTTAATTTACAGACGATTTCTTTTAGAATTATACAATTTTATTACTTATCAATAGAACCCATAACACGTTGCATAAAACTATTCAATGCTTCTTTTCTTGGTGTCCCAGCTTTTTCCATTTTATGTACTTCAATAGCGCCGTACATATTAGAAATAAGCTCACCAATAACATCTAATTCTTCATCTTTTAAAGATGGAACTTCCGTTAGTGCTTCTAAGGTATCAATAGTTTCCACTACATAATCTTCGTCATTTTCAGCAATAAACTGTGTTAAGTGCTTAATTACAGGTAATTTCATTGAAAATTGTTTTTGTTAATTAAGTGCAACTTCATCAACGAGTTCTTTTAACACGTCAAATTTGTTAGTTTGAACTTGATTTACAAACGCTCCATTCTTAAAAGTAGCGAATGTTGGTAAATTGTCTACCGTAGCCAATTGTCTTGATTCAGGGAATTTTTCCGCATCAGCAATAACAAAAGTCACATCTTCTAGTTCACGTGCCAGTTTCTTAACTTTTGGTTTCATAATACGGCAATTTCCGCACCAAGAAGCAGAATATTGTACTACAACAGTATCGTTGCTAGCAACCAATTCTTGTAAGTTATCTTGATTTAATTCTTGAACCATTTTTATACAATTTATACGTTTGCAGCTAAATATTCAGCAACACCTTTTCTGTCAGCGTTCATTGCATCTTTACCTTCTTCCCAGTTTGCAGGACAAACTTCTCCTTTTTCTTGAACGTGCGTGTAAGCGTCAATTAAACGGATGTACTCATTTACGTTTCTCCCAACTGGCATGTGGTTGATTCCTTCATGGAAAACTGTTCCTTCTTCGTCGATTAAATACGTAGCTCTGTAAGTTACGTTGTCACCTTCAACTTGTACAGTTCCAGTTTCTTCGTCATATAGTTCGTTTGTAATATCTAAAATACCTAAGATGCTAGATAAGTTACGGTTGCTATCAGCTAATAAAGGATATGTTACTCCTTCAATTCCACCGTTATCTTTTTCCGTGTTTAACCAAGCAAAGTGTACTTCTGGAGTATCACAAGAAGCTCCAACTAAAATTGTGTTTCTTTTTTCAAATTCACCTAAAGCAGCTTGAAATGCGTGTAATTCTGTTGGGCAAACAAATGTAAAATCTTTTGGATACCAGAATAACAATACTTTTTTCTTGTTATTTACTGCTTCATCTAAGATGTTTAATTTGAAAGTATCTCCCATTTCGTTCATTGCGTCAACGTCCAAGTTTGGGAATTTTTTTCCTACGAATGCCATATTATTATTTGTTTAAAATTTATGTTATTAACCGCTGCAAATATAGATAAGTAACAAAGAGATTTATTCAAAGAAAATTTGATTTTCCTATCCATCCATAAGAACTGTTTATAATAGGCTTTAAGATGTTGTTATACAATGCTTTGAGGATGTATGTATTTAGCAAAATCATTATTATTTTTATGTAAATAATTTCAAAAATAGGGCAGGTGCCTTATTCTTTAAATCATACAATCATTGGAAATTTGTGTAAGAATCATTTTTTTAGAATTGTAACTAAAAGCCTGTACCTTATTTTTTATAGCGAACCAACACCAACGTATGAATATATTCACCAAATATAGATGGCAGACAGTTATTTTATTACTGTTTTTTCAGAGTTCTTTTTTAGAAGTAATTGCACAAACTAATCAAGCTATTATAGATAGTATTGGTTCAGTTGCACAAGCAATGGAAAACGATTCTTTGCGTGTACAATATTTGCACAAAGTATTTTTTAAATATGCGTATTCAAAACCTGAAATTTCTCAAGAACTCTCTGAAATCGCAATCCAAAAAAGTGAAATACTCCAGAATAACTTTTTAAAAACACGTTCGTTTTTGCGAAAAGGTGTATACTATTATATTGTAGGAAAAAAAGATAACTCGTTACTTTGGTACGACAAAGCTTATGAAATTGCCAAAGCAGCTGACGACAAAGATGCAATGGCTTCTGTGTTTAATAACAAAGGCTTGATTTATTGGGGAAAAGAACAGTATAAAACCGCTATGGATTATTACCTGAGTTCGTATGAAATATTCAAAGATCTTGGCCAACAAAGAGGACAGGCAAACAGTTTGAATAATATAGGATTGTTATTGTCTAAATTGAAACGACATAAAGAATCAAACAGCTATCACAAACATAGTTTAGTCATCAGAAAAGCAATCAAAGATACCTACGGAATTGGCGCTTCATATACCAATATGGTGATGAATTTTTCTGCTTTGAAACAACTAGATTCATGTGTGTATTATGCACAAAAGTCAATTGTTTCAAAACAGAAAATCAACGATATCAGAGGTTTGGCAACAAGTTATAATAGCTTAGGAAAAACTTATCAGCAGTTGCAGCAAAACGATTCTGCGGTTTACTATTTGAAAAAAGCAGATGAAATTTACCAACGATTCAATTCTCGAAAGCATCGCGCTAAAAACATCCAATTATTGGGAATTTCCTATTACAATCAAGGGAATTACAAAGCTGCTATTGATGCTTATACGATTGCTTTGGAAAACTTGAGCGATTCACAAATGATGATAAAAAGTAAAGCGCTTCGCAGAATGGCAAATGCATACCGAGAATTGGGCGATTTTGAAAATGCATCGCATTACTATCAAGAAACAATCAAACTTCAAGATACCATTCAAAAAGAAAAAGAAACCATTGCTACGAATGAAATTTTTGAAAAATATCAATCTGCAGAAAAAGAAAAAGAAATACTCTTGCAGCGTGCAGAAATAGCGGAGAAAAATGCGAGCATATCTAAAAAGAATACCACTATTTATGGAATGATTGCAGGCGTTTTGGTATTCTTGGCGTTAGGGTATTTGTTGTACAATCAACAAAAAATAAAAAACAGACAATTACAGAAGGAGAACGAATTAAAAGATGCTTTAATCAAAGTAGAAACGCAAAATAAATTGCATGAACAACGTTTAAAAATCTCACGCGATTTACATGATAATATCGGTTCGCAACTAACGTTTATTATCTCTTCGATAGACAATTTGAAATACGGACTCAAAGATGCAAATCCTGATTTTCTAGATCGTTTGTCAAATATTAATTTCTTTATTCGACATACAATTAATCAATTGCGGGATACGATTTGGGCAATGAATATGGACGAAATTCACTTCGAAGATTTAGAGCAACGTATGATGAACCATATCGGACAAGCCAAAGTATTAACAGGTGCTGAAATTGAATTTAGCAATGAAGTTTCTGAAAACTCAACCTTTTCTTCGCTAGTTGGAATTAATATCTTTAGAATCATGCAAGAAGCAATCAACAATGCTATAAAACATGCAGATTCAAAAACAATTTCCATTCATTTTCAGGAAAAAAAGGAGCAATATGTATTGGCCATTATAGATGATGGAAAAGGTTTTGATATACATGAAAATGATGATGCAAATGGATTGGAAAACATGCAGTTACGCGCACAAGAAATCTACGGGAAGCTGCAAATTAGTTCTCAGGAAAATAAAGGTACAACAGTACAATTGAGTATTGATAAAATGGTTGCAGATAAAATTTGATTTGGTATGAGTTATAAAATTGTGATAGCGGAAGACAATACTTTCTTGGCGAATGCTTTGGTAGAAAAATTATCATTCTTTAAAGAGGATTTACAATATATGTTTCGCGCTAGAGATGGGAAAGAATTGTTGGAGAAACTTGAAAAGAAGGAGGAAATCGATTTGATTTTGATGGATATAAAAATGCCTAATATGAACGGTATTGAAGCAACACAACTCATAAAAAAGCGTTTTCCAAGCATTAAAATTGTCATGATTACAGTATTTGACGACGATGAAAATATTTTACAATCCATTCAATCTGGTGCAAATGGTTATTTGTTGAAAGAAGCTACTGCCGATGAACTTCATAAAGGAATTTTGGATGTAATGAAAGGCGGAGCCACCATGACGCCAAGTATTGCCATGAAAACCCTGAAGATATTACAAACTGCAGAAGTACCACAATATGAAGAAAATGAAAACATTAAACTCAGTAAGCGTGAAAAAGAAGTCTTAGAACAATTGAGTAAAGGTTTGGGGTATCAAATAATCGCAGAAAAGTTATTTGTATCACCTTCTACCATTCGAAAACATATTGAAAATATATATAAAAAACTACAAGTCCACAACAAAATAGAAGCAGTAGAGAAAGCACGAAAGCATCGATTGTTATAAATAAAAAGCCTCTGAGTATAATCAGAGGCTTTTTTTATATGTTATAAACAATTACGCTGTTTTTCCTTGTAACTGTCTAATTTTAATTTTAAACGCAGCAAATAAAAGTGTGGTAAACGGACTCAACCAGTTAAAGATAGCATACATAAAATATTCGCCAACACCAACACCTAATACACCAGATTGATAGGCTCCGCAAGTATTCCACGGAATTAGTACCGAAGTTACCGTTCCTGAATCTTCTAAGGTTCTACTTAAATTTTCTGGAGCTAAACCACGATCTTCATACGCCTTTTTAAACATCTTTCCAGGTATCACTAAAGCTAAGTATTGATCTGAAGCGATAACGTTTAACCCTAAACAGCTAGCTACTGTACTAGCAAACAAACCAAACATGCTTGTCGCCAGTTTTAACAATGATTGTGTAATTCTTGCCAATGCTCCAATGGCATCCATCACACCACCAAAAACCATGGCACAAATAATCAAATAAATGGTCCATAACATTCCATTCATTCCTCCAGAACCAAAGAGCTTTTTAAGTCTTTTTATGGTAATTAATTTTTCTAAATTGCCTGCTTTTGAAGCTAACACTTCTTTAGATAATGAATGTCCTGCAAAAACAGCTGCTAAATCTTCTTTTGTATAAATCTTTTTAACCTCATCATCGTTAAAAATATTTTTTAAATCTTTAGTAGCATTAATAGTTGCTAGTTCTGCTTCACTAAACGTGGCAACATATTCTTCGTTAGGAATTTCAATATTAGTATCGGTTAAAACTGCATTCGTAATGACTTCTGTTTTCGAAGTAGAAATTTTATTTAAAACATCTGGTTGAAATATCAATGCAAAAAGAGCTGCTAAAACAACACCTGTTCCTAACGCGATTAAAGGCTTAACTTTTAAAAGAATTAATGCGATTACTGCCAATGGAACAATAAATAACCAAGGCGTAATATTAAAATTATTATTGATGGTGTCCAGTATAAATGTAGTGTCTGCTTCTCCGTTGGTGTTAATGGTGGCACTTAAAATGGCAAAAACAATCAATGTGATTACAATTGTTGGAACAGTAGTAAATGTCATATAACGGATATGCGTAAACAAATCCGTTCCAGCCATTGCAGGCGCTAGGTTTGTAGTATCACTCAAAGGAGACATTTTATCACCAAAATATGCTCCCGAAATTACCGCTCCAGCAATCATACCTGCAGGAATTCCTAGAGTGCTTCCAATTCCTATCAAGGCAATACCAACCGTAGCAGAAGTTGTCCAACTACTTCCTGTAGCAATTGAAATAATAGCAGCAATTATAACAGAAGCTGGCAAAAATATCTCAGGACTCAACACTTGCAATCCATAATACACCATGGCGGGAATTATTCCACTAATAAGCCATGTCCCTGCAAGTGCTCCTACCAAAAATAAAATCATTATTGGGACAAATACACTGCGTAGATTTTCCCAAATTTCTTTCAGCATTAATCCAATAGAAACTTTGTTTAAAAAACCTCCAATCATGGCAACTCCACCACCAATCAATAAAATAATCTGGTTTGTGTAACCACCAAACCATTCTTGATCTTCTACGAAAAAGATGTTGTATGCCAATAGTCCCATCAAAATAACAACGGGAACCAATGCTTCCCAGATGTTTAATTCTTTGTTATTAATGATTGTTTGATCGTTTGCCTGAGTTTTAGAAATGTTGTTTTCTTCTTGCATAATTATAAGGTTAGTTTCCTAGCGTAATGTTACGATTTTGTACACAAGTATGCAAATCATTTTGGTTGCGTACCTTTGCAAACTTAGAAATAGTATGAATTTATGGATTCGTTAACGCAAGTTGTACTTGGAGCTGCCTGTGGAGAAGCTGCCATGGGAAAGAAAATAGGAAATAAAGCATTGTTATTTGGTGCTCTAGGAGGAACCATTCCTGATTTGGATGTTTTTATTGGAAATTGGTTGTACGGCAATAAAATTGATGCCTTTTTATTTCACAGAGGATTTATGCATTCCATACTTTTTTCAATTTTAGCCGCTTTTTTGTTGGGTTGGTTGGTACATAAGATGTATGATCGAGGGAAACGAAACGGAACTACAACACGAAAAGAATGGACATGGTTGTTTTTCTTGTCCATTTTTACACATCCACTTTTAGATTGCTTTACAGGATACGGAACACAATTATTTTTGCCTTTTATGGATTATCGTGTAGCTTTTAGTAATATTTCAGTAGCAGATCCAGCGTATACATTGCCTTTTTTGATCTGTTTGATAGTACTTATGTTTTTTAAAAGAAGAAATCCGAAACGTAAATTTTGGTTAAAGTTAGGTCTTGGAATTAGTTCGGTATATATGCTATTTACAATTGTAAATAAATTCTACATCAATTCGGTATTTGAAAAATCGATGGCGGAACAAGGTATAGAATATAAAAGATACAATACAGAAGCCAGTATTTTAAACAATATTTTATGGTACGGAATTGCTGAAACAGAAACCGATTATCATGTAGCTTATTATTCTTTATTTGATACAAAAGATGTATTTACTGATTGGAAAACGATTCCCAAGAATCACGATTTAATTTCGAAATCAAATTCAGACTTGGCAAGCTTAGCTTGGTTTAGTAATTATTATTACAATTTAGAGAAACAAGAAGATGGAACATATACGTATAGTGATTTGCGTTACCCATCGATTGATACTGGAAACGGAAATTCAGCAGTATTCTCGTTTACAATTTATGAAGATGGTAATCGGCTTAACATGAACACTATGCGAAGACCAAGATTTGATAATGATACAACTATATGGGATGTTTTAAAAATTTTTTGGGAACGTGTTAAAGGAAAGTGATACTAACTATACAGTAATATGACTGAATTATACAAAATTTTGTATCTAGCTGATTGGGTTATTATATTTTAGTTAAATATTTAACTAAAATAATTTACAATGAAAACATCAAAATTTAGTTTAATATTCATGTTCTTTTTCTGCTACACTTTATGTGCGCAAGTTGGTATAGGGAACACAGATCCTAAGGCACAATTAGATATATCTGCGAGTAACAGTGCCGCTCCTTCTACAATCGATGGGATTCTTATACCAAGAATCGATGAGTTTCCTAGTACAAATCCGGGTGTAGATCAAGATGGAATGATGGTCTTTGTGACTGGGAATGGTTCTGAACCAAGGGGATTTTATTTTTGGAATAATAATAGTACTTCTTGGACCATCGTCTTGGGAGCCTCTGTTTCACCAAATACTTTGGATAGTGCCTATGATCAAGGCGGAGGCGGTAATGGTAAAAATATAACCGCAGATAGTGGCGCCGTCAGAATTGATGGAACTGACGGTTTTGTGGTCACAGGAACTTTTGGTGATGGAATTGCGATTGATAGTGAAATTACAGGAGAAGGAACACGGATGTTTTTCAATCCAAATAAAGCTGCTTTTCGTGCGGGTTATGCAGAAGGAACACGTTGGGATGATGCGAATGTAGGTATTTATTCATTTGCGGGAGGAAGACGAAATCAAGCATCAGGAGAAGCGACTACTGTTTTTGGACGTGACAATGAGGCAAGTGGAAATTACTCTTTTGCAATGGGACTCAATTCAGGAACTATAGCACCCTACTCATGGTCATCAGGATTGAATTCTAATAGTTTTTCAGGAGCCGATTATTCTTTTGCTTTTGGAAATAGCGCCGAAACACGTGCAGCCTATTCTATGGCTTTTGGAAGAACAGTTGACACCTACGGTGATTATTCTCTTGGATTTGGGGATCATGTCATTACACGTTCCTATGGAGAGGTCGTGTTAGGAGCTTATAACACAGACTATGTACCAAATTCTGCAACAGCAGTTGATGGCGCTGATCGTTTGTTTGTTTTGGGGAATGGAACTGCTTCTGCTAGAAGTAATGCACTAACAGTCTTTAAAAATGGAACTATTAATATCAATGATGCCTATAGTTTTCCAAATAGTGATGGTATCGCAAATCAAGTTTTACGAACTGATGGAAGTGGAACAGTGACTTGGGAAACTTTATCTTCTTCAAATGATTGGTCTGTTACGGGTAATTCAGGAACCAATCCAACAACAAATTTTATTGGAACTACCGATGCAAACGATTTGGCTATCAGAACCAACAATACTGAAAAAGTACGAATAACCACAAAAGGACAAATAGAAATTTCAAATACAGGGAGTTCAGTATTTATAGGAACCAATGCTGGGGAAAATGATGATTTATCATCTAATTTCAATACTTACATTGGGAGTTTTGCAGGGCGAACTGGCATTTCAAATTTTGGAAATACAGCGACAGGATACCGATCTTTATTTGCCAATACAGCCTCTTTTAATACAGCCATCGGTTATTTGTCATTAGAAGATAATACAACAGGACAATTAAATGTTGCTGTGGGAGTACAAGCACTTTTAAATAATACCCTTGGGCAATCTAATACAGCTATTGGTTCATCTGCTTTACAGTCTAATACCGCGGGAAATTTTAATACTGTGATCGGATCTTTTTCTTTACTTTCTTTAGGAACTGGGAATGCAAATGTTTCGATAGGAAGACGAAGTGCATTTAATGTAACAGGCGGTGATAATAATGTATTCATTGGAAATAATGCAGGTCACGGAGGGACACTGCATTCAAAATCGGGAAGTGTCTTTATTGGTACAGATGCTGGGTATTATGAACAAAATAGCAATCGCCTTTATATTGAAAATACAAATTCTAGTTCTCCCTTGATTTATGGAGAATTTGACACCAACTTATTACGGATATACGGTACACTAGATATTAACAATCAATATCAATTTCCGACTACTGATGGTATCGCCAATCAAGTGTTGCAAACCGATGGAAGTGTAACTTTGACTTGGGAAACTCTTTCTTCTTCAAATGATTGGTCCGTTACTGGTAATTCCGGAACTAATCCAGCAATTAATTTTGTAGGAACTTCCGATGCAAATGATTTGGCTATAAGAACTAACAATACTGAAAAAGTACGAATAACTACAAAAGGACAAATAGAAGTTTCAAACACAGGTAATTCGGTATTTATCGGAACTAACGCGGGAGAAAATGATGACTTAACATCCAATTTTAATATCTACATTGGAGATAATGCTGGTCATAGTGGTGTGGCAAATACCGAAAATACATCCATAGGATACCGATCTTTATATGCCAATACAGGCTCTTTTAATACAGCCATCGGTTATTTGTCATTAGAAGATAATACTACGGGACAATTTAATGCCGCTTTAGGAGGGCAGACACTTGTAAATAATACCACTGGAATCTCTAATACAGCTATAGGTGTTGGAGCTTTACAATTAAATACCACAGGGAATTTTAATACAGCATTGGGAAGAGCTGCGGCTTCCGTAAATACCACAGGAGTTGAAAATACAGCTATTGGTTTATCAGCTTTACAATATAACACTACGGGAAACTATAATACTGCTCTTGGATCAGCAGCTTTGATTAACTTGGTAACTGGTGACGCTAATATTTCCATAGGAAGGCGAAGTGCATATAATGTAATAGGCGGAGATAATAATGTCTTCATTGGATATAATGCAGGTCACGGAAGTATATTGCATTCAAAATCAGGAAATGTATTTATTGGTGCCGATGCTGGGTATTCTGAGCTAAATAGCAATCGCCTTTATATTGAAAATACAAGTTCTAGTTCTCCATTGATTTATGGAGAATTTGACACCAACTTATTACGGGTAAACGGTACATTTGACATCAACAATCAATATCAATTTCCAACCTTTGATGGTCCAGCAAATCATGTATTACAAACCAATGGAGCAGGAACATTGAGTTGGGTAAATAGTAATACTTTTGCAGATAATTTAGGTAATCATACGGCAACTACATCGCTAGATTTAAATAACAATCTAATCACAAATGTGGAATACTTAGCCACTACTGCAACCAGTACATATGATAAGCTACGTGTATTCGATTCAAACTTATACACCATTGGAATGCATGAAGCTATGACTTTCGGTTTTTTAAATGATTGGGCAACTACGTTTACCATGAATGAAGATGATGACAGAGGTTGGGTATTTAGAGATGCAAATGATCTTCAAAGTGATGGCGCGATGTCACTTACGACCGATGGTAGAATGACTGTGAAAAACTATATAGATGTTCCTAATGTTGCTGATGCTACTCCAGTGACCAATAGTGGAGCTTTACAAATAGGTGGTTCATTGCGAATAGATGGAGATGAAATTATTACGAATACCAACACAACTTTGGAGTTGCAAGCTGATAATAATGGGGATCTATTAGTAGACGGGTCCACTCTTTCTGTAGATGCGAGTTTAAATAGTGTGGGTATTGATATTGCTAATCCAACCCAAACCCTTGATGTCAATGGACGTGTTCGAATTCGAGGAGGTAATCCCGGTTCAGGCAGGGTGCTTACCTCAGATACTTTCGGAAATGCATCATGGCAAATACCTGTCACGAATGATAACGATTGGAATATTTCAGGAAATAATGTATTTAAAACTTCAGGAAATGTCACAATTGGAGCGAACATTACGCCATATCCACTTTATATTGACAATGATTCATATCAAAATTCCATATTTATAGATCATGACAATGCAGGATCTAGTGGAGGAGCTGGACTCTTTTTTGATCATAGATATACAGGTTCAGGAGTATCACCAATTTATGGAATCTATGGAAGAGTGGAAAAAGTTTCGGGCTCCACTAGTAATGGAGTTGTATATGGAACTTATAATGTTGGAGTGAATAGGTATAGTGGCGCCTTGACTTCTTCGGTTTATGGTGCTTACAATGTTGGATTAAAATATACAGGAACCAGTGGTGTAGCTTATGGTTCTTATAATATTGCACAAAATAATGCTGCTGCTACAGCATACGGGATATATGCAAGAGCCTCAGGTGCTTCTGTCAATTATGCAGGATTTTTTTCAGGAGACGTCTATGCCACGGGTGCGTACTTACCTTCTGCACGATTGCTTAAAAACAAGATACAGGATATTTCTTATTCTTCTTTAGATAAATTGAATCAATTAGACATCAAGACCTACAGGTATAATACCGATACCTATGCCTACATGCAGTTGCCTGAGGGCGAACAGGTAGGAGTCATTGCAGAAGAATTGGAAACTGTTTTTCCAGAATTGGTAAAAAAAGCCATACAACCCGAGGCTGAGGAAGATATGGTAAAAACGGGAGTTGAAAAACCACACAGCGAAGTATTGTTTAAAGCGGTAAATTATACAGGATTGGTTCCACATTTGATAAAGGCTACCCAAGAACAAACTGAGATCATTCAAAAACAATCACAAGAAATAGAGTTATTAAAACAACAACTCAAAGATCAACAAAAACGTATAGAGCATATTCTAGAAGTCCTAAAAAAATAGTTGTAATTCTCTTTCAATCGAGACAAAGATTTACAAAATTGACAAATGTGTGCAAACACGTTCATAAGCGTATGAATTATTTCTTTGCTTTCAATATGTCAGAAAATAAAAAAGGAAACTGCTTTCTAACAGTTTCCTTTAATGAAGGTAAGTTCAAAGGGAGTTTGCTTAGCTCAAAATAGGATTTAGTATGCCGAGCTCTTCCATACATTCACGCATGATGGTATACGTTCGTTGGATATCGTTATCCAATCCGACAGAAAAACGAATTAAGCCATCTGTTAAACCCATTGCTGCTTGTTCATCTTCTGGAATTTCCGAAGAAGTTGAAGTGCCTGGCGCACTAAATAGTGTCTTATAAAAACCTAAACTCACTGCTAGGTACCCTAAATTTTTTTGTTGCATTAATTCCATCAAATCATTGGCTTTGTCAATAGAACCAACATCAATGGTTAACATACCCCCGAAACCATAATCGACATTCATCATGTTTTTAAATACTTTATGGGATGGATGCGATGGTAATCCTGGATATACCGTTTTTAATCCATCTGCTTCAAACATTTTTGCCAAATACATAGCATTAGTACTATGTAACTTTATGCGAATATGTAGCGTTCGTAAATTTTTTAATACGGAAGCAGCACGCAAACTATCCATTGTTGAACCTAGCAACATACCAGCACCATCATTTACATTGCGCAATTGATCAATAAATGCTTGTGAAGCACACACAACACCACCAACAGTATCACTCGCGCCATTAATAAACTTAGTTAAACTATGAATCACGATATCAGCTCCTAACTTTGCAGGTGCAATCGACAGAGGAGAAAAGGTGTTGTCTACGACTAGCTGAAGGTTATATTTTTTTGCCAATTTTGAAAGTGCTGCAATATCTGCAACTTCCAATAGTGGATTACTCACAGCTTCACAATACAATACTTTTGTAGTTGGTGTAATAGCAGCTTCTACTAAGTCCAATTTAGTAATATCTACAAAAGAAGTTTCAATGTTGAATCGTGGTATAAAATTCTTTAAAAAAGCATAGGTTCCTCCGTAAATTGTTCTGCTAGACACAATATGATCGCCACTTTTACACAATTGTAATAATACAGGAGTAATAGCGCCCATTCCGGAAGCAGAAACGTTAGCAGTTTCTGTACCTTCCATAGCCGCCAGTGCTTCTCCTAAATACAAATTGCTTGGAGATGTATGTCGTGAATATAAATAGCAACCATCCGCATTGCCTTCAAACGTATCAAACATTGTTTTTGCTGACAAAAATGTGTAGGTAGATGAGTCAGAGATCGAAGGATTGACTCCTCCAAATTCCCCAAAATATTGTAAATCTTGAATGTTATTTGCGGGATTAAATTTCATAATTTTACTTTTTATTGACAATCAAAATTCAGATTTATTAGATTAAAAATCAATTAAAATTTAATATAAAAGAAAATAAAACTATATATTTATAATTTATATGAAAATATATCTTATTAGATTTATTAAAAGTTAGAATTATAGATTTTTTTACATGTTAAAACTCGATCAAACCGATAAAACATTATTAGCGCTATTGCAAAATGATAGTAAGCAAACAAACAAAGAACTTTCGAACAAACTGAACCTTTCCGTAACTGCCGTATACGAACGAATCAAGAAACTTGAAAAAGAAGGTATTATTAAAAAGTATGTGGCTTTGCTTGATAAAAAACCGATTGCAAAAAGTTTTATGGCGTATTGTCATGTACGTTTAACGCAGCATTCAAAAGAGTTTGTGATGAAATTTGAACGAGAAATCATCAAACTTGAAGAAGTATTAGAATGCTATCATGTGAGTGGCGATTATGACTATATTTTAAAAATTTTGGTCAAAGATATGGAAGCTTACAGATACTTTATGGTAACAAAATTAACGGCAATACCTAATATTGGGAACACACATAGTATATTTGTCATTGGAGAAGTAAAACACACAACCGCAATTTCCGTATAATACAGAATCTCCTTATTTTTATTTTTTAAGAGTACATGGAAAATTATTTATCGCAAGAATTTATATATATGTTGAGCGTTCCTATTCACGCTACTGCAATTATAGGGGAAATGCTATATTCATATTATGTAAAGCGAAAAATATATACTGTTGGCGATACCGCAACAAATTTTTATGTTGCGCTTTGTAATTTTGGATTAGACTTGTTGATGAAAGGAATTTCATTTGCCATCATGTTATTCTTTTATTACTATCGTGTATTTGATTTAGAATTTACGCTTTGGTATTGGATT
This sequence comes from Kordia sp., assembly GCF_022447245.1. Lineage (GTDB taxonomy): Bacteria > Bacteroidota > Bacteroidia > Flavobacteriales > Flavobacteriaceae > Kordia. Next base: position 7,931 of record NZ_JAKVBC010000043.1, on the reverse strand, counting down.
GGTGTCTTTATTTTACAAGATTTTGCGTATTACATGCAACATTATGTAGATCATTACAGTCGTTTCTTTTGGGCAATGCATGTAACACATCACAATTCGGAATACTTTAATATTTCTACAGGATTTAGAGCTTCGGTTTTTCAACCTTTATACCGTTATTTATTCTTTTGTCCCTTAGCATTCTTAGGATTTCATCCTTTGCATATTATGGCTGCGTATGCTATTTTGCAAATCTATGGAACTTTGGTACATACTGAATCTGTTAAGAAGATGGGCTTTTTAGAATGGATTTTAGTCACGCCATCGCACCACAGAGTGCATCATGCATCAAATGGAAAATATTTAGACAAAAACATGGGGATGTTTTTAATTATTTGGGATCGTTTGTTTGGAACTTTCCAAAAAGAAGAAGATGATTATGAACCTATTAAATATGGTTTGACTTCAAAATTGGATGATAAAGGACCTGTCAATATTGTTTTTCATGAATGGAAATCGATTTGGAAAGATGTGAAACGACCAGATATCAATTGGAAACAACGACTCAAGTACATTTTTTATCCGCCAGGTTGGAGTCATGATGGTTCTCGAAAAACATCCAAACAAATTCAACAAGAAATCAAAGAAAAAGCAGCATAAATGCAGTTACAACGTACTTCATATAAACTTACAGAATTCTTCCTGCTATTTGTTGCATTGCCTGTAAGTTTGGTGTTGGAGTATTCACCGTATGTAAAAGCGGGACTAGTGCTTACAGGTTTTATATATATTATTTGGATATTGCTAAAAGTAGAAAAACAAGAATTTAAAATCAACAAGCTATTAAATTGGAAACTATTTTGGCAACGAACACTGGTTTTGTTAATCATTATTAGTATACTAACCACTGCATATGTCTATTTTACAGATGCTTCTAATCTGTTTATAGTAGTACGTACCAAACCTTTTATGTGGATTATAATTGTGTTAGTGTACAGCCTATTATCAGTATATCCACAAGAATTGATTTATCGTACATTTTTCTTTTTACGGTATGAATCCTTATTTAAAGATCCAAAAATGTTAACATTTATCAATGCTATAGTTTTCTGTCTTGCCCATTTGCTTTTTAAGAGCACGCTGGTATTAATCTTAACATTTTTAGGAGGGATCTTATTCGCTTGGACGTTTCAGCGAACACGTTCTACTTTGCTAGTTTCAATAGAACACGCCATTTATGGAAGTTGGTTGTTTACGGTAGGAATGGGCGCAATGTTAGGATTCCCAACCTAATTCAGTGTAGTTTTTCTTTTAAAATGGTTTTATAGCTTTTGCTTACAGGAATCTTTATTGTATTAATTTCAACATGATTTTGATCAAAAAGCTCAATACTTTCCAAACGTACAATATAGGATTTGTGTACTTGAATAAAATTTTCGGGTAGCTTCTTCAGTGCTTCTGCGATGCTTTCTCTTGCTAAAATTTTCTTTGAAGTGGTTTGATAGGTCATATAATTCCCTTCTTTTTTTAAAAATAGAATCGTGTTTGGCGCTATTTGAAATGTTTGATAACCACTTTTAATGATAATTTTCTTTGCACTCGATGTTTCTTTCGTAATTGCATGTGGTTTCAACTTGTCAATTGCTTTTACAAAACGTTGAAAAGTAATGGGTTTTAATAAATAATCACTAGCATTTAACTCATAGCTTTCTACAGCATATTCTGCATACGCGGTTGTAAAAATAATATGTGTCTTGGTTGGAATAATTTTAGCAGCTTGTATTCCTGATAAATTTGGCATGTTAATATCTAAAAATACAACATCAGGTTGTTGTTTATCTATATATTGTAAGGCTTCAATAGGATTCCGAAAAGACTTCATGCATTGAATGGTTGGAATTCGCTCACAGTAATTCTCAAGTAAATCAATGGCTTTTGGCTCATCATCAATAATAATCGCTTTTAAAATCACAGGTATAGTTTTAAAATAACATCATACATATTTTGTGTTTCTGTTATAGCTAATGAATGTTTATTTGGGTACAAAATAGCCAATCTTCTTTTTACATTTTGCAATCCAACACCTGAATCTTCTTTAGAAAAATCATCCTTTTTAATTGTCGAAACTATAGAATTCCGACATTCAAAAACCAATTCTCCATCTTTTATCGCTATAGAAATATGAACATACGAAGGTTCATAAATGGAAACTCCGTGTTTGAAGGCGTTTTCAACAAAAGGAATAAAAACAGCAGGCGTAATTGTTTTGTCTAGGATTGTAGAATCTACTGTATATTTTATATCTATTGGATCGTTGCTATCGAAACGGAGTTTATTAAGTTCAATATAATTTTCTATTAAATGTACCTCTTTTTCCACAGGAATACGATCGTCTCCAGTAGAATATAACAAAAAACGAAGCATGTCAGACAACTGTGGATTGCTACTGGAAACTTCTGTCTGTTGGTGTTTCTCTGCGATAGATAGCATATTGTTTAATGCATTAAACAAAAAATGCGGGTTTATCTGCGACTTTAAAAGTTTCAGTTCAGCTGCCAGTTGATCTTCTTTCAATTGTTGTTTTAGATCTTCTTCTTTTTGCCAACGCAAAATCATCAAATGCACAAAAGAAGTTCCTGCAAAAAAAATGTAAAGCCACACATTAATTAAAAATGTTTCAAGCACATAAAATTCAAAGCCATAAATAAAACCTGACTTAAGATAATCTAACAGAAAACCTGTAAGAACAGCTATTACTAGAAAAAACAAATACTTTCCAAAAGCTTTCTGATCTATAAATTTTGATAGAAAATAGACATTTACATAGTACAGAATCTTTTTGATAAGTAAGCCGATACTCGTACCATAAATAGCCAAAGAATCATAGTGAATTTCTACAGTTTCAACACCGTCAATAATTTCAACTTCACGATTCACAGGACTAAAAATCATAAAAATAACACAGGAGCAAATAGCCCAAAAAACTACATTTAGTCCTATAGAAATGATTTTTTTCATATTCAAAAATAAGTTTAAAAAAGTAGATAGCTCTCTCTAAAACACAATATGTGATGAATGTATCGTGAAATGGTAGGAAATGCATATTACAAGCTGTATATACCATTAATAAGTATTGTGGTACCTTTTTATTGTAAACGCTGATTGATCCAAATACATTCGTAGAGAATTTAAAAAACGAACATTATGAAAAAACTACTAGTAATTGTATGTTTGATTTGGATGCATGTACGTTGTTTGGGACAGCATGTAACTCCAAATGAGGCACAAAAGAAAATAGAAAAGTACCTAGAAACGTTAGAGGAAAACGGGTTTTCAGGAAGTGTCTTGGTGGCATATAAAGGACAAAAAATTATTTCAGAAGGATATGGTTTGTCGGATAGAGAACGTAATATCCAAAATACCAAAGGTACTGTTTTCGATACAGGTTCCATTACGAAACAATTTACAGCGGCAGGAATTTTAAAATTAGAAATGCAAGGAAAATTGAGCGTTGATGATAAAATTTCAAAGTATTTTAAAAATGTGCCGAAAGATAAACAATCCATTACAATCCATCATTTATTGACGCATGCTGCAGGTTTACCAGCTGCTATTGATGACGACTATCAGTATATTACAGCAGCAGATTTTTTAGCACAAACCTTCAAACAAAAATTAGCGTTTGACGTCGGAACATCTTACAAATATTCGAATGTTGGATATACACTATTAGCAATGATTATTGAAATAGTCTCTTGCGAAACATATGAAGAATATTTATATAGCAACCTGTGGAAACCTGCAAAAATGTATCAAACTGGTTATGAACGTCCAAATTATAATCAAAAAGATGTAGCGATTGGTTATAGAACGACCAAAACCTTTGGAAGGCCAAATAAAAAATGGGATGTTCATGGACCTTCTTGGCATTTAAAAGGAAATGGCGGTGTTTTGTCAACAGTAGAAGACATGTATGCATGGCATAAAGCTTTGGAAAGAACAACTATATTGAATGAAGCAGCCAAACAAAAAATGTATACAAAACATATAGAAGAAGGTGAAGATGCTGGTTCATATTATGGATATGGTTGGGTAATTTTTTCAACACCTAGAAATACAGAATTGATAGCGCACAATGGAGGAAACGGTGTGTTCTTTGCAGACTTTTGGAGATACCTTACGGAAGATATTGTCATATTTTCTATGAACAATGCCATTTCTGGAGATTACGATCGTATCAATATGGAAATAGCAGGAATTCTACTAAGAAAAGATTATGAACCGAATACTGAACTTGGAAATGCTCGGAAAGTAAACCTTGATAAAGCTGAAGTTGAACAGTTAGCCACAAAGTTTTTAAAGGTCATTCAGGAAAAAAATCAAAAAGGGTGGAAGCAGTTTATCGAAACACAAACCATGGAACATTTTCAAGAAATTATTTCTATGGAAAAACATCTAGAAATATTTGGAATTATTCATAAAAAAGTAAAAGATAAGAAGCTAACAGAAGTGCGATTAGAAGGAGATGAACTCATGTTAATTTTAATGGATAAAGAATTAATCTTAAGTATTGAATCACAAAAAGAAACACTAAAAATAGCTGGAATATTTATAGAATAATCTAAAAGAGTTAGCATTAAACTCATCAAAGTGAAGCATTTTAAGAGTAATTTGATTCTAAAAACTTAAGAACAATACGTGTCAAATAAGTTGACATACGATAAATTAATGATATTTTATTCAGTATGTAGTATTTCTAACAAAAAATGCAACTAAGTTGCATTTATGCAACTCCCCCCTTATTTTAACTACTTTTTTTAACAATCTCATTAAGGTATCAATATTTTTTTTGTTAAAAAAATAATAAAACCATAAAAAGAGTAAGTAGAACTTTTCTTAAACATTAAAAAGTTATAGATAATATTGCTGATAACCAATAAATTAAATAACATGAAAAACAATTTCAAATTACTCTATGTATTACTGTTAGTATTTATTACATCTTGTTCAACGGATAACGATGAAACAACCGATGACTTGATAAAAGGAAAAACTGATTTGCTTGATAAAAAGCTTGACCAAGCAGAAGTTATACCAGGTGAATACATTATAGTATACAAAAAAGATGCAACAACCAGTAAGATGAGTTATACCGCTACGAGAAGAGGGTTAACTCCTGAATTAAAAAAAGTTCAAGATTACTACAAAGAAAGATCAATTGCTACATTAAAGTTAATCGGTAGAGGGGAAAAAAACCTAGGATTTGTCTACACGGGCGCAATTCAAGGTTTTCATGCTAAAAATCTATCTGTTGACGATGTAGAGGTATTATTAAGGGACGAAACTATCGATTTTATTGAGCCAAATCGTAGAGTTGTGAGTAACTTTCCTAAGCCAAAAAATCCTCAAGGAGTAAAATTACCAACGCAAAGCGAAGTAATTAATAAAGCAGATAGCTTTTTACCAAGTGGAGACTTTTTGCCATGGGGTGTAGATTATACAGGTAGAGGTAACAATACAGGTACGAACAGATATGCATTTGTAATTGACACAGGAATCGATCAACATCCAGATTTAACGATTGATACAGGATTATCTGCAAGTTTCTATCCAGGAGAAAACTGGGTTGATAGAAACGGTCATGGAACTCATGTTGCAGGAACAATAGGAGCAAAAGCTAATGGTTTTGGTGTGATTGGAGTAGCGTATGGTTCTACATTAGTAGCAATTAAGGTTCTAGGCGGAACACAAGGAAGTGGTTCTGATGCTGGAATTATTGCTGGTGTTGATTACACGTATAACAATTCAATAGCAGGAGACGTATTTAATTACTCTGTTGGTTACCGTACAAGAAGAACAAATGCAGCAATAGATAATGCATTTACAACATTAGATAATAAAATCTATGGTGCTTTAGCAGCAGGAAACAGTAATGATAATACATTATATTATTCTCCACAACGTTTACAAACTAGCCGTACTTGGATGGTTGGTAACCTTAGACGTAATATCACTCCAAATGGTTCTTCTAACTTTGGTGCTTCAGTAGATAGATGGGCTCCTGGTACAGATGTTTGGTCAACTTGGTTAAACGGACAGTACAACAGAATCTCAGGAACTTCTATGGCATCTCCACATGTAGCAGGAATCCTTGCAGTTCGCGGAAATAACTCAGTTGGAACAAACGGAAACACCAGCAAAGGTGGCTATACAGCTCCTAATGCAAGAAGATAAGTTTTTATAACTTTTTTCTTCGTTCACACCTTATTTCGTTGCAGTCTTAAAAATGGATTAAATCTCAGGTAAGTAAGTTATCTACCTGAGATTTTTTATTTATGATACTTTTTCGAATAATTATAATTTTTAACTGTATTTCATAGGGCAAAAACACTTCCAACTGAAGAAGTAAATATCATAGTAAAGCGAGTCTAAATATCCAAGAACAACACGCATCTAACAATCTAACAACAAAGCCTTGCTGAACACTAAAATAGTTGTACTTTTGTATTCTTGAAAAACAAAATAGTTCAAAAAACACAAGAAATATGAATTCATACGATGTAGCTGTAATAGGCTCTGGTCCTGGTGGATATGTTGCTGCAATACGTTGCGCGCAACTAGGGATGAAAACTGCAATTATTGAAAAATATAGCACTTTAGGAGGAACTTGCTTAAATGTAGGTTGTATTCCGTCAAAGGCATTGCTAGATTCTTCACACCATTATGAAGAGGCTATCAAGCATTTTGATACGCACGGAATCGAAATTTCAGGAGATGTAAAAGTAAATCTTGAAAAAATGATTGCTCGTAAACAAGCTGTAGTTGATCAAACAACAGGAGGAATTGATTTCTTGATGAAAAAGAATAAAATTGATGTATACGAAGGTTTAGGTAGTTTCAAAGATGCTACACACGTAAACATCGCCAAAAATGATGGTACTACTGAAGAAATAGAAGCAAAAAATATCATCATTGCTACTGGAAGTAAACCATCTAACTTACCATTTATCACTTTAGATAAAGAAAGAGTTATTACATCTACAGAAGCATTGAAATTGAAAGAGATTCCAAAGCATCTTTTAGTTATTGGTGGCGGTGTTATCGGTTTAGAATTAGGACAAGTATACAAGCGTCTTGGTGCAGAAGTTACGGTAATTGAATATGCAGATAGAATCATTGGAGGAATGGATGCTGGACTTTCTAAGGAATTAACGAAAGTATTAAAGAAGCAAAAATTCAAAATCAATACTTCACATGGAGTAAAATCTGTAGAACGTGTTGGTGATGAGGTTGTGGTTAAAGCAGATAATAAAAAAGGAGAAGAAGTAGAATTCAGAGGAGATTACTGTTTGGTATCTGTTGGACGACGTCCTTATACGGATGGATTGAATGCAGAAGCCGCTGGTGTAAAATTAGACGATCGTGGTAGAGTAGAAGTAAACGCTCATTTACAAACAAACGTTTCAAACATTTATGCAATTGGAGATGTGGTTAAAGGAGCAATGTTAGCACACAAAGCTTCAGAAGAAGGATCAATGGTTGCAGAAATTATTGCAGGACAAAAACCACATATCGATTACAATTTAATTCCAGGAGTTGTTTACACATGGCCAGAAGTTGCCGCGGTTGGAAAAACAGAGCAAGAATTGAAAGATGCTGGTGTCAAGTATAAAGCAGGTCAATTTCCAATGCGCGCTTTAGGTAGAAGTAGAGCAAGTATGGATTTGGATGGTTTTATCAAAATCTTAGCAGATGAAGCAACAGATGAAATCTTAGGTGTACATATGATTGGTGCCAGAGCAGCCGATTTAATTGCAGAAGCTGTCGTAGCTATGGAATACAGAGCATCAGCAGAAGATATTGCGCGTATGTCACATGCACATCCAACATTTGCAGAAGCGATCAAAGAAGCAGCGTTAGCTGCCACTGAAGATAGAGCATTGCACGTGTAA
>NZ_JAKVBC010000042.1 GCF_022447245.1 Kordia sp. | reverse complement strand
ATACAACACAACTTTTCTTCATAATTCATCTGATTTCGTTCTTTTTTGAATTTCATAATATAGTATAATATAATAAATATATAGTGTTCTTAACGATATTTTCTAAAAAATCAAGTTATTTAAAAACTAAAAGTTTGTATTTTATTATCTTTTAATAAATTGTATAATTCTGGATAATCTGACTCAATTATTATTTCTCAAAATCAACACTTCAGTCATTTTTCATTCTCGTAAGGTATACCTACTACAACAAAACAAGATCATCCTAATATTTTTCATTTTTTAAATACTTTGTAGTCTAATTTATAGTTTCAAGTCAAGTTTTCATGTTCAAACTTTTTATCTGTAAGAGAATTTTTGCAATTTTTTTTTAATTTATCTGTCATTTTCACTTCTTTTAACAATTTTTTCTCTTCAGATAAATCTTTGATAAATTTATTGTAGAACTCTTTGTATAAATCACCTCAAAGTATGCTTAATTGCATTAGAAAATTTCCATAGCGTCATCTCTCATGCATCCAGTTGTATGTCTTGCCATTTATTATTTCTTTAGCTAACATTTCAATTTTTTCTCTATTCTCATGGGCTTTTTTATACATTCAAAGCATTTTGGTTGTTTTTAGTAGGCAAAGAAGGGACTAAATCTTTAAACGGAATACTGTCGTGTAAATCCTCTTTATGGATTAATCATTTTTTCACTAATTCATTAATTCTTTTCCTTAATCAGGATATATCATCTTTATGGAATTTTTTTAGTGGTTTTGTCTCTGATGCGTATTGGGTCATATATGTTTCTTCTCATACCATGAACCTTTTCTTTTCCTCAAGCATTCTATTGAGTGACACAACATCCATACATACAACAAGTTTTTTTTTTATACCAGAGTTGTAGTTGTTGTAAAATATTACTTGTGCATTCATTTAATATTATTCAAATATATAAAAAGATGATTTTTCTTGATCTTCTTTTGCTTTGTCGATTATCATATCAATATACAAAAATCAGTCCTTATTTTTTTTATTCAATTTCTTAATGCTCATAATGTTTTTTTTCCAAAAGCTATCATTTTCTATCCACTCCAATACATAATCAATAGTCTTTCAGTCATATCATTTTCTTTCCAGCTTCCTATACTCAGCATATTGATCTTGTATATACTTCTCACTTCCTACTTTATCTATAATAGTCCTCATAGACTTTTTGTTTTTATATGCTTGTGCTGTAAATTTCTTTACAGATGGTATAAAATCTGTCACCTCGCCAGAGGTTTCTTTTATTTCTTTCACAATAGTTACATTATTATCCTTATCCTTATCCTTATCCCTATCCCTATCCCTATCCTTATCCCTATCCTTATCCTTATCGGTATAGTTCGTATCCGATTGTATACGTTTGTATTCAATCGTATTCGATTGTATGCGTTCGTACTGTTTCGTATTCCGTCTCTTATCGACGTTCTCACGGTTCTTTTGACACTTTTTCTTATATTTTTTCTCGTCTCTATCAAACTGATTCTTAAATGTTATATAACAAATGTCAACTACTGGATCGTGAGAATCGTATCATTCTTGTTTGTGATAATCTCTAATTTTTCTAAATAATTTGCCTATTTGTTCATCAGACAATCAATCAAATATTTCCAAACTGTCGTCATGTATAAGATAGTTTTTTTTCATTTTTTACTATAAAATAAAAACCTCATAGCACACCGACCAAGGAAGCTATAAGGCTTTTACCGTTTGTTTATACACCGTAATGCATAACTTTCATAAGGACTGCCCCTCATTTTCAAACTCAAACGATGGTCGGTGTTTGATACACTCACTATAACAATTTACATAAATAATGCAACTATATCTGCCACTAAAAGCATAAACAATATTATAGCTACAAAACATGCAAATTGTTGTACTCAATTGTGAAACATTTTGGTTTCAGTAATAAATTAAAAAGGACATTGTTCTCTTCATGCTTCATATCAAGTTTGTAAAGCATGATCTATACATGAATGGATATCATCTATTTCATCGGTGGATATACATATCATCTTTTGTATCTGTTTTGTCAAATAAGGTTCTATTTTATTTTTAATGTATCAATTTATGAATCAATCTATTTTCCTTTCTAATTCATAATCACTTACTTTTTTTTCAATATATTCATCAATCTTTTGGGATAGATGCTTAGATACATTGGAGTTAAACTCGTTCATTCGTGATGAAGTAAAATTCTTTGACTGATTAAACATAACTTCTTCTCACATTTTCTGCAATTCTTTATTTATCTCATCTTCAATTTTTTGTTTTTTTATTGTGTTTATATCATCTTCTAGGCAATACCTCAAGTATCACGAAAGAGATTTGTGTCATTCAATGTTTTCTTTTATGTACTTGTCTATAACATCTTGTGCGTTAAAATCTATTTCTATCTTCATGATAATATAATAATAAATTAAATATTTAATCAGTAATTATTCTCTTTTGCTTTCTCTCGTTGACTATCTGTAAGTGGTCTTGTTCTGCGTCTTTTCTTTGCTTCTTTTGGTATTGGTACTGCATATTTTCGAGGATGTACATTATATGTTGTTCATGCTCTATACTCTTTTTCTCGTTGCCCTGCAACACAATAATTTGTTCAATTTTTATCGGAATATATAAAAATAGCTTTTTGCTTATCTTCTAACGCTTCTTGCTCACTTTTGTCACTAACATAACACCAATCTCATTCTTTAAGTTCTCTGCTACCGACATGTATGTCGTTACCATATTCTTCATAGATGTACGTTGAAGATCACACTTCATCAATAAAATCTGTAACTTTTCTTTTAGGCATTATATAATATTAGATAATAAAACTATAGCCATCATAAATAACATTAGTATAGCATACGCTATAACTCAAAACATAAAATTATCGTTCATCATGTCGGGGTATTGTTATAGTATAAAATATAATAGATAAAAATAATCACATTATAATCATTGAAACAATGCTTAGCCCTGCAATATTAGCTATTACTCATCCCATAACGCCTGCAATAAACATTCATACGTTTACTTGTTTTTTATTCATGTTCTCTAATTATTAGATAAAAAAAAATTATTCAAATAGTAATATACAATAAAAAAAACATTCAATGATAAAAAAAGTTTTCAATTATAAATTTTATTGTTATCATTTATATATTTATCTTATAAAGATTGATTATTGACTAAATCAATACAATTTTCGCAAACTGTGCATATATACGTTTTTATTTTGTTTCTTTCCTCTGGCGTGATTTTACCTCTTCAATGCATATAGTTTTTTATTCTGTCCAATTTAACCCTTGCTTTACGTGCGATTTTTGCAACTGGTATTTCGCACGTTCTTATCATTTCTTTAGTATACATAGCGTTTTTGTAATAATATTATAAATAAAAGGAACTCATAAAATTGATATTTCAGACGCTGTGTCTTCAACGTCTTTTATTGTCTTATAATGTCGCATTCAGTTTTTATAAGATTTAGCTTTCACTATTAACCTTGCGTATAAAGTTTTTTGTAAGTCATCACTATTCATATTGCAACAAATAAACAAATAAAAAACTCAAAAGGTATAGACTCTATAAATCAAATGGCATATTTAAATCTAGTCATAGCATTGTAGTTTGTATAAATTTATTTAATAACTCTACTGTAAAATTTGTTTTTGTCTGTTTTTATAAGTTTATGATATACGTTTTTGTATTTTTTGGGTATTTTTGCTTTGTTTGTTGTTTCTCAATAAAAATCGAACTTTTCGTTTGTCGTCATTATTAGGCTATACATTGCAAAATCTCTTTCTTCTTCCGTTTCGCATACATATACTCTTGTAATAGGGTTTTTTGCATTGGAATAAATGTTTGGATCTGTTTTCGTTCAATAAACATATGTCATAATAATAATAATATAAGGGTGTAAAATGGTTTTATATTGTCATGTTGTCGTAATAATCAATTGTTATTGGCGAGCATTGGTATTCTCAAAATGTAACAAATCGATTTTTATTCTTTTGAAATACGTTGATCCTGTAATCAGACAAGTATTCATTCATCTTGCGTTTTGTTGATTCGGTATACCGTCAATCTGTGTTCAATTTGATATCATCGTTTGTTTTGTCTTTGATAACAATGTGTGTATATTCGTATAATATACCTTCTTTATCCTCGGTTTCTCGTTTGCATGTGTTATGAGATAATCTCTCAATTGTTGCACCTTTTGGGCATAGGTCAACAAAATGTTGAAGTTTCTTGTAGTTGTTCATGATATTAATAGTATAATATAATAAATAGTGTGATATTATTTTTGTTCTGTTGCTTCTTTAAGCTCTTCTCGGTCTATTTCTTCAATGTTTGGCAATAAATCAGTAATTAATAAGTTGTCTATATTGTCATACATTTCTTCTAATAAATACTTGGCGTTCTCTACGTCTTCGATTGTTTCAGGGTTAAAATGCAAGTTCACAAGTCGAGTTGCTCTGTTAGTTCGTCAGTTGTAAGTCATAATATAATATATAATATTGTAAAATAGATGTGGATATGAGATAGCATTGGTTACTCTACTGGCAACTATAGCTTAATAGCTACCATCTCAATATCACGATGACAACGTTATATTTATATTTATTAATAAATCAATAGATTTTACACTAAAAAGTGTAATTATATCTTGTATTGTAGTTAGGAACTGTATTTTGGTGCTTACGTAGTAGCTCCAAATACTGAAATATATATAAAAACTGTTTTACTTAATTATGATGTTATATCTAATCTAGAAAAGAAGGGGGATTTCTCATTTAGCTTCATTTATAAACAAAACAACAATACATAATACACAATATATACTCTCAACTCTTACCCTCAACTCTTACTCTCAATTCATAGTCTCAACTCTTACCCTCAACTCTTACTCTCAATTCTTACTCTCAATTCTTACTATCTACCATTATTTCAATATTTCACACCCAAATTATAGTACTAATTCTAATGCTTAATTTCTTACAAAACACGCACAAAAAAAACCTAAAAAGGGATCATTTTTTACAAAAATATACAAAAAATACACAAGATAGCTGTGTATTTCGTAATTTATCAAATGTCAAGTTACAGGAACTACCTATAGTTTGATAGGGTTTCACTGTATGTAGAGTATAAAGTCCAACATATTGACAATCCGAACTAATAGTTGATATTACTAGGTTGTGTATTTAGTTGCGATAATTGGTATTATAGTAACTAAATGTGTAGTTGTCATCGATACTATGTAAAATATAGGGGGCATGGGGGGGGTGTCGCCTCGCAACATTTATATATATATATTAGTTACACACACACGCAGCAAAAACAAAAAGAGGCATAAAAATTTGTTTGTAAATTTTCTGTATATTTTTTTTGAGTACTAAAAAGGGTAACTAAGAAGTTACCGTTCTAAAGGTTGATTTTCTAAGAAACATATGTATATTATATTAATATTTACATTATAGAAGTGAGATGCGTAAGACGGTTAAGAAGAGGTTGCTAGAGGTACTGGATCATGTAGCTGCGTGTTATACGTATCTTAGGGATAATTTTGTATGTTGGAAATGTGGGAAGAGCAATATGAGGACTCCAGACATGCAGTATAGTCATATAATTTCTAGGGCACAGAATGGAAGAATGAAGTATTATCATAAGAATGCTAAGACGTTGTGTTTGGTGTGTCATAAGTATTGGCGGCATTTGAATCCAACATTGGCATGAGAATGGTTTCAGGAGAATTATCCTGAGTTAGATGCTGAGTTGAAGGATATGAATGCGAACAGACCATTGGGTTCTATAAAGTTACAAGTTTTTGAGGATCAGTTAGAGTGGTTTATTGAGCAATTATCCACTATGGACTGGCAACGTCTCTCTAAGCACGTTTGAGTAAAGAGGTATGGGGTTTTATGTAAGATAATGGGAAATAAAGAGGATCGAAGGAGTGTTGTTTATAAATAGTATTGATATTTTACAGTAGAATGTTTACAGTAAATATGAAACCATATAAAGCTTCCTTGTGATTTATTGCAATAGCACACTTATGGTAGGCGTTAGCTAGAAGTGTTAATGTACAAACTTGTGTTGTATCGATGGCGCGCTCGTCTGATAATAACTAGCAAAAGTGTTTATTCCCGCCTCTGGGAAAAACTCCAAAGCATAGCGTACGTATGTGATGGTGAAGAGCCGAAAGGTTCTTTTTTTTATTAAATAAAAAACTGGCATATAGCCAGCTTATCGATTTTCTTTTTTATTGTGGTATCTCCGTAATATGAGATTTATTATATCTTCTATTTTTTTGCCTTCGTGTAGTCAATACCTCATTATAAAGTCTACCGTTGCTTCTTTTATGTTTTTACCGTAGCACGGTAGCATTGTTGCTAAGTCTGTATCAAAGAATATTTCTTTGTAGAACATATATTTTCCTTTACTTAATCTATCAGTAATCTTAATTAGCCTATCACATCACGTATATTCTTTGTGTAGACTTTCTAAACTTTTTTTACTTAGATGCTCCATATTATTTATCAAACAATTTAAAACCTTGCTCATGTAGTAGTATAATCATATCTGCTAGTGCGTTTGGTATACTATCTGATGGTACTTGCTCTACATAGTCATCGTATATTGCGTATGACACCCAAAAGTTTTTATTGTGTTTTTTGAAAAAAAGGTGTGGGTTTCTTTCAATGCGTAAATAATGGTCTGATCATAAAGTTTCTGGCAACAAATCAATCATTTCTGCTACTGTTGGGGCTATAAGATAATGTTCATCATATCCATTTTCAGGAATCTTTCACTTTTGTCAAAAGTCTAGAGGGATAGAAAAAAGTTCTATTCAAGATCAAGCATAATCCCCATGGAAAGGGACAAATTCTCAGTCTTTTTGATTGTATTGCTTATGTGGTTTTCTGGTGTCTTTAAAACAGAAATATCAATAGTCTTGAGGATACCCTATATCTTTTAGTTTCTTACATCTTTCTAGTGATGGTGTGTTCATAATATAACTATATTATAAAATAAATCCTCTGTTTACTAGTTCATCATATGCATAATCAACACATTGTTCTAGTGTTCATACGCAGTCTATAGGTCGTGATTTTTCTGTATAATCTATCTTATAAGAAAGGTTTATGAATAATTTATACATATTTTTTCAATCTACTTTTCATATACTAACTATATGTAGGTAAGTATCTTCATTTATAATAGCTTCTATTTTTTCACAATACTCACCTGGATTAAGACTGATCTTTTCTATCTTTTCTAATGTATCCATTAGTCTATATTATCAATTAAATGTGGGTGCTAGTATTTGTTCCCTATTATTTATCAAACAATTTAAAACCTTTCTCATGTAGTAGTATTATCATATCTGCTAGTGCATTTGGTAATTTTCATACTGTTGTTTCTGTCACACAATACTCAATCTCACCGTTACTAAAATCTATGTCATACTTTTCTAAGTAAAATCAATCACATCCTTTCATTATCCTTAATCAGTCTAAAGAAATAAAGTCTTTTGTTATAATATAAATCATCTCTGCTACTGTTGGTTGGTGTAAATCTATCATAACTTTCCTTCTCATTCAGCCACCAATCCTATCCTCCATTATATATCAAGGTTTTTGAGGATACCCTATCTCTTTTAGTTTCTTACATCTTTCTAGTGATGGTGTGTTCATTATAAATCATTTTCACAAATAAAAGCTACTAATTTTTCTATCAACTCTCTATTCTCTTTGTATCGTTCTTTTCATCAAAACCTATGGTATAGTATGTCTAATATTCTTTTTTGTCTTGGTTTTTCTGGTTTAGTTAGTTCTGCTCGATTAATACACATTATTCTATATTATTTATCAAATGAGTAAAAATAGTCTTTTATTTGTTCTTCTGTATGGTATACACATCAATCAATCCCATAGCGATCTTCGTAAATATTTACACTAGTCCATCAAGGAGTTATCTCGGACATGCTACATGTCATTGTGTAGCAACTATATATCAAAAACATTGGTACTTCAAACATTAGTCTATATTAATTAAAATAAATACGTTCTTCTTCTTTGGTGCAATACCTTATTTCATCCTGTCCGTATCGACTACAAAGATTCTTGTCAGAATTGTAACAATACGAAATTGTCTCTTTTACTCAGTTTCAATCGTTTTTAGGTATGTGATTCTTTTTTATAGAGAATATTGTAAAATAAGTTATATTTACGGCGTCCCAAGTATGTGCTACTTTGTCTCATATCTTAAACTTTGGTATATTCATTAGTTTATATTATCAAGTAAAATTACTTTCTTTCTATTACATATGTGATAACAAGAGAACTACAAACTATAGTTACTGCATTTGTTATATCTCATTGACTTGCAAAGTATAAAGATCACAGTATTAGCAATACCATTGCTACGATGTCTTTTATTTTCATTAGTCTATATTATTAAGTAAATGTGTGTGTTCGTAACGGTTGCCAACAACTTCATCTTGCATCTTTCCATCTGCTCGTACTCTGTATTTAGGTGTCATTATCAACATAGGTTAGAAATGTAAAGGTCTGAGTTTATAGCTAAACATGCAATAATAAGAAGAATGGCTATCCCTCATCAAAGCAAGTAAGGTCTTGCGTCGTAAAAGTCTACTTCGTACAAAGTGTCTCACTGTACGTAGTCTATTCATAGTCCATCTAACATATCTATAGTTTCTTGTGTAACCGTTACTGTTTTATATTTCATAATAGTATAATTAAGATATTAAAACATCAATTTCCTCTTTTGATAAGTTTAGTTCCTTGAAGAATTCTTTTTCTTCTTCAGTGAACTCACACATTTTTCTTGCATCTTCGCAAGATAAAATTCAAGTCTGTCAAAATTGCCAATCTATATAACCATCGCAACAAAACGCATAAACACCATCTTTTCTGTATAAGTCTGAGTCTGACCAATCGTTAGGTTGGAACTGTATATAGTCGTACTTATCTTCTGATCGTTTGCTTCATCATCAAGGATAATAAATATTAATCTTTCAATGATACTTTTCGAAAATCTTTGTTTTTCGAAGTATTGAACCAATAAAATCAAAAGAAAAATCGTGATATACAAAAACCTTTCGCAAAGGTGTGTGTTCCAAAAAAGTTCACTTAAATCATTCATGTACGTCTGACATTTTTGTCATTCATATTTTATTAGATGATTTTGATATTTTTTTTTGTTCTACGTTTTTACATACTTTCTTGTTGAATCTTTCTCTTTGTATTTCATCAATTTTTTTTAACAAAATCTTGTCAACATATCAAATTCAGTGTACCATTTCATATTCTTCAGTTTTGTATTTAGATATCTCTACCTCTCAAATAAAAGTATCTTCAGTAACTGATCAATCTTTTATGTATCATATTCACTTTGTCATCTTTATAATTAGTTATAAAACAGCTTACTTAATTTACAGATATTCACCATAATCACATCAATGGAAACCACAAAACCAATGAAAGGCATATGTATCTCAATATGTACTTTTCTCTAACTCTCATACACAAGCCACATCAGGTCATCAAGGTCGTTTTTTAATTACTTTGTATTTGTTCATAATATATAGTTGTATAAATTTATTTGCATTTTTGTTCAAGGTAGTCTTTGAATTTGCATCAATTTTCATTAACATCGTTCATAATTGATTCTACTGTGTAACCTAAGGGTTTTGCAATGCTTGTCCTATGACATATATTACATTTGTCCTGTAGGTCACTTACTTCTGAAGAAAAAATATTTGTATTGTTAGATAATCAAACTATTATCATGCAAAGAACAAATATAAGTGTTTGTTTTCTTGTTTTCATATAAAAAATTACGTTGTAAACGTAAACTTTATATTTTTTTTTTACATAAAATCAAGTCTTTTTATAAAAGTGTTGCTTTTGAAGGGTATTTTTGTATACCATAAGTAATATTTATATCTTTTTTAAAAAATGAGTTATAGTTATGATAGAAAAATGAATACTTCTTCTATTATTGATGAGGTTTCCAGAAGACTAAACTTTAGTAAAGAAAAAACAAAAACTGTTATAGATGAATTTATTGAGGTTATGTCTATTTGAATAAAAGATGAGTGAAAAGTACTATTGAGATGATTTTGAACTTTTTATAAATCTATGTATACAGGTAGAGAGACTTTAGATTTACGTACTTGAGAAAGGGTTCATACTAATTCTGTAAGTGTTGTAAAATTTAAACCATGAAAATCATTAAAAAGAATAGTTAGATAATTGTTTATTATTAATTCTTTTATGTCTAAAAGTAAGTGAAGAAGTTGATACGACGAAAAGCACAGAGCTAAAATATGTTTATCTATGATATTGGAATTTCTTAGATTACATGATGAGTTCAGAAAAGATGCTTCTGTAACTTCTTTTTCTCTACTGTCGTTCCAGACTTGGATTACTGGAAAACTTTATAAAAGAAATTTGACTGATGCCAAAAAACAAAAAAATTGCAATTAGTTGATCTTGAATAACAAAAGATGTTCTTTTGTGAAAAAAGACAAGAGGCATGAATGGTTCTTGTCCTTTTTATAAGACTCCAGAAGCTCTTGCTAATAGAATTGTAGAATATTTTAACTGAGGAATGTGTTCGAGAAAAAAAAGAATAAAAGTTTGAAAAGATTCTTATAAGGAATTGTATGTACCTAATCCTTCTCTATGAGATCTTTCTTTTTTTTTGTGATTTAGGGACAAGAGTAGTTTATACAAGTATGCAAAAAGATCTGACGAGTTTGATTACCTAATTAAAAGAGCAAAGACCCTTATAGAAGTGGAATATGAGAAATTACTACATGAAAATCCTACAGCTGCTATATTTGCTCTTAAAAATTATTGATGGAGTGATGTTGTTAGGCATGAAGATGCTGATTGAGGTAAAATATCTAGTAACAAAATAGTTATAGAACATGTAGTAAGAAGAATATGAGAATGAAAAGTTATTAATTCAAAAGATTTAGATGATAATATCGTTGAATGAAACTTAGAACAGGAAATGTCTTCCACAAAAACATAGAGTCTGACAAAAAGATAAAGATTAATAGGTGAGGTACTAGGTCAGGCAAAACATATTCTATACTACAAATAATCTGGAGATGGCTTATTACTGGTTACCTAGACTCAGAAGTTAACACTGAAGATTGTGTTTTTTGAAAAAAATGAGAATTAAAACAGTATCCAGAATGAGAAGAGGAATCTGCTAGTTGGATATGTACTGTTGTTAGAAAGTTTAAGAGTGACTTAAAATCAACAGTAATAAGGGATTTTGAGCAGATAATAGTTGATACATGAACTGTTTTTCTATTAAACAAAGAACATAGGAACAAAACAGATAAAACTTACACCTACAGATGAAGAATGGTAGAGTTTATGTGAGCAGATGATCAAGAAAAAATTAAGGGTAAGCGTCGTGATATATTATATTGTAATGAAGCTAATGCTTTAACGTTCCAAGAAGAATTTTTCCAGTTGATAGTCCGTACTAATGACAAAATATTTTTAGATTTTAATCCAGATAGTGAAGACATTTGGATAAATACAGAACTAGAGCAAAAAAGAGCTAAGCAGGAAGGAGATGTTGAGGTAATAGTTAGTACGTATAAAGATAATCCTTTTATATGAGAATCTCTCATAAAAGAAATTGAGTCTTTAAAGGAAAAGAATAAAAGACAGCGAGAAATTTATTGACTTTGAAAATATGGTAAGCTAGAGGGTGTCATTTTTAGTAAGTGGCAAATAGTTAACGATATTAACCCTGAAACAGAATGTAAGTTGATAGGTTACGGTATAGATTTTTGATATAACGATCCAGCTGCAGTTGTTTGAGTCTATAAATGGTCAGATGGTATACTTGTTGACGAATTAATTTATTCTCCATGAATATTGAACGACAAATTATATGCAAAAATAATTTCTTTTGGTATAAATACATCTGAGAGATTTATTGCTGATTCTTCTAGACCAGATTCGATAGAGGAGTTATATTTATTATGATTAAATATAAGACCTGTAAAAAAAACAAAAGGTTGAGTTGAGTCTTGAATATGATTTATGCAACAAAAAAAAATATATATTACATCTAGAAGTACTAATATTATACTAGAATTTAGGAATTACTGTTGGGATCAAGATAAGAACGGTAACTTTTTAGAAACTCCTATAGACGAATATAATCATGCTATTGATGCTATAAGGTATGTATTTATGGAGTTGATAGATAAATGAAATAGAAGTAATTTTAAATCGTTAGTAAGTAATTGGATTGATTAATTATATATTGTATGTTTGAAATATAATTAAAAATAAATACTATTGACAGTAATTTACGTTTGAATTAGCCATGTATATAAAAAACTGGAAGAAAAACCAAGCTATTTCGGAAAAAGATATAAAGAGCAATAAAAAGTTAAGAGAAGAGATAGTAACGGAGTTATGAAAGTGCTATAACAAGTCTCAATCTGCTGTTTCTGCTAAATTAGAATTATATAAAAGAATAGATGATAAAGTTAAAAGCATGAACGCATCTGGCAAGATGACATATGATTTGTTGTTTCAGATGAAGAAAACCTTTGTTGCTATGTTTAAGAATGAGTGAATTTCTCCTGTTTATACTGAATCAGACTTTAATGACAGAGATGTAGCACAAAAGCTTAATAAAATAGTAGATTTTGACCAAAAGGTAATGAGGAAACATATAAAAGATAAAGAAATGTTGTATGATGTTTTTGATTATGGTGTCTGAATACGTATTCCTTTGTGATGGAACAGATCTAAGCAGGTAGTGGATTTTATTAACATAGATCCATTGTGTTGGTATCCTGATACTAATGGTAACGTTATGGATAATAACTTTGATTTCCATCTAATGAGTCGGTCAACTAGCATTGGAGAGTTAAAAAGCAAAGAGAGTGTGGTGTGATGATATTTCGATTTAGATGAGGTTCAAGCATGACAGACCCTTTCAGAACAGAGATCTAATTTAAGAAAAAAACAACAAAGGCTAATAACTCAGATGGACAGTTACAATGATCCAGTATATGTGTTAAATTGTTTTGTATGTATTAATGGTAGGAAGTATTTCTGTACATTAGCTAATGCTCACTCGAAGATAATTAAACGAGAAGAGATAAAACCATTAACACCTCAAGAAAAAAAGTATCCTGATACTATACCTTTCCCAGTTGCTATATCTAACTCTTTCCCACTGATAGAAGACCCATGGGGTATCTCATATAGAGAGTTAATGTATCCTACACAAATAACAATGACAAAGCTAATTAATGCTATGCAGATAAAAGAAATGCGTGAAGCAGGTTTTGATAATTATTTTGTTGATGTAAGAGCTATAAATAACATAAATGACCTTTTAGATAGAGCAGAGAGTTGACCTAAATTTATACCTGTAGATTCTATGCAGGGTCAAATAACTCAGCCAGTACAAGAATTAAATAATACAAACCAATCTCAGCAGTTTTTCCAGTACATACAAAAACTAGCAGAGGATACTACGTGATTAACTGGTATAGTAAGATGACTGAGTCCTGATACAAATACATTATGAGACACTGAATTGCAATTGCAAAGGTCTAATGTTGTATTTGATGTAGATGCTGATAATCTAATGATTTGAGAGCAAATGTTTTGGGAAGTAATTTATATGAGATACATGAGGAAACATGTAAGAGATAATTGATGAAAGAAAGTAACTCAGCTATTAGATGATGATTGAGAATTATTGAAAATAACAGAGCAAGATTTTATCTCTGGTTTGAATCCTACTGTAGAAGTATTTTCAAGTAAGAAGAGAAGAGAGGATAATATGAGGAAACTATCTAATATGCAATCTATACTTCCAATAGTTCTACAAGATCCTAATGTGTCACCTATATCAGCTAAGATGTTTAAACGTGAAATGTATAGAAAAATGTGATTTGACGATGCTTTTATAGAAAGTATTGAACCAATGGATAGCAGCGAAAGACATTCTTTGATGATGAAAGAAATGATTAGCTCTTGATTAAAACCACAGAACATTTTTATTCCTTGATTGGATTTGCAAACTCTTTGGATATATATTAATTCTGCAATCAATAATGAATTAAAATTTGAAGTATTATCATTTCTCAACACATTAATGATAAGGGAGTGAGTCGATAAGCCAAAACCTGTTTGAGAATGATTAGAAATGACATGAATAGCTAATAGTATGGCAAGTCAAGCTATGACAAATAATATAGTTAAAACAAATGAGTCTTTAGATAATAAGGCAGCACTATAATGACAATTTACCAATTGTTTAATGAGAAAAAATTCCAAGATATAATTATAAATAGAATTATAAAGGAAAAGGAGGTTTTTAAATCAGATATTCTTTTTAATTTAAAAAAAGAATCTAGGGAGGTAATTTATACTGAATTAGATTTAAAAAGATTACTCGTTTTATATCTAGATGACTTTTTGTCAGTTCTAGGTAATGACTTGGTTTCATCAGCATGATGAGACGAAAAAAAACTCTCTGAATACCACAAACTTGCAAAAAAAATTATTTTTGATAAATTAGAGTTACATAAGCCACGTAAGGGCGGGCAATGACAATAAGACCTATTGTATTTATTATTAGTACGTGATCACATGGAAAAAGTCGACGAAAAGGATGTTCAACCTCAAAACGAACAAGATTTATCTTCATTAAAAGAAAAAGATGCCGTACAAAAAGACGACAAAGAAGAAAATGAAGAAGAAAAAATAGCTAGATTGGAAGAAGAAAACTCTTCTTTAAGAAAGAAGAATGAAAAACTTCTAAAGAAAAAACACAAAGCTATTCAAAGAAGACAGCAGGAAAATGAAGAAAGAGAAGAAATTGACTTAGAAGCTCATACTAAGGAAGTGCTCCAAAAAATTGAGATGGAAAAGGAAATATTGTCTCTGAAGCCTGATGCTAACATTGAAGCGATCAAAACAATCGCTGATGTTAAAGAAATGAGTCTTATGGAAGCAGCTAAAGATGTCTATGGTGACTTCACTTTGCCGAATACAAGATGACAAAGGAACGAGCCAGAGAATGGTTATAGTAGCTTACAGGAAGATATTAAGAAAAAACTATTTTGATAAGTTTTAATTTGTATTTATTTAAATGAGCTTTCAACTTTACACACCAGGTAGAAGTATGCCTGATTTGTCAGATCTTATCGCAAAAGATCCTGCAATTACAGATAATTTGATCGGTAAAATGATTACTATCGACCCTGCAACAGGTTTAGCTATTGAAGCTACTGCTGCATCTACAGAACTAGGTTTTTGTGTATCAGATAACGGAGAAGATATACAAGTTGTCGCTGATGCAGAAGCAATCTATAAAGGTAACGCAGATGCTCCTTTTGCTGCTATAAACAGAAATACTGAAGTAGATCTAGTTATTAATTCAGGAGTTCAAGAAATTGACCTTGGAGCAAGTACAACGGATGTATTCAAAGTATTATCTACAAAAAAAGCTGGTACAATCGGTGACACTACAGATGTACTTGTAAGAATCAATAAGCTAATCGCTGTATAATTTTATTTATTAATTAGTTAACTAATATGTTTGGAACTAACCAAGATATTCTAAGTTTTTGGAATTGATATACAAAAGCTACTAAACAAGTTATTGATAACACATCAGAGTACCCTATGGGTAAATCGGACTTTGCAGTTCTTTCTAGAGTAGAAGATACTACTGAAATTACTGAAAGATTTGTTTCTATTACTGGTCTTTCTGTTGCTGAAGACGTTGCTGAGGGTTCTAAGATACCACAAGGTAAATCTGCTAAAGGTTTCGTTACAGAACTATCTCCAATTAAACAAGCTGTTTCTTTGGACTACACACGAGAATATATGAAAGGTGTTATGGATAACACACAGAAACTAGAAAAACAATACCAAGTAGACGTAAGAGACAGACTATCTGCTGTATACAACAAGTTAAATACTACTGTATTTGAACTTATTAACAAAGGTTTTACTGACACTCTATCTCCAGATGGTGAATTGCTTTTCTCTGCTAACCATCTTCTTAGCCCAGAATCTGCTATCGAGTTTGATAACCTACTTCCTGCTGCTGCTCCTTCTGTTGAAGTACTAGACGAAGTAGAAAAAAGATCTAGAGGTTTCGTAGATGCTATTGGTAGACCAATGCCATTTAACACAAAAAGAATTTTGGTGAAAGACGGTGGTAAGGCACACCAAAAATGGAAAAAAATCTTAGGAGACAATGTTTCTCTACAATATAAACCAACAAAAATCGACGCTATCAATGAAGGTGTTAACCAACAACTAGGTAACGGTCGACAAATCATACCATCTGTATATGTAGAATCTGATACTGCATACTACTTTATGGCTGATTTTGATTCACAAATGATGGTAAATCCTATCTATACAGGTTTCCACCAAAGACCAACAATGGACGGTGAATTTGATTACGATAAAAGAACTCAACTGTATTCTGTTCCTTTCTTTGATTACTACAAAACTGGTGTAGTTAACACTCCAGTAGGAATGTATTGAAGTCAAGGTGCTTAATCTTTATAATAAGGAGGGTTAAGCCCTCCTTTTATTTAAAAAAAATAATATGCTACAATCTAAACAAGAGTTTATAGTTTGAAACAGGGTTTTGGATGTTAAACAATATAGAGAGTATATGAAGAAAAAGAGAGAGCAAATTATAAAAAAGCCTAACAACGAGGAAGTAAAACAATCTTCTTTTAGAAAGGCTGTAGAAGATAGAGAAATGTCAGAAGATGAAATTAAAGAGGAAAGTTCTGAAAATTCTGAAAGTCTAGAATCTTTGCATAAGCAATATCAAGAAAAATTTGGTAAAAAAGTATGACCAAGATTCAGCAATAATGCTGAACGGATAAAAAACAAATTATCTAATTAGGATATATAATGACTCCATCACAAATAATATCATTTGTTAGAGATCAAACATCTGTAACTCAAGATCAGATTGATGATAGTTCTATGTACAGATACATGAATATAGTTTATACACAATTGTGGCAAAGAGTTGCTCAAATAGATAAAAACTATGGACAATCAATATGGAAGACTGACTTAGTAGCGGGTCTTAATCAGTATGATTTAATGCCAGTTATGCAAGCTCCTTCTCAAGATTTTTGACAATATAAAATTGACAGTGTTACTGTTCAATATGCTGAATGATTGCAATATCCTATACGTTTAAAAAGGAGAGATTGGAATAACTTATATGAATCACCAGAGTTTTTTGAAGATATGCAAAATTGGAGCTTACACGAAGCTTTCTATATTTTAAGTAATTTCACATTATACTTATTCCCTAAGCCTGATGTAAGTATACCACAAGGTATCACATTATATGGTACAAAGAGACCATATGATCTAACAAGTAGTATGTCAGAGGAAGATATATTGTTAGAAAGAGAGTATCATGATATTATTGGAGAATGAATGTTTCAGTATGTATATCAAGAAAGGCAACTAATCGACTTAAAGAATAACTCTAGAGCTGAATATGAACAAAAAGTAAAGACAATGTTAACCAATTTAAAGATGAGGATAACAAATCCTGTTGTAGGAACTACTACTACAAGAAACTATGATCAATTCATCTGACCTGATTATAATTATTATAGGAACTGATATTAATGCCAAATCTACTCATAAATAATTTCTACGGTTGAATGTGAGATGATGATTTTGCTTTATGACAGGGTCAATATAACTTTTCTGACTCATTGGACGTAAAAACAAAACCAGAGGGATTCACATTACAAAGAGAAGTAGAAAACATCACTACTACAGGTGTGTCTCTTATGACTTGTAATATTGATGATTTCTATTGTTTTGGTGAAAACTGAGATTGATATGATTTAGATGGTAATAATTTTTTGAACCTACCAGGTGGTCATGATATATTAAACGCTATAAAGTTTATGTGAGATATTGTGTTGTTTTACAATCAATGATCTACTATAAGATTGGCTAGAGTTCCTTGACCTTCTCCGTACTCTTTCTGATCTGTAGACATAAACTATTATAAACAAGATGCTAGTTCTTTCCCACTACCTAATTTTGTATGAAGTTACACTGAGTGACCTTATTGTCCTTCTATAAATGATAGTGAAGATAGTTTATATTTCGCAATATGAAATACTGTATACTATATATTAGCTTCTCTTCCTACTGTTGTTAACGTAGGTATAGTTCTTGAAGAACAAGTAGTTTGATTGTCTAGAAATTGATCTTTGTATCAAGTATATTTAGTTACTTGAAGAAAATATTTTTGGGATTGATTTAGTGAGGAGCATGATTGATATGTTGATCTATGAATGCCTATACTATATATGCAAACTGCTAAGAACTTAGACAATATAGTAGCTCGTCCTTTTTGACCTCCATGAGCATCGAAGCTTTTTATATCTCAGTGACAGAATTTCACGTATTTGAGAGAAGGTAAGAAGGTAGTAGACGGTATACAAGAAAGGTTTAAATTCTGATATGGTCAGGAATATTTTTACTGAAATTTTAACATTGCTTATAATCAGGATAGTTATTTTATGATAAATGATGAAGAGTGATGAATAGAATCTATAGGTAAGAAAATAAATTGATTACCTCAAGCAATATCGTTAGATTTTAGTGGTTATAGTAGGATAGGTTGTTTGTGGAATTGATTTAGGAATGTATATGATAAAATAAGATTTTCTTACGATGATTGATCAAATGTTTGAATAGCTACTATATCATATGATACTATAAATACAAAAACGTATCAGAATAGTGGTGTCATGTATACAAGAAAGTATATGCCAAACCTAGGTCAACAATGAAGAGTTATAGAATATATTATACATTGTCAAACTCCTGTTTGAACAAAAATAAAGTTTTACCATAGTGTTGACTGATCAAATAATTACGAGTTAGTATCAGATATATCTTGAATTGATAAAAAAAATAGAAAGTTTTCTTTACCATCATCAAAAGATTTTTACGAGATACAATTTAAAATAGAACTAGAGACAACAAATACAAATGTTACTCCTATATTTTATACTTTAAATATGAGGTATGAGCAAATTAAATACTAGTGCTCCTGAAGAAAGTATAAAAGTAGAAGAAACTAAGCAAGATGAATTTTCTTTGGATGGAACATGGTGATATGGGAATCCTGCTCTTACACAAAAAGTATCAATAAGATGATTTAGATGGTTATGAGCTAGACCAGAAAGACCTGATAGACCAAAAAATTGAGATATGTACTATAATACAAATACTAGGAAAATAGAGATTTTTTTTACTGAAAGATATACAGATAATTTTGATGATAAGTGAATATATGAATACAATCCAGATAGATCTTACAACAAATGAGATATAGTTTATTATGACGAATGAAGTGGGAAAAAGGTTTATAAAGCTAATAATATAGTTCCTTCTTGATGATTTGATAAGTCATTTTGGGATATAGTGTGAATTATCTCTTGATGGGCTGAGCAGCAAAGATATTTTGTTAGGCTTTTTACAGTATGAGATAAAAATGTATTAACGTGAGAAAATGTTGTAGATTTTGATTTTTCTGATACAGAATATACATGACTAAACACCAGCAATACTGTATTTACTCCATATTCTTGATTATTTTTAGTTTATGCCTCATGTAAGTGGTGAGAAGACAGTTCTGAAATATATAGATCATCTAAGTTACAAATAGACGGTAATATTCGTAATGTAGATTCATATAGTCCTACTAAGATAACTGCAAATAGTGTTACTACATGAACAGACTCTGTTTGATGATCTATTAATGCAAACACTGTAACAACGATAAACTACGAGGACGCAACTTGAATATATACAAATAATCTTTATATTGGATACATGGAGTCTGCAACACCAATAAGACTATTAACAGAAGTTGATTCTGACACTACCTTAGCTTCATCTCCTGTAATATGAACCAACAATTGAGATGGTACTAATTTAACTGTAATAGGATTGTAATGGAAGAAACAAATACAATAGACAATGTTACATCTAAACCTAAAAGGGATAGAGATATAACACAGAGTATGCAAGTAGCACAATCTTGAAGGTTAAATGAACCTGCTGCACCAATTAGCCCAGATGCTCAAAGATTTTCTGCAGCAACAGCTATTACCGCACCGCTATCTCCTGAAGATAACGATATATCTAAATGATCAATTGCTGCACCTCTTGAACCTCAAATAGAAGAAACTACTCAGGTTTTTCCTACAACTCAAAAGACAGAACAAGTTAAAAGTCAAAAAGAACAACAGCCTTCTAATATATCTCAAGTTTCAAAAATTAGAACAGAAATATGAGAACCTGTTTCTATGATAGATACTGAAAAAATGTCCGATCTTGCTACACAAAGGTCTTTTGAAAGGATACAAGATAAAGCAAGAGAATGAACTATCACATGAGAAGACAAAGATCTAATTGTCGACGACACAATGGCAAAACTATGATTGCAGCCTGGTGATCAGAACTTTATTGAAGTAAGAGAGAGAGTAGAATCTCAAATATCTGACAAACTGCAGTGAGTTTGATTTGGTACTTTCTCAGACCTAGTCCAAGATGTTAGAACTTCATGACTAAGAAAATGATTTCTTGATAGAATGTCTGTAGATGAGTTAGCTGCATCTCTGAAGTCTTGATTAATATCACAAGAGGATATTTCATACATGAGGGATAGTGGTAAATTGGCAGAGGCTCAATCTATTCTTTCAGAAAGAGAAAAAGCAAGCGATAGAAACGCATCTGTTAATAATGAAGTAAAAAAAGATAATCCATCTGTTTCTAAGAAATCTGTGGAATCACAGATAGGTATATCTAAAGATGCACCTCAGGAGGTCAGAGAACAGGTAGAGTGATTGAAAGTAAATAATAATCTAAGAAATATAAGTAACCAGATTTCTAAATTAGATACAGAAATATCTGAAATAAACCAGAGAAAAGAGTCACTCAGATCTGACATACAAAAGGAATTTCCTACAAGTGTAAGTAAATCTGCATTAAACGCATATTACTATGATAAGGTAACTTCATTAAATCAAGAGCTTGATGCTAAGCTGTGAGAAAGACAGGCAAAAGCCATGGAATATGAAAGAATAAGAGAAGAAGAGCAAACTGCTCTTAAAAATCAATTAACGTTACAACAAAGAAATATTGACGCTCTTAATGCTAATAACGGACTAGCACTTATGAACATGAGCTCGCAAGAAATACAAAGTATGGCTGATATGTGACAACTTCCACAATCAGTTGCTGATGTGTACAAAATAACATCTGAGTGATTAACTATTAACACATTGAAACAAATGTGACAGTTAACACAAGATGATGTAAATTCAATAACAGCGTCTTTGAACTGAGGTATGACACCAGAAGAAATTATATCTTCAATGGTTGCTACTGGAAGATTTTCTGCTAGACCTGAATTTTCTGATAGGATAGCTAAAGACGCAGAAGGTAACTCTTATCAATTTAACACTGAAACATGAAGGTTTGATATTCCTGTTTGACTAAATACATACACAACTTCATGAATGTGATTGTCTAAAATGGGACAATGAGACTACTCTTGACCTTTACCTATGTATGATCAAAAATTCTTAGATTATGAAGGTAATGATTGAGCAGATTATCCAAAACCTGTTTGATCTGACTTGAGTGCTCCTATAGGTTGAGTGATAGAATCTATTGGAGAACTTAGTGGTTGAACTGGTATAAGAGTTAGATTCAAATGAGACGATTGAAGAACATATACTGTTGATCACCTTGCTCCATCTAGCTTAGACGTATTTTCTCCATGACAAAGAGTTGAGAGAGGTCAGCCTATGTGATTTGTTGGTAATACAGGTCATGTGATGACCCATGATTGAATAGTTATTACAGACAAGCAATGAAACGTTTTAAGACCAGACTTATTGGCGGCATGAAGATGATCTCATGCTAGTGTTAATATATTAGATCAGAATTGAAACAAACTACCATTATCTCAGGTTGATCAGATATTGAAAGGATATTCTGCTGATCCTTCAAAAGCACTAGAACTATCTCCTCAATATAAAAATGTGAAGGCTTTTGAAAGTGTAGCCTCAAAAATGTCGAAGGATAAGTTTGAGTCTTCTTCTAATATTTTTGAACAAGCATTCATTGATTGAGACAAAGATTTGATGCAGATAGAATCATACAATACTTTTCTAAGTGCAGATAAAAATGCTACGAAAGTACAGGGTTCTGCTGATGCATATCAAGCCTGAGAAAGATTTAAGTTTTTACTAGAAGAATACAAAAAGAAGAATGGGGATACATGATTGATTAGTTGAACTAAAGAGCAAATACTACAGCAATTATGAAAAACATCTGATCCAGTTTTGGCTGCCATAGGTACTGAACTATGAATAGCTCTTGCTAACTACTTGAATCTAATATCTTGAGCTGCTGTTACCGAGCAAGAATTTGATCGTGTACAATGATTCTATCCAGAAACTACAAATGAATTTGAATTAAATATGGCTAAAATAAATTGACTACAGAACTCTATGATAAATAGAGTTGATAACTCTTTCGCTGCTAGATATGGTGATGATTTTATGGATTATGTCTATGACTGATCTCTCTCGAATTACTTATATGATCCAGTGGACGAAGAATTATCAGTAAACAATGTGGAAGCTAATAGGCAAGAAATACTAAACCGCTTACAAAACAATTTACCTACACTGTAATAATATGTCTCAAAACATAATAAATACATGAAATAAAACACCACAGATTGATATTACTGCTTGATTCTCTGCGATACAGCCTGTTTTCTCGAAACCTACACAAATTACTCAGTCTACACCTCAAATGCAATGAATCTTGCAGAAAAAAATGCCTGAGGGTAGGATAGATTTGCAGGAAAGAATAATTCAAACAGACAATTCACAACAAGCAATGCAATGACAAAGTATGACTAACATGACCCCAACACAACTATTAGCTTCGCAAAGATTGCAAGAGAAGCAATTTGATATGTCTAAAATAGACAATGTAGCACAGCTAACAATTGATTCTTACCTTTGATGAGATGATTTGTGATTGAGTAAGGAAGAACTAGCAGAATATTACATGTTTAAAAATCCTGATGACTATTCAGTATATTCCATAAATTATGATCCAAGTCTTGAACCACAAGCTTGATGAACGAGAGGAATAGCTAATCAAATGAATCAATGACGATGAGCATTTGAGTGGATAAATCCAATATGAAAATGAGCGGAAGAAATAGATGATGTTGTTCAGTCATTATTACCAACATTCTCATTAAGAGAGATGGATGCTGAACTAGAAAGGAGAGTGGATTTTATGGATCAAGATAAAGCTAACCAATATATAGAAAAGTTTAACAGTTTGCCTCAATGGAAGCAAAACCTTTATGGTAATGCTAAAAACTACGCAAAAGATCAAGAAATGACATTTAAAGAAAAAATGTTAGGTGTATGAGAATCTGGTATAAGAGTACCAACGATGATAGCAAATATAATACCTTCTTGAATAAAGAATGCTTCTTCTGTGGGTAGAGCAATACTAAATCCGTATGATACTATAGAATCTCTTTATATGCTTACCACAACAGAGGAGGGTCAAGAGTTAATTCGTCAAAGGTATTGATCTATGGATGCTTTTAGCAGAACAGTAGAAGAAGATCCAGTTTGAGTAGCTTCTGACTTAATGTCTTTATACTGACTATGAGCTAGTGGTGTTTGAAAAGCTGCGTGATTAGCTTGAAAAGCATTATGAACTACTAGTAAAGTTGGTCGTGCATTAACAAGTGCTGCTCCTAAACTACTAGCTGAATGAGCTGCTGTATCTTCTGCTGCAGATTTCTGAATAGATGTTTGAATAGGGAACTTACGTTGATGACTGTCTGACTTTGCTAAGTCTGCTACTACTCCAGTTGGAAAAGTAGCGTGAACGGTTGCTGAAGCAGTAAAATTACAAACTGAACTTTGATGAGTAGCTAAGAATATACCACTTGGTGAGATAGCCAAAGTTCCTATTAAATTTTTATGATGAATAAAAGAAGAACAAATAAAACAAGTTGTAGAAAATCCAGATATAGATAAGAAAATTGTAGCATGAGAAATTACACAAGATACTGTAATCGATGATATTAAGAAATCTTACGAAAGCTTACAGAAAGAGGTATCTGATCTTTGAGGAGTTTATAAAAGGTTATGATGAAATGAAGTTAAGGTAGACCCACAGAATGTTAATAACCGTCTAGTAGATAAATGATTTGATCTTGTTATTTGAGATGATGGAAATGTTGTCTCAGCTACATTTAACAAGAACTACGATTTAACTCCTAGTGAGGTAGGTCTTATTAACAAACTGGCAGATAAATGAACTACGGATGTTTCTGATATGATGAATCTTAGATCGACTATATGATGAGAATATAATAAACTATCTGATAAATTTAACAAAAAAGGTTCTATAGATGCTATGAGAAATGTCGTTTGAGACATTCTAAAAGAACAAGTACCAGAAATAAGTAGAGCAGATAAAGAATTTTCTCCATTAAGAAAAGATTTACAAAACTTTGAAGATAACTTTGTGAATAAAAAAACATGAGATATAAAATATTCTGCAATTGAAAATTCTATAAAAAGTCCGTGAAAAGATAATGCATTTAAATTCGTAGAAACTGTAAATAAAGATATACCATGACAAATTAAAGGACTTATAGCAAGAAAGGTGTCATCAAATAGGTTGTTTTTATGACAACTTATAACAGCTATAGCTTCTTGAGGTGCATTGGAATATTGAGTATCTAGCGTTCCTGCATTAATATCTGGTGCTATTATAGGATGATTGGTAAACAGTCCATGAACAGCTCTTACAATATTAAGGTATATTGGTGAGGAAGGGAAAAAATCTCCAGATAAAATAAGTCAATCAGACGTAGAAAATGCTTTTAAAAAAGCAATAAAAGACGATTCTTGACAATGAGAAGAAGTAATTTGATCTATTATGTCTTTAATAGATGAGAAAACAGCTAAAGATATATTAGCTACACTACAATAATTTATTTATAACAAATAAAATGCCTACTAAAAACAAAATGATTAAAAGAAAAGATGGTTCATATTCAAAAAGATGACTATGGGATAATATTAGAGCTAAAGCTAAAAAAAATAAAAAGACTTGAGCTAAACCTAAAAAGCCAACTAAAGCTATGTTAAAGCAAGAAAAAAAAATAAAAGCTTCATCTCGTAAGAAAAAGAAATAATGGTTATAAGAGCATCTGCACAAAAAAAAAGTACTCGTAAAGACAAAAAATATATGAGGGTGGTAAAAGAATATAGGGACTGAAAAGTCGTGAGAAAAAAAACTGTACATTATGGAGATCCTAATATGAGGATTAAAAAATCTAACCCTGAAAGAAGATCGAACTTTAGATCTAGACATAAATGTTCTTCCTCTAAAGACAAGTTTTCACCTAGGTATCGAAGCTGTAAGAACTGGTAGATTCTTGCAAAAAAAAAGAAAATAAATATTATAGTAATATGACAACACGAAGTGATTATACGACACCTATGACTGATCTATATAAATGTCTTATTATTTGATGATATGATGATTTTGATATAGATTGAGATAATAATGTTGTAGCTGTTTACGATATATGACCTGCCACTCCTGTAATCTTTAATCCACGAACTCCAGCTTAATGACATGAAGAACTTTTCCAACAGATTATGATGTTGAGATTCCACAAGGTGTTGATCTTGTAAGGTTTTCTGATGACTCAGATTGAAATATATCAAAGGCTGGTAGAATAACAGAAATCACTAAAGCATGATTAAATTCTAATGATTCTGATGAACTTCCAGAAGGTAACAATAATTTGTACTTGCAGCCAACTGAGAGGGTTAAGCTTCAAAGTATAGAGACATGAGCTCAAGTTAACCAAGTTAATTCTGTACAGTGAGAACAATGAAATATTACTCTAACATTAGATGAAATACCAAATGGTGTAACGAGAGTTGCATGAGATGTAGCTTTTGATACAAATAAAAATAATAATATTAACTTAAATAATAATCACAGAGTAGATACAAATAATCCACATAACGTTACTAAAGCACAAGTGTGATTGTGAAATGTAATAGATGAGGAACAGCTATCTACAACTGCTGGTGACTTTGATAAACTTCCTCAGAAGCCAGATGTGCAATTACACCTTGGTGACAAATATGTTATCCAAGATAGCTCTGATGCTAATATAATAAAATCTATAGACCAACAAACAGATCTTATATGGAAAGCATCATTAATACAAGATTGGAATCCTTCTGTTAACTATTATGTATTTAATTTTACTGGTAGTACAGATTACGATATTAGAAGTTATGTATATATAGGATGAAACCTTTATAGATGTTTATTGCAACACCAATCAAGTGGTAGTTTCGCTGCTGATCTAGCTAATGGTTTCTGGCAACAAGTAACTTGATGAGGAACTTGAGGAGGTAATATACTAACTTCAGGTAATGGTTCACCAACTACTCCTGGTGTTAACGCATGAGATGTATATGTAGATTTGGTAAGTTGAGAATTATTCTACCGAGATGGTTCTGCTTGGCAGCCCGCTGGATCAACTGGAGGTTATACATGAGATGTTGTTGTCTTTACATGAACATGAGCTCCAGTTACTCCATGAGTTACTGCAGGCGATATTTATACAGATAATACGCCAGGTTCTGAAGCTATTTATGTATGGAATTGATCTGCTCGAGTTCAGGTTGCTCCTTCATGAGTTTCTGGATGAGTTAATTATGCAACTTCTCCTGTTACAGTATGAGATAGAATAGTTTTCTCTCAATGAGTTAGTGCTGATACTATAAACGAGTCTGCTATTAGTTACGATGATGTTACATGAACTATAGACTGGAATTGAACTACTCAAACTTGAACTACTACATTTGATAGTTGATACACTGCTAATTACGAATGATCTAATATAAATTATGATGGTGCTACTACTCAAAATAATTCTGGTATTGTTAATAACGAAGCAACTTCTGTAATAAACAACAATGGTGGTGATATTAATAATACAGGTACTACTGAGACAAACACATGAGTAACAGAGGATTATGATGTGACTAGTGTGACTAATCACGATTGAACACAGAATAATAGTGGTGATATAAACAATACTAATAACACTATAACAAATGTTGGTGTTACGGAAGAATATGATGCTACTAGCGTAGTTAACAATAATGGTAATGCAATAAACAATACTAATAACACTATAACAAATGTTGGTGTTACAGAAAACTATGATGCTACTAGCAATACCACACATGAAAACCTTACAGTAGAAAATCTTACAGTTAATAACCCAATATCTTGACCATGAGCTCCTTGAGTATGAGGTGAAGTTGTTAATTCTATTGATACCTTTGGTTCTACATATCCAGTAGGTACTTTATCTACTACATGATCAACTGTTCTAGTAAATCATTGATTATGAAGAATACCTACAGTAGCTCAGTTGCGAGTTCGTTTACATGGTGCATCGTCAGTTTTTCAGTTTGCTGCTGCCACTGGGTTAAATGCTACAACTGGTGTATTGGTTAATTCTTTTGATATAGATTTAGAATGATGAGCTGCCCAATATTTTATTAGAGTTTTGTCTGCTACAAGTACTACTCTAACAATAGAATGTAGAGATGCTTCATGAAGTTCTTTGAGCTTACAACGAGCGTATATTATTGCTCAATAATAATTTAAATAATAAATAATATAAAATGCAATTATGAGGTTACTATGCTACTATTGATGCTATTAAACTTAACAAAGAGATCGTTACATGGGTAGACGAGGCTGGATGAGGTGTTACTTATGTATGAAGATACTCAGTATGAGATAATCCTATTGATCCATCTGGTTCTTGATGGCGAATAGAACAGATATTTGTTACTTGAACAGAAACTAGAATACTTAAACCAGTAGATCCTGATACAGGAGTACATTTCAGGGAATCTCAAGTTTGGAATGATAGAGCAAGTTATACTTATAATTAATTTTATTTAAAATAAATAGAATGTGAATAAGAGTTAATATTTGACAACTTATAGATCCTGATTTATTTGTTGATGATGGAATACCACCAGTGACAACTCCACCTACAATAACATTATCTAGTCCACAGTCTTGAATATATGAACCTGGGCAGAATGTTTGACCTGTGACACTAAATGCAGTGACAACTGCATGAACATGAGCACCTATAACAGATGTAACGTTTTCTCAATGATGATTCCCCATAAATAGTGTTCCATCTCCTCAGCCAAACGGTTGAAACGAACAGTATATTGATCCAACAATATATACATCTAATGCTACTTTTACTGCAACTGTTACTTCTTGAAGCTGAACATGAACAAGTAACAGTGTTACAATTAGATACCAGAACAGGATATATCGATGATTTAATTCTGCTACATCAATAGGAGAAGCAGAAATAGAGTGATTAAATTACACTGTTTTGCAAAACAATTATCCTGGAACATATGAGTTTACAGATAATATCTTGTCTCATTACAAATATATATGTTATCCAACAGCCTTATGAGATTTGGATCTAACTCCTTGACCAAACTATGCAATAAAAGATTCTTGATGATTTCCTATACCAGTAATAAAACAAACTAACGTAACATTAACTAATGCTTTTGGTGCTAGTATAGAATACAATGTTTATAGACCATCAAATATACTTTGATGAATTGCTACTTGGACAGTTATTTAAAATATTAAAAATACTATGTCTATAAAAGATTGACAAATACCTGTAAGCTGATCACCAATATTTGATTGATGAGTTCCTCTTTCTTGATTTGTTGCACCAACAGATTATAGCAATCCTGACCCACAACAAATAGATATTTTATGAAAAGGTTGATTACAATGTTTTTTAACTATCTCTGACAGAGATTCTATAACTCAACAAAGACGTAGTTTTTGAATGATAGTTTCTGTTTATGGTGATCCTATAACATCAGACAACTGATATTATCAGTTATCTAATACAAACCTATGATGAGTAGATAATGATATAAACAATAATTTAAACCGAACAAAAGTTTCTATAACTGGAAGTATCGAAAAATATATATTTCCTTTTGATCAATCAGATGTTGTAGGTAATAGTGTAACTATAACACATAACCTAAACGAAACATGATTATGAGACGATGTAAAAGATGGTTTATGATCTTATGTTACTATGAGTGTACAAGAGATTAGTCCAAACGAAACAGTTATTGATGTTTCGTGATTTACTCCTCTTGTATGAATTTACGAACTAATATTGAAGTGATAATTATAAAGACCGAAAAGTCATAAAACTAATTTATATTGAAATTCTGCTATGGCAAGACCTACGTGAGACATTCTATTGAATGGACAAATTATTGGGAAAGCTGGACAAGATGTGCAAATTATCGCACCAGCTGGACAAAATGTTGACGTGGACAGTAAGAAAATTGTTAACCTTGCTGATCCTACATGAGCATTAGATGCTGTAAACCTACAGACAATGCAATCTGCTATTGCTGGTGGTTCTGACTTTGTATGACCATTTGACGCAAGTAGTGGTTCGTATCCTACTACAGGTTCTGGTAACGCTGGAGCAATCATTGCTTGAGATCGTTACTACATTACAGTTGGTGGTACACTGAACAATGGTTCTGGAACTGCTATCACAGTTGAAGCTGGTGATGAACTTGTTGCATTGGTAAACGACGCAACAGACAACGACCAGTTCTATGGGCTACAAAGAAACATGACAATCTCAGGAGGAGATGGTATCAGTTTCTGACCTGGTGATGTTATCGCAATTGACCTAGTTCCTACTATTTCTGGATTAGAGTTCAATGCATGACAATTACAAGTTAAGTGACTAGCTGACTACTCAAGTCCTACAGGAACAAACTTGGCAATTGGACAAGATGGTTCTGGTAACTTAGTTTTAGATAGTGCTTTGACTCCATTAAATGCAATTGATGGTAACGGTACTACTGTAAACGGTTCAGCTATTGATCTATGAGGAACAATCACTCAAAACACTACGCTAACTATTGGTGCTACTGAGTCTGTTATCTTTTCTAAAACTTCTGCTGCAACGACTTCATCTTTGAATATCTTTGCAAACGGTGTTATTAACATGGAGCACTCGTTCTCATGATGAGTTACTGCTATTGAAGCTGGTGCATCATCTGCAAATATTGCTAGAAGAGACTCATTTTGAGATACTAGAAACGCAATAAACGTTACAGACAATGTAACTACAATTGAAAACCCAAATGGTTCAAGACGAATGGAGTATGTAAACGACTACTCTACAAACTCTGGTAACATTGACAGAGCAATCCCAGATGTTGCTTTTGTAAATAGTTTGATTGGAGATACTTCTTTCAGACAATCATTCGTTGATGGTGATCTTACTGCTGGTGTGATTACAGTTACTCACAGTCTTGGAGAACAAATTGTAGACGTTACAGTTTACGACGGTAACAACGAACAAGTTACTCCAGACGGAATTACTCTTGATTCTACTACAGAATGTACTATTGACTTATCAAGTTATGGTGCATTAGTTGGTACATACAACGTTCTTGTAAAATCATAATTACATAGGGAGGTTTCCTCCCTTTATGTTCAAAACCCAGGTAGTTACTGGATTAGAGCTTTATTTATAAAAATATGTTATGAGAATTAATTGATCAGCTATGTTTAATTGAACAGTTGACCTTGGAGGGAATAAAATAGAAAATTTATGAGATCCTACAAATCCAAATGATGCAATCAATAAAAATTATTTTGATACAAATCTAGCAGTATGAACTAATAAGATAGTTTTGACATGTGAAAGAAATAATCCAGCTACATGAACATATGCTCGATGAAATGGTGCATCATCTGCACTATGACCTGTAATACCTTTCGATTGTAAAATAATAAATGTTTGATTAACAGATGAATGAGCGACTCCTACATGAAGTTATGAATTAAGAGTAGATTCTGCACCTGTTTTTTCTTTTTGATCTTGATGACTACCTATTGTAACAAACGACATTGATATTGATGTTACTGCATGACAAACTATACAATTTGCTTGTACTGCTTCTTGAACGTGAGGTGCTAGAGTATGAAGTATAACACTTGAAGCAATAACTCAAGGAATAAGATGAGAAAAATGAGAGCAATGACAAAATGCTTGAATAACAGTTTCACAAAACACTGCAACATTGCCTCCTGCAAATACTTACGTTGCATGAACAATTTTAAGAATTGATTTATGAACAAAAACAGGTGCTGATCAAGACGAATACATAACGGATTGAGTTTCTACTTGGACATTTTTGGGTAATGTTTTAGGGGCTACCTGATCTGGTACACAAGTTGAGTATGCAAAAGTATCTTTCACGAACTCAAATACTGTTAATGATTGAGCATGAACAGTTTTAAACACTTTTGATTCTACTATTTTTGAGTCTACAGTGTGATTAACAACAGTAATTTCTTGATGAGTAACGATAAGCCAAACATGAGTTTATGAGTGTACTTTTAGTGCATTGTATACCTCTACTGTTGCAAGAGTTAATCCCTCTGCTTTCTTTACGGTAGATTGAGTCGCACAGATAAACAGATCTGCTTCTGCTTATATAAGAGCTTCATCTTCTCACAACACGTCTAGCAACACATTGTCTGAGTTAATTCAGATAAATGCTGGACAAGTTTTGTGAATTACTCACGATCCAGCAGGGTTTACGCCATGAACTGTACAAATGCTGTGAGCCTCAACTTCTTTATCTATTACAAAAGTTTGATAATGCTTTTATACATTATTCCACAAAACGAGTCTGATTCTATAAATGCAGAGTTTCCTCAAGGTGTGTCCTTTACGTTTTTTTGCGATTGAGATTATGTTTTCCAATCATGAAATGAGCAATACTATGATTTTGATTATAATGCTATTTTTCAAAATTTATACAGTTTGGATTTATCAGAATATTTAGCTGAAAAAGAAATAAAAGAATCATATATTTATGAGCTTCCTTTTAGTAGTCAAAAGAACTTTCCTGGTTCTCTTGATGTAACAAAAGACGATGCAGTTACTAAAATAACGATTAGAAATTTTGCAGGTGGTGATGTAATAGATACTTATCATATAGATGATTTACAAGCCATAGAAATAGAATGAAAGGTTCGTGTTATATTTAAACATTCTAATAAGATACAATACGATCAAATACCTTTTGATTCTATAACTATACAATGAGAATCATATTGAGACTTGCAAACTACAATAAATCAATTAAATACAGTATTTTCTAATACATGAACATCTAACTGAAATAGTCCAGTTATTAACTCACCTTTGTCAGTAAATCTTGTACAATGAGAGGTTTTGAATTATGAATTGTCTGCAGATTATGGTGTGTGATATGAACGAAGCGGTTTGCCTTCATGAATAATAACAGTAGACTGAAATATTAGAAAGCTAGTGTGATGATCTAATCTTTCTGTATGAACATATAATATAGAAATGAAAGCTATAAACTATTACTGACAAGATACACAGACTTTGACCTTGAATGTAGAACAGCCTGATTTTGCAAACACTAAATCTATACAATTTAATAACAACCAATATCTTTGAGCAAATGCTGCTTTGTTAGATGATATTTTGTGAAGAGATTGAAATTGATCTTGATCAGATGATGCTTGGACTATTTCCTTATATTTTAAACCAGGTAATAGTGGAATATGAAACCAAAAAATAATTTACTTTGGGTGACAGTCAACAAACACAAGCACTGGTAATTTAAATATAAGGTATAGAGGTAATAATAAATCAATTAGCTTTTTTTATGGTACGCTCTTTAATAATCTAGAATTAAGAACAGATGATGATACTTTACAAGAAAACCAATGGCATCATATAGTTGTTACATACGACGGAGGAACAACTTGATCATGAAGTGATGACGTTGATGACTATTACGGAAGGTTTAAGATATTTATTGATGGTGTGCAGCAATCAACAACTAATTCTAATGACAACTATTGATATTCATGAAGTTTTTCTTGATTTAATTTTAGAATGTGACGTTACTCTTCTTGAAACTATCTAAGAAATTGAGCTAAAATAGATGAGGTAGCTATACGGCAATGAGATAAGAGTTCAATAGTATCTGATATATACAATAACTGATTGCCTTTTGATCTTAATGACTTAAACGATCAACCAGATCACCGACGAAGAATGGGAGATAACGATACATACCCTTTACTTCAAGATAGCTGAATTTCTTGAAATTGTCATTTTATTATGTATAACATGACTATATGAGATATAGTTAGTGACGTTCCAATGTGAAATTAAATTTGAAGAATTTAATTATTGTTTTATTATTATATAAATAATATGGATAACTTTAAAAATTCAGTAAGAACTTTAGTTAATGTTGTAACTAGTCCAAACACAAAAATTATGCCTTTATCATACCAAGAACAAAAAATGTTTTGCTCTGCTGTAGAAGAGGTTATAAAGTGATTAGATGAAAATACAGAAGATAAAACAAAATCAGTTAATAAAAAATCAACTGAGAAATTAGCAAAAAAATAGTATGGAGGAGTTTGGTATTATATATGCACTAGTAAATGATGGGAAAATACATGCAATTATGCTTACATGTGTAGTTGTGTTTTCCTTTCGTTTGCTTTCTTGAGTTCCAAAAGAACTAATACTAGATTTTGTAAAAAGAAAGTTTTGAAATAATAAAAATACACCTACAGAAAAAGCTAAAAAATATTTGAAAGAACACTTGTTTTTCACTCGTTTGAAAGAATATAAAGGTTTTATGATTGACCGTATGGTTTTTCATAAAACAAACGAGGTTAGGAATAAAATGGTTATAGACTTTATAAAAATAAAAATAAGTGAATATATAAAGACTTTTGAGGTTATTTGTTTTGAAACAGATGTAGAATCTATGGACAAAAAATCTTTTAAAAAATTGATAATAGATTCAATACATGATACTTGGACTAGATATGATAGTATATCATTAAAAGAGTGAGTCCCTTGACTATTTATAGAGAAGTATAATAAAAAAAGGGAAGATCTTGCATATGTTACTATAGAAAGGATAAAAGATTATTGTGACAGTGATAATTTTGACACTAACCTAATAACTTTAATGCGTATACTAGATGCATTGGTTTTTGTTTTTGGTTCAGTAATAACTGATGCTCAACATACAATTTCTAGCATAAATGGAGAACTCAGTGATTTACAATATAAATGACAGATTATATGAAAGTAGGATACTTTTTGATTTTTTTTATATTGTGATTTTTTGTAAGTTCTTTTTTGTCTTACAAATCTATTGAGTCGAGTTGACCTATGATTGTTGCTAGTAAAACAGGGAAAGTATGTTGGATAAAATGAACAATGAATAAACAACATTATAAAGAGTTTTACACCATACAAGAATGTTTACAATTTGTAGGTGATAACTAAATTTATATATACAAAAAAAATGGATCAAGTACGGACGGATAAAAAACACCCATGAGTAAACACATGTGAGTATATAATACTTCATCATACGGCAACCTGACTATGATCTAAGGAGTGACTTCTTAATGCTTTGCAAGACCCCAATTACCCCGCTTCTTACCACTATCTTGTAGATGAACATTGAGGCATCACCAAAATAAACAAGGACAATGATATATTACGACATTGTTGAGTAAGTGAACGAGATTGAAAAGAGGACATGAATAGGTATAGTATAGGGGTAGAAGTTATATGACCATGATTTACAGAGGAACAGCATATAGCTTGTCAACAGTTGATTATACAGTTGATGCAAGATCATCAGATAAGTGACAGCAATGTTCTTAGGCACTGGCACATAGCCCCAGACAGGAAACGAGACATAGCCCCAGAGTTCTACGAACCTAGATACTGATGATGGAAAGAATACACAAAGTTTTTATCTTACTTAGCATGAACAATGCAATTCTATGAGAAAATACGAAATGATGAAAACGGCAACACGGAAAAAGAAGAAAGAGTATTTCAAGACCCACAATGAGCAGTAGAAAGGATTAGTAATCTAAAGCCTGCGGAACAGATCAGCGAGACTATGTATCTGATGTGAGTATTGATAGAAAGGATTAGCAGAAAGATAGATGATTTACATTCTAATAAATAATATGTTTGATAAAAGTTCTGAAAAATTAGTAAAATTCCTCAGTGGTAAAAAAGGAGTAATTGCTAGTATTGTTTGAGTTGTCACTGCATATCTTGCAGCTGAATGAACTATAACACAAAATGATGTTATACTTATATGATCACTATCAACTATATTCTTTTGAGCGGCGTCATATGAGACAAAAAAGTATTACCAAACAAAGAAAAACAAGTAGTTTCGCTTATTTACTTTGAAAATATTTGTTTAATAAACACAAAAGAAGCCTAGTAGTATTTTATACCACTAGGCTTTCTTTCCTATTCATATTAAAACTTATTGTAAACTGTTTCTTTTGTAATTTAACATATTGTAAACACTTATTATATTCTACTGTTTTTGTATATATCATCTAGCATAGATCTATATAAATCATGCTTTACTTGCAAGGATATTTTTAGCTTTTTTCAATTGTGCCATACGTCTATTTTGCCATCTGCTTTTACAACACTAACTTTTTTACCTTTGTATATGGTTATACCCTGCATACCTATTATTTGTTATAAAACTTTTTTGATAATGTGTCTTGTATCTCTTCTGATATTCTTAAATGTATCATGTTTTTGTGGAACAGCATATCTTGAAAATGTCACATGTAATCCATAGAGTCATACTCTATGTATGTATCTGCTACAGATTCCCAATGTTTGACGGTCTGTCGCATTTTTGTATTGTGCATTTGTTTTTCTACATCTAACAGTTTATAATAATTTTTAAAGTAGAATGTTTGCATTTCATGTATTTCTTTTACCATCTGAGGACTTTTGATTATAAGGTGGTTTGTCTTCTCTCTGTATTTTCTTTTTATTTGGTGATACCTTTTTTTAGGTATATTCAAGACGCTATGTATATGATCGTGCATAGGTCTTCGTAAATATATCCTATTGTATTCTTTGTCGTGTCAATGTATTGATACTGGTGTCATATGATGATTGTCGAATATATGTTTATTTGCTTTTTTTATAAAGTCTCTTAATTTTACAGCGTATTCTTTTGCATATTCATTTCACATATATTTATCTATCATTTTTTTGTTTTTAGTAAAATCTGTGACTAATAACTTTTTCTAGATCTCTTCTTAACTGGTTTATTTCTAGTTCTGTCATGTTAAAAATGTTATTTATTTTTTCTTCATATTTATCGCATATATCTTCTATTTTAGAGTTTTCTTTTATCTTATTGCAATATCCTTGTAATCTTTGCATTTCTTTAGCTTTGTTCATTTGTTGTATAAATTATAAAATTATTTTTTGACTATAAGG
Organism: Kordia sp.; assembly: GCF_022447245.1. Classification (GTDB taxonomy): domain Bacteria; phylum Bacteroidota; class Bacteroidia; order Flavobacteriales; family Flavobacteriaceae; genus Kordia. The sequence goes on along the minus strand of NZ_JAKVBC010000042.1, from coordinate 3,968 downwards.
TTTTGTATTAACTCATTCGCTAACTTTTCTGTTGCAGGTTCGTAAGGCAAACAATCTTTCTTTACATGCAATACTGCATAGCATTCATGGCTTATCTCTTCGCCTACATACTCAATTCATAGAGCATCTGCTTTTGATCGATTGATTTTTTCTGGTGTCATAAATTCGTAATATAACCCTTTATCTCGTATGTACATTTTATTTTCATATGTAAAAATTAATTAGGCAATGATCATCAGTTTTCTATAACCTCAACAATTTTTTCTGAAAAAAGTACAGTATCTTCAATAGATTTATAATATTTTAATATCTCGAATTTCTCTTTTTCTGATTCACAGGTGTAATGCCTGAAACAATCAAAAACCATTCATATTTCCTCTGCAAATCAAGGAGTGCCAACAAAGTAATCTCTTTCTCAATTTTTTGGAGGAGTAACTCCAAATACTAAGTTTTTTTCTTTATCAATCATTTTGTAATAATAAATTTATAAAATATTTAATTAATAACTAATTACCTAAAAACATATTTTATTCTCTGTTTTTCGTACTCTCCACCGTAAAATATTATCTGTATCAAAAACTAAATAAAAACCATCACAATCAGCTATATATTCTTTATCACTAACTCGTCATCATTCTCTTATATCGCACTCATGTTTCATATCATAGTAAGGTATTACTTCTCTAACTGGCTCTAAACTACCAGTGTGTGATGCTCATATAACATACAATGTTATTGCTAGTATTGTTCAAGTCATTTTATTTATTAATATCTAAAGGTTTATTCATTATATTTATTGCATATTGTACATTTCATTCTCGATCTTGACAGTGGTCTGTACAGTAGTTTCATTTTGGTAAGACCCAGTAAGAAGTGTCTTGTCTATATTGCCGATACTTTTTATACCTTCTCACAAAATCAGTTATGCTTTCTTTGTGGCTATCATATCCTTTCACAGTTCTTTTATTTCAGTTTCGATCTGGTCGGTGCATTATCCCAAAACAGTTATTCTTGCTGCTAGCCTTTTGACACAGCGAGCTCTCTGCTTTCATTATTCATACAGTAAATTTATAACAATGTTGCCGATCTCAAGATCAATTACATTCACCAACAACATGCAATGCTAGTTCTAAATCAAGTCACAAATGAACAACAGAATTATAAACTATAACAGTATTTTCATCATAAGTTTTATTTGCATAACTTCCTAAACAAAACAAAACTCAAAAAAAATAATAAATGCGTTAATATAATTTCTCATAATAATATATAAGTAATAAAAACTAAGATTTGTAATCTATATATATATTTTTCATTTTTTGCTCATGCCTAACAGCTTGTATAACTTCTTTTTTAGTAAGAAGTCTGTCTTTAAGAGACATATATATATCTTTTATCTTTTCATATGATGATAGTCACATTTCTTCGCAATAAGCCTTTGCTTCTGTTTCTGCTCTAGCTTGAGACATCGATTCTCCTAATTCTCTTTTTTTTTTATATACTCAGATTTATATTTACTTTTCATTTCAGAGTGTTTAAGTTCCATTTGGAATATTAAATCTGCTACATCTGATATATATTTTGCCATATTTGTGCTATCTTTCTCATCCATAACTTTATCTTGTATCTTTTTTATTTTATCAAAATAACTATCGATAGTATTCAATACTCTCTTTTCTGCATTGTCAGTATATTCTTTCATTTCTTCTATTGCTGGTTCTATTATACCTAATACTTCTTTCTCTAACTCTTCTGACATTTCTATAACTATCTCTTTAACTCATATCTTTTTTGGTTTATATTTTTCTACAATTTTAGGCATAGTCAGTTTAACGTCTTTTGGATCGAAATCTTTACATAAAGAAATTAAATCTGATTTCCTGTATCAAGATCATGATGGTGAAATAGTAAGATCTTTTTTTAATGTTTCTATAAAGACAACCTTTTTAACTCATGATAACTTCATGTAAATATATCATTGTATTTTATATTTTTGTTCGTTTGTAAGGTTTGGACTAAATGGACTTTTAAATCAAGATCACATTTTTGTATGACTTGCAACAAACTTATAATCAATGATGCAATCTTCAGTTAATAGATCAACATATCATATTATTTCATTTCATAATAATTCTCATTTTACAAGTCATTCTACTTGTCATGATGATTTTTTTATTCAATTTTTATAATAGTGATTTACAAAGTTATTTATTGCTCTTTCTACAACTAAAGAATCATTAATATTTGTTTCATAACACAAGTTAGAGTCATCTATCTTTTGCATACATTCTCATAATACAAATTTATTTACAATTTCTCGATCAATTTCTCCATATCTATTTATATGCTCGACAGCAAGGTGACAAGCTTTACCTATGACTTTTGCTGAGCTATAATTATCTTCTTTATTTCAAAGAACATACTTCCAATACCATTCTCATTTAAAATTTATAAATTTTTCTATTTGTGAATAGGATAATCTCATTTTCTAGGTTAATAATAAAATTTTTAATTAAAAAAGAAAATCATCTTTTTCTTCTTCCAAGAATCCCAAAATGTCTTTTTCTGATGTTTCCTCTTTGCTTTTTTCAAATAACTCACTAATTTTAAGCAATCATTCAAATAAAGTTTCGTCAAATTTTGTTTTATTAGCTATTTTCTGACCTTTAAAATCATCATATGTAATCATTGATTTCTCTTCTTCCTTGCTATATTTTCGTTGTGTTTTATCTCATTCACAATATAAATATCAGTTCTTATAAATGTTTTTGTCTATTTTGTTTTCACGTACTTTAAAGGTTAACTTTTTTCATAAATCTTCTAAAGAAAGTCACAAAATAGAATTAATTATTGATCTTGTAACATTATTCATGCTTGCTGATCGTTCCATAAGTCATTCTTCATCTTTCAAAGTAATGATAAAAGTGTCTATTTTTTGTCATTGTCGTTCATATTCACTACGTTTTGCTCAAACAAAATATCATTCAATACCTTCGTATGTAGACTTTTCTTCTCAAGATATTATACAAAACTTAGCTTCTTCTCACTGTCTCATTCACAATAACTTTACAAATCTTGTTTGTCTTTTACTTTCTAAATTTTCTTTAATACCTCACATAATATAATAATAATATATAAAATTAACTAACTTTTATTTAAGTTTTTAAATATATCTTCTCAACTGTTTTTATTAATCAATTGCAAATATTCTGTCTCCGATATGTCTATGATATCAGCCTTTGATATATTAATAGCTAATTCATAAGAGCTTTTTTGCTGTTCTGATACTAATGCAGTAGTAGGATGTTCATAAAAAGCATCACCTTTTTCATTGTAACAAATAATTTTTTGAAACATAATATAGTATAATATAATAAAACTTAGTCTACACGTTTGTATTGTACTCAATTTAAAGTAATGTAATCATTATATATGTCTTTGCTTAGAAAAAGTAAACTACTACGGTAATGTTATCGTCATCATCTATGAGGTCAAAAAACATTTGTGCTTGTTCTCTTATAACTTCGTCCTCATCTTTTAGTGCTTCTTCAGTCCATCACAATGCCCTATATGCTTCTAATCTAATATCTCTATCTTCGTCTTTCAATGCTTCTTTAGTCCATCACAATGCTTTATATGCTTCTAATCTAACATCTTCATCTTTATCATTAAATGCTTCTTTAGTCCATCACAACGCTCTATATGCTTCTAGTCTAACACGATAATGTTGATCTTTTAGTGCTTCTTTAGTAAATCCCAATGCTCTATATGCTTCTAATCTAACATCTTCATCTTTATCATTAAATGCTTCTTTAGTCCATCACAATAATCTATATGCTCGCAATCTAACACTTCGATCTTCATCTTTTAGTGCTTCTTCAGGAAAGTACTTTATACAACACAACTTTTCTTCATAATTCATCTGATTTCGTTCTTTTTTGAATTTCATAATATAGTATAATATAATA
>NZ_JAKVBC010000041.1 GCF_022447245.1 Kordia sp. | reverse complement strand
CAAAAAGAATAGTGATCTTCAGAATAGACATAACAGGCTTTATCAATCCCACCATGATATTTTCTGTCAATCACATTGTCATTTAGAACAACTTCAGAACCTAATGTTATTTGCTGTGTTGATGATTTAAAGATACCAGTCTCAATTAGTTTGTTTTTCCATTCAACTTCTTGTTTATCACCAATGTTAACTGAAACTATCTCCATATGCAGTTTTATATTGAACGTATTTTGATTATTTTTTTTCTTAAAATAATGTGATAAATATATAAAAAATAGAGTTTTTCATGTTATATTTATCGGGTTAATTAACCAATTAAAATACAGATTAGAGCATGAGTGAAATAGCAAAATTAGAATTAGAAGGTAAAACGATTGAATTACCAGTTATTGAAGGTACTGAAAATGAAAAGGGAATTGATATCTCAAAGTTAAGGGCTCAAACGGGTTACGTAACCATTGATAGAGGTTTTAAAAATACCGGTTCTTGTACAAGTGCTATTACGTTTTTAAATGGAGAAGAGGGTGTTTTAAGATATAGAGGTTACCCAATAGAGCAATTAGCAGATAAAGCCTCTTTTTAGGAGGTATCATATTTAATATTAAATGGTGAGTTACCGACTACGGCGCAATTTAAAGCTTTTAAAGAAGAAATCAATCACCACACTTTGGTGCATGAGGATATGAAAAGGTTTTTTGAAGCATATCCCGCAAAGGCTCATCCAATGGGTGTTTTGGCGTCTATGATTTGTTCAATGTCAACTTTTTATCCTGAATCTCAAAATCCTAATAGAGACGAAGAGGCATTTAAATTAACAATCCACAGATTGATCGCTAAGTTACCTACATTGGCTGCTATGGTGTACAAAAATACTGTGAGACATCCATTTATGTACCCTAAAAATGATTTAGGTTATATTGAAAACTTTATGCACATGACTTGGGGTATGCCAACTGAAGAATATAAAGTTGATCCAGTAATTTCAAATGCATTAAACAAACTATTAATATTACATGCAGATCATGAGCAAAACTGTTCTACATCTACAGTACGTATTGTAGGTTCATCACACGCAGGATTATTTGCATCATTAGCTGCTGGAATCTCTGCACTTTGGGGACCATTACACGGAGGAGCAAACCAAGCTGTATTAGAAATGTTAGAAGCTATTCGTCAAGATGGTGGAGACACGAAAAAATACATGGCAAAAGCAAAAGATAAAAATGATCCTTTCCGTTTAATGGGATTCGGACACAGAGTATATAAAAACTTTGATCCAAGAGCAACTATCATTAAGAAAGCTGCTGATGAGGTATTAGGAGACTTAGGAGTAGAAGATCCTATCTTAGATATCGCTAAAGGATTAGAGCAAGAAGCATTGATAGATCCATATTTTGTAGATAGAAAATTATATCCAAATGTAGATTTCTACTCAGGAATTATTTACAGAGCTATGGGAATTCCAACAGAAATGTTTACGGTAATGTTTGCTTTAGGACGTTTACCTGGATGGTTTGCTCAATGGAGAGAAATGCGCTTACGCAAAGAACCAATTGGACGTCCACGTCAAATATACATTGGAGAAAACTATAGAGGTTTTAAAGAAATCTCAGAAAGATAACAGAAAAACACACCACTAAGCTTCATAGGTTCAAAAACTGTGAAGCTTTTTTACTATACATACAACACCCCCGAATTACATGTTAGAATTATACGTAAACGACGAAACTTCTAAACTAAAAGTAGTTGTCTTAGGAACTGCTGAAAGCTGTGGGTCTACACCAGAAGCAGAAGATTGTTACGATCCAAAATCAAAACAACACGTACTTGCAGGAACGTATCCTTTGGAAAAAGATATGGTTCCTGAAATGGAAGCTGTCGCTGCTGTCTTTGAAAAATACGATGTAAAAGTATTTAGACCAAAAGTCATTGAAGATTATAATCAAATATTTTCAAGAGATATTGCTTTTGTAATAGAAGACAAATTCGTCAAGTCAAATGTATTACCAGATCGTGACCGAGAAATAGATGCGATTCAGCATGTAATTAATCAAATTAATCCAGAAAATGTCATCACATTGCCAGAAGAAGTACATGTTGAAGGTGGTGATGTTATGCCTTGGGGTGATTATATTTTTGTAGGGACTTATTCGGGAGAAGATTATCCAGATTACATTACGGCACGCACCAATACAGATGCCGTTATTGTGTTACAAGAATTATTCCCGAACAAAACAGTAAAATCATTCGAACTTCGCAAATCCAATACAGAACCAAAAGAAAATGCATTGCATTTAGATTGTTGTTTTCAACCTATAGGAAAAGATAAAGCAATCCTGCATAAAAATGGTTTCTTAGTGGAAGAAGAATACAATTGGTTGGTTAATTTCTTTGGAAAAGAAAACATCTTTGAAATTACAAAAGATGAAATGTACAACATGAATAGTAATGTATTTTCTATTTCACCAGAAGTAATCATCTCAGAACAAAACTTTACACGTTTAAATGAGTGGTTGGAATCAAAAGGATTTACAGTAGAAAAAGTTCCGTACGCAGAAATTGCAAAACAAGAAGGTTTATTACGTTGTAGCACAATGCCGCTCATAAGAGAGAAGTAAGGTTTCTTTTTTTTGTGGACTAACTCCAAAAATTAGTCTATATGTGGAAACATTGTATGCGAATCGTTACTTTTACAAGTATTTTAAGCTGTTCTTATCACGGAATAGCACAAGGTTCTATTAGTGGATTTTACAATAAAAAAGGAATAGCAACACTCGTACTTGGAGCAGGTTTTGAAGATTCAAAAAACTATTTTATCGGAAGAGAAAAAAGTGATTTAAGTAGAAATCTTTACAGCATTTCTATATTTGGAGTCTATGGAATCAGTGATAGATTGAATGTACAAGCTTCATTACCATATCTGTCAAGCAATCATCAAAACGGACTTCAAGATGCACAAATTTTTGTAAAATATCGAGTTACACAAATATCCTACGAAACTGGAAAACTAGAACTATCATTCGCAGCAGGATTTTCAACAAATGTAAGTGATTATCGTTCAGGAGGACTCAATGATTTAGGGCAACAAGCAAAAATTCTAGATACACGAACTTTACTTCATTATCAAAAACAATCAGGCTGGTTTGCAAACATACAAAGTGGTTTTTCCTTTAAGTTTGAAGAAGTACCTAACAGCTTTCCATTTACATTCAAAATATGAAAAGCAAGTGACAAAAGTTACTTTGATTTTTGGTATGACTTTCAACATGCGTTTGGAGGTATTGACTATCGCAGTACGCCAAGACCACAGAATTTCAAAGAATTTGGTGTTAGCTATCACAAAGTAGGAGGAACATATCACTTTCCAATATCAAAAAAATCAGGAATTTATATAGCGCCTTCGTACACCATTTCAGGAAGAAATGTATTTCAAGGTTTTGCATATCGTGCAGGACTTACGTATCAACTTTAATAACAAGTCTTTATCTAAATTTTGATCTTCTTTTGAATTGTCTTAGCTCTAGTTTTTACAACGATATGTCCTAACACAATGAAAAAACAAGTATTATTCCTTATTATTTGCTTCTTAAGCTTCTCGGTTTTTGCTCAAGATGCCATTACAACTGAACTTCAAAATGCATATCAGCAAAGACAATACGATGCAATTATCGCAGAGCACGCTGCAAAAATAAACGAATATCCAGCAAAGGCTATTTACTATGTTGGTATGGCGTACTACATGAAATCTGACGATCAAAATGTAATTAAATTAATGGATATGTCAATAGGTAAAGACAATTCAGATCCAGATGCGTATTACATCAAAGCAATGTCGTTAAACTACATGGAGCAATACCCAAAAGCAATCGAGGCATTCAAAACGGCAATTAAACTAGACGATGCCAATGCTAATTACCACAGCGGACTTGGAGATTCATATCTAAATACAGGAAAATATGAGTTGGCTTTAAGCGCGTATACTGCAGCTACAGAAAAAGAAAATCACCTAGACAGACCGTATGCTATGATTCCTCAAATTTATGCAGAACTTGGAAAGTCTGAAAAAGCATTAAAAGCATTTTACATCTCAAAAGAAAAAGTATCAAAAGAATCGAGTTCGTACATTACAGCATTATACAACATAGGACTTTACGAATATTTAAATGAAAATTATGAAGCTTCTGAAAAAGCACTCACGGAACTTGTGACCTTAGCTCCAGAGGACTTTCAATCCTACACAAAACTCATTCAAGTTTTTTACGCAAAAAAAGAATATGACAAAGCAAAACCTTATGTTGAAAAACTATACAAAGCTTATGAACAAGGAGTCTTAAAAGGCGTGCTAAAAAATATGTTTTGTTTTGATCAATTTGTATGGAAGGACAAGCGAATATTAGCCTATGAAAGATTTGCTGAAAAAGAAGGAGAACTTTATTACAAACATGTTTTTTATGTAACAGGCAAAGATGGAAACAGTGAGTTTACCATTCAAACCGAAAACTCTCCAATTTCCATAGAAATGGGCGGCCCTAAATATATCCTTGGAATGGACAAAGACGGAACACATTCAACGTTTAAATATGGATTTGAAAAGGACTTTAATTATGTGGACTTAAAGAAAACGGTGCTTGTAGTTTTAGAAGGAAAAGTAAAGCCAAGTGCTAGTTCTACCAAAGTAAAAAAACAGTAGTACAGTACCTCTTAAAAAATCAATATAAAAAAGGTATAACTAGTATTTGTTATCTCAGTTTTTATGTAATTTTACAACATTAAAAACAACAACAAAAGTTAGCTATACATAATGCAACAAATTACCAATACAATTCTAATGGTACGGCCGGTTGCGTTTCGAATGAACGAACAAACCGCCGTAAATAACTACTATCAAAAAGTATTAGAAGATTTATTACCAGAAACGGTACAAGCCAAAGCAGCACAAGAGTTTGATGACTATGTAGAAAAACTAAGAGCTATTGGTGTCAATGTCGTTGTAATTCAAGATACAAAAGAACCTGATACGCCAGATTCAATCTTTCCAAACAACTGGATTTCATTTCACGAAAATGGAAATGTAGGATTGTATCCAATGTATGCCGAAAATCGACGTCAAGAACGTAGAGAAGATGTATTGATTGAACTTGAAAAGGCAGGTTATCACATAGAAAACATTGTAGATTATACATCTGCGGAAGATGAAGAAATTTTCTTAGAAGGAACAGGAAGTTTATTGTTGGATAGAGTGAGCAGAAAAGCCTACTGTGCGTTGTCACCAAGAGCAGATGAAGAACTCTTCATTGAGTTTTGTGAAGACTTTGAATATTCACCAGTAATATTTACTGCAAATCAATCAGTAAATGGCGAGCGAAAAGCAATCTATCATACCAATGTAATGATGTGTCTGGCAGAAACCTTCTCAGTAATTTGCCTAGAATGTATTGATGATAAAAAAGAACGTGAAAACGTAAAAAAACATCTTAAAGAAGATGGAAAAGAAATCATTGCTATCACAGAAGCACAAGTAAACAACTTTGCTGGAAACATGCTGCAAGTAAAAGGAGCAAATGATGAACCTTTCTTAATCATGAGCGCAGCAGCACATCAGTCGCTAACAAAAACTCAAATTGAGGCTATAGAAAAACATTGCAAAATAGTATCTAGTTCGTTAGATACTATTGAAGCCTGTGGCGGCGGAAGTGCTCGTTGTATGATGGCTGAGGTTTTCTTGCCGAAGAAATAGTATATCTCACATAAAAAGTGAAAACATACCAAAGTACATTGAGCATCGTCGAAATGTACTTTTTTTATACACCAAAATGAAAAACGAATCATTGAAGTCTCAGCCTACCAATCAGAAAACACGAATTGAACTTTTAGATGTATATCGTGGATTTGCCATTCTTGGAATTTTTGTGGTGAATATTGTGATTATGAATTCTACCTTCTTAAATCAGGATGAATTTGCATTGCAATGGACAGCTACCATCGATAAAGGCGCAGAAGATATTTTAAAACTATTTTTCTACACCAAATTCTTCCCAATTTTCTCCTTACTTTTTGGATTGGGAATTTCGATGCAAGCGTTGAAAATGTTTGAAAAGCAGCAACTATCCTTTGTATTCTTTGCACGAAGAATGTTTATTTTGTTCTTAATTGGTGTTTTTCATATACTATTTTTATGGTCGGGCGATGTGTTAAACTTATATGCAATTCTGGGATTGTTTACCACATTAATGATCAAACGTTCCAACAAGTTAATACTAACATTGTCAGCTGTTTTTCTATTCTTTCCATTTTATGATCAAATCTTAGGATATATTTTTGAATTGATAAATTATAAACCAGAAATCTATTTAGCTGGACATACAGGTGAAACAGTCAATCAAATCATAAAAAACGGAACTTATCTTGAAGGTATGAAACTTCGAGTTTCAGAATATTTAGCTAATGTTCCTATGTTAGTCGGTTTCCTTGCACCTGTGGCAATATCAATGTTTCTTTTAGGATTGTATTTAGGGAAAAATAAAATCTACAATTCTCTAGATAAATTTATCCAAAAAATCAAAAAACCAATGCTAATCATTGCATTGGTCACAAACATTTACAGAGTATTATTTTTATATGTATTAGTAAATCAAGATATTTTTAGAGTTGCTAAATACCGAGAAATTTTCATCAAAATAATGGTGCTTTCTGATACCTTTATGGGCTTATTCTATTTATGGATTATTGGTTGGCTTTGGTACAACACTTCTTGGAGAAAAATATTAAAACCGTTAAGATATGCAGGAAGAATGGCTTTGACAAACTATATCATGCAAAGCTTTATTGGGTTGATACTATTTTCTTCTATCGGATTTGGATGGTATGAAACCTTGAGTCCATCAGAAACATTAGCCACAGCAATACTTGTATTTATTACACAAATATTCCTTAGTAAACTCTGGTTAACCTACTTCAAATTTGGACCATTAGAATGGATTTGGCGTTGCTTGACATATAAAAAAGTGCTTCCAATAAGAAAGAAAGTAACACCATAAGGTCATCATCAATATTGGTGGAAATTTCTAGTAAATCAATAAAAAAATAGTATAATTTAAGTAAATTTAATACTAAAGAAGCATCTAAATGCAACTGTAAACCATACTATAAAAAATGGCAAAAAAGGTTTAAAAAAGTAAAAAACACGTTGGAAATTGGCAATATCTCCATAAAAATGGTAGATAATTAATGAATACTTTTGTTTTTAACAAACAACCAATTACTTTTATGCACTAGATTGGAATGCCTCGAAACAAGTTCCCTTACATTAGAATAATAGTATCATGCTATCTAAAAAAACAAAATACGGGCTAAAAGCATTAACATACATCGCCAGAAAAGGTGATGATGCTCCTGTATTAATATCTGAAATTGCTACAGAAGAAAATATCTCTAAAAAATTCTTAGAAGCTATCCTTTTACAATTAAAGAACAATGGTTTATTAGGTTCAAAAAAAGGTAAAGGTGGCGGTTATTATCTTATTAAAACACCTGGCGAAATAAAAGTAGCTTCGTTAATCCGAATTTTAGAAGGTCCAATTGCCATGTTGCCATGTGTGAGTTTAAATTTCTACGAAAAATGTGATGACTGTATTGATGAAACAACATGCGGATTACATCACTTAATGTTAGAAGTACGTGATAATATGCTAGCTGTATTAGACAATAAAACCCTAGAAGATCTTACGAGCTTATAAATCTTAATTATCTGCATCAACTTTTCGTTGTTCATTGTTAATAATTGATATCTTTGCATCTTAAATTTTTTGAGATCATGAATATTCAAGAAGTATTAACGGAAAAAGTCAAAGAAGCATTTGAAAACTTGTACAGCGCTGCATTAGAAAATGTAGAATTTCAAGCGACAAGAAAAGATTTTGAAGGTGATATCACAGTAGTGGTATTTCCAATGCTACGGGTAAAAAAAATGAATCCTGCACAACTTGGTGAAGAGCTAGGACAATACTTGGTAGCGAATGTAGCAGAAATCAGTAGGTTCAATGTGGTAAAAGGTTTTTTAAATCTTGTTGTTGACGATTCGTACTATTTAAACTTCTTCGCGAATATTACTAAAAATGATACATTCGGACATGTGACACCAACTGAAGGTGACAGTGCTGTGATGGTTGAATATTCTTCACCAAACACAAACAAACCATTGCACTTAGGACATATCCGTAACAATTTATTAGGATATAGTGTTGCCGAAATTATTAAAGCTGCTGGAAAAAAAGTCTACAAAACACAAATCATCAACGATCGTGGAATTCACATCTGTAAATCGATGTTGGCTTGGAAGCTTTTTGGAAACGGTGAAACACCTGAATCTACAGGCTTAAAAGGAGATAAATTAGTAGGAAACTATTATGTAGAATTTGAAAAAGTATTTCAAATGGAGTTCTCTGAATGGATAAAAACTACGGAAGGTGTTGATAAGGTTGATGAATTTGCTAAGAAGCCTGAAACGCAAAAAATGTTGGAAGAGAAGTTTTCAGAAAAATATGAAAACGGAGAAGACCTTTCAGAAGAAATCATAAAAGCATTCAAGAAATCATTCAAAAATGAATATTTCGCAAAAATAAGTGCTATTGGTGCTGATGCGCAGGAAATGCTACGAAAATGGGAAGCGGGAGATGAAGAAACAGTAGCGTTGTGGAAGCAAATGAACCAATGGGTATATGACGGTTTTGCAGTTACATATATTAACTTAGGGGTTGACTTTGATGCGTTGTATTATGAAAGTGACACCTATCTCTTAGGAAAAGACTTTGTAAAAGAAGGCTTAGAAAGTGGCGTTTTTTATACAAAAGAAGATGGTTCTGTTTGGTGTGATTTGACAGATGATGGCTTAAGCGAAAAAATTGTATTGCGTTCTGATGGAACGGCAGTATACATGACACAAGATATTGGAACAGCAATTCAGCGTGTAAAGGATTATCCAGATATTGGCGGTATGATTTATACGGTTGGAAATGAGCAAGACCATCATTTTAAGGTATTATTCTTAATCTTGAAAAAACTAGGATTCAATTGGTCTAAAAACCTAAGTCACTTGTCTTATGGAATGGTAGATTTACCAGAAGGGAAAATGAAAAGTCGTGAAGGAACAGTTGTAGATGCAGATGATTTAATGGTAGAAATGGCAAAAACTGCCAAAGAAATTTCACAAGAATTAGGAAAATTGGAAGGATATACGGATGAGGAAAAAGAAGCGCTATACAAAGTGATCGGAATGGGTGCATTAAAATATTTTATTCTAAAAGTAGATCCTAAAAAGCGTATTCTTTTCAATCCAAAAGAATCTATTGATTTCGCAGGAAATACAGGACCATTCATTCAATATACCTATGCGCGTATTCAATCTATCTTGCGTAAAGCAGATTTTGACTATTCAGCTGAAATTGGCGGAATTGATATGGATATTCGTGAAAAAGAAATTGTAAAGCAACTACAAGGATATCCTGCAGCAGTACAATTAGCTGCTAGCAATCAAAGTCCTGCGGTTATTGCAAATTACACGTATGATTTGGTGAAATTGTACAATTCATTCTTCCAAAATATTTACATTCTAGGAGAAGAAAACGAAGCTAAGAAAATATTCAGAGTACAACTTTCTAAAAAAGTTGGAGACACTATCAAAGCTGCGTTCGGATTGCTAGGCATTCAGGTACCTGAACGTATGTAAAGTATCATAAAAATTAAGCTGAATTCAATTCAGTATTTCATATTCTGATTCCACTTTTTCTTATTTAAGATTGAGTGGAATTTTTTTTTGTAGACTTTTTGAGAATGTAAGATGTTCTCCTCTTCTTAATTTAAAGAATATCGCAAATAATTTTAGTATATTGAAAGTCATTAACATACCGATTATATGAAAAAATATCTACTCTGTTTTCTTATTTGCGCTAGTTTAAGTGTATATGGATTTTCTCAAAATGACTCGCAAGCTTCTTTGCAACCAGCACAAGATGTCTACTTTATGAAAGGCTCTGATGGATTTCATTATATAAATGACCAATACTTTTATACGATGAAATTTTTAGGTGAAAATGTAGAATACATGGACAATGGAGCATTCAAAATTCAAGATCACCTTATAACACTCATAGAGACTGATTATGATACTTCTATTTATAATAATACCAAAGGAATAGAAGAAGAGAAGAGGGTTTTGCAAGCATATAAAGATGTAGAATTAAAGTATTTTGAAGAATTCAGCGAACAGAAAATGACAGTGAAAGAAGAATTTTTCTCCAATAAAGATGGAAAATTATTTTATCTATTTTCTATGGATATTCCACTTGATAAAGTGAATACGGATGAAGACTATTTAAAACGTATGAATATTTTGTGTTTTATTGTAAATGATAAAATGGCAACAATTAGTTTTCCTTTATTTAAGTCTGAAAATGAAGCTGAAAAAACAGCATATATCAAAGCACTTACCGAATCTGTAGCCATCTTTCCTGCCAATATTGATATAGACTTTCTAAGAAGGCGCGTACTAAACAAAGACAATGAAGATTTAGTAGTTGATGTTGTAGAAGCTAATGTTTCTTTTGTCGTTCCCGATTATTTGAATGTTGTAAATTCTAATGATCCAATGTTGTGGTCAGCAAGTTTTCCAGATGTCAATAATGTCAAAAATGCTGTTGTAATCCGAATGACAGAAAAAACCGAGTTTGATTCATTAGAAGCATTTAATAAAGAAATTTTACCGCAAGGAAAAATGGGAGAAGACGATGGTCGTATGACATTACTTTTAAAGGAAGAGCTTCAAAATATAGGAGAGATCAATGGCAAAAGTATGCGACTTCAATACATGCCTAAAGGTACGATGCGATTGTATCATGCGAAAAAAATGACCTTTGAAACCAAAACGCATTACGGCTTAGTTATGTTCAATGCAACGCCAGATACTTATGAAGGCAATGTCAAACGCTTTGATGAATTTCTAAAAACATTTAAAATACAAACGAAGTAAATATTTTATGCATTCGTATTTATGAAAGTTTTCTTAGTAAAGCATGCAAAAGATAAAATTTATCTCTAAAAAGATTATGTTATATGCTTAACAGTATCACTTTTTTTGTGTTTTAATTTATATCTTCGTTGTCTTTGGGTATGTCTTTAATAAACAACTTTTTATAGTGTTACTAATCGTAGTCAAAATTTCATTTCAATCAAAAACGTATACTTTTTAATTATGATTAAAAAAATAATTCTTCTCTTCACATTTGTGATAGTGTCTCTTGTTCACGGACAACAAAAAAGTAGTGATGATGCTTATTTTACATTAAAACCTACTCTGACTCCTGATGCTAAGTATGTAATATTTAGTTATGAAGGAGATTTATGGAAAGTTGCTTCTAATGGAGGAGAAGCAAGTCGAATAACGGCAATGCAAGGTATAGAAAACCATCCTAGTGTTTCTCCAGATGGAAAATGGTTGGCGTTTTCAAGCAATCAATACGGAAACAATGATGTCTATATAATGCCGTTAAAAGGAGGCAGAATTACACAGCTAACTTTTCACCAAAGTAATGATAGGGTATCTTCATGGAATTGGGATAGTAAAACCATCAACTTTGAGTCAGCTAGATATAATTCCATCACTAATTATACAATTTCCATTGATGGCGAAACACCTAAAAGAACATTTGAGCATTACTTTAATACGGTTCATAATGTAGTGCAACATCCAAAAAAAAAGGAAATATATTTTAATGAATCATGGGAAAGTTCACGTTTTGCGCATAGAAAAAGATACAAAGGTGATTACAACCCTGATATAAAATCGTATGACGAAAAGACCAAAAAATATACGCAGTATACAACATACAAAGGAAAAGATTTTGCAGCAACCATTGATAAATTAGGAAATGTATATTTTCTATCAGACAGAGATAATGGAGAATACAATTTATATAAACTAGAAAATGGTACTCCAGAGCGATTGACTAATTTTTCTACCTCAATTATGTGGCCTAAAGTAAGTGCAAATGGTGAAAAAATAGTGTTTAGAAAAGATTATCAATTGTTCATCTATGATGTTGTTAAAAAAACTACGAAAAAGCTAGACATTAATATCAATACCAATTCAACCATAGAAAAAGAACAGTCATACGATATCAAAAAAGCAATTTCATATTTTGATGTTTCCCCTGATGGAAAAAAGATGGCTTTTGTATCTAGAGGGAAACTATTTGTATCTGATGTAAAAGGAAAATTTGTAAAAGAAGTCGTGACCAATCCATTGGAAGCCGTAAAGGAAGTAAAATGGTTAAAGGACAATAATTCTTTACTATTTTCTCGCTCAGCGAAAGGATACTACAATTGGTTCGTGACGAGCGCAAACGGAAAGTTTAAAACGAAACAACTCACAAAAAGTCCTTCTAATAAGAGGCAAATTACGTTGAACACTGATAAAACCAAAGGTGTATATTTAAGTGGAAGAAATGAAATTTATATCATTGACCTTAAAACCTTTAAAAGTGAATTGGTGGTAACAGACGAATTATGGGGCTTTTATAATTCAAATCCTTACTTTTCTCCTGATGATAAATATATTGTGTACAATGCGTATAGAGATTTTGAAACAGATATTTTTGCTTACGATATAGCTTCTAAAAAAGCGATCAACCTTACCAAAACTAAAGTTTCAGAAACTGGGCCTATTTGGTCTCCGAATGGTAAATATATTTATTCTTCTTCAGAAAGAATAAAACCAAATTTTCCAAGTGGAGGAAGTGGTAAATCTAAAATATATCAAATGGCTTTAGATGCCTATGAAAAGCCGTTTAAAATTGATAAAATAAACGAACTTTTTAACGAGGAGGAAAATAAAGATACGAAGGACAAAGAAGACGATAAAAAGAAAGCAACAACTAAGAAAAAAGAAAAAGTTACAGTGTCCATTAATGAAAAAGGATTGATGGATCGTTTGACAAGGATAAGTCCTAGATTTGGTAATCAAAGCAATATCACAGTTGTGAAAGATGGAGCTAAAATCCATATTTTATACATATCAAATCACGATGAAGGAACATATAAATTGTGGAAAACAACGCTAGAACCTTTTGAAAAAAATAAAACAGTAAAATTAAGCGATACGCCTATGTATGGCTATCAGTTTGTTACTTCTGGGAAAAAACATTATCTCTTATCTGGAGGAACTATCCAAACAGTAGATGTAAAGGCGAATAAGTTAAAGCCAATTACCATAAATCATCGGTTCAATAAATCATTAGCTAAAGAATTTGATCAAATGTATTATGAAGCTTGGGCTGGAATGGAAGAGAATTTTTATGATGAAAATTTTCATGGCGAAAACTGGGAAAAATTAAGAGATGCTTATGCAAAATTTTTACCGTATGTATCTAGCAGAGCAAACCTACGATTGATTTTTAATGACATGCTTGGCGAACTAAATACGTCTCACTTTGGATTTTATTCTTCTGGAAAAGAGGAACAAATATATCATGGAACTAGTACATCAGAAACAGGAATTATTTTTAATGAAAATGATCCGTTTATGATAGAACGAATCGTTTCTGAAGGTCCGACAGATGTAAAAGGAAAAGATCTTAAAAAAGGCGATAGGCTAGTAGCGGTAAATGGTAAAAGAGTAGATGAAAAACTGAATAGAGAACAGTATTTCGCTAACCCAAAATTTAACGCTGAAATTAGCCTGACATTCAGTAGAAATAATATAGAGTTTCAAGTAAATGTACATGCAATTTCGTATTGGAATCTCAAAGATTTAATTTATGATGAATGGCAAGATCAAAATCAAGCATATGTTGATGCAAAGTCAAATAATAAGATTGCCTATGTTCACATGAAAGATATGTCGCAAACAGAACTTACTAAATTTTACTATGATTTGATGAGTGAAGAAGCGTATAAGGAAGGACTAATTTTAGATTTACGCTTTAATACTGGAGGAAATGTTCATGATGCGGTATTGAATTTCTTACGTCAAAAACAATATCTAAATTGGAAGTATCGCGAAGGGAAATTGACAAGTCAATCAAACTTTAATTATGCAAACAAACCCATTGTTTTATTAATAAATGAACAATCGTTATCGGATGCTGAAATGACGGCTGCAGGCTTTAAAGAATTAAAATTGGGAACAATCATAGGAACAGAAACTTATAGATGGATTATTTTTACAACAAGTAAGTCTTTAGTTGATGGTTCTTCATACCGAATTCCTAGTTGGGGTTGTTATACCTTGGATGGTAGAGATTTAGAAATACATGGAGTTTCGCCAGATATATATGTTAAAAAAGGTTTTAAAGAACGTTTAGATGGAGAAAGCCCACAATTAGATAAAGCGATAGAGGTTATTCTGAAAGAGTTGAAAAAATAAAGAAACCTGAATTTATTCTTTCTAGATTTTTATGGTGTGAAGTTGATTTTTTATTAAATAGTCAACAATGAGTTGTATGTCGGTTTGTACTAGTTTACCAAATTCCATACTTTCAACTTCGTGTATCAATTGCATTGCATCAATGGTATCGGAAACATCGAGTAGGACAGAAGGTGTTTCTAGAACATCGTAAAATCTGATAACTTCATTCCATTCCTTGAGTATTTGGATGTATCTTGATTTGTCTTTGTTCCAATTGTCTAACAATTTCGAAGCTAAAAAATCGAATTCTTCTGGACGAATTAAAATTCGCCCATTGCTATCAATGGCTTCTATAATAATATAATCATCAAAAGCACCAAAAGGTGGGTTTTTCTTTGACCAGCTTGTTCTGAGTTTGTTCATTTACCCTCTATATCCAATATTTTCTTTCCTAAATTCAAATTCATCACAGAGATGTGTTTCTTGAACATATATAGGATTTTGATTGCCTAGAAGTCGAAAATAACTTTCTTTGTTTTTGATTTTTAGATATTTATCCTTGGAGTTTTTAAAGCATAGCATGTCTCCAAAATGATCACTTCCGTATGGACTATAGTCAGAATAATTACATCCATAACAATTTTTTATAAAATGAGTTTCTTTAATTTTTTCTTTTAACTTGTCAAATAGGTTTTCAAATGAATCTCCCATTATTGAATGATCTATTTCATTGAGGGAGTAATCATATTGAAAAACAGAATATTCTTCAGGACTAAAATTTCCTAACAGTACAGTTAAGTTTCCATTTACTTTATGTATTTGAAACGATTTTTTATCTACTATTTTTAATTGTAGTATAAATTGAAATTTACAATTAGTGAGTTCTTTAATAATTTGTTTAGTGCCAAATACTTCGTAGTTATAAAAAGAATATCTATGCAATTGTTCTTTAGTATAGTAATCTTCATTTTGTAATTCCAACCCATCGAATGTAGCTCCATTAAATAAAATGCCTTCTAAATTTAATTCAATTGTATAATTTTTTGAGAGGTCAAAATCTTCTGAGAAATTATTTTCAATACTACCTTTTATTGTTCCAAAAGTATCTTCATATATAGTATTATATTTCATTTTTACAGATGAACATTTTTTATAAATTTAATAACAAATTCAATCATCTCAATATTTCATAAGATAAAAAACACTTCACCTAAAAACCACAAAAAAAACTCAATTTGAACTTTCCGTAAGCACTAATTTTTTTGAATAGACCAGGTTTAACAATTGCATTTTAGTTTTCATTTGGAGTAAAGCAGAAAACTGGAATTCAAGACTTTTAATAATAAAGACTGTATTACTCTTCGTTAATTCTAAGTCACTCAATCTTTCATACAAACTATCAGACAAATTTTCATTGTGAGTTTCCTTCATGTGAGCCAAATAATTAGCAAATGTCATATCTTTAAATAAGAGTTTATCTGCAGCGTTTGCTTTTAAAATATAATTCTCTAGGTCAAGTTGAACTTCTTCTGATAATTTCTGGGTTGCTTTAAATTGTACTTCTAAAGGATCAGTCTCTACTACTACTTTTTCTTCTTTTGGTTTAGAAAAGAGACGGTATTCAAAAGCAACAATAGCGATGATTAATATAAGGGCTAAAATTCCAATAGTTATTTCCATGCATTCTAAAATTATGATAATATAATTAAAGATCAAAACTGCTTATAATTTTTTTAACATGAATTACAAAACTCAGCTATTTTTCTGTTAAAGCAAAGAATTAAGTTTGCATTATACGTAACTTAAAAATCTAAACGAAAACTCAAATTAGGCGTAATACCGAGTGCGCGATTTTGAATTTGAGAAACCACTTCGTTGTCTAAATTGTAATATTCATTCAATACATTTTGCTGATCGAATACATTCCAAACTGACACGCCGATTTTGGAATAGATTTTTTTCTTTTTAGAGAGTATCAAACGATAAGTAGAAGAAAAATCCGTTCTAAAATAGTCTTCTAAAGTTGAAGCATTTGGCGAATTGTAATTGATGACACCATTTTCAACTGATGGCATTCCAATACTTGTTGTTGGTCTTCCAGTACGATAATAGCTTCCTAAAGAAAACTCAAAATCGTTCCAAGTATAAGTTGCTCCAAGTGTAATGTTGTGTGTAATATCTATATTGTTTGGAAATGGATTTCCATTATTCAGCGAGGTAAACGTATATTCGTTTTTACTTAATGTGTAACTTAACCACGTATTGAAATCATGCCATTTTTTATTGAATAACAAGTCAATTCCATACGTTTCATAACTGCCAACAGCATTGACAAATTGAAACTGATTTTGAAAACCTTGACTTCGTGTAGTAATTCCATCTACATCTTTTATATAAGCTTCGGCAGTAATCAATAAGTTGTTTTTATTGTATTGAACACCAATAGAAGCTTGCTTACTTTCAATTAAAGGAACTGAGGTTCCGTTTGCCAAAGTCCAACGGCGTTTTTCAATACCTAAAAAATCGTTCTGTAAATCGATAACTTGTGAAATGGCTTGACTTTTATATTCTCCCAATACCAACACGCTAAAATAATTAGAAAATTGCTGTCTAAAGTTCAAACGTGGTTCAAAGCGAAACTTGTCAATCTTCCCATAACGATTTCCGCGAACACCAAATGTTAACATCGTGCGATAACTATCCGAGAAATAATGAACCTCTGAATACAAGGCGTGATTTCGCATCACATCTTTTCGGTCGCTACGAAACTGTGGATTGCTTACATCTTAAATATTTGTGATTCCAATCTCTGAAAACTGATAGCCACCTTCTATGGTGAAATTTTCATCGATACGATATTTTGTATGCAATTTAATCGCACTATCTGCCAAATCGTTTTCTTGAAACAAGCGTTGATTATTGGTGATGTTATAATTGGTGGCTTCCAAATTATAATTGGAAGTATACAATTGTATTTGCGAACTAAACGCAGGATTCCATTCACGATTATAGGTCAAACCTGTAGCCAAATTTCGTTGGGTAATTCCACTATTTACCGATCGTGGAATATTGTTTAATGTCGCATTTTCGGTATAACTTAAGTCATTAAAAATATTCAAAAAGCTAAACTGTAGATTGTCTGTCTTAGAAATATCATAAATGAACTTTGTACTCATATCATAGAAATAAAAATCTCTATTGGTGGTGGTCGTACTATTGGTTTCCTGATTGTTATTTGTAATGTCAGTATCTTGAAAAATACGATCAAAATAAATAGCGTAGGTTGGCGTTTCTATCAAATCAGTAATGGCACGACGTGTAGAAACTTGCACTTCCATTTTTTTATTGAGCTGTACTTTGGCGAAACCATCTACATGAATCAAATTCATTCCAGCACCAGCGATCAATGAATCGTTTACATGTTCATCCAATTCCATTTGAACCATTCCAGAAACACCATCACCATATTCCGCACTAGTTCCGTTTTTTGTAACGGTTACTTTCTTTAAAAAATATGGATTAAATGCAGAAATCAACCCGAAAAAATGTCCAGATTGATACATTTTAATATCGTCCCAAAGCAAGATATTTTGATCGTTGGTACCTCCGCGAATATTGATATTAGAAACGGTTTCATTAATACTAGAAATTCCTGGTAATGCTTGAATGGTCAGTAAAACATCAGGTTCTGTTACGCCAGGAAGAATACTAAAGTTTTTTGGTTTTACGGTAATTTGTCCAGTTCTATTTGTAGAAATTCCAGAAGCAATATACTCGGTCAAATATACTTCGTCCAATTCCTGAATTTGATCTACAAAAACAGTAATGGCAATATAGCGTCCGTTAATAGTGGTAAAGCGTAAATTCGTTTCTGATTCAAAACCTTCTAGTAAATCTTTCAGAGGTACATTTTTTTCTCTAGGAGTTACCAAAACCGTATCTAACGTATTGTCTACATACGAAAAAACGACATCAAACTGTTTTTGAATGTCGGGTAATAATTTGGACAGTAAAATTTTATTCCCTTGATTTTCTTGAGCAATAATGCATTGAAAACTAAGAAAGAAGCAAAAAAAAGTGAAAAAAGTGAGTACGCGTTTTTTAATCACGTTTTAGAATAATCGAGTTTTGTTTCTTTTGATACTTTAATTTCAACGGCATCGTAATCGCTTGTAAAGCTGCATCAATATCGGAATGTGTAAAACTTCCTGTCACTATTTGAGAAGTGTCAATATTGTTGGCTTTCACAGTTACATTATACTGTCGTTCAAATTCTTGGATAACTTCCTGTAAAGGTAAACTTTTAAAAGAACTTTCGTTGTGTATCCAAGTAGGTTCTTTTCGATTTTCTTCTTCGTTGCGGAATTCTTTCCCATCAAGTATCAAATAACGTTGTCCTGGCTTTAGAACAACACTCGTATCATTGTATGTAACTTTCACAGAACCTTCGTAGCAAAACACTTCAAACAAGTCGTCTCGTTGTTTTACATTAAATTCAGTTCCTAATACAGTTACAATTCCATCATCTGTGATTACGTTAAAAGTCTTGCCTTTGGCTACTTTAAAATACGCTTCACCGTCTAAATTTACTTCACGCTTTTCTTCCCAAGCATCTTCGTCAAATGACAAACTTGAAACTGCGTTTAAGGCAACTTCTGATGTATCAGGCAATTTCACTAAAGTCTTATTTGCCGCAATTGTTTCGTGCGTTGTTAGCGTTGGTAATGTTGCATAAAGGTATGTACCAAATCCGATAACTAAAATTGCGGCAATTTTTAGTAATGGCTTGAACCATGAAGTAGGTTTTGATGTGTCTTTTCTTGTAGTCGTTACAGTATTGTAGGCAGCATCTACATCAACTTCAGGGGCTTTAAAATACTGTAAAGCAGATTGCATCTTGGTCAATTCCTCATAATCTTCAAGCTGTTTAAAAGCTTCAAATTCCTCAGGAGTTAACGCATGATCCAACCATTTTTGTATTAAATCTTCTCGTCTCATATATCGTTACTTATCTATATAACAACTTACTATCAAAAATTCCCACCCATTTTTAAATTAAATATACTTTTTTTCAAATTTTTACGTTTAACACTAGCATTTTCCAAAACCCAAAATCAAAGTTCCTTAATCTCTTCACGCAGTTTACCCAACGCTCTGTAAATACGTTTTTCGACCGCTTTACTCGAAATGCCTAAAATAGCAGCAATTTCTTTATGACGTTTTCCTTCTATACGATTCATTAAAAATGCAGTACGTTCTGATTCAGTCAAATTTTCAATGGCACGCTCTAATTTTTGTAAATATTCTTGCTCTTGCATTAAAAATTCAGGACTCTCATTGGTATGTGATTTCGGCTTAATTTTTTGGTGTTGTAGTACTACTTTATGATGTTTTACTTCGTTTAGCATCATATTATTACCAATGGTAAATACATAACTTTTGGCTTTTTCAGGTTTTACCTTTCCACAGTTCTGCCAAAGTTTACTAAATGCTTCTTGAGCTTTATCTTCCGGATTTAAATAATCGCCAAACTTATAGTACAAATACGAATACAAGCTTTGATAATGTTTCTTGAAAAAACTAGAAAACATCATTTCGTTACATATATTATCTTGTAGGGATTTTGGCATTTTTGTTGGCTAAATAATTGCTAGGTTCAAATTATGTATTAGAACATCGTAATTCAGTCTTGTAATAGATTTTCTAATGCAGAATTTGGGTTAAAAGTAAACATAAATTTTTTATTAATAAAGGTGGGAATTTTGTCGTTTCAGTTGTTTTAGTAATAGCATACTAAAAGAGTAGAGTATGTAAACTTGCTGAATTTATGAATAGAATTGCCCTAATTAAAGTTGTAAAAATGGTGTTTTCGCTTTGCGCGATATGCCTCAGTTTCCAAGCTTGCCAAGAGGAAAGAATACAAACTACTGAACCTGATACACGAGCTACTTTGGTAGCCAATACAACTTTACCACGTTTAATGGAACGTGTAACCTTATTAGATGGTTCTACAGATAATTTTATAGACAATGCCAATTGTTTCTTGGTTGATTTGCCAGTAACGGTGACAATCAATGGTGTTACAAGTACTGTAAATAGTACCAGTGATTATCCTGTAATTCTTGAATTGTTAAGTCAGTCTGATAACAATTCTGTCGAAATTACCTATCCAATTACAATAATTTTAAGTGATTATTCGGAAGTTACTGTTGAAAATGAGGAAGAATTGATTGCGCAGATTTCCAATTGTTCAGGACCAAATCAGCCAGATATTGATATAGAATGTATCGACTTTCAATATCCGTTTAGTATCGCCATTTTTAATGTGAATTTTGAAGTCATAGAAACTCAAAATATTACGGATGACGAAACATTGTTCTATTTTTTAGAAACCTTGGCGGATGGAGTAGTGGCGAGTATTAATTATCCCATCAATTTAATTAAAGCGGACGGAACTGTAATTTCTGTAAATAGTAATGATGAATTAGAGGCTGCGATTGCTTTAGCGGAAGATACTTGCGATGAAGATGATGACAACAATTATAATGATGCTGATTGTACTGAAGAACAAATCACAGCTAATTTGATAAACTGTTTTTGGAGAATCACCAATTTTGTAGGAAATACGGAGTTAGCGTATGAATTCTATTTTGATGAAGATGGTTCATTTACATTTTCTACAGATCCAAATGGAGCAGAAAATACAGGAAATTGGGAAGTCACAGTTGAACAAGGAAATTTAGTATTGAACGTTAGTAATATTGATACCGAATTAACCATGCTTAATGGTTCATGGATCATTGATGAATGCAGTGAAGATCAATTACTATTGCATAGCGGAAATCAAGAAATCACCTTGCAAAAAGTATGTGAGAATGCTACACCTTTTGAATGTTTTGAAAATATGCAAATCACTTTTTGTGACGAAGAAAATCCGTTTGATGGTTTTGTGGCAATGGACTTAGAAGCATTATTCATTAACAATGTAAGTTGTACACAAGAGTATACCTATTCATTTCATATTACAGAATCAGATGCAGTAGCAAGCACAAATCCACTTTTAAGCCCATATACAAATACGTCACAAGTAGAAACCTTGTATTTGCGAATTCAAGATTCAGTAGGTGTTTTTCAAATATATACAATTACAATTTCTGTAGAAGACTGTTGTACTAATGATATTGTGCTCACAGATGATATGATTTTATATATGCCATTTGCTAACCAAACCAAAGATTTAGTGAGTAACTGGGAAGCTTCAGGAAATTATAATTATGTCTCTGACCGATCAGGAAATAGTTCTTGTGCAATTTCTTTTGATGGAAATGAAACAGTAGAAATTCCTATAACGAATAACAATCAAATTGTGCAAGGAGACGCATTTACCGTGAGTTTATGGTTTAAAATGCAAAATACAGATCCTTCTAATTATGAGATTTTATTCCAAAAAGGAAATACTGTTAGTGAAGGTTTTCAAATTAGTGTATTTGATTTAAATACGCCTGTATTCAGTGATGCAGATTCTGGTTATGGTTTATGGGATGATCCATGGAATACGGATCCAGATTTGCCAACAGATACAACCAATTGGCATCATTTAGTAGTTACTGTTGATAGTAATAATACGGTACGTTTATATCGCGATGGTGTACAGCGAAACGTAGACGAAAATGCTGCTATTGATATTGGAAGCACACCATTAATGAATTATATGTTAGGAAATGGCTTTGAAGGTCATTTGGATGATATCAGAGTATACAAAGTTGCCTTAAATCCAAACCAAGTTACAACGTTATACAACTTGGAAGCCGATTGCAACAATTGTTTATAAAGTTTTAAAAAGTTAAGTGTTTATTTAAGTTAGTTTAGTGACTATCGTAAAAAGCTGCCTTTCGTTGAATTAGGGCAGCTTTTTTGCATTATAGTTGTCTAAAAAGACAAGCGAACCGAAGTTCGCTTGTTTGTTAATAATTCTATTTAGTTTAAAACATATCTTTATTTGAACCTAGTTCAGGTTCAGAGTATGTAAACACTTATTTTTTTACAAATTTTTCAGTACTAATAACGCTAGTTTCAGTATCTATAATTTTTAATATATAGATACCATTTGATATGTGAGAAACATCAATATTTGTTTTTTTACTTTCGAAAAGCTTTTTCCCTTGCAAGTCATATATTTCTGCTTTTAAGAAGGAAGTTGCTTCCATGCTAATATTTAAAACAGTTGTTACAGGATTGGGATATATGGAAAATATTGTCTTTTCAACTTCTGGTCTACTTAATGTAGCAAAATTGAATGTACTCATTCCAGATACCGCTGCTGCATTTGGATCTACAACATTTACAAATTGAGCCATTCCATTATCGATCATATCTGCTTGCATAAATGATTTTAATGGTGTAACTGTAGTTGCTAATGCTGAATTATTTTCTAGTATCTTTAATTCTCCACTTGTTGGGTTTCCATTTACCGTGAATGTAAATATATTAGAATTTATTGCTGCAGATGGAGCAGGCAATGCTACTGGACTTCCTAATGTTTCTGTAACTAAATATCCATCTAGTGTTGGCTGTGCTACATTAGTTCCATCGAAAAAAGTAGCGCTTGCTGCGTTTCCTAAAGAAGTTGTCGATCCTGTGTTTATTGTAACTCCATCTGGTAGAATGATGGTGAATCCGTAACTCTGAACAGAAGTCGTAAAGTTATTAGCGCTTGCATTTGGTACAGCTTGTACTGTGAAACTGTATCCACTATTATGTGCCAAGGTATATGTATATCCATCTTGGGCAAAAATTTCATTTGCATAGTAATTGAATACAAGAAGGAAAAGGCTGAGTATTTTAATTTTATTCATAATATAAATCTTATCTGATAGGATGTTTTTAATTTTCTGGTAATTGCTCTTGAATTTGATATGTACTAAAGTTTAAAAAGTTTCCAGGATGTGCTAGTACGTTTTGTAAAATGCTTGGAGTATCTGGTGTTATTCCTGCGTATTGTATGCTACCATCCATATTTATGTCATACGCATTGTATCCTGTAACGATATATGTTGGAAAGTTTAGGAAGTTGCCACCATCATTCAGTACTTGCGATAAGATACTAGGTGCATCAGGCGTAGTTCCTGAGTACTGAACTATGGTATCTCCATTTGCATTTCCTGACCACATAGCAACCAAGCCTACTGGCATTCCAGAAGTTGTTTGTGCATTTGTGCCGAAAGTAATTTGATTATTTGCATCTGTAAAGTCTACATTTGTAACTGTTTGACTTAAGTTCAACGCTGTATTTGTCATAATTCCTAAATGATTTCGATGTTTTAGCACTATGTAATAACTTCCTTGTGCTTGATTAAACACTAGATTTGAAACACCATCCGTTGCAACTACGTTACCATCGCGCTGTAATAAAGCAGATTGAGAGTCTATTACAGTTGTATTCATTGCTGCATCTCTTAATTCTACCCAAATCCAATCTACAATAGCATCATTTCCAGTAGTTGAAAAAACAGCAGGATCACAAGTAGCTCCATCGGCGTAAGGAGAAGTGGTTGGTAAATAATTTCCAGTTCTCAAAAGATCATTCATATTTGTGCCACCAACCCCTAACATAGGAGCTTGTAAATATACCTGTGGAGCTACAACAAGCGATGTAAAATATTCATACGGACCAAGATCTACTACTGAATTTATAATACGCGTATTTCCATTTAGATCAATGGTAGAATTCACTGCTGAGTTGTCTCCTGCATCAATAGCTGGTGAATTTATTTGCAATGTATAATCACCATTTGCTGCATTTGTAAAAACAGGATTTGCGCTACTCCCATTGGTTACATTGGCAACAGGAATATTTGAAAAGTTATTTTCATCTATAGCATTAAATATTTCAACTAATGGCTCTGGAGTACTTTCATTTCCTTTTGAAATAGCACGTGAAGTCAAGCCATTAGCAGTGGTATTTCCATAAAAAATAGAATTGTATACACGAACTGTGGTATTGGAAGCAGCAGATGAGGTCGTTGTTCGTTGGGCAATAATAGGAGTTCTATTAAAATTATTATAACCATTGAATGTTCCTACATCTTGATTGTTTGCGATGGTACAGTTTTCAATACGCACAGTAGCTGAGCTCACATTTCCTGCTCTCACAAATAAAGCACTTCCTGCGGTTCCAATGCTTACATTGGTATCTGTAGCTATATTGTTAGTGATTTGTGTGTTTTCAATACTAACAGAAAATGCTACAGAAGAAAAGTTTGAAGAAGATAAGGCATATATAGTTCCTGTTCCACTGTAATTATTATCTATAATACAACGTTTTATGGTCAAATGTGCAGCAGATCCAGTTCCAAATGAACTTGAAATAATTCCAAATCTACATGAATTGTTTTTAATGACACAATCTGTGATTTCTAAACCTCTCACAACATCATCTTTTAAAATGGCTGCACCTGTTCTATGTATATCAGATATAACAGTATTGGCATTACCTCCACTAATTGTCAATCGATCAAATACTACTTTTTCTCCAGTAGTTGTAGTTAAGGCACCTATAGAAATTACATGATAACTATTATCACTACGCAGCGTATTTTCAGTGGTTATGATAGCATCATCATCGCCATTTAAATCTCCAGATAAAATGGTTTCATTTGTTCCATATACTCGATCTTCTTTCGCAGCTTCGTTCCCTGCAAAGCCTCCATAAATCGACACAAAATTGTTCACAGAGAACGTATCAAATCGATCACCGCTTATTGATGGTTTATATGTTCCGCCTGTCATCCAAATTTCTTCACCATCTATTGCATCTGCTAGAGCCGATTGTAAATTTGTATACGCATTACTCCATGAAGTACCTGAGTTGATTCCTGTAGCATTTTCATTTACATATAAAACACCTGTAGTACGAGTAGTTCTAAAAAGTTTTGGCGCTGACCAACTTGTGGTATTTGCGCATAATTTACGTATGTATACTTCATAGTTCACATTAGCATCCAATCCAGTAAGTGTAGTCATGGAGGTTACATTATTAACAATGGTTGCCTGATTAATTGGAGTTCCTTCTGGTGCATAGGCTACATCATAAGTATCGGAACCATTTATAAGAACTTCTACACTTGTATTTTGAATGTTTGCAAAACTTATAAGATCTGAATTAGGTACAAAGCAAAAATTTAAAGAATTGGTAATAGTTTGAATATCTGCTGCTGACAATTCGATACCATACATTAACAAGTCGTCAATTTGATTTGGAAATCTATTTGAAGCAGGTAAATTTCCTGCTGAATTGTTTCCAATGGCAATATCGGCATTAATTACATCGTATGATGCTACAGAAACATGAGATGGTTTACCATACGTTTCGGTTGAAGTTGAGAGCGTATTTCCATCAATTGCAATTGTAATCAAATGATCCACTCTAGTATCATTTAAATATTCCTTCCATTTTACGCTAATGTATATATGATGCCAATTACCATCACTAATAACATCAGGCATTTCTTTATTCATAATTCTATAATCAGAATTTCCTAAACGAAGTGTGTTGTTAATTCCTACTTTGCCATCTTTTAAGTAAATGACTGTACCATTATATTCCGTATCTGAATCACTAGAACGATCAGATTGTTCTATGATTACTCTGCGATTTGCGTCATCTAAGGACGTTTTCACCCAAAAACTATAGGTCATCAAATCTCTATAAACACCTGCATTTTGATAGTCAATATTAGGGCATTTGGCGTCTCCAAAAAGCAGATTTAATGAGCTTGCCGGAGTGTTCACTCTATTTGTTGGGTACAACATTGAACCATTGACAATACTCATGTTATTACCGTTGGCTAAATCGTTTAAGTTTCCATTGAATTCGTATGCAGCAGTAAGTCCGCCTATGGGATATTGTGCATAGGCAAAAGAAGTTATGCATAGCATAAAAAGTAGTATTTTTTTCATTTTTTTTAATTTATAATTTGTTTGACTATTAAATGTGTACGTTGTGTGTTTAGTAGCTTCTTATCTTAGCTAGCTAGCTGATAATGAAAGTTGATACTACTTGAAAAAGAATACGTAGTGGCGTATTCTGTTGTATGAATTTTTAGATTGGGCAGGGCATAGATTACATTATTGAATCTAGCAAATGCTTTGGGCAACTTTGTTCGCATTGTAAATTTCAGTTTAGAGGAATAATATTTTAATGCGAAGATATTTTCATTACCACAAGTAATTCCTTTTTACTTCCGAATGAATCGTATTTATTTCCGAATGGTTTTTTTTAAAATTTAAGAATGAAAGACTTCTTCAAAAGCTGTTTTAAATCCTTTACTTACAGGGACTTTCTTTTGGGGGTTGAGTGTTACAGCACGTTCTTTTTTAGAGTAGGTTTCGATGTGATTTAGGTGTATTAACCAAGATCTATGAACTCTTACAAGGTTATGATCTTTTAATAAATCTTCATAATATCGAAGTTTTTTGGCTACAATATATTGTTTCTTTTCTACCGTATGAATAATGGTATACATTCTATCAGCTTCCATACAAAGTATATCTTTAATATTGATGATGACATAATCGTTTTTATAGGGAATTGCGATTTTTTGTATTTGTTTTTTATTTTCTTTTAAGGTTGAGATACGATTGCTAACGGTGTGATGTTCAAGGTGTTTTTCTACTTTTTGTACAGCTTTTTGTAATAGCTCCGTATCAATTGGTTTCAATAGATAATCTATAGCAGAAACTCTAAATGCTTTGATGGCATAATGATCGTATGCCGTAATGAAAATTACTTGAAAAGTTAAGTTTTGAAAAGCATCAAGCAATTGAAAGCCGCTTTTTTCGGGCATTTGAATATCTAAAAATACCAATTGTGGCTGAACTTGATTGATGAGTTGTTTGGCATCATCTACATTAGCAGCTTCACCGACTATAGTTACTTGTTTGCAGAGTAAATTCAATAAGTATCTTAAATTCTCCCTTGCATTTATTTCATCGTCAACGAGTATGGCTGTAATGCTCTTATTCATAATTCAAGTGTAAAAATCACTTTTTTAAAACAGTATTTAGGATAAATTTTCCGAATGCTAAAAAATTATTTCCTAAAGTGCTTTTAAGATAGTTTTGCGGGTATTTTTAATATAACTTTTGTTCCTATGGTTACGTCTTCATAATGAAAACCAATATCTGTATCGTAATACTTTTTCAACAAATTTAACTTTTCTTTGATAGCTTTGGTAGAGAAGGATTCGGATTTTAATTCATTTGATTTTTCAATCGCTTTTGCTGCTTCAATTCCGATGCCATTGTCAACAATAACACATTTTAAAACTTCACCTTCTTGAGAAAATGTGATTTCAATATTTCTCTTGCCTTCTTTTTTGTGTAGCAATCCGTGTTTGATGCCATTTTCAATAAATGGTTGTATGATTGTAGACGGAATTTTAATGTCTTCGATGTCTTCCTGACCTGCCAAAGTATAGGTGAAATTATTTCTGAATCTCAACTTTTCTAATTCTAAATATTTTTTAAGATGCGATACTTCTTCATCAAAATATACAAAGCTTTTTTCGCTCATGTTTAAATTCTCTCTCATTAAAGAAGCAAACTTAGTTAAGTATGCATAGGCGTCTTTTTTGTCATCTTTTAAAATTAAATTTTGAATAGAATTCATAGCATTGAAAACAAAGTGAGGATTTAACTGTGATTGCAAACTTTTCAGTTTAGAAGATACCATTTGTCGTTCCAAGCGTTCTTTTTCTAAAAGTTGCTTTTGACGTTTTTTGATGCTGTTTTCTCGTTGTAAAAAGCCAAAACCTATAACCGATATAAAAAGCAGTGAAATAATTCCAATGAATCCCCAAGTTTTATAAAAAGGCAAATTGATTTTGATAGCAACTTCTCTTATAGTAGTTTCTTTACTTCCGTTAATTTCAACACCTTTAAGCTGAAAAGTGTAGTTTCCACTAGATAAGCTGTTAAATACAACTTCATTGACACCTTGGGTAACAGCTGACCACGTATCGTTTGAACCAAGTAAACGATAATAATAGGACATACTTTCTTCAGATAAATACCCATTAGTTTGAAATTCAAACTTGATTTTATTGCTGTCATGCGGCAAATCATATTGATCTTTAATAGGTACTTCTTTATCCTCAATCTGTATTTTTGTAAAATAGAAATCTTGCAGTATAACTGGCTTAAATACCTTGTTTTTATCTAATTGGTACAAGCCTTTGTTAGAGCCAAAAACTAATTGATCATCAAAGATTAAAATTTCAGAAATATTAAAACTCGTCAAACCATCTCTTTTCGTTAAATTTTTAAAAGTCTTCTCTTCTGTATTAAAGCGTTGAATTCCTTTATCGGTCACAATCCACAAATAATTTCCATCTGCTTTTATCGCTCTAGTTCTATTCGATAATAATCCATCTTCAACAGTATAATTATAAATAGTTTTACCATTTTTAACTCCTAAGATACCATTGGAAAAAGTGGAAACCCAAACAATATTATTTGAAGTATTATCGATGTCGATGGCAAAAATAGGTTGTCCATTAAATGTAATTTCGTGTGGAATCAAATCTTTACCATACCATTCTAGGCCATCAACAAAACTCACGTAAATTTTTTCAGTTGCGGTATTATAATGAGTATTATAAGCACGACGAAATCCAATTCTTTTATTTGTATTACGAGTAAGATCCAGAATTTCTGCAAAGGCAAATCCTCCAATAACAAATTCATGCTCATTTATAAAAGATAATCCTTTCGCATTACCAAGTCCTACATGAAATTTTGAATTGTATGATGAATCATCACTTGTATTCAGAATATATCCCTTGTCACCTATACTAACAATCAATTTATCAGAGCCATTAAAAGCTAACTTGTTTATTTGTGTTCTATTGGGAAGTACAATATTTCTTTCTTGATTTGTTGAGATATTTTTCCGAATTAGTGCCCCTTTCTTGGTTCCGTATAAAAGTGTATTTGCATCAATTTTTACCAATGCACTTATATGTTCATCATCTTCGGGGAGTGCATATTTTTTGATGTGAATATTAGGAATAATGTAGATGCCATTTTGTAGACTCGTTAACCAATAGTTGCCATTTTTATCTTTAAATATTTTGGTGATTTTTTTGTTCTCAAATAGCGTTTCTACAAGGATAAACTCTCCACCTACATACTTGTATTTATACACTGCGTTGGTTCCGCAAAGCCATATATATCCGTCTTCAAGGAAAATGTTGACTACAGGAAATTTTAAATCTAATTGCTCACTAGTTAGTTTGGTAAAGCTTTTATTGTTCGTGCTTAAAAATAGATTTAACTCTGGAATAGAGTAATCCATAGATTGTAATAATAAATCATTATTGATTTTAAATAAGTTATTAGTAGACATTCTAGTCAATACTAACGAACTTAGGGTTTTTATGGAGTCGTTTGTGATTGTTTTTTATTTAAAATTATAATCATTTACATAGAATAGTGTGTCTCCTTTTTTAAATGCAGAGATATGTGATTTTGTTTCAGGAAGTATACGTTTGATTTCCTTTGTTTCTAAATCAATCTCCAAATTGTATTGGAAACATGTAACATTTAATTTATGATCAAAAAAAAGAAATTGTCCTAGTTGACCTCTGCTATATTTTTTAAGGCTCGTAAACAATTGAAGTGAATCATTTTCTATATAAAAATACTGTCCGTAAATATTATTACACCAAAGTCTACCTTTATGATCAAACTTAAGTCCAAAAACGGATAATCCTTTTTTTTCTGGATGCGTATAATTTTTAAAGGTTTCTCCGTCATATCGAAACAAACCTTTATCAGCGGCTAACCAAATAAAACCGTCTTTGTCTTCAACGATATCATAAAACTCAATATCAGGTAAACCATCTTTTTCACTCAATTGTTGATACAAAGGGTGTTGTGCATTTGCAGTGAATACACAAAACAATAGAATAAAAACGAAGGCTTTAGAAATCAATTTTAATTTTATGGGGAAAATAAATATATATATTCAAAAGAACATAAAAATCACAAAAAACTATTTTCATTTCATACAAATTCACCTTGCAAGCCCTTTATTTATTATGGATAGTTCTTTTTAAGTTGTATGCTTCTGATAATCAAATATGTGTTTTCTAAGTGTAGAAAGTAAAAACATATAGTTTAACTGCTTGCGAAAATGATCAAAATCATCCTGAATAAAATGCTGAATATTAAATTTTCATCTGCGCAAAGAATCATTTTTTTAAGTTTTTGAAATAAAAAACACTAGAAAATCACAAATCCTTAAAAAGTTAAAAACAAATTAGCATTCAGGGCATAACCAGTCTATTTATACTTTCAAAATATAGAAGTTTCCACTATCTTTGCCACTTCTCAAAAAAAGAATTCAAACGTATGTTTAATAATTTAAGTGAAAAGCTAGATAAAGCGATGCATGTTCTTAAAGGACATGGAAGTATAACGGAAGTAAATGTTGCGGAAACGTTGAAAGAAGTGCGTAGAGCATTACTGGATGCCGATGTAAACTTTAAAATTGCAAAAGACTTTACAAAAAGAGTCAAAGAAAAAGCTTTAGGACAAAACGTATTGACAACCTTACAGCCAGGACAGTTAATGGTAAAAATCGTAAAAGATGAATTAACTGAATTGATGGGTGGAGATGCTGCAGGAATCAACTTATCTGGAAAACCAACAGTTATTTTAATGTCTGGTTTGCAAGGTTCGGGTAAAACGACTTTTTCGGGAAAACTAGCCAATTATTTAAAAAACAAAAAAACAAAGAAACCTTTATTAGTTGCTTGTGATGTATATCGTCCAGCGGCGATTGATCAGTTGCATGTAGTAGGTGATCAAATTAAGGTTGATGTTTATTCTGATAAAGGAAACAATGATCCAGTAGCTATCGCACAAGCAGGTATTGCACATGCGAAGCAAAACGGACACAATGTAGTAATTATAGATACTGCAGGTCGTTTGGCAGTTGATGAAGCCATGATGACCGAAATTGCAAACATTCACAAAGCCATTACGCCACAAGAAACATTATTCGTAGTGGATTCTATGACAGGTCAGGATGCCGTGAATACAGCAAAAGCCTTCAACGATATCTTAAATTTTGACGGAGTTATCTTAACAAAATTAGATGGTGATACACGAGGTGGAGCTGCCATCTCTATTAAATCTGTTGTAAACAAACCAATCAAGTTTATTGGTACTGGTGAAAAGATGGAAGCTATTGACGTATTCTATCCTTCACGTATGGCCGATCGTATTCTTGGAATGGGAGACGTTGTTTCGTTAGTAGAAAGAGCGCAAGAGCAATTTGATGAAGAAGAAGCTAGAAAATTACAAAAGAAGATTGCCAAAAATCAGTTTGGTTTTGACGATTTCTTAAAGCAAATACAGCAAGTGAAGAAAATGGGTAACATGAAAGACTTAGTCGGAATGATCCCGGGAGCTTCCAAAGCAATGAAAGGAATGGAAATTGAAGATGATGCTTTCAAACATATTGAAGCATTAATTCACTCTATGACACCAGCAGAACGCTCAAAGCCAGCAATGATTAATGCAAGTCGTAAAAAGCGTATTGCTAAAGGAGCGGGACGTTCTGTACAAGAAATGAATCAATTGCTAAAGCAGTTCGACCAAATGAGCAAGATGATGAAAATGATGCAAGGTGGTGGCGGAAGAAAGCTGATGCAAATGATGAAAGGAATGGGACGCTAATTGAAGTTAGCAGTCTCAGGTTACAGTTTTCAGTTTTTTCATTTGATAAATAGAAATATTGAGTTTACATGGATTTTAAAAATTATTAGCTTATCAAAAATCATTTGAGTTAGCAGTGCAAGTTTTTGAAATCACTAAACGATTTCCTAAAGAAGAAGTATATTCTTTAACCGATCAAATAAGACGTTCTTCAAGGTCAGTAACTGTAAATATTGCAGAAGCTTACAGGAAAAGAAAGTACGTGAAGCATTTTGTTAGCAAACTGACTCATGCGGATGCCGAAAATTCAGTAACTATTGTATGGTTAGACTTTGCGTTATCCTGTAATTACTTAGCTACATCAGAAGTAGAGAATTTGAAGACTTTGAGTAAAATGTTGGGAAGTTGCTAAATTATTTGATGAATTACCTTAAGAAATTTGGGGCTAAGACTGAAAACCGATAACTGAATACTGAGAAACAACACAACAAATTATACATGATTTTATTAGACGGAAAAAAGGTATCAAATGATATCAAAGACGAAATAGCACAGGAAGTCCAGAAAATGAAAGACCGCGGCGAAAAAGTACCACACTTGGCAGCAGTTTTGGTCGGAGATGATGGCGCGAGTTTAACATACGTAGGAAGTAAAGTGCGTGCGTGCGAGCGTATCGGTTTTGAATCTACTTTGGTACGTATGTCTAACACAACTTCTGAATTGGAACTTCTAAAGAAGATTCATGAGTTGAATGAAAATGATGATATCGATGGATTCATAATTCAGCTACCTTTACCGCCACAAATCAATACACAGAAAGTATTGATGGCTGTAAACCCTGATAAAGATGTTGACGGTTTCCATCCGGAGAATTTTGGGAAAATGGCATTAGACATGTCTACATTCATTCCTGCAACTCCTTTCGGAATACTAGAACTCTTAGAACGTTACGATGTAGAAACGAAAGGTAAACACACAGTAGTTATTGGAAGAAGTCATATTGTAGGAAGACCTATGAGTATCTTAATGGGAAGACGTGGTTTTCCTGGAAACTCAACAGTAACTCTAACACACAGTCACACAAAAAATATTACTCAGATTACCTGCCAGGCAGACATTATCATTACAGCATTAGGACAACCAAACTTCCTAAAAGCAGAAATGGTAAAAGATGATGCTGTAGTAATTGATGTAGGAATCACACGTGTTCCAGACGAAACTAGAAAACGTGGATACCGCATTACGGGTGATGTAGACTTTGAAAACGTAAGCAAAAAGACAAGTCACATTACGCCAGTTCCTGGTGGAGTAGGACCAATGACCATTGCGATGTTATTAAAAAATACTTTATTGGCACGCGAGCGTCACAGAATGGCAAAAAAATAAAATAGTACGGACTATATATGAAAAGCGATCTTTGAAAAAGGATCGCTTTTTTTTTAATGATTAATTTAACTTGAATTGTGGTAAACCTCACTTTTTTACACTTAAATTAGCTTATACTTGTTTTTAAAATTAACCATCATGAAAAACACACATATAATTTTAGTTTTGACGCTTACATTCTTCATCAGCTGTAAAAATGATACTAAAAGCGCAGGACAGAATGGATCGAGTACAAGCCAAGAAAGTATTAATAGATCAACACTTTTATTGGGAACATGGAAAACATCTACTTTCATCAATGAAGATCAAGTGAAAAAAGTGTTCAAAGATGACATGGAAGAAGGAATGAGTGGAGAGATAACCTTGGTTGATGAATATCAGTTTATCAAAGGAAATCGTTTCAATCAAGAAGGAGAACTTACGTTAACACTAAAAATGGGAGGTCAAGAGGTACCTTTAAAATTTTATGCAAAGCAATCAGGTTCATGGAGTCTGCACGATAATACACTTGTTACAGTTACTGAAGATGCTAAGGTAATTGCCATGGATGATTTAACAAGAAACGTTCTTGCAAGTGCTCCAGAATTTAAAGAAATGCTAGAACTAGAACCTACTAAAGGAGAATCTGTTTCCTTGGAAATAAAAGCGTTGACAGAAACTGTATTACAAGTCGTAGATGAGGATTTGTCAGGACTAGTTCTTACGTATAATAAAAAATATTACTTCTTGTAAGTACTTTGATTAAAGAGGTTATCTTTATTGTATAAATTAAAATACAATGAAAACCTCTGAACCACCAGTAATCGTCTCCCAAAACTTTTCACAATCTTTAGAAACCCTATGGAATGCCATCACAGATGTAGCATTAATGCGACAATGGTTTTTTGATAACATTCCCGATTTTAAAGCTGAGGTAGGTTTTCAAACAAAGTTCAATGTAAAAGCATCTTCTCGCGATTTCCTTCATTTATAGACTATTACAGAAGTCATTCCACAACAAAAAATCGTCTATAATTGGAAATACCAAGATTTGGAAGGCGATTCGTTTGTAAGTTTTGAACTAAAAGAGCTTTCAAATGAAGTATTACTTATGGTAACTGCAACTGTGATAGAAGATTTCTCTGATGAAATTCCTGAATTCAAACGTGAAAGTTGTGTTGGTGGTTGGAACTATTTTATCAAAGAACGATTGACTACTTTTTTGAAAAGTTTAAAATAATAGCTAAAAACTTCGTTGTTATAGTATAATCAATTCAATATTAACTGTGATAAAACTTAGATTCTTGCTGCTCTCTGTAGTCGTATTTGTGGGTTGTACAGACCTTAAAAAAGACAAAGAAAATACTACAGATGCAATTACTTTGGGAGATGTGCTTGATCTCTCAAAACTAGAAAAAGTTACGATGTACAACAATTCTGGGAAATTTGAATTGACAGCTGCTCAAAGAGGAAAGTTGAAGAAAGAACTTGCTAAGATGGAATATGAAAAGAGTATTGCAGTGAAGTTAGGCTCCATTTATATAGAACTAATCATTGATGGGAAAAAGTGTGGAATTACCTCAGGGACACACAAAAAACATATAGAAGTACACAAATCTTCTTTAACCAATACTAAAGGTTTGCCAGCTGAGCGCGATTGGTTGTACTTTAAAACCAATGGAGTTAATTTTGATAATTATAAACCTAAAAAATAGAAAGTGATTACGAGTTTTAAAATAAGAATCGTATCACTACTATGTATTGTGTTGTCTTTGCAATCTTGTGATACAATCAATTATCAATGTACGCCAACAAATTTTACAGTCATTAAAGATAGTTTAGGAGAAAAACTAGTACGTTAATGTTCACGTCCTTCTCCCAGAGGTGCTACACAGTTTTTTAATCTCACGGAAAATGATATCAATACACTACACAAAAACTTTGAAAAAATATACCAACTAAAACATGCGGAAGAGGAATTCATACCTTATGCCATTACAGACTTAAAAGCATATGCGTATCAATATGTGGGTTTCGTATACAAAAGCACACGATATTTGTATGTGAATGCTTTTCCTATTGAATTCTTAAATAGACAAGATTGGAAACGATTTCCTATGGTCATTTGTGATGGTGGTCCACATCTTTGGGGCATTGTATTTGATATGGATACCGAACGTTTTTACAATTTGTATTTGAATGAGCAGATGTAATTAGTTCTTTATTTTACTTGTGGAAAACCGTAATAATATTGTAAATATCTAAGTTACTTTTAACGCATATCAAAAATGAAAATATGTTAGGAATTGATAATGAAAAGCTACTTTTAGAGTCAACTAATAGACAATTACGATTAACAACTCATAGACTTCGGTATTATGAAACGAATAAAGCAAATTCAGATTTTACTTCAATTATGCTCTATAAAATAAGTTCTGTGCAATTAGCATATTATAAAAGTAATATATGGTTCTCAATTATTGGAATAGCGACAATTCCTGTTGTAGAAGGGATTATATTGATCATTCTATATTACATGTCAAAGAAACATGTTGTTTGTGTAACTCCAGATGGAGGAAATCCTATTATTTTTGAAACTCGAGGAATTAAGAGGTACTTTTAGAAAACTTTATTGATAAATAAGAAGCTGCTTCTATAAAACTAAAAACCGAACAACAATAAAAAACTGCTGTTCGGTTCCTAACTAACAATAATAATAACAAAGGTTATTATATTTCTATGTTTTCAATTCCTTATAAGGTATACACAAATCTAAACGTAACAAAACGTGGCTGAATAAAGGTTTCTTGACTGAATACAGATAAGTTATTCGCACTGTTTCGTACACGTGCATCGATGTCTAATAAGTTTGTTGCTTTAATCTCATATTCCCATTTAGCATCTCTGTCTTTTCTATATGAAAGTGATGCATTCCATGTTTGGAACGATTGCGATTCACCATTACCTATATCTTGATTGGTATAGGTGTAATCGGTTCTAAATGTGATTCTTTTCCAGATATAGGCGTCAAAATCAACAGTAGTTGCATTTGTAATAAACTGTGTATTACGTCCACCTTGTTTATTATCCGTGATACTATAACGATGACGTACCTGCACATTGGGTGCAATTCTAAAGTTTGTTCGGATGCCTGGAATGTATGTTTGTGTAAATCCTTCATTCAAAGATCTACGTCGCTCAATAAACTGATTTATTTTACTATAATTAAAACTAGCATTCAAAGTTGCACGAACCTTTCCAAACGTACGTTGCACGCGCCCAAAAACATTCACATTTTCGTCTGCAAAACTTGAATTAAAGAAAGTACTTGTGCGAATAACACTTTCAAAATCGGTCAAGCCACGAATCTGATCTATGTTGCTTGAGTACGATGCTCTGGCAAATACATTGGTGTAATTAAACAAATTGAAGCTAGTGTAAATTAAACTTACATTGTGCGACAATGCATTCTGCAAAGTTGGTTCTCCAAATTGATAACTATTAAAGTTGTTCATAACCAAGCCTTCTGCCAAACGTGTCACATCTGTAAACTGATTTCGCATTTGGTAACGCAAGGTCAGGGCTTCACTCTTTTTAAACTGAATACGTGTTTCAAAGTCTGGTAAAACTCTAAAGAAATTGTCTTTGTATTCTGCTCCAAACTGGCTATTCTTGTTCCCGTAGGCATGCACTGAAAAACCTGGTGTAAAGGTGAACTTTCCACTTTTTAAACGGTAATGAAAGCCTAAGTAAATGTCACTAAAATTATATTCAGTATCATTAGAAGCACGTCCATCATTAAAATTTGGAATTGGATTTGTAATCAATCCAGGTCCTAAAAACTGAAATAAATTTGAGTTGAATTGCTGACGACTCAATATAGATCCGAATGTGATGTTAATATTACTTCGCGCATTTAAAATATTGTAATAATCTAGTTTGGCATCCAATTGATTGGATTTAATACGTCTGTTTTGTCTCAAATTATATTGATCAACTGTGGTATCTAATCCTAAAGCATCTGCTGTAGTATCAAAAGCACTATTGGTTGTGTTTTCTAAGATAGCATTGTAAAAAGGATCTTCATTCTTAATCAAATGTTGGGCTTCTAGGGCGAAAATATTATTTTCGTCAAGGGTATAATAATAATTAAGGTTTTGATTAAAGCTATAGGGAGTTATTTCATCAATTTGATCTGTGCTTCCAATTACAGATGAAAATACACCTTGATTTTGGGTATCATTAGCAATACGTCCAATCACATCATAATCTAATTGATTGTTAAGGTTTGGTTGATATGAAGCACTGAGCTTTGCCACTGCTTGGTCAGAACGCTCTCTACTTCGTTGCTCGGTAGATTCATCAGGAATGCCTAATGCAGGATCAGTGTACTGCACAAAACTTGTTTCTCTTGATAAAATACGGCTACTGCTGTAAATTAAAAATCCACTCAAGTCCAAAGCTTTGTTAGGCGAATAACTAAAATTTCCCGTTGCCAATTTACTTTCAATTTCTAAAGCATTGTTCTGACTTGTCAAAAAGTTCAAGCCATTATCTCCAAGATTGATATTGGTTCCGCTACTTCGACTCGGCGGTCGGAAGCCTCCAGTAAATCCTCGAATATCACGACGAGATAGGGCCACTTCTCCAATATTATTTAAATCACCTATAAAATTTATACTATATTTTGGGCTGTAATAAAAGAGCTTGGGTTGTAATAAATAGAGTTCATTATCGGGTGACGATCCGCTCCCTGCAGTAATATTACCAAACCAAAAGTTTTCCTTTCCTTCTTTTAATTTAATGTTAATAGCAACACTATCTTGATTGTTAGTTACGCTACGCAATTGTCCTACTTCTGAATAATTGCGTAACACTTGAATCTTATCTACTGCCTTAGAAGGAATGTTTTTGGTAGCCAATTTGGTATCACCGTCAAAAAAGTCTTTCCCATTAACCATCAGCTTATTTACGACTTTTCCTTCTACTTCTACTTGCCCATCTTCATTAATTTCGACGCCAGGAAGTTTTTCGAGGACATCTTCCAGTTTCCGCTCGGTTCCGTTCTTGAAAGAATCAGCATTATAGACCAAAGTATCACCTTTAATGGTTACAGGCATCTCATAGGTTAGCTCAACAGCTTCTAGTGAGTTGCTACTTTTCATTACAAAGTCTTTGTTAATATCATTTTCTTTGGCAGAAAGGTCTTCTTCGATGTTTTTTAAGCCAATGTAACTCACTTGTATCTTATAGTCAGTATTTTTGGTTAATTTCAATCGATATTTTCCAAACTTGTCCGTAATCCCATATGATTCTAAGGTACCTGATGCTTTGTTTAAAGCAATAACATTCGCCAGTTCTAACGGCTTATTCAGGCTGTCTTTAACGACTCCTTCCATTTTAATTTGTGCGTAAGAAATCGTGGCCACAAAGAACAGTAGCAAACAGCATAATTTTTTCATGATCGAGTATTGAATATATTTATAAGATTTTTTGCAAAACGAAAGTACTAAATGTTAGCCTCTTCTTCGTCCTCTATTGCTCATCATTTCTTGCATTTTTCCCTTCACGGTCTCTTGATACTTACTCTTGGTAATTTCTTTTCCACCAGTTGGCGCTTTAATTTTAATTTCCTCTTCAGGGTTAATCACAATCTTAGAGCAAAGCATGGTTGTATCGCCAGCACTTACTTCCAAAATCAATCCTGGTAATCCCCAGTATTCTGCAGGGCCATGACTATCAGGAACTTGTAAGCTATACCAAGCTTCTACTTCTACCATAGGAACATCAGGATTTCCATCACCGTCTTCATCTTTTCTTCGTAAATCACTCCATGAGAAATTATACCAAGATAATTCGGCTTGAGAAATAGTTGCCGTTGCCTTGAAACAAGTATATTGTCCAATTTGCTTCGTTTCTTTTCCCATTTTCCAATCGATGGTATGGAGTTTATCTTTTACTAAAAACTTTTTTCCATAGAACTCTTGACTTTGTACCAATGTAACATCTTTAACATTTTTATATTGGTATCCTCTAGAAAAGTTAGCACCCCAAGAATCTGTTGCACCAGAAATAGCGTCAAGTTTATCTTCTTCTTTAAAAACGGATTCTTCTTTGTTAAAGCTTAAGACATACGATTTCTCCAATCGGTTTTTTAAACGTGCGGCGACATCTTTCTTTTGTGCTTCGCTCAAACGTGCGCCCCAACTACCGAGTTGCATTTTAGATTTTGAAAAATAGTAGGCTTTTCCTTTAAATTCTTGTGTGTCATCTGCTTTAAAAGAAAGCAGTGCTATCAAGGAAAGGGACAGGAATTTTAGTAAAAATGATTTCATGATTTGCGCGATTAAGTTGATTTTTGTTCAACGAATATACTAAAACATTAAACAATTAACTTGGAATCAAAAGAAATTAACATTTCTTTAAGTGTAGAACCTACGGTAGGCTATGTTTTTTAAAATCAACTGCTTTCATACGTTTCTTAAACTCTACACTTGGTCTAAAGGTAACATTTATATCTTTGATAGACGTTGCATTTACGGCTTCAGGTGTATCTTTTCCTTCACTTTTAATATGTACTGTAAACGTACCAAAATCACCCAAGGAAATGCTATTGCCATTGCATAAATATTCGGGTAGCAGATGCACCAAACCTTGCAGTACTGCAATGGTATCAATCTCAGTGACTGTTGAAATAGAAGCAAGTCGTTCACTTAATTGTTTTAAGTCTATCTTTTTACGTGCCGTTGCAGAAGCATAGTATTTTTTAGAACCGCCGCCTTTTACACCTGGCGTTCCGCGCTCTGTAACTTTATATCTTATTGCCATTATTTTGTAGTTTATTAATTTTTATAGAGAGCTTTTGCACATAACATCAAGTAAATCTAAACAAAACTCCTTGATATTTATGTACGTTTATAAAGTCAAAAAATAATTTTTACAGGTATCAAATTTGTTTTTAATACGTATCAAAATCATTTTTAATACGTATTAAAGTTTTAAAACTCTTTGATGTTTTGATTGGAATGTGAAGAGGAAATGGTTAGGAATAGTTGATGAGCGTGTGGGTTGTTTTGTGGTAATATGTTAATTATTATATTACAATTACTGGAAACTACATTGTATTTTTGTAAATATTGATTTATTTCTAACTATTCAATAAACTTGTAATTAGGGAAGATAATATCTATGAACAT
This sequence comes from Kordia sp., assembly GCF_022447245.1. Taxonomy (GTDB): domain Bacteria; phylum Bacteroidota; class Bacteroidia; order Flavobacteriales; family Flavobacteriaceae; genus Kordia. Next base: position 177 of record NZ_JAKVBC010000041.1, on the reverse strand, counting down.
ATGTTACTATTGGAGGTTCTATTGCTTGGTATAGATCCGCAATTGAAAGTTATAATGTCTTTAGGCAAAATGGATTGATTGAGTTATTAAATGGATTTGAAATGCTTTTATAAGGATAAGAATCAAATGTTACTTACGGAGAAGCTTCTGAATTGTTTAATTTTAATATTCTATTGA
>NZ_JAKVBC010000040.1 GCF_022447245.1 Kordia sp. | reverse complement strand
TTCATACGCCAATCGTTGTTCTTTCATCCTGAGCGAAAGCAAATAAAACATTCCTAAAAGAATCAAGCAAAAACCTACAAACAAACTCTTGTCAAAAGGAGTAAAAAAGCCAATAGATACAGAAAGTAGAAGAGCTAACAACACAAGACGCGAACCTTTAATCTTCATATAAACGCCAAATACAACAATTGCAATTGAAAATATCCACATACTCAAAATCATATTATTTGCTTTCAACTCAAAAACATGTCTCGATAGGAAAAAGTACAATAAAATACCTGCGTAAATCGTTAGTAGTAATTTTCGTTTTGGAAATGGAAAACGCAAGGAAAAATAGTATGGAATAAAAAAAGAAATGCCCAGCATCAACGCGCCTATAATCTTTAAGCGTATGACATGCAAACTATAATGAATGGCGATATAAACTTTACTGAATTCTGCCAATATCAAGGCAAATAACAAAAAACAACTAATACTGAAAATTAAAGTTGCAAACTCCTTTTTATCACTTAAAAATAGAAATAAAAAATAGAAAAAAGCAATCAAAAAAGCGCCTGCGAAAAGATGCATATACGACGATTCAATAAGTCGATCCATTTGTAATTCATCATAATCATTAATCTTCATTTCTTCTATTCCTAGATGATCTGGAAAATGGTATAAACTTGATCGCAAAGCCAGTACATGTTCTCCTGTTTTTGTTAAGTGCGCAGGAATACTAAAGGTCGCCCACATTTTACCTTCTGGTTTTAACACGTTTTCTTGTCCAGGATTTCCATTTTTTCCAATTAAAACACCATCCCAAAACACTTCGTATTCACCGTAAACTTGTAGCATCAAACCATACGGACGCATAGCTTTGGAACTTTTTAAAAGCTCAATCTTAGTTCTGGACCAAAAAACTTGGCCATCAGGAACAATTAAAATACGTTGTTGCCAGTACTGATCTTTCAAATTTTTATCTGCCCATTCTTGTTGATCTCCAACTTGAAATACAGTTTCATGCTGCTTATACACAGTAATTTCAGTACAAGAAGTCAAAAGTAACATTGTACCCAGTAAAAGAAAATATACAAACGATTTCAAGTTCATACTGATCGGAATTCTGCGTGCAAGATACTGATTATAATGCTCCTGTTTGAGTAGTTCGTAAAAGCATAGAGCAGTTGACATAATTTTAATTCAATTCATGCGATAAAAAACCATCCTTTGTATAGATAATCACAAAAAGTAAGGCAAAACATAATATCTCAATCATTCAACTATAAAATTTATGAATATTCAAAAATGTATATCAGTTCTTTTACTCTTAATTCTCTTTCAATCTTGTGCCAAAATAGCAACTACAGATACTCCAGAAATAGATCTCATGAAAAAAGTAGAAAAAGGGCTGACAACACGAGTATATATAAAAGGTGATTCCACTTGGTCTATAGAAGAACGCATGAAGCATTATGGCATTCCAGGTGCTAGTATTGCTGTGATACATAATGGCGAAATTGCTTGGGCAAAAGGCTATGGCGTAACGGATAAGGAAAGTAATACTCCTGTAACAACACAAACTCTTTTTCAAGCAGCAGCAACGAGTATGCCGGTATCTGCCTACGGTGCATTGTGTCTTGTAGAACAACATCAACTAGACTTAGATGAAAATATCAATAACTATTTAAAATCATGGAAAGTACCCGAAAATGAATTTACCAAAGAAAAAAAAGTAACCATAAAAAATATATTAAATCATTCTGCAGGAATACATCCTCGTGGAACAGGACGCTATAGCATTGATGAAAAAATTCCAACACTTGTACAAATCCTAAACGGAACTTCTCCAGCTAAAAATGCGCCAATTACTATAAATAAAGAACCAGAAGAAAGTGTTCGTTTTGCGTATGCTAGTTATGTGCCTATTCAACAATTAATGCTAGATGTTAAAGGAAAAACATTTCCAGAAATCATGCATGAACTTGTGTTAGAACCCTTAGAAATGAACAATAGTACGTATAATCAATCACTGACAGCAGCACAGTTGTCGAAGATTGCTACAGGGTATTTAACAGACGGTTCTAAGGCAGAAGGAGGAAGAAGTATCTATCCTGCAATGGCTACAAATGGCTTGTGGACAACTGCCGAAGACTATGCAAAATTTATCATTAACAGATACCAAACATTAAATGGTAAAACTACTAAAGGATTATCAAGAGAACTCACCAAATTGATGGGAACACCTTATGGAGTCAATGGTTCCAGTTGGTCATTTACATTAGGATTAGGATTTCAGCTATTAAATAGAAATAATGAAATTTACTTAAGACATCATGGATGGAATAGAGGTTTTTATACTGAAATAGTGGCGCATAGAGACAAAGAATACGGCGTAGTTGTAATGACAAATTCCACTTTTCCAGAGTTTAATGCAGAAGTGATGCGCGCTGTTGCCATAGCTTATGAATGGGACAATTATGTACCAGTACATGAAAAAATAGAAATAGAGCAGTCTTTTGCAGATAGCATTACGGGAAGATATACGGAGAATGGAAACATTATCGAAGTCATTCAAAAAGGCAATCAACTTTTCTATAAAAATATTGTTGACGTGGAAGCAGAAGAATTAGTCAAAATCTCAGATAGTAGTTTTGTGAGAAGAAACTCGAGTCTATTTATTCAATTCAAACCTAATGCTGAAAATAAAAGAATGAATTTGCAATACCTGAGTAGAAATGATGGAAGCATGGTTGCAACTTTTGTTAAAATCGATGCTGATAGAAAAGAACCTGTGGAGTTTCTTTTAGAAGGTGATGTTGAAAAAGCAATAACTGCATATAGAATGTTACTTGAAAAAGAGCCTACGAATCCCGCGGTAACTGAAGCGCATTTGAATGATTTAGGATATGACTTTTTTCATGCAAACAGAATGAAATTATCGCTCAACACTTTCAAAATAAATATAATACTCTATCCAGATAGCTTTCAAGTGTATGATAGTTATGCAGAAGCCTGTGAAAAAGCAGGAAAAATGGATTTAGCTATTTTGAACTACGCCAAATCTCTTGAATTAAACCCTGAAAATAATCGTACTAGACATAAGTTACAAGAACTAAAAACAAAGAAAAAACAAAACACAGCAGTAAATGAAAACTAAGAATATAAAAAGTACAACCATCCAACTATTTTTACTATTTCTTTTATTCATAAATAGTAGCTTTAGTCAAAATGCGCCAGAAGCTACTGTTGATGAAGCTTCACTTTCATTCAGAGATATTCCAGAGCTAAAAAAAGCTTTTATTGATGCATCGCCTACTGATCGAAAAGAAGGTGTTTCAGTAGGAGAATTTGGCCTTAATGGAGGCGATAAAGAAAAGATTCTAAAACTCGCAAAAGAAATTGCCAATCACAAACATGGTAATTTTGACAGTTTTCTAATTGCTCACAAAGGAAAACTCGTTTTTGAATCCTATTATTCCAAAGGACGCATCAACTTGCCACATCCACAAGCATCCGCCACAAAAGTATATACAAGTATGGCGATTGGTCGTGCTATCCAATTAGGATATTTAACGATGGATGATTTAGACAAACCAATTGCTAGTTTTCTGAAAGATTTAGATCCAACGAAATTTGCAGAAGGCGCAGAAAAAATCACGCTCAATCAAGCATTGACAATGCGTTCAGGCATTCGAATCACTGATGCGCAGAGAGATCAATTTGAAAAAGATCCAAGTAAGATAAAAGGGCAGAAAGAAGTACAAGCCTATTTTGAACATACAAAACCGATTACAGCAGATATGCCAAGTTTCAAATATCAAAACGATCCTATGTTGGTCATGCAAGTATTAGATGCTGTTGTGCCAGAATCAGCAGAGGACTTTATAAAAAATGAATTGCTTGATAAACTTGGCATTACAAATTATAAATGGCCAAGAGATATCAGTGGGTTGCCAAGGGCTTCAAGTCGTAGCAGCATGACATCACGTGATATGCTCAAATGGGGAATTTTAGCCAATAACAAAGGTAAATGGAATGGAGAGCAATTGATTCCAGAAATTTATATTAACAAAGCTATCCATAGAATAGTGCGTCATAGCGACGATGAAAACTTCGATGATATTGGTGATATTTCCAATGTTGGTTACGGTTATTTTTGGTGGCAAGCAGATATGAAAGTAGGTGATAAAAACTATTTCAGCACGTCTGCACAAGGCGGTAGCGGACAAACCATCATTCTTATTGACAAACTGGATCTTATCATAGTAACCACAGTTCATAGACTAGAAATTAGTGTATTGCAATTGGTTGCAGAACGTGTTTTACCAGCTTTTACAAAGCAATAACAATCAGTACTAAAATATACATCATGAGAAAAACGTATTCTATTTTGACAATTGTATTCGCATTATTCTTAAATGCTTGCGATACTAACAAACAAAATTCAAACAGTCATAATTCATCAACTACAAACAACGAACATCTATATCTTGGGCAAAAAACACCAGGTTTGTTACCTGAAATTTTTGCTCCGGGTATGGTGACAACAGATGGTTGGGAAGTAAGTGGCGTCTTCACACCAGATTTAAAAGAATTCTATTTCATTAGAAACAATGCGGTAACTAAAAAACAAGAACTTGTTGTTTTTCAATGTAAAAATAATCAATGGGAAGAATCCATTGTTTCTCCTCGCAGAGGAACTCCTTTTATCGCTCCTGATGGTCAAACGATGCATTTGGGCAGGCAATACAGAAAACGTACCAAAACAGGTGATTGGTCGGCCTTAAAAAAACTAGATTCATCGTTCTTAGAAATACAAATTATGAGACTTACAGCTTCTTCAAAAGGAATGTACGTTTTTGACGAAATAGGAATGCCAAACGGAGATGGTATTATTCGGTATTCAAGATTAATCAATGGCAAGCGTGAAGCACCAAAAGCTTTTGGAAAACAGATTAATACTGGAAGAATGAACGCACATCCTTTTATTGCTCCTGATGAATCCTATCTAATTTGGGATGGCGAAAGAGAAAGCGGATATGGTGATTCTGACATCTATATCAGTTTTAAACAACAAGACGGTTCATGGGGAGAAGCTATCAATATGGGTGACAAGATAAACACTTCAGGTTGGGAAGCTCTTGCCTGCGTAACGCCCGATGGAAAATACCTTTTCTTTAATAGAAATATGTCGCCAGATAATTATGAAAATGTAGACATATTTTGGGTTGATGCGCAGATTATTGAAACACTCAGACCCAAAGAATAGTAGTCGTGATTTTTTTGAATTGCGTGGTATTCAAATAATTCCGTTATTCGCAATACACTAAACAAGTTTACTATTTTATGCCATTATTAAATAAGCAGAAACGTATTCATTACATTGGGTTTAATGATTTTTGGTATACAATTTTTGGTATTCTTGCGCTAGCTTTTATCAATCACTATCTTTTTAATAATGCAGTAGAATTAGTTACGATAAAACTACAACTGATTGCATGGAGTGTTACATTGTTTTTCACTACCTCTCATTGGATTATCTTAAGACTATTGCTAATTTTTCTACGAAAGAAATATCCAGATTTTAAAGATGATAAAAAGCGGATTAGTCTGCTTATTCTAGCCATCATAGGTTCGGTAGCTTTTGTACATTTCTTTGCGGGTTGGTTGTCCAGTAGTTTTGTGAATTTTCTATTTGATGTACATGCACGCCATATTACGAGTTTAAAAGTATTGATTCCCATTACGATTATTACGGCTATGATTATGGCGATATACGAAATCATTTATTCGCATGTACGATTAGAAAAGTCTATCCGAGAAGAAGAACAGGCAAAACAAGTAATGATTCAGGCGCAGCTTGATACATTACGAAATCAGGCACAACCACATTTTTTGTTTAATAGTTTAAATACCTTGCGAGATATTATTGAACAAGATCCAAGGGAAGAAGCCACAGATTTTGTTGACAATTTATCAAATGTGTATCGTTTTATATTAGAATCAGGAAGTACAAATTTGATCGCTATTGAAAAAGAATTAAAATTTGCAAAAGCTTATGTGTCTATTCAGTCAGAGAGATTTGGAGACAACTTACAGCTTCATTGGAATATTCCAGAAGATCAATTAACAGCTATGATTGTGCCTATGAGTTTGCAACTACTCATCGAAAATGCAATTAAACACAATATCGTTTCTAGAGCAGAACCTTTGATCATAACTGTAACAATCATAGATGATTATTTAGTGGTTCGCAACAAAATTCAAGCAAAATCAACCAAAGTGCATTCTACAAAAATTGGATTAAAAAATATTGAACAACGATATGCTTTAATTTCAAACAAACTACCAATCATTGAAAATGATGGAATTTATTTTACAGTCTCATTGCCTTTATTAAAATCATCTGACCAAAAGAAAAATTATGCAAATACTAATCATTGAAGATGAACCACGTGCTGCACGTCAACTGCAAAAATTACTAACGAAAAGTGCTTTTGATTTTCAGTTATTAGACATTATTGACTCAGTGAAAGGAGCAGTTGTATGGTTTCAAGAAAATATTGCGCCAGATGTAGTGTTTATGGATATTCAATTGGCAGATGGATTGAGCTTTGAAATATTTCAAAAAATAGAAGTGGAAGCACCAATTATCTTTACAACCGCTTTTGATGAATATGCCATTCAAGCATTTAAAGTAAATAGTGTAGATTATTTATTAAAACCAGTTCAACAAGAAGATTTAGAGGTAGCATTGCATAAGTTTGAAAAAACAAAAAAAGCAACTAATGAATTAGATGCAACGCTGTTAAATACGCTTCTTACCAGCATGCAAGCACCAAAAAAACGTTCAGGAATTTTGGTAAAAGAAGGCAATGGCTTTGTTCAAATTAAAATTTCAGATTTGTTATATGTATATTCTGAAAGTAGTATGACTTTTGGCATCACGCATACCAACAAACGCTATATCATTGATGAAACCATGGATCAATTATTTGATTCATTAGAGAAAACAATGTTTTACAGAATCAACAGAGGACAGATTGTTTTAAAAGCTTCCATTCAAAAAATAGAACCATATTTTAATCATCGGTTGAAGTTAACTATTAGCAATTCAAGAGATCAAGAATTCATTGTTAGCAGAAAAAAGGTTCATGATTTTAAAGAATGGATGAACATATAATGCCTTTGTGATGTTTCAAGTACCAAATACTACACTTCAACAAAAAGTGCTATTTCTTATGATCCAATACAGCAATATTTGTAGTATCATTAAACAATCACATCATGAGAAAAACACTTTTATTACTAAGTCTGCTGTTATTTTTACAAGGAATTGCACAAACAAAACTAAGTCCAGCACAATGGCAAGAAGATCTTCGATTTCTACAACAAACTGTTCATAAAGACTATTCGTTTCTGTTTGTAAAAACCACTAAAGAAAGCTTTGATGCTGCAGTAGAAACACTGTACAAACAAATTCCAAACTTACAAGAACATGAAATCCGTGTGGGATTAACGCGCATTGTATCGCAATTCAGATATGGACATACACAAATTCCGTATAGTACAACCGCTAAAAGTGGAATTTTGCCGATCAATCTTTATCAATTTCCTAATGGAATCTTTATTGAAGGCGTTCAAAAAGATCATAAAAAAGCATTAGGAGCTAAAGTTTTAAGAATAGGAGAGACGTCTATAGAAAAAGCGATGGAACTGATTTATCCAGTCGTTCCTGTAGAAAATCCACAATACTTTAAAGCTTATGGTTTACGATTTTTAGCATCGCCGGAAGTATTACATGCGCAAGGTGTCATTCCAACACTTTCGAAAACAGTTACATTGACGTTAGAAAAAGACGGAAAAGTATTTGAATATAAATTCAATACGATCGATGTAAAAGACAAGCCAAAAGTGTTCAATTTTACCATGCCAACAGAAAATTGGCTTACTGTACGAAATACAGATAAAACACCTTTATATCTAAAACATTTTAAAGACAAACTCTTCTATTTTGAATATTTAGAAGATAAAAAAGTACTCTATGTTCGTCAAAGTTCTGTATTTGATGATACAAACGAAACATTGAAACAATTTTACAAGCGATTATTTGCGTTTATAGACACGCATGAGATAGAAAAATTAGTCTATGATGTCCGTTTGAATGGTGGCGGAAACAATTACAACAATCTTCCATTAATAAAAGGCTTGATGGCAAGACCTCATATCAACAAAAAAGGAAGTTTCTATTATATCATTGGACGTGAAACCTTTTCGGCCTGTCAAAATCTAACCAATGAAATAATACGATATACAAACGCGATTTTAGTAGGAGAACCAACTTCTGAAAATATAAACTTCTATGGAGATGCGCGTGCAGTTACCTTGCCGAATAGTAAAATCAATGCATATTTATCCTATATCTGGTGGCAAGATATGCCTGCTTTGGAAAATGCAGATTGGACAGCACCAAGCATTCCAGTTACGATGACTTTTGATGAATATATAAATAATAAAGATACTGTTTTAGAAGCAGCGTTAAACTTTAATGCAGAAGGTTTTAAACCAAAACCATTAGACTATATCGTAGAATTATACACTACAGGACAGACGCAAAAGTTAATGGAAGAACTTCCGAAGATGGCACAAGATCCACGCTATGTTTTTTGTGATTTTGAAGCAGAATTAAACAAATTAGGAAACATTCTATTACAAACAGGTCGCAAAGAGCAAGTACAGGCTTCTACACAAGTATTTTCAATGATATTACAATTATTTCCAAATTCAGCCTTGACACACAAAAATTTAGGACAAGCATATTTAAAACTAGGAAACATTGAAAAAGCAAAAGAACTATTCAACAAAACAGTTACTTTGGATGTTGATGGAGAACTAGGAAAAGCTGCGAAGAAGTTGTTGCTCGAAATAAAAAATTAGCCGTTATAATTCTGTAAGCATATATAAAGCAATAAGATAATTATATAGAACTCAGAGGAGATTTCATTAATAAATCTCTCTGGGTTTTACGTATTGTTAATACCCAGAAATACGTGTTCTGTGCAATTTATACGTAAGAAATTTTAATTTATAGATACTTAGTCGTTATTGATATTCTCAAAACTATTAACGATCCTTTAATAAGGACGAATGCTAATAATACCTATTTTTAGAACATAAATTTTGACTTTAAAACGGCATTATGAAATCTCTGAAAACAAAAATTACATCTCTACTGTTAGTATTACCAATACTCTTCATGAACGCTCAAGGAGAGATGAAAGCAGATGAAGGCTATTCACCAAAGATTGGTTTAATGGTTTACATGTTGGAAGATTTAAAAGATAGAATTACGGAACAAGTCAAAGACCTAGATCAATCACAAACTGATTTTTTGTATGATGCTAATGCCAATAGTATAGGATCATTGATCATGCATCTAGTATCCACAGAATCGTATTATCAAACCATGACATTGGAAGATCGAGAATGGACAAAAGAGGAACTAAAGAAATTTGGTATTGCAGGTGAAATTAATGAAAAAGTAAAAAGCATACTCAAAGACAAACCGATTTCGTTTTATCTGGATTTATGGGATCAAGTCCGTAAAAAAACATTGAAGCTACTCAAAACAAAAGATGATGATTGGTTTGCTTCAAATATAGAAGAAGGACTCAACTACCACTATATTTGGTATCATGTAATGGAACATTCGGCAAATCATATGGGACAAATTGCTACGATAAAGAATCGATTGCCTAAATAATTACGAGCATGCAGGATTTTCCTCGAATATGTGAATTACAATTAATAGCAAATTGAGTTCAAAACGTATCTATTAGTCTAATAATCATAAGTGTTTCTTGTAAAAGTGATGATGATATTTGGCCATCTAAAGAGAGTTTTAATCCTCCTGTAAATTTACGAGAACGAGAACTTATAAAATGAATGCTTCCAATCAACAAATTGTAGAATTGAAATCTACGAGAGAAGTAGATAGAACAAAAAAATCTCTTCTAATAAAGGACGCTGTAAATAGTATTGAAGGCTTTACAAATGCCTATGATACACAAATAAATGAAACCTTCTGGATAGGTAAGAATAGAGTAGAAGAGTATCAAGGAGAATTTACAGATATTCCAATGGAAGTGAATCAAATATCAACTTTTTACTTAATGGTGATCTATGTAACTTTTACTCACAAGGACCAGAAGATCTAAGCCCGAATCATCAATAATTTATTCGTGGAACAGACTATCATTGCAGTACAATTTACAACGATCCAATAAATAGAGAACTCGAATTAGGTTTAGAGTATAATAGAAAAATAATAGATGTTTGTTTTACTCGAACCATGAAACTAAAAGAAAAGTTCTTACGTATAGATACTTGTACTATAGGTAAATATACATTCGATTGTCATGTAATTTATATAGATTATGGCCATTTGCGCGGAGAAGTATGGTTAGCAAATGATGAATTGGGATTACTTTCAATTTATAAAAAAGCTACAGCAACAGAAGGGTCATTCGAATTAAAATTAGACGGCTATGAAAAGATCAAACTTGATGATTAATGAATTCACCCTAAAAAAGTAGGAAATGGATAAGAATCGAAACACTTGAATTTTATTTACAATTGTCATGTTTATCTTCTTGGCAGGAATGGTTTATTTATTAATCAATAAAATTGAAAATAGCTGGCTTTGGATTAGCTTTATCGCACTTTGGTCTTAAATAGAGCATGAAGTCGCTAAGCCATTGAAACTAGTTTCTAAAACATGGATCCACATTTTAGGGATAATATTACTAGTCAATGTCATAGTGATCTGGTTCGTTAGTTAACCTGATAAAATTGTATTGATTGTTCTATATTTTATGAAATAGATATTCCAGCAAATGGGAGATAATCCCAAGGAAACTATTGTAATAATTGTACAATAATGTACTTGCATTATGGTACTTTTTTGATCATTTCATTACTATTATTTTAGTCTACATTGAAATGGTAGAAGGTGGAGCAATGGGAAATGTAGGAGGTGTAATCATCTACATAATGGAAAATAAAAAACTTCTTAGGTACAAAACTAGTTTGTTCAATGAAAATAACGTTTACTCACAAGTACAAGAAATTATACTTAAATATCAGGATAAGTTTAAAACTAATACTATTAAAGTCGAAAAAGTCCTCTTTGAGTATCATTATGGAGGAATGGGAAATAATGTATTAATAAATAAAAAAATTACTCTGGAAAAAGAAGAAAGTTTTTTCAGGTTTAACTTCAAAAACGACTCTTATAAAATATTTTGTTCTGTACAAGGAGTATTTATGTATTTGGCGTATCCTATTGATCATTCGAAAAACTACTAATCGCAATAAAAAAAATATCCAATATTTTAGAAAACTCATAATTAAATTGACAGTTCATAAACCTTCAATTGCATTCCTTTTTAGTGCTAATATTTCTTCATTCTTTTGAGTCATTATTAACCACAAAATAGAATCATTCATGATGAAAATGAATCTTAATTCACTCAAAATGAACAAAAAATCAATCTCCATTCTCAATCAACAAATGCTAAAAGGAGGATTGCATACAGTAGGATACTACACAGTGCAATTATGTCCGTTGCATCCAATGCCGACAGACATGCTGCCAATTCCAAATCAAGATGATGGCGGACCAGTAATACTTTCAGATTTTGATTTATGCTAAAAACTACAAAACATAGATGCAAAAGCGTGCTTCGGTTCGCTTTTTGTGTTTAATTAAATAAATTTACAGCAAAATTAATATCCAAAAAAGATACTTGTTATGAAACGTATTTGTCAATTTCTATTAATTCTATTGATTGCTTCAATATGCATTTCTGCATCAACAACTATACAACAAAAAGATGATTGTGAATTTGAAGGGAAAAAACTCTATGGCAAAATTCGTTTTGTAGAATACGCTAGTGATGCAGATGTTAAAATCAAAATAGTCACCAGTTTTCCTGACATCAAAGTAAAATTAGTAGAAAACTTTGCTGATGATTGTGGCGAATGGCAAGTTGTAGAATACGGTGAAGATTTAAAGGTATATGTCGCAGAAAATTTTGCAGATATCAAAGTTAAGTTTGTAACAAGTTTTCCAGGAATGGATTGATTCACTTATTGATTCATACTATGCTTTTATTTAATGATACTTAGCAAATTTTTATTTGTCTATCCTGTGTGTAGTTTTTTTTTTAATTTGGAACATATTTTACTGTTATGAAAAAACTACAATACCTTCCATTAATCCTTTTGTTAATTTTCAGTTTCACAAATTGTGAAAATGATGATGTTGAAGAAACTACCACAGAAATCCCAGATACAAATCAAAATCCTGAGCCAGGTCCGATAACCTTCAATTATGATTTTGGTAATGATGTCAATCGAAACTTTATTGGAAGAGTAGTCAATAAAAACAATCAACCATTAGCGTCTGCTACAATTACTATTGGAAATGAAACTACACAAACAGACTTAAATGGTATGTTTGTTATGAATAATGTTCAAGTTAAAGAAAATTTTGCATACATAAGGGCATCTTTATCAGGCTATTTTAATGGTTCAAGATCTATTATACCTATAGATGGTGAAAATGTTATAAAAATTATGCTAAAAGAACGATTTAGTGTTGTACGAGAAACGGGAGAAGAATTTACGTTAGAATATGATGAATATTCTATAGGATTTAGTGGAGATTTTGTAAAAGAAGATGGTTCACCGTATTTAGGATCTGTAACTATTGCGTTTAATTACTTAAGTCCTACAGATGAAAACTTGAATGAGCTAATGCCAGGTATGTTATTGGGACAAAATACCGATGGCGGAGCCAACCTATTAGAAACCTATGGGATGTTAACGGTTGAATTGACAGGAAGTAGTAATGAAAAGCTCCAAATTGCTTCCAATTCAGAACTAAAATTTCCTATTACAGCAGAGCAATTAAGTTCGGCGCCAAGCACAATTCCATTATGGTATTTTGATGAAGAAAATGGCTATTGGATTCAAGATGGAGAAGCCACTAAAGTAGGTGGTGAATATGTAGGAACAGTTTCTCACTTTACTCCTTGGAATGTAGATTTTCCAATTCCTATGACTAAAATAGATCTAACAGTATTAAATCAAAACAATGCCGCTTTATTAGGTATAGATATTAATGTATATGTAGATGGTGAAACCGTTTCAAGAAAACTTACCACAAATAATGAAGGGAAAGCTTGTGGTTTTGTACCTGCAAATAGTCTAATTAATTTGGAAATAACTGGATATTGTGATGAAGTTATTACAACATTAAGTATTGGTCCATTTGCTGAAGAAAGTACTAATATAATTCCTCCGATCATTATAACAGATGCCATGATTCCTCAGTCAAAAATACAAGGAACCTTAAAACAATGTGATAATTCTAATGTTACTAACGGATATGTTATTATGAACATAAATAATAATCAACCTATTTTTTATGCAGTAACTGATGGAGAATTTGAGTTCAATACATTTATATGCGATGGAGAAACAACATTTACGTTACAAGGGTATGATCTAAATAATATTCAAAGTACTGGTGAAAATAGCTATACTTTTGAAACTCCAATAACAGAAGTGGGAGATTTAACAACCTGTAATGATGTAGAGGAATTTGTTATCTATACTTTTGTTAGACCCTACGTATCTTCAACTATTGAGCGATATGTAGACACGCCTTTTAATGTTAGAGTTGAATCTAATAAAATATATATACAAAAAAACACTGGAGAATATTTTGTGATGCAATTTAAACCTTCCGATGGAGAACAATTTATAACCCCAGGAACTTATGAGATCGACTCAGATTTCATATTTGCTCATAATATACCAGAATCATCTGGTCAGATAAACTGGAGATTGAATCCAAGTGCTAGTGTTTTCGTGACTGAAAATCAAATGACAATAGATATAATTCAAATAGGGGAAGTTGGAGAATATATTATTTTTACATTTGAAGGGTTGCATTCTAATATATATAATGGTTTCGAACCTTGGTTAGAAACAGTTTCAGGAACTGTGCGTGTTCTAAGAGACGAATAATTTGTTATTAAAAAATCAATTATAGTTATAAACTCTTTATCATAAAGCATTGTACGAAACTTCTTTTGTTCTATATTTGTAAGACAAATGAAAAGCATTAGTCTTATACTCGGATTTTTGATTTTAGCCTTAGCACTAAAACCTTGTGCTGATGGCTTTTGTTCTGAGGAAGAAAATAGCACTGAAATTTGTACTGATCATCATGGAGAACATGAAAAAAATCATAAAGATGACCATGAAGATTCTTGTCCAATGCTTTGTGTTTGCAACTGTTGCGGAATGTTAATCGTACATCAAACTCCAGAAACATTCACACTAGCATCAAAAATTGAAATCTCTACACAAGTACATACACATTTTGAATCACATTATCGATTTGATATTTTATTCGCCATTTGGCAGCCACCGCAAGTTATAAGTTAACCTCTCACAAAAGAACTGTAATAAAAACAATTGCAGTTATTTAAAACTTACAAAAAACACAAATACAGTCTATATATCTACAAATATTTATGTTAAGTTTACCAAAGCAAAAAACTAGATTCTAGGCTAAAAAACATATAACTATGCAAATACGTATATGGAGCATACTGTTCCTATGTATGCTATGCGGATTCGTCAGCGCACAAAATAATGACATTAAAATAAAAGTATTTTCAGAACACGAAAAAGAGGCTTTACTAGGCGTAAATGTGTTATTTGAAGACTTACAAAAAGGAGCGATTACAGATAATGAAGGAATCGCAACGTTTACAGGAATTCCTATTGGTTCACACAAGCTTATGATTTCCTTTTTAGGCTTTAAAACGATAGAAACGACGATCACATTGCCAACAACTTCAGCATTCATTTTTTATATGGAAGAAGCCGAAAGTGAATTAAATGTTGTGACGATAGAAGCCACACGTAGCACACGTGATATTAGAAGAATTCCAACACGAATAGAGGTGATTGGTGGCGAAGAATTGATGGAAAAAAACATGATGAATCCTACTAATATCTCAATGGTATTACGCGAAAGCACCGGAATTCAAATGCAGCAAACGTCACTGAGTAGTGGAAACCAAAACATTCGTATTCAAGGTTTGGATGGACGTTACACACAATTACTACGTGATGGTTTCCCGATTTACGGAGGCTTTTCTAGCGGATTGAGCATCATGCAAATTACACCATTAGACTTAAAACAATTTGAAATAATTAAAGGAAGTGCTTCCACATTATATGGTGGTGGCGCCATTGCTGGTTTAGTGAATTTAGTATCAAAAACTCCTGATTTTGAGCCAGAATTAGACATCATGTTGACGCAAACACATGCACTAGGAAGTACAGCAAATGTATTTTACAGCAAGCGTAATGAGAAATTTGGTGTGAGTTTATATGCTTCTGGAAACTATCAAAAAGTATACGATCCAGAAGATGATGGATTTAGCAATTTGCCAGAAACCACTTCCGTAGCATTCAATCCGAAATTTTATTATTACCCTTCTGAAGAAACAACCTTTTGGATTGGTTTAAATGCTGCGTATGACGATAGAATAGGAGGAGATGTTCACAAAATTGAAGATGGACAAAATGGAATTCATCAATACACAGAAGAAAATATTTCTAAGCGCTTAAGCAGTCAAGCCGTATATAAAACGCAGTTAGATTCTGCGCGTGTATTTACGATTAAAAACAGTTTTTCTTTTTTTGATCGTGAATTAAATGTACCCGACATGCAGTTCAAAGGAAAACAAGTAAATTCCTTTACTGAAGTAACATTACAGCACAATTATGACAAAAATGATTGGACGTTAGGAGCTAATTTATACACCACAAGTTTTGATGAAGCTGATAGTGCTCCCTTACAACGCGATCAAAATGATTTGACGTTCGGAGCTTTTGTAAACTCTAACTTTGATTTATCAGACAACTGGATTTTAGAAACTGGTTTACGTACCGATTTTGCACGAGGTTGGGGAATATTTGTACTACCAAGAGTTTCCTTACTCTACAAAAACGATTCAGGATTTTCGAGTCGATTAGGTGGTGGATTAGGATACAAAACACCTGATTTATTTACAGAAGAAGCCGAATTTATCAATTTTGAAAACATCCTAAAAATAGACGAAGATGTTTTAAAAGCGGAGCGATCGTATGGTGTAAACCTTGATTTTAATTACAAAACTAAAATCTTTGATGAAACGGTTGGTTTCTCTGTCAATCAATTGTTTTACATGACAGCTATTGACAATGGTTTATTGTTAAACCTGAACGCAGACAACTTCTTTCAATATGAAAATGCAGATGGTTTAATTCTAACACAAGGAGCAGAGACCAATATTAAATTCTCTTATGGCCACTTTAAATGGTTTTTAAACTATGCTCTAATTGATGCAAAATTGCGCTATTTACCTGGCAACCCAAGAAAACCATTAACAGCAAAGCACAATGCAGGAAGTGTGTTGATGTATGAGACTGAAAAATGGCGTTTGGGTTACGAAACCTATTATACAGGTTCACAAGTATTGTCAAATGGTACAGAAACAACAGACTATATTTATATGGGATTCTTAGCCATGCGTAACTTCAAATGGGGAGGAATTTATACCAATTTCGAAAATTTTACCGATCGTAGGCAAAGTCGTTTTTCGCCATTAGTATTGCCGCCACACGAAAATCCAACGTTTCCAGAAATTTATGCACCTACAGATGGATTCATCTTTAGTGTAGGAATCATTATCAAACCGTTTGGAAATCATAATGAACATCATGATGATCACTAATCTTGTATAGCTAGATTATTGATTTTTAGACTTTTTAGAAAATATCAAAAACCGTTATTGTATATGCAATAGCGGTTTTTTATTTTTTTTAGCAGCAGTAATGTCAGGAGGAACAGAAGAAATGCTCTGATTAACAGAATCATGTTTAGAAGGATACTTTATATTTTTTAACTCAATTTATTATACTTTCCATGAAAACTTAATGGTAACACCAACGCCATCTTTAGATTCAATAGAAATTTTTCCATGATTCGCAGATACAATCTTTTTTACAATCGAAAGTCCAATTCCAGTACTTTCAACAACATCGCTCTGTTCTAACTGATAAAACATATCAAAAATCTTTTCATGATACTTAGGATCAATGCCAGGACCATTGTCTTGTACGGTAAAAATATACTTATTAGACGATTTACTAAAAGAAATATTTATTGCGGCATATACTTTATCACAATGCTCTATGGCATTGCCAATAAGGTTTAAAAACACATGTTGAAATTCGATCTTACTTGTATGTATTTCGCTATCGTTTATTGGGAGATGAATTGTGTGTTTTTTCTCTGGATCAACGGTATCGATAATTTCTTTTAACACCTCATTGATATAGAACGATTCTTTGTTTTTTTGACCTTGTGCGATTCTTGAATATTCTAACAAACCATTAATCATCGAATACATTTTAGTAATGCGTCCTTTTAAGGCTTTAAAATGTGCTTCTGCATATGTGTTTACTGGAACTTCTAAATCTTCTTCAATAAATGAAACTAAGGAATGCATGGCAACCAAAGGTGCTTTTAAATCGTGAGATACAATATGATTAAAACTATCTAGCTCTGCATTATAATTTTTTAATTGAAGAACATTTTCCTTTAATTCCTGATTCACTTCTGAAAGTTCTTTTGACTTTTCAGATATCTCTTTTTTCTGTGCTAATGCGAGTATTTTAGCTTCTTCAAGTGCTCTAAACGAATCTGAAAATCGCGTCATTAATAACATTGATAATAATAGAAACACAACGATATAACCAAAATTCACATAAACAATTGCATTTCCATTATCACCCAAGAAAGCGAAAATATGTGCAAAAAAGATACAAGCAGCAAACACCATGCTCACCAAGAGCAGAATAGACTCATGGCGTTGATTTGCTATGGCTCTAAAAATGATAAAAGAAACATAGATAAGGTCTAAAATCAGTAATATCATAAATGGCATTACAAACTTAGTAAAATGTGGTGCTGGCAATACTGTAGTAAATGCACAAAGAATGAAGAAAATATAAATCACAATCTTTGTATAGATTTTAGGTACAAATTTTATAAATACGTAGTAGAAGAACATACTGGCTGACAATCCTGATAAAAACAACGTTATGTATTCAATTTTAGTCAGTAAAATCCAGCTTACTGATTCAAATATTTGTGCTAAAGGTGCATATCGATCGCTTAATGTCATATATGCTAACGAAAGACATAGAATTGCAAAATATAATACTGCACGATCTTTGTGCCAATAAAACAAAAAGAAGAGTAAGAAGAACATACCAATAAAACTCAAACTCCCTATGAAAACCATATCAGTAACCACACGCTGCGATTGCATTTTTTGAAGCTTTTGTGTTGTACTTAATACAATTGGAGCGCTAATTCCACCTTTGTTATGGTAAAAATTGGCAACCTGAATCACAATTTCAAACGTGGTTTCGTGAGCATCTAACGGAATTATTTCCGCAAAACGCCTGTGCAATGTTTCTGCTTTGGATTTTCCAACATGACCAATTTCAGAGATGAGTTTTCCATTAAGCCATATTTTAGAAGCTGCGTATATTTTGGGCACATACAACGAGACCTGTGGACGATCTTCTAGAATTGAAAATGTCAAGCGATACGTTGCATATCCAAATGTAGGAAGGTTTTCTGTGTCAGAAAGCGGAAAATTGGTCCAACTCTTCAATGAAACTTTTGTAAAAGCAGTTTTTGTGTTAAAATTGCCTGGTTTAAGCAAGGCATTCCAATAAAATTCCCAATCAGCATCAAGAAGAATTTCTGTTGTATTTTCAAATGTTTCCTGTTGAAGATCAACCATAACCTTTTTAGTGTCATTAGATTGACCAAAACTCAATGAATAACATGTAGAAAGAACGAATATACTAATGCAGCATAGTATACGTATTGATTGTTTCTGGAACAATCTGATTGGTAGTAGGTAAAATCTCTCTAGTATATTCATATTTGGGACATACAAAATAGCTAATATAAATGACTTATGGAAATACAAACACCGCTATAATTAATACTTATGTGTCATTAATTTATTATTCATAGATCAAATAGGGAAGTCCATAGATCTTTTTGTAGAATTGTATCAGAATAATGAGATTTGAATACAAAATCAAAAAACAGACAGGAATTCTAAAAAATGATCTTATGAAAAAAATCATTTTAATTTTAGCAATTACAATCGTATTTGCTTGCAAGGAAAAGCAAACAACAACTACAACAAAAACAACAACACAAAAACAGGTAGTTCATACAGATAATGAGGAATTGAAAAACATTTACAAAGAAGATCAAGGAGATCGGAAATCGTGTTCAATTGATTGGAAAGTGGTCTCTAAAAATGATAGCTTTCGTCGTGTTCGAATTCATCAACTCTTAAAAGAAGATAAAGTGTACACACATCCTTAGATTATCACAATGCCGCAATGATTTTTCAACACGGAAAAGAATCTACAGACTATGGAATGGCTGTCAAATTGATGAAAAAATCTATTGAATTAGATGCTACTGCAGATAAATGGCTCTTGGCAGCTGCCACAGATAGGTACTTGCTCAGTAAAAATGAATCGCAAGTCTATGGCACACAATATGAAAGAAACCAAGGTGAACCGTGGCGATTGTCAGATATTGATACGACTAAAATAACGGATGAAGAGCGCATTGAGTTTGGAGTACAAACGTTAGCACAACAACGTGAACGTGTTAAAAAAATGAACAGTTAAAAACTTTCAGATTTATCAAATGAAGGAAAAACGATTGCAGAAATTGTAGAATTTGTCAAAAAAGAAGATCTAAATACCTCTAAATATGACTTGTCTGAAGTTTCCATCAATCAGTTTGGCTATACCTCTATGGGCAATGGAAACGCAAAAGAGACCTTGGCGATCTTTAAACTCAATACAGAATTGTATCCAGAAGCTTATAATACTTATGACAGTTATGCAGAATGTTTCTTGACGCTTGGAGATACTATAAATGCTATAAAATACTATCAAAAATCATTAGAACTAAATCCAGATAACACAAACGCTACCAAAATTCTTTCTGAAATCAAAAATTGAATTGCATGACATCGTTTCGCATCGAAAACATTTTAAAAAAAGAAGGTTATCTACATCTCTTATTTTGGGTATTATACCTTACGTATCCGTTGCTCAAATACATTGATAATAAGTATATTGTGGTACAATGGATTACAGCAAATAGTAATATTATATTGCTCATCATTACGGTATATGTTTGCTATTATTTTTTCTTCCCTAGGCGGAATAGTTACAAAATACCGTTATTGCTATTATTTTTTGGATCAATGACCTTTTTTGGAACCTTATTTTCCAAATACATTCTAAATCTATATATCTATCATTTAGATGATTATTCCTAAAAGACACATGCGCTTGGAGTTTTGAGTGAATACATTTTGGTGTGTTTGATATTCTATAGTTTCTATAGTTTTAAAAAATCATACATTCCTGGAAATCATTTGCGTACGGCTGAATTGAAGAACTTAAAAAGTCAAATCAATCCGCACTTTTTATTCAATACCTTAAACAATATTTATGCATATACGTTGATTAATAACGAAAAGGTTCTAACCTTATGTAGCTTATCAAATTAGCTAAAAAAGCTAGATACTGCACACTTTATCCAAATTCACAGATCGTACATCATTAATACCAATCGTTTAAAAAAGATAACTCCTGCAAGTGTTTTTGTTGAAACCATCGAAATTCCTGTAGGTAGTACGAATAAAACAACAGTTAAAAACTTATTCCACTAATTCAGCCACTAACTTGATTTTACCACTTCAAAATGTGGATTTGTATCAAACAGATATTCTAAAATAGGTACGTGATCAGCTTCAATAATCAAGAAAACAGCATCTTCCTCATAACTTAACTGATTGATCATCTTAGTATAAATCATGATATTTCAACGATAACAATCGGCCGTAACTTCTGCACCAAGCAACGTATCATCATCATCGTAATTATAATAATCGGTACTGCCAATTTGTGGATCATTGGCTATATAACTTGCATGTGAAGCTACAGATTGCATCGTCCTATTTCCTCGCAATTACGTATCTAAGCACTTCATTACGAGCATAGCGCGGTAATCTGTTTATAGTATTACGCTTTTGTTATATGAGGTCACAGATTGCTTCGTCCTATTTCCTCGCAATGACGTATCGTATGTACATGTACATTGAGCGGAGTAGAAATGTAATACCATTTAAAATCACGTAAAAACGCCTATTGCACTTTTCTAAGTGGATATGTAGCTTTGTGAAAACCGCAGTAAATTACTTTACTAACCTCAAAACCATTACACATGAGTTATTTATCATTTGGCCCAGGAAAACAAGCTTCCAATAAGGATAAAAAAAAGAAAGGTTCTGTTCGTAAAGCCTTCTCTGATTGGATTATTAAGAATTACGGAGACGATTATAAAGAAACATTACTAAAACAACGTTCGCAAGTCGAAAACATTTTATCCCTCAAAAAATAAATTATTGAAGCTAAAGATGATGAAAAGAAACCATTGGTAGGAATCATCGGTGGTGGTTTTGCCGGAATGTATGCAGGATTGATTTTAAAATCGCTCGGAATTGAATTTGAAATTTTTGAAGCTTCCGATCGTGTTGGTGGACGAATCGACACTTGGTATTCTACCGAATATGATACCAACAGTCAAGAAAATAAAGGATTATATGGAGAAGTAGGAGGTATGCGTATTCCTCAATTCTCTGATGATATGTTGCCTGTACAACATTTGGCGTTGTCGCTAAATTATGTATTAGAACGAAATGGCTTAACGGATCAATTATTGCGCTGGCGTAAATTCTACTATAACTCAGACTATCAGCGTTTGCGATTTAACAATATGAAAGACCCAATCATTGTCAAAAATGCAAGTCTAAATTCCTTAAACTTTGGCGTAGATCAAGGTGGCGATTTGGCTGAAGTTTGGGTAACTCCAAAAAAAGATGAAGATGGCAACGAATATTTACCGATTAATGTCATTCTTGACAAAGTAAATGATCCTTTTTTAACAGCGATTGACAAATCATTTGAACTCGGATTTGCCAAACTAATGCGTTATGACAACTATTCCATGTGGGCATATCTAACGAATGTCTTTACACTGGCAGATTTAGAAGAATACTTCGATCCGGTAATGGGCGCACCATGTGAAAACTTACCATACAATGTAGCGAGTTACTTAGAAACATTGAATGTAGGAACCGGAATGTACAGTGTCTCTTTTGTGGAAATGGTCATTGCAGTATATGATTGGGATGGAAGTAAAAACTCGTACGATTCATCCGATCCAAATATCTATATGATTACCATGGACAAAGGAATGCAGCATTTTCCAGATGCTTGTAGAACAGTGTTAAATCTTGAAAAAGGTGTAACTTTAGATGATGGACAAATAGCACAACTCTTAATAGGAATGGAAAAAGGTGCTAATAACGATTATGGATATTCACCTCCAAACCTTACTAAGGATGCAGAACCTCCATCAACAGTTCCTCCAGCAGATCCAAAAGGACATGCCAATACTAAATACGATCCTTCTGCTACGAAAGAACGAGTTTTTATGAATCATAGAGTCACTACGGCGCGATATGATGAAAAACTATATGATAACAATGGAGGAATCCGCTTATCCATCATAAATGATAAAAACGAAATTACAGATCGTGAGTATGCGTATGTCATCAGTACATTGCCAAACGGTGCGTATCTTAATGGACAAAAACATAAGAATTTCTTTGAAGACTTGTCTTTTGCTAAATCGAGAGTCTTACGCGAATGTAACTATATGCCGTCTTTCAAAGCATTCATTACATTCAACACACAATTCTGGAAAGACATTGGTGAACGTCAATATAAAACAGGATTAGGCGTATCTGCTAGCGACAGACCAAACAGACAAATTGTATATCCTTCTTACGGATACGATGCTCAAAAAGGGGTATTGCAAATCTATTGCTGGGCACAAGATGCTGAACGTATGGGCGCATTATCTGATGAAGAACGTGTATACGAATGTTTAAAAGGAATTCAATTTATGTATCCTGAAGTAGACATTTACAAGTATTTTGCTGGATACAACGATGGTGTGACTACCAAGACATGGTTCTGGGATCAACATGCAGGCGGTGGTGCTTTTGCACTATTCAATCCAGGGCAATTCAAAAATCTATATCCAACCTTATTGACACCTGAGTTTAACGGAGCACTAAACCTAGCTGGTGAATGTTGTTCTGTGCATCACGGTTGGATTGTAGGCGCATTAGATTCAGCATATAATGCAGTGAATAACATTTTAGAGAAAATGAATGCCACCAAACATATTGTCAAAATGCAAGCAACTTGGGGCGCATTAACAGCTCCAGATATAGCAGTAAAAAGAAATAGGAATTAAATTCATCTATCAACTACTTACTAACAACGCTGTATTTTATGCTAAAAGGAGAGCTTTAATGCTTTCCTTTTGGTATATATACGCGTAAATGAGTATATTTGAGAGACTTCCCCAAGATTGAAATAGCCTTCTTATAAGTAAACAATCAACAAAAACTAACCATATTTACCAATTATGAAAGATTTTATCCCTTTTAAAAACATTGGACTTTGTTTTAGCGGTGGTGGATATCGTGCCACATTTTTCGCTTTAGGAGTTGTTTCCTATTACGATAAAATCCATTATCAAGGAAAACCACTATTAGATCATATTGAAGCCATTAGCACTGTCAGTGGAGGAACATTATTTGGTGTGGCTTTTTCAAAAGCTTCACTGCAAAAAGATTTTGATTTTAAAGCTTTTTTTAATGAGTTCTATGATAATTTCAAACCTGGAAATGACCAACTCTTAGAAACTGCCATTGCCAAACTCGACGATGATCAAGTTTGGAAAGACAATCCACATAAAAAGCGTTCGCTAATCAATTCATTTGCATTAACCTATGCAGATATGGACGTGTATAAAGGAAGTTTTGATATGTTTTTGGACAAAGAAAAGTTATATAACTTAAAGTATGTATGTTTCAATTCAACAGAATTCTCATTCGGATTGGCATTCCGATTCCAAAATACAGGACTATTAGCAAACAAACCGTTAAGCAATAAACTTTTAAATCCGTTAGAAAGTCAATTACAACTTGGTGATATTACAGCTTCTTCTTCTTGTTTTCCTTTAGGATTTGAACCATTAGTATTTCCAGACGATTATATAAGTGACCAAAAATCGGAAGCCTATAAAGAAGTAAAAAAACTAGATCGTTTTGCTAATGGTGTCGGAATTATGGATGGAGGAATTGCAGACAATCAAGGAATTGGTAGCATGATGAATATTAGTATTGCTCGAAAACGCGATGATGAACTCAATAAAGAATTGGACTTAATTGTGGTGAATGATGTGGGTAGTTTTAAAATGGATCCTTGGCAACCAGAAGAAAAAAAGAAAGACGAAAGTGCGAGTATAAAAAGTGTGGTTTCTAATATAATGGATTATTTCAAAATAAAACCTTTATATCTAATCATATTAGTACTTGGTATCTTACTTATAGTCCTCAATGCAATGAAAGTGTTTGGTGAGAATGCCTTACCTTCTTTATATGTTGTTGGGGGAATTATCACTGGAATAGGATTATTATTAACTGTCTTTGGATATTTTGCGAATAAGTATAAAAATCTGGGTATCAACTTTGCAAAATCTTTATTCAATAAAAATGTACCAGCGCCATTAGTAGATGATGTATTAAGCTTTAAAAAACTGAGTGTAGGATTGGTACAACGCATGTTGACAGAACGTATTTCATCTACTGTAATTATGGTAAATGATATCTTTTTAAAGCAAATACGACGCTTAAACTATCGCTTGCTATATTCTGATCCCGATTTACGCCACAGAATCATTACATCAACAGTATATGAATTAAATGGAGAAAAAACGGCATACAGCAAATCCTTTAGTTTTAATAAAAACGTAAGCCCAGCACCGAGCGACGCATTAAAGCATACTGGATTAATTGCTTCTGAAATGCCAACGACACTTTGGTGGGATGAAAATGATATCAAAAACAATCGTATGGATTCCTTAATTGCCTGTGGGCAATTTACATCTTGTTACAAGTTGATGGATTATATCTTAAAACTTAAAAAGAATAAAAAAATAAAGCTCTCTGAAGAGGAAACGACAGCTATTGATGCATTGTATACTGACTTAGAAAATGATTGGAAGCAATTCAATACGAATCCTATGTTTTATATAGAATCCTTAAAGAGCTAATGCATAGTTTCTTACCTGTTTGAAGCGTTTTTGTAAAAAAACGCTTTTTTTATGCAAAAAAATCAAAGAAAAACATCAAACATTCCGAAAAACGCAACAACGTACGTAAAAACCTTAAAATACATAGGGTAAAACCCAATATATAAACCCAATAATTCTTAAGTATTTTCATGAAATTGTGCATTTAAACGTTAAAAAGTGTATTACAACGATGAAAACATGCGTTTAGACGACAGATTATGTGCGATCAACTAAATACTCTAGAGATGATTTTAAATGAAGTTAGATTTATGATACTAATAAAATAGCCCTAAGAAATACACATTTTGCCATGAATGCATATTTCAAAAAATAAAGACTGTTTTAACAGGTTATTTGCCCCAAAATAATCTCTTTGAACTTAACCTAATTAGTAATAAACTATGAAAAAAATGCTACACCTTATGGTGTTATGCTTACTTGCCTCATATTTGCAAGCACAGACACCAGGCGTTTCTACCTTCTACGAACAAACTGCAGGAGATACGCGAAATTACATTGAGTACATTCCAGGAAACTTACCAATTATTATTTCTGCACCACATGGTGGAGTAAAACAATCTGGACAAACAATAGGCGGTATATTTTATCCTGATAATGACAATTCTTTACCAGATAGAAGCTGTGGAACAAATGAAAGAGATGACAATACAGACATCTTAGTACGTGAAATTCAAAAAGAAATCTTTGAACTTACAGGTTGTTATGCCCATGTGATTATCAACAATCTACACAGATCAAAACTCGATCCAAATCGTGAAATCAATGAAGCTACTTGCGGTAACGCTAATGCAGCAGACCATTGGAATGCTTTTCACGGATTTATTGACCAAGCAAGTGCCTCTGTTGAAGCAAATTGGGGGAAAGGTTTGTACATAGATTTACATGGACAAAGCCATTCTGTGCCAAGAATTGAAGCTGGATACAATGTTACAGCAGGAGAGTTGAATTCTTCAAATTTAAATGCTGCCAACATTATTAATAAATCTACCATTAGAAATCTAGTAAGTAACAACTTAAACAATTTAACGCATGAAGAATTAATACGTGGAAATAGTAGTTTGGGACAAATGTTTCAAGATGCTTCTGGAACGTTTTATGCAAGTTTAGGATATCCTGGTTGTGGAAGTACAAGTGGTTACAGAACGGTACCAAGTGCTACCAATAATGGTGGAGGAACCTGTGATGATTCACGTCCAAACGGAAACGCATATTTTGATGGAGACTTTTACAACAACCGTCGACATGGATCAGGAAATGGTACAAGTGATGGTGTAGGAGGAGCTGGAAATATTGATGGAATTATGACAGAAGTGAACCGCCGTGTACGCGATTTAGGAACCTACAATGGTCAAGTATACGATTCTCGTCCACAAACGCTAGTACCTTTTGCAAAAGATTATGCGGCTGTTGTACTGAACTTTATAAATACACATTACAACGATTATGCAGGTTTTGGATATATGGCGAGCATGTATGCGATTAATGGACCAAATCCAACTCCAGTTTTGATGAATTCTGTGACCAATGGAACATTTTCTGCTCCTGCGGGACTAGCTATCAATCCAGCAACTGGGGAAATAGATACAGCAAACTCAACCCTAGGTGATTACGTGATTACTTATACTGTTGGAACATGCGGATATTTCTCAAGTTCACAGACGATTACTATTGTAACTGATATTTCGGATGATACAATACCACCAACAGCGCCGTCTGGTTTATCCGCAGTAAATATTACAGAGACCACGGCCGATTTACTCTGGACTACTTCTGTAGATAATGTTGATGTAACTGGCTATAGAATTTACCAAAATGGAACCTTACGAGAAACCATTCCGCAAGTAACGAATTTTGTATTAACGAATTTAACGCCTGATACAAGCTATACTATAGGTTTAACTGCTATTGACTCTGCAGGAAATGAATCTGCTACAAGTAATGAAGTAACCTTTATAACGCTACCAAATGTAGTGATCAACTATTGTACTTCTGCTAGTGAGAATGTAAATGACGAATATATCAGTAGAGTGCAATTTGGAGATATTGACAATGCTTCAGGAGCACAATTCTATTCAGATTTTACAAACATTTCTACAGATTTAGTGAAAAATGGTCAATACGTACTTACAGTGACACCAACTTGGACAGGAACAGTATACAACGAATCTTATGCTGCATGGATTGATTACAATCAAGATGGGGACTTTACAGATCCAGGAGAACAAGTATGGACACAAGGAAATACGCAACAAACGCCTGTAAGCACTACTATTACGATTCCAACATCTGCGCCAAACGGAGCTACTAGAATGCGTATTTCAATGAAATACAATGCATTACCAACTCCATGTGAAACCTTTACTTATGGAGAAGTAGAAGATTATACCGTAAATCTTATTTCGGCAGAACCAGATTCATTAGCACCAATCATTACGCTTTTAGGAGAAAACACAGTACAAATATTTGTAGGCAATACATATACAGACGCGGGAGCAACAGCATTGGATAACGTAGACGGAGATGTAACAGATCTTATTGAAGTTACTGGAACAGTAAATACCGCTGTTGCTGGAACATATACACTATTTTATAATGTTAGAGATGCTGCCAACAATCAAGCGGCAGAAGTAACAAGAACAGTTAATGTTGTAGAACTTGTTGATGATATTGCTCCAGTAATTACAATAAATGGAGATGCTGTAATCAATCTAAATGTTGGTGATATCTATACTGAATTAGGAGCGACAGCAACTGATAATATTGACGGAGATATCAGTGCAAATGTTAGTATTGGCGGAACTGTTAATACATCTACGGCTGGAGTTTATACAGTTCGTTACAATGTAAGTGATGCCACTGGAAATGCAGCAACAGAAGTAACTCGCACAGTAAATGTGGTAGCAGATACAACAATTCCAGTAATCACATTAAACGGAAACGCAACAATTACTTTAAACCTTGGAGATACTTATACTGAATTGGGTGCATCAGCAACAGATAATGTGGATGGAGATATTACTGCTAATATTAGTATCACTGGAACAGTTGATACTTCTACTGCAGGAACTTATGTGATTCGTTATAATGTAAATGATGCCGCTGGAAATACAGCAACAGAAGTCACTCGAACAGTAACTGTATTACCAGATACTACAATTCCAGTAATTACATTAATTGGAAACGCTACAATCAATTTAAATGTTGGTGATGCCTATACAGAATTAGGCGCAACAGCAACCGATAATGTAGATGGTGATATTACAGCTAATATCAGCATTACTGGAACAGTTGATACTTCGGTAGCTGGAACGTATACAGTTCGTTATAATGTAAGTGATGCCGCAGGAAATGCTGCTACAGAAGTAACACGTACGGTAAATGTTGAAGAAGTTGGAGTAGGATGTACTAATGGAATAGATACATTCCCTTATGCAGAAAGTTTTGAAGGTACACTTGGTGCTTGGACACAATCTACACAAGATGATATTGATTGGACAATCACTTCAGGAACGACACCTTCAAATGGAACAGGACCAAATAGTGCGATTGATGGAAGCTCTTATATTTTTGTGGAAGCTTCAGGAAATGGAACAGGATATCCAGATAAACAAGCCATTTTAACATCGCCATGTTTCGACTTATCGCAGTTAACACAAGCTACGTTTAGCTTTAACTATCACATGTATGGAACTGATATGGGGACGCTAGATGTAGAAATTAGTGAAGATAACGGAGCAACTTGGACATCTATCTGGACTAAAACAGGAAATCAAGGAAATGCTTGGCAAACCATAAACTTAGATCTTTCAGCATATACAGGAGGTAGTGTACAATTACGTTTCAACAGAGTTACAGGAAGTACTTGGAGAGCGGATATCGCTATCGATAATGTGAGTCTTATTGACCAAGAAATTATTGTAGAAGGCTGTACAAATGGAATAGGAACATATCCATACACTGAAAGTTATGAAAATACACTTGGTGTTTGGACACAGTCTGGACAAGACGATATTGATTGGAGCATAAATTCAAATGGTACACCTTCAAACAGTACTGGTCCTTCTAGCGCTACAGATGGAAGTTTCTATATCTATGTAGAAGCTTCTGGAAATGGAACAGGTTTCCCTAACAAGCAAGCAATCATCAATTCACCATGTTACGACTTAACAAACGAGGCTAGCGCTACATTCAGTTTTAGTTATCACATGTTTGGTGCAAACGATATGGGTACAATTTCCTTAGAGATTAGCAATGACAACGCACTATCGTGGACAACCATTTGGACAGAATCTGGAAACAAAGGAAATCAATGGTTAAATGTAAACTTAGATATTTCTCAATACGTTGGCGGTAGCGTACAGTTACGATTCAACAGAGTTACTGGAGGAACGTGGCAAGCAGATGTTGCTATAGATAAAGTAGAATTAAAAACAACAGTAGCTGCACGTCAAGAAACAGTTACGACAAAGGATACCAAAGAAGATACTAGCATAGTAGATGCAAGTAATGCTACTACATTGACAATTTTCCCAAATCCAGTTCGTGGAAATGTGCTAAACATAAAACTAGATCGTGGAACGGTAAAATCATATAAAATTATCAACTTATACGGGCAAGCAGTCGCTTCTGGCACAACTGGTAATCAAATAAAAGTTAACAAGCTGCCTTCTGGTGTTTACTTTATTGAAATATTTGACGGACATTCAACGCTTTCAAAAAAGTTTATCAAACAATAACAATTTGGAGAGGCTTTTACTAATCTAGATAAAAAAAGCCCGATATAAACTTGTATCGGGCTTTTAATGATATCATTTCAATTCCGAATCCGTAATTAAAAATGGATACGCTTCTTTAAGAAGTTTCAATTCTTCTTTCGTCAAATCTTCAACTTCTTTTTTAAACTTTGTTTTACTCAATATTGTGCGCAATTCAGTGTATGCGCCCATCAATTCATTTTGTACACCAATATAGGAATCATACGATGCTTCTCTATCGGTTTCAATAGCAATAACAGCTTTGGTAGGATGCTCTGATAAATTTTCCTTTTTAGCGCCATTACAATAATTACAGGATTGATCACCATTATTATCCACAAAAGCTTTTACTTCTTCTCGTAACTCATTTAAAGAAATGATTTCGTTATTTGCCATTAACTGATCATTTTTGTTCAGTT
This sequence comes from Kordia sp., assembly GCF_022447245.1. Lineage (GTDB taxonomy): Bacteria > Bacteroidota > Bacteroidia > Flavobacteriales > Flavobacteriaceae > Kordia. The sequence continues at coordinate 14,167 of NZ_JAKVBC010000040.1, read as the reverse complement.
TAATCTTAAAAACATTCTTTGTTTTGACTTCTGAATTACAATCTGTGCCTTCTGGACAAAGTTTGGGAATGACACTACTAATTCCTTCATCTTCTTCAAAAGTAGTCGTTACTAAAAAAAAGATAAGTAGTAAAAACGCAATGTCGGCCATAGAGCCTGCGTTGATACCAGAATTGGTGTTTCTGGACATTTTCATAATAAATCGGTTTTAATGTTAACAGTAAATTTGCATCAACATTGATGCCGAACACTGTTTAAAACTAATTATAAATGAGTTAACTAACGTTTAATTTTGTTTTTGCGTTACGAATAGTAACTACTATTTTTTTTGCTGTAAAAATTTTAAAAATTTGAAAGTTCTCTCTGTTCGATTAGAAGCTTCGATTATCATATCAGGAACTGTTTTTGTTTCATCATTTGCGCTACCATCTGGATTTAATCCCATTTCTCCCGTAAATCGAATAACAATGCCACTATTGGGTAAGGTTAGCAATAAAGGATCAGTTCCTACGCCATCACCATTAGTTTTTTCTCCAACTACAGTTGCAAAACCTGTCGCTTTACAAAAGACAGCCTAAGTTTCAGAACTTGAGTACACAATATTATCAACCAAAAGATAAATAGTTCCTGCATATTTTTTACTTCCTTCTGTAGGACTCACCGTCATGTCTTCTCTTCTAAACAAATAACTTCCGTCTGTTAATTCTTGCGGCAAATTTGGCAACTTAATATCCGAATAGTTGATGGTGTTTTCAAAATAGTTGGGTTTAAACTTTTGAAGTCTCTCAGAATCTTTAAAAGCATATACAACTGAAGTACTAAGCTCTTTATCTATTAAATGTGGCACAATATGATCTAACCAATAATTGGTGCTTCCACCGTCATTTCCCTGAATATCAATTATTAAATTCTTGAATTGATGTGCTTTTTCAAAAAAACGAGCCAACGTATCTATATCATTCTCCACAAGATCATGACTAAAAGATTTGATATGTATCATTGCCGTAGCGATAGAATCTATAAAGTTGATATGAATATTTTGTGGTGTTACAGTAGTCGTTATGTGTTCTTCTTGAGAATCTTCCTTTTTACCTGGAAAATATAATTTATGATTTATCTTTTTCCAATAATTAGTCCGTATGCTATCAGTCTTCTGTAGCTCCTTGACATAAACAGTATGAATAGTGTCTTGACTAGCTCCTTGCTGGTATGCTTTATAGAAATAGTCATAAATAATTGTTGGATACATATCGGTATGACCATTATTCAAATCGTGTAAAATTGAATTTATTGTATCAAAAAAATCCTCATCATTTTTTGTCTTTTGTATCGCTTCAAGATAGATTTGTTTGTTAGATAACCAATCAGTTTTAAAAGCTCTTTTATTAATTCCGAAATACGGATACGATTCTTTTAGTTCTTGGTGTAAATAATTGAAATCAGCTATTTTTTCTTCTTGTGATAATTGCTTTTGAGCAATGCTTAGTTGTGTACCGATACTAAAAATCAACAGGAAGCGCATCATATTCCCAAATGAATGCTGGGCAATTTGTTTATAAAAGTTCATAAAATGATAGATAAAAGCTTTTTCTGAAACATACTTTAAATGCGTAAAGAAAGAGACAAATTGTTTCCGAAAAGCTAATATTTATTTCTAAATGACCATTATATTTCAAAATCTATAAAGACAACTTCCAATTAAATTTTTCTGTAATAATATACCAATGTCTTGGGAATGGACATTGAACAGCAATTGGTTTGCTTAGAAAAGGATGTACAAACGAAAGTGAAGCCGCATGCAAGAACAAATTAGAAATATCAAATTCTACTAGAAACATTCGGTTATGAAAACGATCACCATATTTTGGATCGCCAATAAGTGGATGACTGATTTTATTCAAATGAATTCGCAACTGATGCATTCTGCCAGTTTTAGGAAGTAACTTCACCAAACTATAACGCGAAGTTTCAAAAGGTTGCACTGCAATTGGTAATTCGATACTAGAAACGGTTTCAAAATGCGTCAGTGCTTCTTTATGTGCGTTAGCATCACGACCTTTTACAGGAGAATCAATTATACCTTTTTTAGGAGAAAATCCTCTGACCAAACCATAATATAGCTTCTCAATCTGATTTTCGATAAATAATGCTTGAAACCTAGAAACATATTCCTTTTCCTTAGCACAAAGAACAATTCCAGAAGTTTTTCGATCCAAACGATGCACAGGATAATAGACTTTCTCAAACTGTTCTTGGAGCAATTCCAACAATGTTTGTTCGTTAGACTGATTTCGCGCCATAGAAGAGTGATGTACTAACATGTTATTAGGTTTAGCCACCGCAATTACAAAATCGTCTTCGTATAAAATCATCTGTAAAACTAAGAAACTCTATTGTAAATAGCGCATTGTTGCTACAGAGAATAAGTAGTATCTTTGTAAGACAAAGAATTACGAAACAATGGAACTCAATATAAAAGATACTTTTAACAAAGAATTACCTGCCGATCCTAATAAAAATAATACGCGACGTAAAGTGTTTGATGCTTGTTATTCGTTTGTAACACCGCGAGTTCCTTCAAATCCAAAACTAATTCACGTAGCTGATGAAGTTGCTGAAATGCTCGATTTGGAACGTGATACACATTCAGAAGAATTTTTAAATGTCTTTTCAGGAAAAACGGTATATCCAAAAACAAAACCTTTTGCCATGTGTTATGGAGGACATCAATTTGGACATTGGGCAGGACAGTTAGGAGATGGAAGAGCCATCAATTTAGCAGAAGTAAAATCGAATGGGCAATATTGGGCATTGCAACTCAAAGGAGCAGGAGAGACGCCCTATTCACGTACAGCAGATGGTTTGGCAGTATTACGTTCGTCTATTCGTGAACATTTGTGCAGTGAAGCCATGCATTATTTAGGCGTTCCTACAACACGTTCCTTATCATTAATGCTTACTGGTGATGAAGTTTTACGTGATATGATGTATGATGGCAATCAAGAATATGAAAAAGGTGCTGTAGTTTGTAGAGTATCACCAAGTTTTGTGCGTTTTGGGAACTTTCAAATATTAGCCGCTCGAAAAGATCATAAAAACCTCAAAAATCTGGCAGATTATACGATTCGAAATTTTTATAAAGACATCCAAACAGAAGGAAAAGAAAAATATATAGAATTCTTTCAAAATGTTGTCAATAATTCACTCGAAATGGTGATACACTGGCAACGTGTCGGATTTGTACATGGTGTCATGAATACGGATAATATGTCTATTTTAGGACTAACCATTGATTACGGTCCTTATGGTTGGCTAGAAGGCTACGATCCAAACTGGACACCAAATACTACAGACAGTAGAAATCACAGGTATGCGTATGGAAATCAACCTGGTATTACCTTGTGGAACTTGGTACAGCTTGCAAATGCTTTATTCCCATTAATTGAAGAGACAAAACCATTAGAAGATATTCTAGAAAGCTATCAGCAAAATTTTGATCAAAAATATGTAGAAATGATGTCTCAAAAATTGGGTTTAACACAAATCAATGCTGACGTTGAAAAACTAATTGAAGACCTAGAAGAAAATCTTCAACTTACAGAAACTGACATGACGATTTTTTTCCGTGAATTGCCCAGAGTTCAAAAGAAAAATACCGTACAAGAAGCCTTTCAAAAAGTACACAAAGCATTTTATAAACCTATTGAATTGGCAGGCGCACCCGCAGCAGCATGGGGAAAATGGTTTTCCGCCTATCTTTCCTTATTACAATTGGAAGAGGACAAAGACGAAACTCGAAAATTCAAAATGTATGATGTCAATCCGAAATTTGTATTGCGAAATTACATGGCACAACTTGCTATTGATGCAGCCAACAAACGTGATTATTCCGTGATTGAAGAATTATACGAAGTCTTAAAACATCCTTACAATGAACAGCCCGAATATGAAAAATGGTATGCCAAACGTCCAGAATGGGCTCGACATAAAGTAGGTTGTTCGATGCTTTCATGCAGTTCGTAATGTTTTATATTTTTATCGTACTAAACATGTATCAATAATAATACATAGTTGAATAACATACTCATGAAAAGCACTAAACTCAAAATACAAAATCAAAAAGGGCATAATTTAAATGCATATTTAGAATTGCTTGCAAATCAAAAACCAAACTATTACGCCATTTTTGCACACTGTTTTACTTGCAGTAGTTCTTTAAATGCTGTAAAAAATATTAGTAGAACCCTAACAGCTCATGGTTTTGGCATTGTACGATTTGATTTTACAGGTTTGGGTAGGAGTGAAGGTGAGTTTGCAGAAAGCCATTTTTCTGGTAATGTATCCGATTTACTAGCTGTTCATGCGTATATGAAGGCAAATTTTAAAGCGCCAAGTCTATTGGTCGGACATTCACTTGGCGGCGCTGCAGTATTGGTGGCTGCTTCTCAATTAACAGATGTAAAAGCAGTAGCAACCATTGGAGCTCCCGCAAATGTAAGTCACGTAAAACACTTATTTTCACACGACATTCATAAAATTCAAGAAGATACAGATGTAGAAATTAACATTGGAGGAAGGCCATTTGTAGTAAATAAAGAATTTGTAAGCGATTTTGATAAAACAGACTTGCCAACGATTGTAAAAAACTTGCGCAAGCCACTATTAATACTGCACTCTCCAATTGATATGATTGTAGGAATTGAAAATGCTAAAGAATTATATGTAAACGCACATCATCCAAAAAGCTTTGTTTCTCTTGATAATGCAGATCATTTATTGATGAATGAACGAGACAGTCGTTATGCCGGAAATATGATCGGATCATGGGTAGAACGCTATTTTCCAAAACAGGAAAATATCATGCTTGACACCGAAGGCGAACACTTAATTGGATATTTGAATTTGGTTGAAGATAATTTCACTACAAATATTCAAATGAAAAATCACAGTTTGATTGCCGACGAACCTGTTTCGGTTGGCGGCGATGATTTTGGTCCTTCTCCTTATCAGCTCTTATATGCAAGTTTGGCGGCTTGTACGACAATGACACTAAAAATGTATGCCAATCGTAAAGGTTGGGATTTAGAAGAAGTCTTTGTATACATTTCACACAGTAAAAAGAAAAACAAAGAACTCGGAATTGAACTAGAAAAACCTACACGAATTGATTTTATTACAAAGAAATTAAAATTTGTGGGAGACCTTTCAGACGAACAAAAACAACGTTTAAAAGAAATTGCAGCAAAATGTCCTGTACATAAAACATTAGCGAATCAGGTCGTATTTGAGAGTGAGGTTATTTCGTAGATTCCTCAAACTGATTCAGATATAAAGATATTATCAACATACTTCATTTATATAAAAGCTCAACAGTTATTGTTGAGCTTTGTTTATTATCTGACTTTTAAGATCATAGTGAAAACGTCACACTATAAAACAATATTCAAAACAGGAAAAATCCTGTCATTTTTTAAGGTATTTTACTCTCGATTAGAAGGAAAAGACTCTTGTATTCAAGCATTTAGCGGTTTATCTTGGCTCCGTTAGAAGCCAATTCCTAACTATATAGGTATTGCTTTCTAAAGACATTGTTAACCTAAAAAACTAATATGAAGTCAAAAAAAAATCTAAAAGATCTAAAAAAAACTGAGAAAGTTAATGTTCGTATTTCTATCCATAATCCAGGAGGTCAACCGTACGAAAAAGAAGGAATAGTTCGTATCGGAAGAACACGACTAAAACGTGTAAAAGGGCAAAATCTTTACATAGGAAAACTACCTAAAGGAAACTATACGATATCAGCAATGACAAAGGATATGGTAGCTCCTTCAAGGAAATTTGAAGTAAAAGGAAGAAATGAAATCATACCAATTTACTTGGGAAAAAAAGGTTGGCCATCGTATCGTATGGGACAAAATCGCGTGCCGTTTCAACCAGAAGAGAGCATCATAGGTTTCATTTTTGAAATGAAGCCGCCATCAGAAAAAAACTCAAGAGACGCTATTGAAAAGGTTTGTAAACAATTTAAGTTAAAACCACTCAAACTTAAAAACGAAAAAAGAAACAACATTGCTGGCGATGGCGCTATATGGATGTTTAAAGTTCGAAATCCTAAAGATGTAAGTAAAATTAGAGAAAATGCACCTAAACTTTTAGAAAGAGATGTAAGGGTAGGTATTCCTGTTGACTTAGGTACCAATCAAATCAAACTAATTGACCATCGTTTTGTGGTTCGATTTAAAAACCACATGAAGCCTAAAGATATTGATGCTTTAGTAGAAAAGGCGAATGGACGTATTTTAAGAAGCTTTATTCAAGCTGGAAATGCCTTTTTGATTGAATTTTTGAAAGGAGACTGGAAAACGCATTTAGCATTAATGGAGTCTTGGTATGAAAAAGACATCGTTGTATATGCTGAACCAGATATTATGGCAGAGATTACGGATGATGTTTTCCCTGCTGATCCGCCAAATGATACTTTATATGGATCGCAAGCTAATTTAACACTTCAAAATGCAGATCAAGCTTGGCAATTTTTAAACGGAATTGATCCAAACATCACTTTAGGAAGTACAGATGTAACCGTATGTACATTAGATCGTGGAATAGATATAGATCATCCAGATATTGGAGGGAATCTTACAGATGGAAATCCACAACTCTCACAGTGTTTTGACTTTTCAGGCATGCAACAGTGTACCGTTCCTGGATATACGCCACTTTCTGACCACGGAATGGGTGTGTATGGAATCATAGCAGCACTAACAGATAATAATTCTGGTGTAGCAGGAATTGCGCCTAACACACATCAAATAGGTTTGCAAAGAGTCAGTGTAAGTTCTGTTAATTATGGAGATATCTTGTTATGGGCGGCAGGTTTTACCACAGGTAATACAACTGCTGGATGGCCAGCGGAGCCAATACCAAATGGCGCAGATATTATATCATGTTCACATGGTATGGATGGACTTGCGGTATCTGGAATTATGGAAGATACCTTTCAATATTTAACTACTTATGGTCGTGGTGGACTTGGAACTCTTTTAGTGTATTCTGCAGGAAATGGTGGACAGGCAATTACTGGAGTTCGAACTTTTGCTGCGCATCCACGTACGTTGGCAATTTCTAATTCGTTACAACCAAATGGTTCAGGAGTTGAAGTACTAAGAAATACCTCTAATTTTGGTCCAGAAATAGATATTTGTGCACAAGGTCACAATGCGCCATCCCTAGATGATGTTGGCGGAACACAAACTTTTGGTGGAACTTCAGCCGCCGCACCAACCGTAGCTGCAGCTGCAGCATTAATGCTCTCTGTGGAATCACAACTTACTTGGATAGATATAAGAGATATTCTTAGAAATACTTCTGTAGTAATTGATGGCGCTAATGCTGATTCTGTAGGACAATGGGTTGGTGGTTTTAGCCAATGGTATGGATTTGGAAGATTAGATATTCTCGCTGCTGTCCAAGGAGCAAATGATTTTGATACAAATGCGGTAAATCTTTTAATTAGAGATAATTTATCTGATGATGGATCTGTGGTGCCTACAGGAGGAACGTTTTGGAGAAGTCCTGATATTTGGATTAGAAATGCTGATCCTGCAGTGGAAGGACTGGCAGATCCAGCGTATGGAGTCAACCCGCCAAATCAAAATGCCATATCTGGTGTAGATAATTGGGTTCGTGTACGTGTGAAAAACGTTGGAACAGCGGATTCTTCTAATTTTTATGTTCGTTTATATCTTTCACATTTTGCGGGCTCACAATTTGTATATCCTGCAGATTTCATTCCATCAGGAAACCCAGGAGATCCTATTCCAAATCCTCTAGTCCAAGGAACCTATTTGATAGGAGAGGAATTTGTGGCTACACAAGCAGTTGGAGACGAGATTATTTATGATTTCCAATGGCCAGCAGCATTGGTTCCGCCTGAAACAGTAGGAGGAACTTCTTGGCATCCGTGTCTGTTAGCAGAAGTCTCACCACATACAGGACCAACTCCTTCCGGAAATTTAGTGATTGATAACACGAATCTAGGGCAACGAAATATTACCATCGATTATACTGATGACAGCACTGATGACACTTATGAGGCTACTGGAGTTATTGGAAATGCAGAGGATAAATCGACAATGAAACGCTTGGTATTACACAAAGGGAAATTACCAAAAAAGAGCCCAATTTGGATTCGATTCTTGGATAAACGCGTTGAAAAAACAGTGTTAGAATTGTTGCGAAAAAATCCATCATACAAAGAATATGATTCAATATTGATGAAAGAAGAAAACAAATGTAAAAAAGCAAATGCATTGGTGAAATCTAAAAATGGACATACCTATTTTTATACGAGAGATTCTCGATTAATCATTAATGTACCTATGATTAATGGACGATTGACACCTGTTGCGATAGGAACAGAATTTAGCGATAAACCTGGTAAAGATGGTATAGAGCTCGTTCTTATTGAGGAAAATATGTCTAGTTTACAATTAGGAGGATTTGCATTGCGTTTGGAAGCTGAACGACCTAAATAGTGTGAACTTACTATAAGAATTACATATACATCATAAAGCCTGTTTAGAATACACTAAACAGGCTTTTATATTGATATAAGAGTGTGTTTTTTGAAAAGTATAATGATTTTGATAACATCATGATGTGTTTTATTTTTTCATAAACTTCTCTGTAAATTTTCCTGTAGATGTCAAAATATCTAAGAAATACAAACCTTTTGATAAGGTAGAAACATCTAAAGAATTATTGTGATTATTTATTTCTTTAATTTTTTGTCCCTGCGTATTGTAAATTACAAACGATTTTATTTGTAATGCTGTATTTGTTATAAAAAGTACATCTGTTACAGGGTTGGGATACATGTGTATCTTTGTCAAACTATTTTGTGTCACACTTAATGGTTGATTTTGCATGTAAATTCCACTGAATATGGGATTTTCTATACTTAAATAATCAACACCATTGGAACTACTTAAATAATACTGATTATAATTATCTAGTATCCAATAAAAACGACCTTCCCAATTATCATAAGCATCTGAACAGTAATTCATTTCTGAACTAAAATTAGATAAAAAAATGTCTCCATATCCGAACATAGTATCTGCAGACACATCGGCTTCCACTTGAAAGTTATTACATCCACTAAAACCTATTGCGTTTACTGCATCTGTAGTATCTAAAAATTTAATTGAGGCAACTTCTGTAGTAATTGGTGGTTGTGTATATGTAATAGGTTGAAAATCGTTTATAACATTGATAATATACCAAGTACCGATAACGTCAGGGTTTTGTGCTGTCATTTTTGTAGTTGCTAGGCAAAAGAATACAAGAAAGCAAAGTCTTAGAAGCGTTTTTTTTATGGTATGTATCATAAGTTAATTTTTAGTACTTCTTCTAAAGTTACAAATAGTTACTTAGCCTTCTTTCAATCTATCCTATTAATTCTTTATTACTTTTTGTTGTACGATCACTTTTCCTGTTGCATTATAGGCTTTTAGGAAATAGATTCCCGTTTGTAAACTTGGCAAATCAATTGTTTTTTGTGTAGCGTTCATATCTTCTGTAAACAACAAGCGTCCATCAATACTATATAAATTTACTTTTGAAATTTGCTCAGTTTCAGCTTCAATCGTTAACTGATTTTTAAATGGAACTGGGTAAATTCTTGTATTGCTAACTTCGACATCTTCTGTACTTAATACACCGTTGAAATAATCGCTCGCTTTGGTATACGCTTCTACACCAATGGTTGCTCCAATCAGACGTCCACGAATGTCATCTATCGGAGGATGAATTCCACCCCAAATTCTAGATAAACTAGTTTGGTCAGAAGCATCACGATAGGTTGCCCATTGTAGTGTGAATGGCGCGCTTGGTCCTTTTTCAAAGACTAAGAAGTTGTCTTGTGGAATGTCAAACGTTCCCATTCCGCCTGGGAAAAATTCGTCTCCAGTTAATAATGTCAATACTTCTGCCGCAGCTCTTGAAAAAGTGGAATGTCCTGAGAGATATCCTGCAAAAGGAGGCGTTACAAAGGTTCCGCGTTGATAAGGCCACCATCTGTTTGCTAAAATCCAGCCAACACCTGCAATATCTTGCGTAGGATCATTGATATAATCTGGACCTTTCCATGCATATACTTTTACTTTTCCGACATTCTCGTCACTAGCTCCCGCTAATGGATCGCCAGTTTCTATCAATTCGATATAATTTGGAATAAGCGGTAAACCATGTGGATCATAACTAGGTAAGGAAGCATCAGTGCTTTGTCCTTTTCCTGCCATATAACGAATGGCAGAAATTGGTCGTATATAGTCGTAATATCCTTTTATTCCCCAAGTATTAATGGCTGCATCATGCATTGCGCCACCGAGCGCTAAATAACACTTTACATCCCATTCTAAATCACCTAAAACTGGTCCTGAACCATTCAATCGCTTCTCAAACATGGGATGGTCGCTTACATAATTCATGATGGTGAACCAATGTCCTGGAGGTGTTTCAGAATCAGGTCCATCTGCCCAAAATTCTGCCAATACACGTGCATAATCAGCTCTTTTTACCATTTGTGGAGTGTACGGTAGATTCGTCACTGGATTCATTGCATGTCCCGTACTTGGATCGCCACCATTAATGATATCATAAAATGCTTTGTATTCTTCAAAAGTTTCAGGTAAAGTTGTTGTAGACAAGTTTCCTAAAGCACCCGGCGAGATATCAATCATGGTATTATCAGCAGGATCTAAATGTGAAGACCACAAAGAGACCAAAGCAAAATGCCACTTATACGGATCGTCAATACCATCTTCATTTGAGTTTTGTATATATTCTGGCGGACCTGGATCATTGTAAACGTAACAATCAAATCCTTCGTTGATGATTTCTAAATTGTCATATTTTAGGGCAAAAGGATAGACTTCTCCCCATTCTGGACTTAAAAATTCGGGTGTATTTAATGGAAACGTATTTCCACTTTGATCAATAAAAACATCAAATGCTAAAGGCTGCCATTTGTTAGGATTTATATTGTTGGTATCTTCATATAAATCTAAAATCAACGGGGTATTTTCAGGTTGATAGAATTCATTTGCATAATCATTCTGCTCATTAGAGCCATCTTGCAAACCAAAAGCAATAATTTCTTCCGCTAAATGATTTCCTAACGCTGCATACGATCCTGTACTGTAATCAGTAGACGTAAAATTGATATCATAGCCATAGGATTGAAATAAGGTTTGAAAACTCGGTAGAGAAGTGCTTGCTCCAGGCGAACTAGCAAAACGATGAGTTAATAAGCGATACATAGCATAACTAATGACTTCATGACGTGCAACTTCTATATCAGTGGGTGCTGCAATACCATTAAAAGTACTTGTGTATGTTCCGAAGGTTTTTCCTAAAAATACCGTTTCTGCTGTAGTATCAAAAACTGCCCAAGCATCATACATTGCCATGGAACTATGAAAAAGGTTTCTGGCATGTACGGTTGGACGCGCAAAATCGCCACGAATGGCATTTAGTAATTCTTCATTCCAGTCACGAGCTACAGAATGTTGCGCCTTAAGTATTGGTATACAAAGAAATAGACTCAAAAAAGTCGTTATAAATATCTTTTTCATTAGCTTGATAGAGGTTTTTTTGTAAACTTAATTAAAAGATTTTTTTTTTACAAACTATGTTCTTGACAATGAATCCGTTTTATTCACTTTTTTTAGAATTGCTAGAATTAGGAGTGAAGCGCAGCCACAAATTAAAAAGCCCATAAATAGAGGAGAAGCGGTCTTTTTTATAAAGCTTCCAATATAAGTTGCTATAGGGACAGCCATGATAGTGGAAACAAATCCATTAATTGCAGCTCCAATTCCAGCAATATGCCCTAAAGGTTGCATGGCCAACGAACGTAAATTCCCGAAAAGGAAACCAATTGAGAAAAACTGAATACCAAAGAAACTCACTAATACATAGATATTTGGGTTGGGTTCACCATAGAAAAAAGCTAGATATAGTATTGGAATTCCTGTAAATGCAATCATAAAAGCACGTACCATAGCATACATTCCATACTTTAACACAAATGTTCCGTTTAAAAATGTAGCAAATCCTACAGAGATTGCCAATGCTGCAAAGATGTATGGGAACTCTTCGACCATTCCATATTGATTTTGAAATATGTCTTGAGAAGCACTTAAATACACCATAAATGAACCTGTAATAAATCCTGAGATTAAGGTAAAAGCTACAGAAGATTTAAATTTAAAAAAATCTTTTAATCCATTGATAAACAAATTTTTAGAAACCCTTATTTTATTTTTTGTATCAAGGGTTTCTGGTTGTCGTTTCCAAAGCCAAATCATGATGATAGCTCCAAAGGCTAACTGACTATTAAAGATAGCTCGCCAACCAAAATTATCCAATAATAGTTTTCCTAAAGCAGGAGCAACCACAGGAACTAGAATAAAGATAGCCACTATAAACGACATGATTTTTGCCATATAATCACCGCTAAAACTATCGCGAACCATGGCAATACTAATCGTTCTTGGTGCGGAAAGTCCAATACCTTGTAGAATACGTCCGATAATCATGATTTCTAAATTTGGCGCTAATACACAAAGAAAACTTGCAAAAACAAATACGCCAAATCCTATGTAAATAATGGGTTTACGTCCCATACTGTCAGACAACGGCCCAAAAATTAATTGTCCAAAACCTAAACCTAAGAATATCATCGTAATTAAGGTTTGATTGTCTGTAGACTGTGTTGTACCGATAGAGACACCAATAGCTTCCAAAGCTGGTAAAATCGCGTCAATAGATAATGCTACAATAGACATCAACGATGCCATTAGGATGATAAATTCTGTTTGCGATTGTTGTTTTGAAATCATTCGGCAAAAGTACGGCTATTTTTTTTGTTTTGGGTGTTAGGTCGCTTTGCTTTTAGATATTGTTTTTTATTAAATTCAAGAGTCTGGATCGCTTTGCTATTATTGGATCTGGGCTTTTTCCTTAGTAGTTTTACATATTATAGCTTGGTTATTTGCGGTCTATTTTTTCTTATTGTTGAATATTAGTATATTCGATTAGAATTTTTGATATGAAACTATTTAACAAACAACGTTTTGCGATTATGGGAGGAACCAATTTTAAGAAATACCTTACGTATGCTTTGGGTGAAATTGTGTTGGTTGTAATTGGGATTTTGATTGCTGTTGCCTTAAATAATTGGAATCAGCGTAAAGAGTTGAACAATGCAAATGCAGAGCTTCGTATGGAAGTAATTAAGCAATTAGATACAGATATTACTTCAATTTCTGAGCATCTGAACAAATCAGATAACGTACATGAAAATTACCGAAAGTATTTACAGCACCCGAAGGATAGTGCAGAAATATTTCCAGGAGAAGTGCTAGGATCTTTATTATTTGATAATCATGCACATGAAAACGACACAAGAGTGATTACGATGATTGATAATGCTACATTGAATAAATCTAAAACATCGTTAGATTTAAAGAGTCTAGCTATGGATTACAGGCTTTACAATGAGAAATTAAAATCTACGGAGCAATTAATTTTTATAACAACTACAGAAGTTCTTAAAGAAATAGAGCGTACACAAGATTGGTATTTAGAATTTGTCATGAGTAATTTTCAGTGCACAGAAGACTGTGCGAATTATTTCTTTAATAATAAGCAACACAAAGCTCGGATAGTAACTTTATTATTTTTATATAAACATGTCTACAATAACATTGTTTCAAAGTTAAAAGATATATTGATGAAATATCGTAACCTTTTTAATGAAATAGAGGATTAGTGAATTTGTTTTGTATTGATTTTATTGAAATATTCTATTTAACATAATATAAATTATAATACAAAAACTATATAAAGTAAATAAGTGTATTTCTCGTTTTTGTAACTATAATTCTACATTATGCTAAATATCCCAGAACCTTTGAGTTGCTACTAGAATCATTCTGCTTGGGCTATGAACCTTATTTAATCGGAACGCTGCGCTACATAATTCTTTGTACTATAATTTGTCGTTATGCTAAATTGCCGCGCGCAAATGCTTTATTGCTTAGTATAAATAAAATGTTTTGGCATTTTTTTCTACACACAATATGCCGACGCTTTCCAG
>NZ_JAKVBC010000004.1 GCF_022447245.1 Kordia sp. | reverse complement strand
ATTGACATAAAAAATAACGACATCGATGTTACCCCAAAAATACCACGAATTGCCAGAAGTGTTCTTTTATTTCCTAAAAATGAGAGCTTTAGTTTTACAAGTAAAGGAATGGTGAAAAATAAAGTTCCAATCGATCTGAAAAATACAATTTGATACGCATTAAAATCCCCCAAATACTTTACAATTGCATTCAAAAAAGCAAAGCCAATGGCGCTAATAATCATAAACTGAATGGCTTTTTTGAGCATGGAAAATTAGTTTATAAAAGAAATTCAAAATTAGATAAATTTGTCCAAAAAAAAGCTTTTACCTAAGAATTCATTTCGATTTAAATCGAAATTTAGAACTTATAAGTTATCATAGTGAGAAAACGTAATTCCATAAATTATTTTGAATGATGTATAAAGATATACTTCTTCTTCACAATACTTATTTTAATAGAGCCACATCTCTTTTTAATTGTTCTAATTGTATTTTTAACTTCTCAATATCAGCAGAAAGTACAGTTAATCGAGTTCGGATATTTTCCAATTTTAAGAAGATTTCATTTAACTTTCCGGTAGGAGCATGCACTTGTTGTTGGCGTTCTTCTCGAACTTCTTTTACAAAATCAGCAATAGATTCGTATCCGCGTTTTTGCCGTTCTTCTACAGTTTTTTTACCATCAACTCTATCACTAAAATCTGCTGTATTTTTAGGATCAATAGGACTAGAGAGATGACGTTCCGTTCTGTTATAAACTTCGGCACCTAACTTGCCGAAATAGAATTCCAATGCGTGTTCTAGTAATCTAACATCACTAGGAGCAAAGCTTCCATTCCATTCTTGATCTTGATCAGGAAATGCTTTGTCAAGTCTTGGGTGTTGTAAGAAAATCTGGTGGAATACACCCGGAACAACAGTTTCTAACATAGCTGCTCTTCTCCAACTTCGATTATGCGCTTCATGTTCTTTACCTGTTAATTTTGCTCCAGCAACTTCATCAGGGTCTAACCCTTCAGTAGCCATATCAATAAAGATGGTTTCCATACCAGCAAATGCCATAGCGTCTGTGTTTCCGCTACGCATGGCTAGTAATCTAACACCATATTGTTCTGCTAAAAAGCGTACCATTCCATATTCAATCTGACCTTTAGTTTTCCCCATACTTTTAAGGCCTTTTGGTGTTTTCATCCACCATTTAATCATATTGGGTTGTTTTTTATAACTTAATGCTGGAGCACCCATAGGAACGGGAATAAAGCCCATACGTTCTACAGCGAGTATCATATCCATAAAACCATATTCACCCGTATCTAATTCTGGATGTGAAGGAGTACGTCCTTTAGGAACTTTATGTCCAGAATCACGATGACTTATAATGACATATTTATTTTTATGACTTTTTACAAACCCGAGATCCTGACTCCACTGTTCATAATATTCCATAGTTTTTGAATCTAACTTACCAGTCATAGCATGTTGTACTTTTTTTCTGGTTCCTAATGGATCAGCAATTGCTGCATGTTTTAATATAGCTGTTGAATAGGTAAGATTACGAATTGTGCCTCCACTTACTCTATTAGGAGATCCTTGATATACACATACGCGATTGTGGAGTTGAGAATATGTTTCGAGTATGCCATCACCTTCAGAAGCCATTTTAAAATTTCCATCAAAACACAAAACCAATTGTAATGTAGGGTCTACATGCATTGCTGCGAGTACATGTGACTTATCTCCTCGTTGTTGTGTGGTTTGTACGATAGCATTTTTTGCCCAAGATTTAACAGCTGTTGGTCTACCAAAGAATTTAACACCATACTTATGAGCCAATTGAAAACTAGCTGCCATTGACGCAGCGCCTTGTTCTCTAGGTCCTAAAGCATCTACGCCATCTGAATCTTTACTTTCGCTTAATAGATGTTCAGTTAGCTCATCAGAACTTTTCCCTTTTCGTTTGCTTGCATTTATAATGGTTTGTGCACCTATGGCTTCATGTAATTCATTTATATTTTGAAACTCGTATGTATTTTTAGATTTAATCATTAACTTTAATAAATGAACACCTTCACCTCCAAATAACCGTTCTAATGGGGTTACGATGTTTCCATTTATTTCTTCATCTTTAGGTTTTAATTCTTCAACTCTTCCTTTTTTACCATGAACAATAACATTACGCTGGGCTACGTTTTTTTTAATGAAGCTATTATTGATTTTCTTTTTAGTTGTAATGGAATCATTATTTACTCCCGAACTTTTCAGTTGCAAGGCCTTCGCACCCATAACATCCGCTTCTTTTTCCAAGCTAACATTGTCATTAATTTTTGAGCCATTGACTGTTTTTGTAGCTTGTACACGGCCTTGTTTTTGCTGTACCACATGCCAAGCTTCATGCGGTAAATGTTTTTCTTGCCCTGAAGCTATATGAATATTAGTTCCTTGTGCGTAGGCATGTGCGTTGAGTTGTGCTGGTTTGGAAGAGTTATAATGTACTTTGACATCATCCATAGAATGTCTGGAAAGACTCTCAATACCAGATTTTAAATTATTGGGTAATCCAGTGTTATTTTTCTTTTTTTGGATGGTAGTTTCTTGTATTTTATCAACTTGCTTTTGTTGTATACTTGAGGAAGCACGATTGTCCTCTAAAGAAAGACCACTTTTTTTATCTGAAGCAGTGTTCAGATATGTAGCAACTGTTTGCTGTGTTTTCTCTTTAGTTTTATTGTTATGTTGATGCTCCATTTTGTATAATATCAAATTTTATTATAACAACTTTTTGAGTGCTTTAGGATGTTATTATTCTACCGAAGCTACTGCATGTCCAACATGCCTACCAGATATATTTCTTGTATTTGGATGATAATCAAAATCTATTACGGTAAGTCCTACTTGTGGAGTTAACTGTACCGCAATACTTATTTTTTTATCTCCATTACCAGCAATCAAATGACCACCTTCATACGTAACAGGACCTGTTTTAAAAGCTGCATTATGTAGTTTGTTTAAAGCACCTCCATCAGCAGTAAAAGCAACATGTCTATTCATTAAATCGTGATAAACTTGATTTAATGCGCCCCTCGAAGGATCTTTATTTACAGGAGCATACCTATATAAATCATGTGCTGTTACAGTATACATAGAATTCCCTTTTTTGTTTGCTGTATTGAAAGAAGTGAATCTCGATGGTCGATTTGCCCATAATCTTGCTGGTCCTCCTAGGCGAGCAGGAGCCGCAAGAGGTCCTTGCCATTCTCCAATATTATTTTCAACAATCCATCCTGTATGTCCATTAACAGTGCCATATACATGTTCTTTTTTCCCAAAAATAATTCCTGAAGTAAATTTTTTCATCATACTAGAATTAATTTGTATAGCATCACCCTTTTTATATGTACCTATTTTATTATGTTTTTGATTTCGAACATTCCCATCGGCTTTTGCTGTGTACTCTCCAACATATTTTGCACGTTGTATAATTTTAGATGGCTTATTAATAGTGTTCAACTCAGATGCTATTTTTGATTTTCGCTGTACCGCTTTTGCACCCATTACATCCGCTTCTTTCTCTAAGCTTTTATTGTCATTGATTTTAGCACCATTCACGGTCTTTGTAGCTTGTACACGTCCTTGCTTTTGTTGTACGACATGCCAAGCTTCATGTGGCAAATGTTTTTCTTGCCCAGAAGCTATATGAATGTTAGTTCCTTGTGCATAGGCATGTGCGTTAAGTTGTGCTGGTTTGGGTGAATTGTAATGTACTTTGACATCATCCATAGAATGTCCGGTAAGACTCTCAATACCAGATTTTAAATTATTGGGCAATCCAGTGTTATTTTTTTGTTGCTGAATTACTGTTTTAGGACGATTGTCTTCAAGTGAAATTCCTTGCATTGTTTGAGTTACTTTATGAGTATGTGCCGCCGCAGTTTGCACTGTTTTTTCTGCTGTTTTTTTAGGAAGCTGTTTTTTCATTACAGGACATGTTTTTTTTGATTATAATATGATATCGTCTGTAGCTACAATGACTGGACTTTTTCCTCCTAAATAGTCTAAAGCAGAACAATAATTATGATTGTGTATGTATTGCTTTAAACGTTCTAAATACGGATCATAATATCCAATATGGACTTCTTTTCCTGTGATTAAAGCTCTGATGTAATCATTTAAAAAAGGATAAGGCGTAAATAGTTTATGATGTACATGATGTTCTAAATGATAGGCATCATCATAGTCGTTTATCATTTTTTTATACTCTGCAATTCCAGTTTCAACACAGCGATAGAAATAATAGAGTATTTCTTGAAAAGGAGTATTTTCACTAGCACCAATAATAAATAAACGCCTACTCGTAATCAGATACCCGACAAGATTTAAACTCTTGTATAGTACGCAGTTATTGAGTGCGTTGGCTATTATGATATTCCGATGTTCTTCTGGAATGTCAAGTCGCCAAGAATTCATCACTAATAATCGAGAATGTTCTCGTAACAATATTAACTCTTCAATATCTATCATAAAAAAACGGCGGTTATGTTTGAGTAATTGTTTTGTTTTCCTTTTTTAATTCTCTTCGTATTCCTGTAAGCAATTCTTGTTTGTTTACAACAGTATCTCCACGTTGTACAGCAGCCAATGCACAATAGCGCAGGACATTGATAATAGCGCCACCTGCCAATTCATAATCTTCAGAGATTTTGTACAAATCAATATCATCAGCCAGTGTACAGGTGCCTGTAAATACATTTTGCCAAAGTTTAAAGCGTTCTTCTGCAGAAGGCATTTTGAAATGTATGATCGATTGAAATCTTCTGGAAAAAGCTTTGTCCATATTAGCTTTTAAATTGGAAGCCAGAATAATGAATCCAGGGAAATCTTCAATACGCTGTAACAAATATGCTGTTTGCTGATTGGCATGTCGGTCATTGGACGAATTTGCTTTGGTACGTTTTCCAAATAGAGCATCAGCTTCGTCAAAGAATAGAATCCAATTTTGATGTGCAGCAGTATCGAAGATACGCGAAAGATTTTTTTCTGTTTCCCCAATGTATTTGGAAACAATCATTGACAAATCTACACGGTATACATCCAATCCTAAGTTTTTACCTAAAAGCGACACTGTCAGTGTTTTTCCTGTTCCTGGAGGACCATAAAATAAAGCTCTATAACCAGGTTTTAAATGTTTGGACAATCCCCAATCTTCCAACAAGGTGTTTTTATGAGAAAGCCAAGTAGTCAATTCTGCCACTTGATCCATAATTTCAGGATTTAATACAACATCATCCCATGCTAAATTGGTGGTTATTTTTTGAGCAGGAAATGAA
Source organism: Kordia sp. (assembly GCF_022447245.1). Classification (GTDB taxonomy): domain Bacteria; phylum Bacteroidota; class Bacteroidia; order Flavobacteriales; family Flavobacteriaceae; genus Kordia. Next base: position 230,017 of record NZ_JAKVBC010000004.1, on the reverse strand, counting down.
ACGCTGTGTTCTAATTTTGGTTTTTCTCCTGTAATAAAATAGTGTAACCATCGATGATTTAGACTTAACACACCATTGTATTTTGGCAAATAACCTTCTACAGGCTGCATTTGTACTACTTGTTCTTGTTGAAAAATGTGCTGGTTTTCAAAAATAGAAAATACTTCCAATCGCCATTCAGGATTAAGCGCAGTCGTCAAAAACAATAAAGTTTGCCCAGTAGGTAAAAAACCGCTGTGATTTTTGTCGATTACACCTCCAAATTCTGTAAAGCCTCTGTTGTAAATTTTATTCTGACCAAAGAAAATATCCAAAGCTTCAGGAAGAATGTGCGGTGTCATGGCTAAGGCCAAAACAACACGTTCCAAATTGTTCAAATCCCATTCTCTCACTGTATTTGCAAAGGGTGAATTTACTTCGGAAAGATCGGGCATTGTTATATCGGTCCAATGAATGTCTTCGGCTTCTTCATGTTGTAAATAACTACTAATTACTTGATTGATTACATTTTGTAACCAATGAATTTCTTCATGGAGTGAAACAATATATTCGTTAGTTTCCATAGGTTCTAAATAGTATTTCTACGTCATCAAGATTGGCATTTGCCCACGAAAAATATTGTAAAGCAGTATTCGGATTTAATTGATTTGCCTGTAGCATATCTAAGATACATGCTTGCGCTGTGTTCGTTGTTACAGGTGGAGAATATGGACCGCCTAAATTATAAAAATCATATTCATAAAAATTTTCTGCCCATACAGGAACTTGCATTCGCTCGCTGATCAATTCGCTAATAAAAACGTCTAATTTTTCTTGTTGTACAATTAGTTTCTTTGCTTTAAAAAAAGAAGGTTTCTTTTTGTCTTCTCGATGATAAAATTCGATATCTCTAGCTTGAATAGTTTTCGCACTTGAATCGCCAAAAATATCGACCAATCCAAAGTTTTCGGATTCTGTAGCAATCTCTAATTCAGCTTTGTCTGAACCCGCAATTGCTAAAGTCCAACTTTCTGTAGTAGCACTTTCTGTAACAATATAAAGTTCTCTGAACGAATAGAGTGTTTGGGTCATTTTGATAATAAGTTCTTGCTTAAAATCGCCCCAATTAGCAAATTTAACAGATTCGGGAGCACTACTTTTAAAGAAGAAACTTCCAAATCCGTCAAAAGCTAATACTTGTTTGCTAAACTCAAAATCTCCTTCAATGGGATTGTGTCCAGTGTCTCTGCCAGAATACGGCTTGGTAACACCTTCGCTAAAGTTCCAATTAGCAGGATTGAGTTTTGTTCCATTATCAAGAGATACGTCAGCAACATTGACTATATTTTTTCTGAAAATGTTTCCCAAAATGATGATTTCTCCATTTTTGATTTGAAAAAAGTCACCTGGATACATATTTTGATTCAAGGGTTTTGTGGGTATAAAACCATTAGTGTTATTATAAAAACTTCTATAAAACTTTTTAAATACGCTATCCATAATTGTTGTTTTTAGGTGATTAATTTTCTAAATATAATCTTTTTAAGATGCTAAAGCTGCAGCATTTACAGCGGCCAATCCGGCTTGTAATGAACTTAATTTTATTTGTGCTTTGCTTAAGGATGCTTTGGCGTCGTTTAATTGATTTGTAGTATCATCAGAAGCAGCCAATACTTTTTCGTACATGTTACTCGTAATGTTATAAGCAGTGTATAAATAATACTTGAGCGATGTTTTGTCAGTTTTCATATCATTCTCAACACCATCAATTTCTTCTCCTGTAATGAATTCATACAGTTTTGTAGATTGTAACAATTCAAGTGACATTGCAGATTTTCCTTCAATAGTAGTGGCTTTCGAATTAAATACAGATTCTAACTCTACCAATGTTAATGCAACGGCATTATTAGCATCTGAACTCGCTTGTGTTACCATAGTCACTAACTCGTCTGAAATCAATGGATTGCTTGCTTTTTTTCTAACGACTAAGTTTGATAATTTGTCAATAACTTCCGCAGAGTAAATAAGCTTGTTAATCACGGTATTAATTTCTGTAGCTACACTTTTAATTTTGGTTTCTGAATCGGCAGATTGTTTATAGGTATTCTCAGAACTTTCATATAAATCTTTCGCATTATTAATTACAGTGTCTACTGAATTTCTATTGTCTAATGCTTGTGCTTTATTTGCTTCCGCAGTTGCCAATTCGCTAGCTAATTTTGATGCTTTATCAGTAAGCGAATCTACAATAGCTTGGTATTGTTGTACTTCATTTTCTGCGTTTAAGACTTTCTGGGTTAGGAAGTCTATTTCTTGCTTCTTTTTTTCTGTAATTCCGTACCTGTGTGCTGCACTGGTATCTGGAATTAATATAGTTTCTCTACTCATAATGTATTAACTTTTAATGATTAGTTTAATGTTGTTTGTTTTGGATATGCTACGACTTCACTGGTAGTTGCATACGGATCATTGTATGTAAATGCCGCGGTATGCTGGTAATCAGAAAGTGCATTTGTAAACTGTGTATTTACAGTCTCGTCAGCATTATTAGAAATTGAGATGATTGCAGATATATAATCGTTTTTGTTGATCAAACGATTTCCAAAATTATCAGTGGTTTCAGAAGTTAAGGTCACTTTTTTACTGTAAAATTTATATCCTCTAGCTAATAAAATTAGATCGTTAATAAATTGCCCATAATTTGCAAGAAGGACTTCCAGACTTTTAGCGATTACTTCATTTATAACACTTTCAATTAATTTAATAACCTCTTGTAAAAATTGTTCAACATCTGTATCAGATCCTGATTTTTTACTCACATAACTTTTTAACCTTGTATCTAAAGCCTTGATCTTATCATCTCCCAGTTTTCTCAAGACACTTTCGTTGAGGTCTTTTAATAGATATTGAGTTAATGTCATATCTCCGGGTTCTGCAACCGTATAACTTCCTGCAGGAATTTCTTCAGCAACGGTTAAGTTAAAGAAGAATCCTGGTTGTAAGTGATCTTCATTTGCTAAGGCTTGCTCTTTCTCTTTTTCTAAAACTTGTAGTTCAAGATTCAGCAAATCTTTTCTTTGTGCATCTGTAATGCCTTTAGAATTTGTTTTCGTTGTTTTCTTAGCAGATGCTTTAATAGACTTTATATCCTTTGACGGAGTATCTTCAACTTTATCTAGTTTTTGCTGAGCATTTAAAGCATATAGTTTTGCTTGAATGTCACTAATTTTTTCATTGTAAAGTGCTTCTAGTTGTTCTCTGTCTTTAACTTCTTCGTCAATGTATTCTAATTCGTCTGTAGTTAACAAGCCACGAACTAAATCTTGGTCATTCGGCAACAATACACAACGATATTGAATGTTTTTTAAATCTTCAGTATCACCGTTTTTAAAGTAATCTGGGTTTTCAAAGATTCCAAATTGGATCACATTTTTAACATCAGGAGCTTGAATTCCTCCAGCATTCGCAGAGCTTAGCTGATTTTTTAACACAAACTTTTTTGATGGCGCAGATAAATAATCGTCAAAAGTATTGATAGATTTTTTATATGTATTTGTAAATACAGCCATGACAAATATTACATATTCGCTTCCTAATTCTAATTTGTTTCCTTCCGAATCGAGTAATACAGGTTTGTCTACTGTACTTTCTCCTGAAATATAGATTTTCTGATAAATTCCATCTTCAGTATCTTCATTTGGTGTAATAGCCACATATCTGCCAGAGTACCCTTCAGTAACAATTGCTTCTGCATCGTTAATGTTGAATGTACTACTCTTACTTTTTTCTACAAGCATGATGTAATAATTCTCAACAGGATATCCTACAGGTCTATCTTTTCCATCAGCTTGTTTTAGATTGAATGGACTTTTATAATTCTTGAACGAAACCGTATAGCTATCATGATTCCCAACAGTAATTGGTGTGGTAACAGCAAGATTTAAATTCAATTCACTATTATTTAAGTGATATGCTTCTTTTGTAGCGTTATACGAAACACTATAATCTTCAAGAATTCCTTCTGCTTTTTTCTCATTTGTATTTGCTGTAGCTAGTTCGGCACCTTGTGAAGATAATAACGCAGTAGTATCGTCATATTGCTTTGTTACTAAAGCTAGTAAATCTTTTATAGAAGTATCTGTCGCTGTGGCTTTATCGGCTAATGTTGTTGTAGTCACTTCCGAAATAGACGCCGAAGCTTCCATACTGTGCTGTGATGCTTTTTCTGCTTCATACGCAGTATCATTCATCAATACATAGGCTTTGTTACTTTGTGCATAAATATCTGTATCAAAGTCCGCCGCATTTACAATACTAAAAATACTTCCAGTATCACTCGCTAATTTCAAAATAGCATTTGCTGCAATTTGTAGATTTGCTGCTGCCACTGCAGTATTGCTGACAGATTTATCCGTATAGTCTTTAGCATTATTAGCCGATTGTAAAACATTGGTAGATAAATCGCTGTCAATAATAGCTTGTTCGTATACTTTTTTCTGATACGCGTATTTTGCAGTAGTTACTTCTAATTCTTCTGCGGTTGTAATTCGCGCACATTGTGCGTAGTAGAGCGAAAACATGGATGCTTCCAAATTTGCTTCTACATTTTGTAATTCTAATTCTTGTGCGTCCAATGATGTAACGACACTTGAATGTAGATTGTCATTGTAAGAACTCATAAATGTTATTTTTTAGTTTGTTAATTAATGTTGTAAACCTTGGTAGGTTGTGGTTGTGTTATCTCTTTTTTCAGAGCTAGCTGCTGTCTATTTTGGGTATATTTTTTCGGTATATTTTCATGGTGTTTAAGTTTTTAAAATGGCCAAGTGACATGTAATGGTTTTTCCATCCATGGTAATTTTATGATTGAAAATGAAAAGGGTGATTTTAGCATCAAAACATCATACGGTCTTTTTTCAACAGTCAATTCCCAACGATCTTCGGTTTCTCTCAAAATACCTTCTCTTACCAACCAATTTCCGCGAAACCCATTGGTAGAAGTTTGTCCAATAGCAGGCCAATAATTGATAGCTGCTTGAATCATTCAATTTATTAAATCTTTTTGGTCTTGCGACATTTCAATACTATCTTTTATGGGCGTATTTGGTGAGAGTCCTACCAATATTTTATTTAATGTCAATAATGATTCTTCCGTTTCTGTTAGTCCGGTAACAATAAATTGCAGATAATGCACTGCATTAATTTGCGCTTCTTCAGAAACAAATGCATTATTTTTTACCGTGCCTAAACGCTCTAGTAGCATTAAAAAATATGAGTTAAGCATCACCAATCCTGCATTCATAATAGAAACACCTTCTTCAGGAAACGAGGTATTTGTTGTTTGATCCATATATGGAATTTTTATAGTTGTGTTTTCAATTTCTTGAGTTGAGTTTTTTGATGAGGCTTCATGAGAAACCAAACTATTATAAGTCACTAATAAGGCTGTCGGCAACATCGTTTTCATTGCATTAATAGCAGCATAAAAATCTTGTTTTTGAACTGCTTTTTTTCCGCAAGTTTCCCATAACAATTCATTCCAAATATTTGTGCTTGCAATCAAAGACCAGTTGGAAGTTTGCCAAGCAATCACCACTTTTTTGATGATAATTTGTTGTAAACTTTTGGTCGATATTCCTCGCATACTGACAAAAGCAATCGTTTCATACAGTTTTCGAATATTCAATAATTCTTTTTGTTGCGCACTGTATAATTTTAGCAATGCTGCAATAAAAGTTTCAAAGTGAATTGTGTGCATAAATTTGATCAACTGTACTTCTGAGATGTGCTGACTGCGAATTGTTTTTAAAATGATCAAAGGTTGCTGTGCGATCAATTCGTTGACAACACGTTCATAAGTGTACGATTGCGTGTGTAAAAACCAAGCAGGAATTTCATAATGCGTTAGCAAATGCTTGCTTAATTCCTCCATTTTTTTGGTTGTTGTATAGCTTTTAACCATTTCTGAAAGTGCAACATCTTGTTTTTGTTCTGAAATCAATTCAAAAACACGATGTCTTTCTACCAATACTGTTTTAAGGATAAGAGGAATATGTATGTTGTTGTTTTGAATGTGTTTTACAATGGTAATTTGATCCAAAGTTGTAATTTCAGAAAGTGCATCAAATGTGGTTTTTGTAAGAAATTCGACACTTATTTTTGTAGCAGTTTTTCCTTTGATAATTGCAATGACTTGTTTCCAAAAAATGATTTGTAAGGTGTTGATTATTTTCGAGTTTCCAAGTTGTTTTGCAATGCTAAATAAGGTGTGTATTGCTTTAAAAGTTTCCGATTGTGCGCTAGAAGTATCATTTGCATGGAACACAATAAATGCTTCAAATTTGATAGCTTCATTGAAAAACTGCAACTGTTTTTTCACAATTGTTGTTTCCTGAATAATACTGCGAACTTTTGCTGGCGATGTCTCTAATGCAACCATGATTATTTCAGAGAAAGTATAGGTTTTTTTCGCAATTTCAACAGTAATATTGGTCGTTGTTATATGTGTACGAACGGCTTCAAACAATGCTACCACCGAAATGCGATACGGTAATTGTAAAGTTTGAATTTCAGCAGTAATCGGTTTTGTTTTTGATACAGGTTTCACCGCTTTTTTTGCAGTTGCTTTTATCGTTGGAAATGTCTGTAGGACCATTTCTTCGTAAAGTGTTTCAAAACGGCGTTCGTTTCCACGATGTGTTTGATATTCTACCAATGTTTGCCAAAATAATTCGTGTAATATCGATTTGATTTGTGTGGTATTAAAGCTAGTTTTTGTACGCGTAATTTGTGTGTAAAAGTTAGTAATCAAACGTGTGCGAATTTGTACGCCGTTTGCAACGAGATAGGAAATAAGCGTTGCTTCGTTGGCTTTGAATTCACGTGAAGTTATTTTTTTGGCACGTATCAATTTCAAAATATTTTTGGCAACTTTTGCTTGTTGATTTGATGTTTGTACTAAACTTAAAAGTTCTTCCAACGGTGTTTGAGAAATATACTTTATGTACTGCTTTTCAATTGTAACAAACTCACGAGCCGACCATGAAAGAGTTCTGATTTTTCGTGTTTTCAAGATCAACTTAATCACTTCCTGAATGTCTGTTTTCGTAATTTGGATAGTCGTTTCTTGTCGTGTTAAGTATTGTAAAAGCTTTGCAAAGAATACGGATGCATTTGATGTTGGATGCTTCCAAAGAACTTCAAAACCTGAAACGATCAATATACTTTTGATAGCATGTAATGCACTTGCTTTTTTGGCTTTTTGGGCAATTAATGTTTCTATGATTTGCTGCACTTTTGTCAACACCGTATATATTTCTGGTTGAACAGTTTTTAAGAAACGAGCTGTTCCGTATGCAGAGACTAATGCTGAAATATGAATGCTTACTTTTGGCGTTTTTTCTAATTGCTGAACATTATTCCAAAACTTTACTGGTGAAGCCGTAATCCATTTTTGCACTGTTTTTTCTAGTTGTTGTATGCTATGTGTTGTGCTTCCTTGTTGTTCAATTTCTGCAATATAATGTGCAATAATTTGTTGCAATGCCGTTTCTGAAGTATATATTTTAGTGCGTGTAATTTCTTTTTGATACAGCGTATTTAGTTCTTTAAATAGTGGAATAAAACTCGTTGTCTTTTGTATGTTGAAGCTGTTTGATGTCACAAAATGATCTAAAATAATAAGCTTGCTTTGTCGCTGCTGTATGGCAAGTTTTTCTATGATAAAATCTAAGAATGTATTTTTTGTAACAGATGTGCTTTGATGTGCAATACAAAAGGTAATTCCGAATGTATACAAGTCCAAAATATCCACCTTTACTTGATTTGTTTGTGGAAGTTTTGCTAAAAATGAAATTTGAGTCAATACATTTTTAGATAGAGAAGGTGACAATACAATGAATAAACGTTCTACAGCAGCAGGAATCAAATCTTTCAAAATTGCTTTCCAAGTAGATGGCTTTTGATCTACATTAAGCATAATTTTTTGAAAACGAGCTGCATCTACTTTTGATAAATTGATCACCAATTCATTAAATTCATTTTTCTGTATATTATTACTTCTAGCGGAAGCTGTATTAAAATAGGTTTCAGCTTTGAGCCAGAAATTTTCTTTTAGTTTCGCGGTTTTTACTTTTGAAAAAGAAGTGTTGTATAATTCTTTAGATAATAATTTTAAAATTGCGATTAAACCATTATCTACCTGAGAATATTCGTTAGCACGTTCTATCGCTTCTTCAATCAATTCAATCATAGAATCATAAGAAATATTGAAATGACTTGCCATTTGTTCCACAGTACTTTTTACAAAAGCAACTCGGTTAAAAATGGTTCCGCGTTCTGTGAATAGGTAGTTTAAAATCCACAACCAAATATTTTTCTTAAGATCATTTGTGCTAGTTTGAACAATCGTCTCTTTTTCCTGAACCTTGATGAATTCATCCGAAAAATTAATAATCTGCTGATGATTGTTTGGTTCCAATCCTGCAATTATTTTTTTTACGGTGATATCTGGAAATTGCCAAGCAATACGCTTGCGAACATTTTGCGAAATACCAATTTCTTGAATCATTTTTATAACGCCTAAGCGATTGTTAATCAACTGCAAACGCATAATTTGAACTGCCGTTCCATAAGCTTCTTGATAATTCCACGGTAACATTCCTTGTACCAAGAAATCGCGTAATACATTGATTTGCGCAATGTCTTCATGAACAATTTCTAAGGTTTTGTCTCCATTTTTAGGATACATGATCAAGTCGTACAAAGCATTTCGCAACGCTTCTTCCAAACGTAATGGAAGTTCACTGAGCATGTTTTCATACGTAACTGAGCCCAAGTCCACTGCCAGTTTTCGAATTTTTAAGGTTTGACCTTGTGGACAAATGCTATCAAACACACGATTGATGATGCGTTTCATTTTATACGCACTCCACGCGCTAATATCCATTTGTAATTGATGCGCAAGATTTTTGGAATCGAATGCAGTATCCCATTGACAACGTGTGATGATATGTGCTCCTTGACTATGCATTTGTTGGCAGTGTGTTTTTAGAAATTTGTAGCAGTGTTGCAATTAATTTTGCAGCGTTTGTGATGATGTTTTCTTCGTCTATAGTTCCTGTTTTTGCGTTGTAAATATTTGCATTATACCAATCCACATATTGTGGAATTAAGGTTTTTAAATCGTCATGGGTTGCATACATCGGATTTGTGGTCACTTGAATAGGCAATTGACTTTCCATAAAGAAGGAAAGGCGATGTTGCCAATCAGAAGCGATGAGTTCTGGAATGTAAATTGGGAAAATCCAAAGCAATGTGTTTTCTAAAAATGCATCTGTGATATACATGGTATTTTCACCATTCCAATCAACATTAGCTGTCCATGAATATCCTGTATTTTCAATAGCTGTAAAGTCTGCATTTTTAATATCTGTACTTTCTATTTTTGTGAGTGTATATGTTGAATTTATACTCGTTAAATAGCTTTGAATATCTTGAGATTGCATGGTGTTCAATTTTATAGAAAGCGTGACAAAATCATGATAATTTAACCTCGTATCTAAGCGATAAAACGTATTTGATATTGTATGTTCTTTAATGTGTACTTGAAAACTTCCCGATTGTAATAGCAAGTTTGTTTCAATGGCAATCATACCTTTACGTTCGGTAATTAACCATAATGCCATGTCGCTTTGTTGATATAGCTTTGAAAGTTTGTCTTGCCTGGTAGTTTCGGGATCCAAATCTAAAACACCTTGTATGAAATTGACATAAAATGGTTTTAGTGTCAACAACATACCTAATTTTAGCGAGAGCATTATATAGTCTAAAGTATCTTGCTGAGAGATTGCTTCTTCATTATTAATGCGTGCTATATCAAAAACACCATTCTTTTTATAGGTTTGTGTTAAGATTTTGTGCAATTCTTTTTTAGCACGATATGCTGCTTTTGCAGTTTCAATTTTTTGCTGCGATTCGCCAAAAAGATCTGCTAATTTTAGTTGCAAGTCTGCTAAAGTTTCGGCAGAATTCGTTTTGCTTAATTGATCAATTAATTCAGGTGTAATTTCTAAAATGAAAGCATTCAATTTAGTAGCTCCGATATTGTGATATGCTTTCGCACGATTGTACGATAAAGGTGTTAAGTTCTGTAAATACAGACTTTTAATAATGACACGATCTTTTAAAACATCACCTGAATATACAGTTCCATATATGAGTGTATTTATGACCAAAGGCGATTCGCCATGTCTTGCTAACAAATGATCGAGTAAATTGTCTCTACGTTGTAAATTTACACCATCATCTTCATTAATCATCAACAAGCCATACATGTATGAATTATATGGATCGTCTTGATACGACAACCAATTATTATGTGCTAATGTAGCATCAGATTCTGAGATTGGTCCAAATTTAAAAATGTTGTTGTTTCGTAAAAGCGGCTCTATATTTGGAACACTTCCGTATAAAGATTGGTAAAAATAGGTAGGCGAAAATACTTCAAACGGAACAGGATACTTTGGGTTTGCTTTTTCTTCCGCATTCTTGATATTGTTAAAATGTTCCAGATCCGCAGGACTTCCTGTGATTGCGTTTTTGAAGGAAAATAGTTTGTCAATATTTGCCAATTGTGCAAATTGATTGCTCAACATTTGATCAAATAAACTCAAATATCCTTTTAGCTGGCGCGATTGTGCTACTTGATAAGTTGGTGTATTGTCATTGGTAGCATTTAAACCTACGGCATACGATTCTGGAAATGTATTTTGAATAGAGTAATAACTCGTAATATCTCTATATTTTCCCGATGGAAGTTTTGGCGCTATTTGTACAGCAGCGACTTCATTGATTTCTGAACTTTTTTGCTGCATGTTTGCCAATTCATCCAATAGAGAAGTATTTAACGATGCATTTAGGTCTTTTCCTTGTGAGCTTATTTGAAAACTAGTATTGCTGGCATTATTTAAAAAAGACTGGGAAAAATTGAACGTCAAGATTTCATTTGTAGCGCAAGTTGCTGTTGTAGAAGTTGTGTCGTTATATGTAAACGAAACTCCAGAAATAGTTTGTACACCTTCTATTCCTTGAATTAGTTTGGTGATTTCAAATGCTTGAATTGTATCTTTTTTGGGTTGAATACTTTCCATGGAAATCCAGCCATTATTTAAGCTTGGACCATTGAAAATTTCATTTGTTTTTTTGCCTTCTTCCTTTAGTTTATCATAACCTGTTTGTACAACATCTGGGAAAATATAATCTGTGATTGATTGCATGATTTTAGGTAAAACGGTATGCAAATCGTATCCAGATTCTAACGCAAGTTTGCCACTAATTATGTATTCTTTTTTGACAAGTATTTGTGGTTTTAAAAACAACTCGCTTACGTTTCTACAACTATTCAATACAAAAAAAGCTTCTGTTTCAGGAGAATTAATTACGGTTGGATCGTCGTAATTAGGATTCAACAATAAATACACTTCGTAAATACCGCTTACAAAAGGAAATTTTAGCGAAATAGGTGTAATGATTACATTTTTTACACTAGGAACTTGATCAATCACATATTTTATATAGTCATCAATAGTAATTGGTGACGTAGTTAAAATGTTTTGTGGTAAATAGAATTGATTATCCACAGTTAAATCACCACTTTCTTGTGTCAAAATATCTTTCATTGAAAAATTGGCACAATATCCCAATTCGGTAAACGCATAGCAGAGTTGTTCCAAAATGGTCACACCAGGATCGCTTGGATTTAAGTTGGTCCATTCGGTACTACTGTGTTTTTGGATATATGCAAAGCCTGCTGCTTTCAGTGCTTTAAAATCAAGCTCCAAAGGAAGTTGCGCATCTATTATGTAGTTTTCCTGTGTCATAAATGGTACTTGATTAAACTGTTTTTTGTGGTGTTATTTAAAGATGGAACTAGAATGGCACCATCTATTTGTGAAACTTCTTGTGTACTTGCTTGATACGTAATATTTCCAGTGCTAAAATCTTTTGTGCCTATTTGAAATGACAAACTGTTGATTTCTAAAATGCTATCGTACGTATTGATGAATGCTGCAAGTTGTGCTGTATTTAATCCGCTATCAATAGTCAATTGAGATTGCGCACTGGTAATCCAAGGAGACAGAAAAATATTGATTCCGTCATTGACTTCCTTTTCTACAGTAGTAACATCTTCGTCTTGTTGTACTTGAATATCGCCTGTGATTTTTACATAATTCAATTCAAAATTCTCTACTGCTATATTTATAAAAGAAGAAACGCGTTCAGTAATATATTTTTGAATATCTAGTTCGTAGCATTCGCTTAAAAGTGGCACAAAAGCATTTGAATCACTAGCGTCTACGACTCTTTTTACGACATAAGTACATACTTGATTTGATGATTTTTTATAGATTGATTTGGAATAGTATACTTCCTGAAATTCCAATCGGATGGTATTAAAATAATCGTCCATTGTCACCAATCGATTTTTCGTTTTTAAACGCGTACTCACGCGCGAATTCATGTGCGCATTTGTTTCTGCAGCTTTTCCGCCAAATGAAGGAAACGGTTGTATTGTAGCTCCAATTTGTGGAATGGCAGTTTGTGGTGTTGTAATTACATTCGCGGCAATTTGTGGTATTGTGGTTGAATAATCATTCTTAGCAATAATGCGTTGTAATGTAAATCCGTTAGTGTCTAAAAATGAAGTTTCTGGGAAACTGTCAGGATTGTTGGTCGTTCCAATAGCAATCCAACAGTTGTTTCCTGCTATTGTTATATGTTCTGTTGCAATATCGTCTGGAATGTTAATTGTTATAATTCCTGAGCAGGTAAAATTATTTGTACTATCTTCAATAGAAGTCAGTGTTTTCCATCCATCTGTACTCAAGTAAGCATAACTCACATCTTTTGTAGTAAGTACCTTTTCTGTATATGCACGTGCCAGTTCAAAATAAAAACTCACTTTAGCAGGCACAATCATATCTTGTAATTCTAAATATAGTTGTCCTTTAGAAGCAAATGTTGGCACTAACGGGATTGCTGTCAATGGAATGATATTTCCGTTTTCATCTCTTGCCGGTGAGCTTCCAAAAGTGGTATTTTTAGTGCAGATTTTTTCTTCTAAGCTTGTGTCATACACTTTGTAATTTTCAAAAGGCGTATTGTAAAAGCATTGAAGCGGATAGCTTTGTGCATTGTTAGAAAAATCATAACTCACAGAAGCTGTATAATTTCCTTCAAAAGCACAGACCATTGGAATAAATGGAATATTTGCAGGAGAGACTAAATCTTGTCCATCACTTGAGTTTTTTATTTTTTCAGCGATGATTTCAGCATTAAATAAGGCAATAGCTTGTACCACTTTTGCATATAATTCAGTTCCAAAACCATAGATTGGTTCAGTGAGTTTCATTTTTAAAAAACCAGCTGTTGTTTTATTTGTAAGTTGCAAAGGTTGTTGTTGCAATGTAGGATCAACGGTTACTGGATCAAGATTCATTCCTGAAAAATCAAACGTTCGTGATGAAGGAATCGTAGTTGTATTTGTTGTAGACAAAAAGAACAAATTTTCTTCTGTACTAGAAGAAACCGTTTCCCCGTTAACTATAGTGTTAAAATCTTCCCAAACACCATTTTTTAAATGTTGAAAATCTACCAAAAAGGAAGTGTTTGAAAATTGGAATGTATTGGTAGTGTCAGTCGTTAATCCTGTTTTTTTATCTGAACCTAAAAATCCTCTAATTTTTTTGAGTAGTGATTTTTTCTCTTGAATGTTAGTTGAAAGTGCTTTATTTTCAGCTTCTACTATTTTGTCAGCAACAACTTTTTTAGTAGTGTCTATTTCGTTTTTGATATTTGTTTTAGCAGTGTCTACCGTATCTTTGTCTATTTTTTTGGCAGTTTGCATGTCCGTTATCAAGGTATTTTGAATATCAGTAATTGAAGTAAGCATCTCGTTATTGAGATCTTTGATATCGGAAATAAGTGTACCTGCTTCATCAGATTTTTTGTCTAATTTTTTAGCTTGTTTATCTACCATGTCCTTGAGATCCGTTTGATTTTTTTGAATCAATGTTACGGCATCATCTACTTTGCTTTTGCGCAAAACACGTTTGAATAATTTTTCTTTCGATTTGGTGACGTCTCTGTAAAAAGCATCTTGAGAATTGGTAATACTTTTTATCAATGAAGCAAGTTCATTGGTATAAATTGTACTTCCAGAATATGCTCCATTTAGGTAGTTATTGTAAGCTTCATAATAGGGGGCAAAATCAAAATCAGGATCAAACGGATTCCATGTCAACGAAAACTCTATATCTTGCACAGGTTTGCTAAATACTTCTGCATTTCCAATCATAAAACTCTGGCTTACTTTTGGCGCTGCACCCAATAATTGAAATGGCTTTTTAGGATTGAGTTGTCCAAAATCATTATACAGTTGAAAATTTTGCAAGCCATTAACCTCAACATCAATAGACAAGGTTTTTATTTGTGGTGGATTTGCCAGTTCTTCAAATTCAGAAAAGAGCATTTTAAACAAAGGCCATTCACTGGTATATCCATCAGGATTTTTTGCAAATGTTATAATTGCAGGATCAGTTTGAAGCAATGTAATGGTCATTTTTAAATTGCGATCAATCGTCATTGGCAATGTAAAGCTTGGTGTTGTAAAATCGAGTGTTACTTGATTTCTTGGGATTTCGAACCAAGCTTTTTTAGTGCTTAAATAGAATTTTGTTTGCTCTTGAAGAATAGATGAGAATGTGGAACTCGAAAATGTAAAGTTTAAGGTAATTACTCGCGATTCTGCTTCTGTCAAATACAACATTGGCGAACCAAAAGCCATTGCCATCGTTTTGGAATCTTCGGTTTGTGGTAATTGTGTGCCAAATGTTTTCCACGTTTTTATAGTGCCATCTTCATCTTTACTCACTTCATTTACAGGCGGTAATTTTTGCAAATACAATTCAGAATTATACTTATTTACAACGGTCTGAGCTACTGTGTATGCATTTGCAATTTTAGCAGGATTTAAGGAAACTTTGTTAGTAGTTTCAAATAGAATTGGTTGTTTGTCAGCATCTACACCAGCTGTAAATATGGTGTTTTTTGCTAATTGAAATGTGGTTGTTTTTTTAGCCAAAATACTACTTGCAAATACAGTATCTGGTGTGACACTATTTGGAAATTGTTTTAAAATATCACCGTAATAAAAATTCAAATGTTTTTTTGATAGCGAATTGAATTGTTTCTGATAAATTTTTAACAAACTCGTAAATGTTCTTAGTAGAATCGTATCTGGAAAATTCCCAGGAGTTTCTTGTAGTGTTGTTAATTCAGTATCAGCATACGAGATACATTTACTATAAAAAGAAAATACTTTTTTACCTGTACTGTATAAAGCATTATACAAGTTATCTTGTGTAAGATTTTCGATGTAAAAACACGTTGCTTCTGGTGCATCTTTGCATGGAGACATTGGCAGTCCTAAAACAGTCCAATAAGGTTCTTGTCCTTTGTTTATTTTCCATACTTTTTTGTCAAAATCTTCAAAAGCATATTGATTTACGTTTTGAATACCAGGAATATTTGGTGTAGTATGTGGCGATTTTTGGTAATTGTAGAGTTGTTTTCGTAAGTCTAATAATGACCATAATATTAAACCATACGTATCTTTAACACTATTAATGATATAAGTTTTTAAGTTATATTCTAGTGTAGATTCTTGCGTATAATGTGTCCATCGTTCTATGACTTGAAAGATGTAACTCAGTTGATCAAAAAGCTGATTAAAGGCATTGGAAATAAAATCAGTTTTTGAAGTGTCTGAAATTACTTTTTTCAATTGCAAACAAGTATTGATAAATAGCGAATACGCTTTTTGAAAAGGTGTTTTGGAAATAGAAGCCACTAAAAAAACAGGATCTTTTAGTAAAAATGGCGACCAATTTCCATTGATAGTATTTGTTCGATCATAAAAATTAAACAACGAGGCAAATTCAGCTAGCAAACGTAAGTTGTCAGTTTCCGTTCTGCTATCCAACAAACTAGCACTTGGCACTAGCGATTTTTCTAGTGAAAGCATTGCTATATATTGATCGAATTGACTCATGTATTATCGTTGTAAATTGGTTCCTTCTTTTATGTAGAAAGGATACACATAATTGTGTCTAGTATTGGTTTGATTGTAGATATAATCGATAGTTACTTCTACCAAACCGTCTTGTAAATCTGCAAAAGCTACCTGTACAGCGAGTACTTTTATTCTAGGTTCGTTATTTAAAAGTGCTGTTTTGACAGCTTCTCTAATTTCACCTTGTAATGTGGGACGCATATCTCTAAAGAAAAACGTCTGCAAACCTGAGCCGAATTGTGGCGAAAATGGGCGTTCACCAAAGGTGGTTTTCATGATCAAATTGATCATTTCATTGATATTCGTTTCATACTTTGTGAGTTGTAATTGATGATTTTCTGCAGAAAATGTCACAGGAAATGACCAACCTGAACCTAGGAACTCTTTTTGTATGTTTTCTGTTCTATCCACCGATCATCACTGTAAAATCTCCCAAAACAATTGATCCGCCATGTGCGGTTGAATCTCCTATGCGTGCGGCGGGCATTCCGCCAATCATTACGGTTGCAGAACCTTGTATAATAGTATCTGGTGGTCCTACACAAACGAGCATATCACCAACGACTGCGGCAGGTAAACTACCAATGAGTACTGTTGGTATTCCTGGTCCTGTAATTGGTCCGCCAACATGTGGTATTGGCGCAGGCACTGCAGGTGTTTGCATTGGACATTCGTGAAAATCGGTTAATCTTGCTGCTGGTGGCATAGTCTGTATTTTTGGTTGTTTGTAATTAGTTGTTAGTTAGGTTTTCTAAGTACTTCTCGATACAAAATTTCACTCGAAGTGACGTTTTGTTTCCTAATGGTTCTTAGGTTAATATCCAAGACCTAATACCTAGTTAATCATCACCATTGCTCCTTTAATGGTTGTTTGCGTTCCACCTTGTAAAGAAGCAGTCATACTTCCTTCGGCAGAATATTCCATATCCGCAGTTTCTTTGATATTCATTCCTTTGATTTGAACATCACCGCCAGAAGATTCAATAGTAACACCTGTATCTCCCTTTAATGCTAAGCTTTGAGCAGCTTGTATTGTGATATCGCTATCACTTTTGATGGTAATACCACTTTCAGACATTTCAATACTGTTGTTGTTTTGATCTTGGATGGTGATTTTTTTGTCTTCATCACTGAAAACCGCAGTATTGTTGCTCGGTGTTTGAAAGGTGAGTACTTTATTTTCATCATCAAACTGAATAAAAATTCCAGATTTAGAAACAATTGCTTTTTTGGTGTTTTCTTCATCAGGATCTAAGCCATCATACGGTTGATTGTTAGATGAACTGTACATGCTTCCTAAGATTATAGGATAGCGAGGATCTTCATTTAAAAAACCAACAACAACTTCATCGCCAACTTCTGGCATAAAGAATGCTCCTGCACCAGAAGTGGAGTAGAAGTTTGTTAAGCGAGCCCATAAACCTTCTCCATTTGGATCAAATAAAGGAATATCAACTAATACGCGATATTGGCTGTCTGGATCTTCATACATTTGCTTTACAGTTGCATTGAACAATCCTTGTGCACCAGGTAATAATCCAGAAGCTGGAGGCGCCATGACATCAGGTTCTTCTGTAAACCAAATAGGAGATAAGCCTACTGAAACCTCTGTGGTCCAGTTTCCATGTCCTATAAAATGATGTACATTAGAGATGATATGATCACCATTAAAACGATCGCCCAAACCAGCAAGTGTGATGTATTTTCCTGGATCTACTAAGTTGCTTCCCTGAAATTTTACATCTCCTTGAATTTTTGAATATGCACTTTTTACCAAAGCTGCTTTTGACCAATTGGTTAAATCGTTTGCTTCCAATGGAGCTGTACTTTGCAAATCATATTCAGAAAGGCCAACTACTTCAGAAAGTGTAGAAGACGATAAATTTCCTGGGCCAGCATAACTACTAGACGCTTCTCCTGAAGCTGTTTGTTGTTGTGTATAGTCCCAAGAAGTTGCTTTAGCCGAACCTAACTGCGTGACTGCATCTAAGGAAGCACTAAACTCCAATAAGTTGTTTCCGTAGGCAATTTCCAATACAGAAGTTGTATCATTATCTGGTGGAAATACAGCTACAGTTCCATTGAGTGTTGTAACAATCATGCCATTGGTTTCTGCTCTTGCGAGTAAAAAATCCCAATCGGTAGTATAGTATTGTACTTGTTCTGGCCATTCAGTTTCGGTAGCAGTTACATCTGCGGATAATCCACCGTAATTACCAATAATAGTGCTCATAATGTCGCTATCTTTCTGTTTTGAATAGGTAAGACTTTTACGTCCAACAATCATTTTTACAGCTTCATCACGACATTCTACAACTAAAACAGAACCTTCTGCGCCATGTACACGAATGCTTTGTTTCGTTATGATCCCTTGAAAAATAGTTTCATTGGTAGAATCGTAACCAGCTTCAATAGTAATGGTATTCCCGGGGACAAATGTGCTAGAAGAACTTGCTTCAAAAGTTTCTGAAGTAGGATTTCCGTCAATTATGACCACCTTAGCTACAGAAATTCGATTAACGCCTTTCTCTACTTCAATAGATTGAATATCCATTGCGTCTGGAATAGCACTTCCATTGGTTTTAATATCGAAAGTGACTAAACCTCCGCTAGTTATATTTGTTGATGCACTCATGTAGTTTATGTAGGCTTTATAATCGGTGGAAATAATAATTGTTGTCCACCTTTTAATTGTCTGAATTTATTTAAATCGTTGTATTGAGCAACTTGAATATAATAGTATGGTGTGTTCCAAACTTTGTTTGATAACTGCGGTAAACTATCGCCTTGTACTACTTCAACTAAATGTGAAATGTCAGGAGAACTTTCATTATCTTCTTTTTTACGCTTGTCAGCAGAAACATATTTTCCGAAGCTTAATGAGATTTTGGCTCTCAGCGGACTTCCATCTGGCTTGAATAATGTGTATGTAGTATCAAAGGATTTTAATACACTGTAAAACACTAAATCGCTTCCCCATTGGATTTTTACGAAATTTGGCCTGTGAATGTCACCGTTGTATGTGTATACAATATCTTCCAACGCTTGGATTTCGGAGTTTAAATCTGTTCTCTTGCTATCAACAATACCTGTACAATCAATGACAATATCAAAACTGAGACTATCACTTGGTGTATGTTTGTATTTTTGAGATGATGTACTCGAATCTATGGGTTGTTGCTCATTGTATTCAATACTTCGACTCCATTTTATGGATTCAGGATTTATCATGAGGTTGTACGGATCGCCAGAAACAGCTTGCGTAAAATCTTCATCTTTGTATCCTGTTATTTTCATATATTCTAATGCCATAATTGTACTGTGCTCTAGGAGTTTTATCGGTTATACTTTTCTCTTTTTTGTGCTTCAGAAATCATACGCCTACAGGTTTCCAATACTTCATCTTTTAGTTTGGAAGTATCGTATTCATTCCGTTTTGAGTTCAAGTTTTCATGAACTGTTCTTATTTCAGTTTTTATAACTAATTCTCTGATTTCTATGGGCATAATTTGAAATGTATAGTTTCTATGAGCTTGATGAGACGTTGAAATAGGTATAGGCTAATTCAATTGTTTCAATCAAAATTTCACTTTCTTGCGATTTTAAATCTGAAACGGCATAACTGATAGGATACGCATTGTAAAATGTCCATTTCATCAATACGGTTCCTTCGTTATCTAGTAAATCCACAGATACATCTTGTGTTGTAATTGCAGATGCTAATCCATTATCTAGCGTGTCAGAACACCAAGTAATTAGCTTAGATCCCGTTGGAACGATAGCTCTTTTGAGTACTAGGTTTTTGCTAGCACTTACGGTTGGCAATCGATATTTAAATCGATTTTCTCCACCACCACCAACTTCTTCGACTCCAAGCTCTTTACTGATTCCAGAGACTTCTTTAAAAGCTGCATCTTCTCCTTCAAATGAAAGTGAAAAATAAAATCCAACAGGATACGCGCTATTATCCATTTGTAATGATTAGTTGTTCATGAGCAATTTCTAAAGTATCAATCGCAACTTCGTTACCATCTGATTTTAAATCGGTACTTGTAATTTTTGTTGGCCATGCATTATTAAGCTGCCATTGCATTGTTACTTTTCCAGATTCATCTAATAGTTTGATCAATACTGTTCTACGCTTGATTGTATTCATAGAAATTTCAGCATGCCAATCCCAAAATGTATTGTCATTGACAAAAACACCACGTTTCATAGTTACATTTCCATACTTTACAATGCCTGGCATTTTTTCAGTTGAGAAAAGCTTACTATTACTTTTACGATATTCAATGATTTGATTTTCTACGTCCATTCCAGAAACTTCCTGAAATGCAACTCCTTTCAATTCAGTTCCTAAGTCTACTTCGAATCGGAACTTTGGCATGGGCCACGTTGCCCCTTCTTTACTTCCATCATCTGCCATGATATTATGTTTTTAATTGTTAATTTTAGTTTTCTTTAAATGATTTGATTGTACTTCTGTTTTTTGAGATTAACTAGAAGTAGCTTGTTGTTGTTGGAATGTAAGTACAATGAATTCCGCTGGACGTACTACTGCAACTTTTATAGTTACATTCATAAATCCGTTTAAGATATCGTCTGCAGTCATTGTTGACCCTAATCCACATTCTACTGAAAACGCACTTGCAGCTGTAGCTCCCTGTAGTCCTCCTTGTTTCCATATACTCGTTAAGAAGCTTCCAATCATTGATTTTACACCTTCCCAAGTATTTTTATCATTTGGTGCAAATACATACGCTTGTGCAGCGAGTTTACATGACTGCTCTAAGAAAATCATGGTTCTTCGTACAGATAGGTAACGCCAATCTTGACTGTTTCCATCAAGGGTCCTTGCTCCCCAAATTAAAATTCCAAGTCCGTTGAAGTAACGAATAGCATTGATTGATTTCCCAGAAACGGCATCTACGTTTAAGTCTGCTTGTTGTGATTCTGAAATTTTTATTGGAAGCGATGCTGCACCAACCATAGATGTGTTTGCAGGTGCTTGCCACGGACCAACTTCATTATCAGTTACCGTAATTACACCAGCCATTCCACCACTTGGCGGCATCATATTGGCATCACTTAATATGTGATTGATAATAGTACTGTAAGTTTTACTAGCCGCAATGAGTGAATTATTGTATTGGCTTACGGTTAATGGAGTTCCAGATGGATTTTCAATATTTCCAATAATAGTTTCTACGGACTGATTAGGATTGTCAGCAGGACTTAATAATGGTTGTAATTGTTTTAAGTCACCTCCAAAAAGGTTTGTATAATCAATATCAGAAGTCTGCATAATTGTTGTTCCAACAAACGGATAGTATGCAGTTCCGTAGTTTAATCCATTAGCCCCTGTATTGTTACGGAAAGTTGTAACATCATCCATCCACATGATAGGATCAGGATTTCTTCCACCAATGATGTCAAAAATTGAAACTGTTGTTTGCATTTCTTCACTTTGCAATAACATTTCCTGCATTAAAGTTCCATTGTTTTCAACTGAAAGCAAAGTAGCTTCTGGGCAGATATACATTGTTGGTTCTTGTTCATTTTTTAAAGTGGCTAATCCGTTAGCGAGATCATTTAATTGTACATTTGGATTTACAATTTGATCACCTGGAGTCATAGGCTTTCCTGAAGCAGGTCCATAACTACCAACAGATACAATATATGCGTCTCCACCACCATTTTCGTAGAATAAACGAATACTATTGTACATGTAGTAAATTGTATTTGCATCAGGAACAATAGAGTAGTAGGTTCCATCAATTAATACATAATCACCTTTTTCTGGTTGACTTTTTTCTGCTACCAAGTAATATTGCGGACTGTACTGTTTTGCAGGATCTGCTGGCGCTGGTGGATTTGGCAGCATAAAAATTGCCTGAAAATCTGTAAAGGACGTAATTTTAGTTGGCACATTCGTATACGATTTCCCTTCGTACATGGCTTGTGGTGTATATCCAATAAATGCGGGAACAGCAGTTGCCACTGGAACAACTGAATTTCCAAACCCATTTATTTCATTGATATAAACCCCTGGAGATTTAATGTTTGATAAATTCATAAAACATGGTTATTAGTTCGTGTTAATTTTTATAAGTACTGATAAGGCATGCTAGATATATACGTATATCAAGGATGCTATTGTATGATCGTCTTGTATTTGTAAATTTTGAGGATTTGGAATTGGTAATCCTTTGATAAGGACTTCTTTTCGGTCACCAGAAATTGTTTGTTTTGTATTGACTAAGTCAAAGGTGTAGGTTACTTCATTTTTTAAAGGAATTTTGGTAGTTTTTGATATAAATAATAATGCTTTTTGACCGTTTTGGAGTGTTGTTTCCGTTGGTGATGTAAACTGAATTTCATCACTTCCTTCTATGGCCAATTCATTGTATTCTTGATTGGAGCTGTTAACGATGTAATAGTTCCATTGTGTTTCACGCGCTTGTAATTGAATTAGAAAGGATAAATTGCTCATTGTTTTTTGTAAGCGAATGAGATCTTCAAATTTGATGGAAATTGCTATTGTTTTATGTGCTGTTGTATCCGTAACAAATGTCTCTGCAAGTTGAATTTTGGTGTCAGAAGTATTGCTTACTGTTTGATCGCTTGCAAATGTAAGTACGCCCAACTCATTCATAGGAATGTTGGTGAAATTTGAAAAATTAGGATCTGTGGTGATTCCTATAAATTCAAAACTCGTGCCGCCTGAAACTTGTGTAATATAATTTAAATGTGTTTCAATAGGTTGACTAGATGAGGTGTACAATTCAAAACCATCTTTCATCAATCGCAATACAAAACCATATTTGCTCATCATTGTTATGGTTTCTTGACTTGCCTGATATTGCAAACATTCACAAATATTTGACGCATAGTATGTATGTGAAACTGTTACTTTACATAAAGATGTATAGGTCATATTCATGATTTCTCTTCTGTTTTGGTACTAATACTGGTAATCTTGGTATCAAATCCTTCAACTTCATCAGAAAGAATCGTTACCAATCTCACTTTATAAATCACAGATGGTTGGTATTTGGCGCCAAGTGCGGTCCAAAGATTTTGCATCTGCATATAATTTTCTCCTTTTTGAAATTCGTATTCTAGCTTGCCCAATTCGGGAGGAATTGCTGCATTCTTGGTAGCGTCAATCATTTCATTGATTTGAAAAAACTGAATAGAAGCATCTAAAAATTTGATGGCTTCTATATAATTGTCAAAATTTGGAGTGATGAGAGTAAATAAATTGTAACGATGTGTTTTGGAAGCTCTTAGGTAATTTCCGTTTTCGAGTTTTTGATTTCTATTGTAGAATTGTTGTGTGTTATCTTGTTCTACATGAATCAATGAAATAATGATTTTATTTTGATTTTCTGCAGGGACAACGCCGTTTTGATCAATAATCGGATTAATCTTTACAACGTCTTCGTCTAAGCCAAATTTCTTTTTGACAAATTGGTTCAATGCCTTTCCTGTAAATTGGAGTGCTTTTTCAATCATGTTGGATAAATGGTTTGGTTAGCTAGCTTGCAGCATGCTAAAATTAATAATAGAATGAGCGCATGCAGTGAAGTAGGCGTATACCATTCATGCACATTTTATAGGTGTGCGAAATTTTCCGTAGACAAATCGTAGACAGCGAGTAATACGCGTCGATACGTATTCCGCATCGCGTGCAATATGATATGTAAGTAATTTTAAATTTTGGGGCACGAAGTAATCAGCAATACTTCCTGATGTTAAGATATGGAAATATTGAAAATGAAGTATTTACTTTGATGAAAGTAAGCTAAAAAATGTTTAGTTATTCATATTTTGAAGGAGTAAGATTCATTGCTTGGTGATAATTTTTGGCTCTACTAGCTCGATAATCCTCTTTGGCTTTCTCTAGTTGTCCTAATTGTTCGTAGCAATAACCGCGACTATATTCTGCTTTTCCATCTTTGAACGCTTGTGCTTTGATGACACGTGATAATCTTTTGACGGCTTCCTCATAGTTTTTATTCACCAAATCAATGATTCCAATATTTTGAATGGAAAGAAAATCTTTAGGATTTGTTTTTAAAATTTCCTCAAAAACAACTCTTGCTTTTCCATATTGTTGTTTTGCAAAGAAATCATACGCTTCCTGATGTTTTGCTTTTACCTCTTCTTTGCTCAAATACGATTTGAATTTTAACTTTTCTAAAACTTCTTTTTTAGCATCAATCAGTTTCTGACTGTATCCGTTAAAAGTCAATGCTGTATCCAATACTTTTAACATTAATTCACTGTCTTTAGTATGCTCATACATCGTATTTGCTTTGGTTTTCCATTCACTAATATCTCTATGATTATATTCAGAATAGCGATGCATAGCACGTAACAGGCTTACAGTGTCTCTTTGTTTTGCATAAATCTTTTTGAGCATATAATAATTGGTCTTAAATGCAGGATAAATATCAAAAACTTGCTTTGAGTAATACTGCGCACTATCCAAGTTATGTTTTACATTTAAAAAGATTTCTGCTTTAAAAGCTTTCACTAATAAAGCATCAACATTGTACGATTTTGATTTGTTTAATATTTCTAAAGCCTCATCATATTTTTTAGCTTTAATAGCATAATTGGCTAAAAACACATTGTTTACGGTTCCAACATAACTCAGCTGTGGATAGTTTGTCCATTGCTTTTTTACAGTCTCATAATCGTTACGTAGTTTTTCTTCGGTAAAGAGTGTTTTTCCCTTTAAATCGGTTCGTAAGCTACGTTGCAATTGATAGGCACTCAAAATAGCATAATTAGAAGCTGTGCTTGCCAAACTGAATAACATTAACACACCAAATAGTATAGGAGTTAATTTCTTTTTGGTTGTAGTAGTTTCTGTTGTTTTTTTATTTCTAGCGAAAGCGATTATAAGACTTACCATCAAAATAAAATATAACTGAATTGGTGGTCGTTCTATTGGAAAATTTAAAAGAGCGTCAAAAGTATAAGCGCTTGCTACCAGAAAAATAGAAAGGGACATCCATTGAACTTTGGCATCTTTCTCTTTTCGTAACAATCCAATAAACCACAGTAAAGGCATAATAAACAAAGAAACATACAATAGAAAACCAATAATTCCAGTTTCTGCCAGCTTTTCTAAAAAGTCATTGTGCGCACGTCTAGGATTGGCAAAAGCACCTTTATTATTTGAGAAATTTTGGTAATGTTCTTTCTTTCCAACAGCTTTATAATTTCCATAACCAATTCCTAGTATTGGACTTTTTTTAAAGTTACGAATTGCCAATTCCCAAAGTGAAAAACGTCCAGAGCTAATACGAGATTTTAACTGTACTTTTAAGTCCACAGGCATTAAATTTTGCCCATTAGTAACATTCGTACTTACAGAGTTTTTTCCTTTATAAAAGTCAAGGTTTTTAGGATTTAGAATATCACTCAAAGAGTTCATGGAATTTTTTTCAACCCTATTTACATTCAGTACTAAAAAAACAAGTAGTATAGGTGCCATACCTAAAATAATGGTTTCTCTTTTTAAAGAGATATTCTTCTTTGTGATAATACCAAACACTAAAACCCCGATAGTTATTAAAAATATAAAACTCAACGAAAGCAAAGCCGTTCTAGAACCCACAAAAATTAATGTCGTGATTCCTACAAGCGTAACAACTCCTGATGCGTATTTCCAAAATTTTGAGAAATACAAAAATCCATATATCAATAAAGGTATTTGAACAACAATGAAAGCTGTATATATATTTATACTAGAAAACCCACTTCGAAGTCCATTTACAAATTCTAATGATCGTATGAGTTCCGAATTTCCAATAAAATAACTAATAGCACGCCAACCGTAAAAGGCGACTAAAAAAATAGAAATTTTACAAGCAAAGTGAAAAAAGGATGTCGCGTCTTTTCTAATAAAAGTATAGATGCAAAAAAGCGCAACAATAATATTTACCAAACGCGATAAGTGAACCAAGCTTTCGCTCACATTAATTGCGGTAAGCATAGATAAGCAACTAATGGCAAAAAAGCCAGCAAGCAAGCCCATATATAATTTAGCTTTCTTTTGTAATTCAAATGCTTGAAAGAATGAATTATTCTTAAAAATAAAAATCAAGGAGACAATATTCAGTAAAGATATGTATAACCATTGTGGCGCATCATAATCAATGGCATTGAAAAGTGGTACAAAGCACGAAACTAAATAGAACAGTAAAAAAACATGGGCAATAATAAGCTGATTAGACAATTGACTTTTTGAAGATGCAGTGTCGGTTTTAGGTTTGGTTTTTGGCATTGCTTGGATTTTACATCAAGAAAATACTAATTTTCACTTTGTGAATCAAATGTATATAGCTGATTACAATAGTGTAGCTAGCTAAACAAATTACGCTAAAAATCTTGAAATCTGGCGGATTGTTTTTTGAAATAATCTTAGAAACCCGATTAAATGCACAAATACCGCGTTGATTGCTGTTACAGTTACAACTGATTTCCTTGTAAAAGTGATATTAGATTCTATGAATAGTTAGTATCTTTGTAATGTTATAAAAATAGCATATGTTAGACATTCAGCAGATACGAAAAGACTTTCCAATTCTCAATAGAGAAGTAAATGGAAAACCCTTAATTTACTTTGACAATGCCGCGACTTCACAAACGCCACAACAAGTCATAGATTGCATTACGGATTACTATACTATTTATAATGCAAATATACATCGTGGTGTGCATACGCTGAGTCAAGAAGCAACAGATGCGTATGAAGAAGCACGTATCAAAATTCAAAAACACTTTAATGCGGCAAAACCGTACGAAATGATCCTTACTTCTGGAACTACTGATAGTATCAACTTAGTAGCCAATGGTTTTGCTTCATTATTAAAAAAGGGAGATGAAATTATTGTGTCAGCTTTAGAGCATCACTCCAATATTGTGCCTTGGCAAATGTTATGTGAACATACAGGAGCGAGTTTAAAAGTGATTCCGATGTTTGAAAGCGGACAGCTAGATATGGAAGCGTATACTTCTTTATTGAATGAAAACACAAAATTGGTTTTTTGTAATCATGTTTCAAACGCATTAGGAGTCATCAATCCTATTGAATTTATTATAGAGAAAGCACATGAAGTTAATGCGGTAGTTTTAATTGATGGTGCGCAAGCTTCTCCACACATCAAAGCAGATGTTCAAGCACTCAATGTTGATTTCTATGTAGCTTCTGCTCACAAAATTTGTGGACCAACAGGCGTTGGCTTATTATACGGAAAAGAATCATGGCTCAACAAGCTTCCTCCATACAGAGGTGGTGGCGAAATGATTGATCAGGTAACGTTTGAAAAAACAACCTACGCAGGTTTACCACATAAATTTGAAGCTGGAACACCAAATATTTGTGGTGTTATTGCTTTTGGTGCAGCATTAGATTATATGAACAACCTTGGTTTTGAAGCCATTGCTAGTTATGAAAACGAATTGTTGGAATATGCTACTGAGAAATTATTAGCCATCGGCGATGTTATCATTTATGGTTCAGGTGCAAAAACAGCAGTAATCTCGTTCAATATAGAAAACATTCATCCGTATGATATTGGAACTATTGTAGACAAGCTAGGAATTGCAGTGCGTACGGGACATCACTGTGCACAACCTATCATGGATTTTTACAAGATTCCTGGAACGGTAAGAGCTTCGTTTTCATTTTACAATACCAAAGAAGAAATAGACACGTTTATAGAAGCAGTCAAAAAAGCAAAAATGATGCTTTCGTAACAACCGAATATGCTTAAAAAAGAACTAAAAGGCGTCAATTTTGGCGTCTTTTTTGTATTATTATAGTATCAGAATTTAAAAAAACATCCGCTCATGAAATATCTATTTGTTCTATTCTCTATAGCTATATTAACAAAAAGTTGTAACGATTCTAATACAGAAAAAGAAACAGTTACAAATGCCCAAGATGATATTTCCATACAATTTGAAGCGTATTCACGCGGATTTTATCAAAAAATAAACATTACTAAAGAACGCTTTTCATTGACAAAAGTTAGAAATGGAGAAGTATCCATTCAGCAAGAAATGAGTGTGGAAGATTGGAATGAAATTGTGAAACTGCTCGATAAAATCGATTCAGAAAAACTAAAAAGAAATTACGTAAATCCTGATGATCTCGCTCGAGATGCCGTAATTCCTGCTAATTTAGTCATAAGCTACAAAGAAAATGTGGTCAAAAATGTAGAATTTGGACTTGGAAATGAACCAAAACCTTTAAAAGCATTGATTACAAAAATTGAAGCAATGGCAAATGCAGTTGATAAACCGTAATAGTTGTTGTATTTTTGCGTCTAAATAAATCGTGTAAACGAAGAAGAAATGACGATACAAGAAATACAGGATGAAATAGTAGACGAATTTAGCATGTTTGATGATTGGATGCAACGCTACGAATACATGATTGATCTAGGGAAATCATTACCTTTAATTGATGAGAGTCTCAAAAAAGAGGAAAACCTCATCAAAGGTTGTCAAAGTAAAGTGTGGGTTCATGGTGAAATGGAAGATGATAAATTGGTTTTTACAGCCGATAGCGATGCCATTATTACCAAAGGAATTATTGCCATTTTAATTCGCGTATTTTCAAATCAACAACCAGCAGCAATTATTGATGCAAATACTGATTTTATTGATGAAATTGGTCTTAAAGAACATTTGTCGCCAACAAGAGCAAACGGTTTGGTAAGTATGATTAAACAATTAAAGTTATACGCAATTGCGTATCAAACACATTTAAACTAACATGTCAGATATCACAATAGATACAGACGCTTTAGGCGAAAAAATAGTACGCGTATTAAAAACCATCTACGATCCAGAAATTCCAGTGGATATTTACGAACTTGGATTAATTTATGATGTTTTTGTAAATGAAAATTATGATGTAAAAATCTTAATGACCTTAACCTCACCAAATTGCCCTGTAGCAGAAACACTTCCCTTAGAAATAGAAGAAAAAGTAAAATCACTCAAAGAAGTCAACAATGCTACTGTTGAAATTACGTTTTAACCAGAATGGAGTCAAGATTTAATGAGTGAAGAAGCAAAACTAGAACTAGGTTTATTATAAGATATGGCTGACGAAATTATCAACAGAGTAGCGCAAAGTAAATTGGTCACTTTCAACTTAGAAGATTACTATCCATCAGGCGAACGTGTACTGTTTGATATTTCCGATTGGTTGATGGAAGGCTTAATTCTTCGTGAAAAAGAATTCCGTACGTATGTAGCCGAATACGATTGGTCACAGCACAAAAACCAATATGTGGCGTTGTATTGTAAAACAGACGCGATCATTCCTGCATGGGCATATATGTTGGTGAGCGTACATTTGACACCTTTTGTCGAAAAAGTTGTAATTGGCACTTTGGAGAATCTAGAAACGTCCATTTACCAAGACATCATTAACAATTTAGATATTTCAGACTATCAAGATAAACCTGTAATTATAAAAGGTTGTGCTAACAAACCTATACCAGACAACGCTTACACGATGATGGTACACAAACTACACGGTGTTGTTAAAAGCATTATGTATGGAGAAGCTTGTTCATCTGTTCCTTTGTATAAAAAGAATAAAAATACGTAAAAATCAATTAACTCACAGATTTTCATTTGTTTAAATAATTTGTGTTAGTTTTGTGAACTTAGACGCAAAATTTATATTTGCCATCGCAAAAATTAACGTGAACAGTTGTGAAATAAATTCTTACATTAGTTATAGTTAACTAACAATAGACAAAACCATTTCACATCACTGACAACCTAATAAAAATAGACAAATGAAAAAAATCGTATTTGCAATCGCATTATGTTTAGGAATGAGTTCATTGAATGCGCAAACAGCAGAAGAACTAAAGGCGCAAAAAGCAGAAAAGCAAGCTGCTGCTGATGCTTTACAAGCAGAAGCAAATGCTATTCAAGCACAAATTGATGCACTTCCTGGATGGAAAATAGGAGCTTTTGGAACAATAGGAGGAAGTATCTCAGAATTTAACAATTGGTATGCACAAGGAATTCCTAATAATTCTTCAGGAAATATTGGATTTACTGTAAACGCTTATGCAAACTTAAATCAAGAGAAATTTTTCTGGAATAACAGTGCTAATATCAACTTAGCTTGGGTAAAACTTGATAATACTGATGATCCAACGGATAGTGATAAATTTAGAGAAGCAACGGACGTATTTAACCTTAGTTCTTTATACGGACGTAAATTAAGCGAAAAGTTTGCAATTTCTGGATTGGTTGAATACAGGACAACATTATTAAGCAACTTCAATGATCCTGGATACTTAGATGTTGGTGTTGGTGCAACTTGGACGCCAATTACAAACTTAATCGTGGTAATTCATCCATTAAATTACAATATTGTATTTAGTGATAACGATACTGTATTTGAGTCTTCTTTAGGAGCAAAAATTGTTGCAGATTATACAAGAAGCTTCGGAGCTATCAACTTTAAGACAAACTTATCTATGTTCCAAAGCTACAAGAGTAGTGACTATTCAAACTGGACTTGGACAAACTCTTTCAGCTACACATTGTGGAAAATGATTGGTGTTGGTTTTGATTTCGGATTAAGACAAAACAAACAAGAAGCTGTAAACTTTAACCTTGCACAAGGAAATACAGGAACTACGTTTGATAATGTAGACAACAAATTACAATCGTACTGGACAATTGGTTTGAGTTACAACTTGTAAAAGTTATAAAAATAGTATAATGAAAGCGTTCCAATTTGGAGCGCTTTTTTATTTTTGTGTGGTATAATTTTTGATGCTGTATGATTTTTTTAATGCAAAGCACTAACCCATTATGAAGTACGTACTAACTATCTGCCTATTGCTATCTATAAGCACACTTGTTACTGCACAAGAACTACAAAAATCAACAGTTATTGAAGCCGCAATACAAAAATCGGCCGCTGTTAAAAAAAAGAATATTCCTGTACAAGATACCATTCCAAAAGGTTGGCGATGCAAAGGAAATGTGTCGTTCCTTTTCAACCAAGCAGCATTTTCCAACTGGGCAGCTGGTGGAGAAAATAGTATTTCGGGGACTTTAGGGCTAAATTATAATTTAAATTATCATCAAGAAAATTGGGATTGGGATACAAGAGTCTTAGTAGCGTATGGTTTAACGCAAACCAAAAACAGTGAATTTACTCGAAAAACGGATGATCGTTTTGAACTAAATTCTGTTATTGGTAAAAAAGGAGAAAACTATTGGTTTTATTCGGCATTCTTGAATTTTAGAACCCAAATGACCAAAGGTTTTAATTTTGGTACAGATGAAAACGGAAAAGAAATTCGTATGCAAAATACCAATGTGTTGTCTCCAGCATACCTTTCGTTTGGACCCGGAGTTTTGTGGAAAAAAAGTGATGTTTTTAAGTTCAATATTGCACCAGGAACATCTAAAATGACGATTGTAGATAAAGATTTTACCTTACCAAACGAGGGGTATTTTGGTGTTGCAGAAGGCGAAAGTATTCGGTATGAATTAGGAATGTATGCTTCAGGATATTACAAATTTTCTTTGCTTAAAAATGTAATTATGGAAAACATTCTCAATGTCTATTCCAACTATTTAGAAAAGCCTGAAAATGTAGATATTGATTATAATGTAAACCTTGTCATGACGATCAATAAATACCTTTCTACAAACATCAACTTTCAAACCATATACGACGATAATGCCTTCAACGGATTTCAAACCCGTGAAGTGTTAGGTTTAGGTGTGAATTATGGGTTTTAGTACATAGCAAGTTTAAAAACTTGTGATAATGTATGAAATATAAAACATTGTCAAGTTACTTAATTGATTTACATTGATAAAGGTGTTTAAAAAATATTTAATTACAAATGCTATGAGAATATTCTAATTGAAAATACGGTTTTTCCGTAAATCAGTACAGGCTATTTTTAGTATTTTTAGAAAATTCAAAAAACTAAAAACCATGAAAAAAGCTAGTATTAAAATGTTAACCTTGAACAAAAAATCAGTTTCTAATCTACAAGCAGATGCAGTAAGTGGTGGATTTGACCGTCGAACGCTAACGTTCTTCAATGGAATTTGTCAATGTCCAGCTCCATCAAGAGATACTGCGAGTTGGTGTAGATGTAAATAATAGTTTTAAAGGTAGAGCGAACTTCGGTTCGCTTTTTTTAGCACAACATTTGACTCAAAGAAAGTATGTATCTAAAAAGTCTAATAACCTAAGAGTCTAAATCACAGCTTCAGCAACTGATTCGCATCCAAAAAATAGGTCAACTTCAACGAAATGGTGTTGCTATTGTCTTGTTGCAAGGTGTTTTTCAAATTAGTACCATAACTCGAATTGATTTGATTGTTGAATAAATTCGCGCCTAGTTTATAATTAAAACTCAATTCGCTTGCAGGAGCAAACTGCCATCGCGTGATATAATCAATGGTAAACGAGTTAAAATTATCGTCAAAATCATTCGGGTCAATCGTAAAATTATTTCGAACTAAATCACCTTGTGTGTTTAATGAAAATTGATCATCATAATCTACCTGAATCCAATAATGACGTACACGAAGATTCATACTTAATTTGGAATAAACAGCATAACTAGCTTCAAAGGTGTTGGTTAGTTCCTTGACGCTTCGTTTCCCAAAAATCAAATCTTCATTCGCACGTGCTACAAAACCAACATTGCTTGGAATGTGAGTGATATCTTGACTAAAATATAAAGACAAATGTTGTCCTAATTGCGCGCGTAATCCATAACCGCCTATATATTCATTGGAGAAAATATCAGAGTCTAAGGTTTTAACATATACGGTGTAACCTGCAAATGAAAAATTCTTATTTCTGTTGGTTTGATATTCTACAAAATACTCCAACTGCGGAGGTTTGTTAAAGTGACGATCTTTGGTACGTGGCTCAAAAAAATCTTTTCGCGGTTCTATGTAGGCAAACGAACCAAAAACCACACTGTTATTCTTTAAAGTTGCTTCTCCTTGAAGCTTGTAATAAGCAAACTCTTTTTCAAATACACTGTAATAGTAACGTTGTGAATGATCGATTCCAATGGAATATTGATTGAACCATTTTTTCGGATTATTGTTTTGATAATTGATATTAGCACGTGCTGAAAATTGATTATTTCTATTTAAAAACCCGAAGTCATTATTATCAAATGTATCATCGTATAAATTTGCCGAAATGCCGCCTGTCCAATTGCCACTCACTTTTGATAAATAGGCAAAATACTGATGTCCGAATTCGGCTTTTTGATCAGAAAAATACTTTTGAGAAACTACTTTTTTCAGGAAGACAGAATACGTTCTGTTTTTGTTGTATCCACGAAATAGTAGGGCTGAAAAATTACTGTCATAATCTTTTCCACTTCGCCAAACCGAATTGTTTAAAAAGGTAATTGATGAGTTGTTTTTTAAAGTTTGATCGAGCACTAAAGCATTGTAATTTGTGAATGGATTTGTTTGTGCGTTTCTAAACTCGTTTGTTTCTGTATTTCGAATTGTAGCTTCACTTTTATTGGTAATTCCGTTGAGCACTCCAATAGAAAAACCTTTGGACGATTTCCCTGTAACCTTCACAAGATTGATGATGTTAGAAGTAATCGGATTGTTGACAATTTCTTCGTTTTCAGCCAATGAAATATTATCCTTATTAATCGGAACACCGCCAATTCTGCGTGTGTATAAATAACCGCCTTTGTCAAAAATCTCGGTTCCTTCAATAAAAAACTGTCTATTTTCATTGAAACGTACTTCAAATGGCGACAAGTTGAAAATTTGATTGTCAGACAACGCTTGACTAAAATCAGGAATTAGGGAAACATCCAAAGTATACGAATTGTCATGTACATACTTTACATCCAAACCACCGTTAAAACTGGTTTTGCTTGTGCCGTCAGGACTTTTTTCGTTTACTACAGAAACAAAAGGTAATAATGATAAATTCAAAGGCGGTGTAATTTTTGGTAAGCCTTCAAGTTTTCCGAATTGATTCAAATACCCGTCAACTTCAGGTTTTATGGGACTCCAATACGATTCTTCGTTCAGCTTTGTAATAACTCTTTGAAAATTGATTTTAAAATTTTCCATTGCTTCTTTGGGAAAACGAATGCTATTGAAAGGAATTTTTAATTCAGCAATCCATTTGTCACCATAACGTTTTACTGCACTATCCCAAACTACATTAAAATTTGCATAAGCATCATTCTGACTCAATTTTATATCGGTCTGTACATTGGCGGCCGTAATGGTGAAATCGTATCCTTCACGTGTTTCTCCAAAAGGATCAAACTGGACGGCAAAAATATCTGCGTTTCCTGTATCGTCTCGAGCACTCAATTGCTTACTGATTTCATCTTTGTTTTCCACATGCATAATTCCCAACACATATAAATAGCTTTCGTCATACAAAACAGCAATTTCCGTTTTTCTGACGGAAGGTTTTCCGTTGTCAGGTCGTGTTTGTGTAAAATTTCCAACTTCTGCATATTGTTTCCAATCGGATTCATCGGCAATACCATCAATAGTAATTGGAGAAGAAACTTTATGAATTTTGATAGAACGTTGTGCGTATAAAGTAATACTGAATAATAAACAGGTATAAAGAATAGTAAAATGTAGCATTTGATTGATGAGTTGGTTTGACACTACAAATGTGAAGAAGTCGTTCTGATAAACAGGTTAAGCCGGAGTTAATGAGGAGTTAAGGTACTTTTTAACCTAAGAGTAGTTTCTGTTAACATAAAAACGAAACCTCAGTAAATACAGTTATTTTTAGTGTTTTTTAGGTTAATGATCGGTTAACGATGTCGTTTTTTATGGTCGCATCTACCTGAATTAGTACTTTTGAAATGTTGAAACTGTAAAATCAGTCTACCGCCAACAACAACCTATACATGAAAAATAAAATCACTATATTAATTATTGCGTCTATGGCTACATTGATTGCTTTGTCAGGAATTCAAGCATATTTGGTAGAAAGCGCATATCAGCTTAAAAAGCGCGCATTCATACAAGAAACAGACAATGCAATTTCTGATATTGACAACCATCCAGAATTGGATTCGTTGGTAGATGTTTTGGCGGAAGATTTACGGATTAATTTAGGCGATTATAAAAACAAACGCCTTACCAAAGTTGAGGTAATTCAAAAGTTACATGCAAAAGGTGATAGTATCAACATACCTTACATGAAACGTTATAATAAAGAATTAAAAGCAATTGATTTAGGGTACAAAATTCGTTATAAACGAGAAGTGTCAAGCATTGTAATTTTTAATGGTCAAGAAGCAGATACTATTTTCCCAATTCCGTCACAAAAAGATGGTGCTATTTTAGGAGAAAACTTTGAAAATGAAGATTCACACATCATCAAAACATCCCGTACGTTTACAGAATTTAATTATGTAGTCCATGAAAATGATAGCATTTTTACCAACACATTTGATGTAGAGTTAAAAATGAGAGACATCATGAAAATTACGGATTGGAAAAGTATCGTATATCGCCGAATGGCAACCTTATTAATATGCTCGGTATTGCTCTTTCTTTTTGTTGTTGGATTGTTTTATTACTCAATAAAAACATTAATTAAACAAAAAAAAATTACTGAGATTAAAACCGATTTCATCAACAATATTACACATGAATTAAAAACACCTTTAGCTACTTTAGGTGTAGCTTCCAAAAGTTTAAAAAACAAAGAAATTCGTAATTCTGAAGAGGCTTTTGATCATACCTTAAATATTGTAGATCGACAAAATACACGCTTACAAAAATTGATCGATCAAGTATTGACAAATAGCTTGAGCGCTAATGATATTGTATTATCAAAAGATACGGTGGTAGATAATGAATATTTTGATGATTTAATAGCTGACTTTAAGCTGTCTACACAGCAACACCAACTTAACATAATCAATAATGTATACACTGAAGAAGTATTGTTACGAATTGATACGTTTCACTTTACCACAGCGCTTTTCAATATTTTAGAAAATGCGGTAAAATACGGAAATGATCAAACGGAAATTCTTATAGAAACATCCCTGAAAGGCAATGAATATAAAATTCAAATTACGGATAATGGTGTAGGAATTGCCACAGAAGATCAAGCGCAGATATTTGATAAATTTTACAGAGTAAGCCATGGAAATGTACACAATGTAAAAGGACTCGGACTTGGGTTATATTATACGAGTCAAATTGTAAATGCGCATCAGGGAAAAATTACGGTGCAAAGCGAAATAGAAAAAGGAACCACTTTTACCATATTAATACCAATTAACTAATGCAAAAAACCAAAGTTTTACTCGCAGAAGACGATTATGATTTCGGAAGTATTTTAAAACAATACTTAATGATTCACAATTTTGATGTGACTTGGGCAAAAGACGGAGAAGAAGCATTCACACTTTTTATAGCAGACGAACATCAGTATGAATATGCATTTGATATTTGCGTATTTGATGTAATGATGCCGAAGCTAGATGGTTTTTCATTGGCAGAAAAAGTGATTCAACACAATCCAGAAGTTCCCTTCATCTTTTTGACAGCTAAGAAGATGAAAGAAGATAAAATACGAGGATTAAAACTCGGAGCCGACGATTATATCGTCAAACCATTTGAAGCAGATATTTTAGTATTACGCTTACAAAATATATTGAAACGAGCGCAAAAAACAATCATTTCATCAAAAAACGAACAACAATATGCAATTGGGAAATATGTTTTTGATACCGTAAACTATCAATTGAAATTCAATGGAGAAACACAGCGAATTACTGAGAAAGAAGCGCAACTTATTCAGTATTTCTACGATCACAAAAACCAAATGATAAAACGAGAAGACGTTCTTGAAAATGTTTGGGGAAATGACGATTTCTTTTCTGGAAGAAGCATGGATGTATTCATTAGCCGACTCCGAAAATATTTTAAAAAAGATCCTGCTATTGCCATAGAAAGTACACGTGGCGTAGGATTGACGTTTAAAATCGTCACAAATTAAAAATTATACATCATCAAAAAGTTAGAAAACATGCAAAAAATATTCATAACAACCGTTTTAATACTTTCATTTTGGGTTGGAAATGCACAAATAACACCAGAGCCGCCAACGCCGCCAGCAACAAATTCAACTTCTTCATCAAGCTATAGTAGTTCTTCCAGAAGTAGTAATAGTAATGAAAATACTTCTATTTCAATCAGCCAAACAGATGAAGACTACAAATTGCGAGCGCGTTTTCCAAAAAGCAGATACGCAAAGTTGAAATTATTAATTGAAAATACGCTAGGAGTGAAGCACATGGATGTTGGAAGTGGATTTTCTAAATGGAGCAATGACGAAAAAGTGTATTATGTAAAACTAACAGAAAAAAGTTTACGTATTACAGTTGATTTAGAGGTTGCTTCACCTGATTTAGCAGAAAAATTTAAAGGATTAGGGAATGACGCGAAAGTGATCATTTCAGGGAGCAATTCAAAAGTAGAGCGTGAGCGTGTACAGCGTGAAGCAGATCGTGTACGAAGAGAAGCAGAACGTATGAAACGTGAAGTAGAACGTTTGGAAAGACAGTACGAACGTGAATTGCAACATTTAGAACAACAAAAAGAGCGCGATGAAAAACGTATAGTAAGAGAAGTAGAGCGTGAAAAAGCACGTATGGAACAAGATCGTAAACGTATAGAGCGTGATGCTAAGCGCATTGAACGTGAGGCAAAACGCGTAGAACGTGAAGCAAAACGCTTGGAAGAAAAAGCACGTCATAAAGGCGGTGTAAGTAGTTATATCAAGCGCTTGTTAGACGATCCTAAAACAAAATATACAACAACAACTTCTGGTTCAAATCTTAATTGGATTTGGCCAGAAGTGCAAGAAAGCTTGTTAGCTTCTTTGGTAAAAGATAACTTGATTAAATCTACTAACGAAGTAACATTTACCAATGAAAAAGATCAAATGTATGTTAACGGAAAAGCACTTGCTGAAGCACAATATGAGAAATACTCAGGCATGTTTCGGAAAGCAGGAATCCAATCGAATGCAGATTTTTCCTTTTACAAAAAAGATGATCACATCGTTATAATTGGTTTAAATGCTAAAATCAAAAAGGTATTTAACGATTTATATAAAGGAGGACATATTGCTTCTACAGATGAAGCTGTAAAGTTGTTGATTGATGGTGATGCAATTACACAAAATGGGCAAAAATTAGCGTCAAATTTAGTGGCGACGTACAATACAATTCTTCGAGATAATGGTATTATTCCTGCTCCAGGAAAATATATTGAAATGAAAAAAGAAGGAAGCTATCGTTTAGGATATAGCTTGGGAAGTAAAGGAATTGTAGGGACTTGGATTGAAGAAGATAGATAAATAAAAAAGAGCCTAGTTATATAGACTCTTTTTTATGGGTTTTATGTGAACTCTTCATAGTCAGGATACAAGAAATTGTTATACGGAAAACGTGTGACGTGAATTTCACGCACAACGTTATATACTTTATGTTTAAACTCGTCTAAGTTCTCTTTGTTAATCGCAGAAATAAATAACACTTCTTCTGCAGACGAATTCATCCATGTTTTTTTCCAGTCATCTAAAGTATAATGCGCTTTGGTTTTTTCGGTTACCAAATCGTCACTAGCAATAGTTTGGTGTGTATATGCATCAATTTTATTAAAAACCATGACCGTTGGTTTATCAGCACTTTTAATTTCACTTAAAATCTGATTTACCGAAGCAATGTGATCTTCAAAATTAGGATGCGAAATATCTACGACATGTAATAACAAATCAGCTTCTCTAACTTCGTCAAGTGTACTTTTAAACGAATCAACCAATTGTGTAGGTAATTTTCGAATGAATCCTACTGTATCACTTAATAAAAACGGAAGATTCCCAATCACAACTTTTCGTACTGTAGTATCGAGCGTAGCAAACAATTTGTTTTCGGCAAACACATCGCTTTTACTCACCACATTCATTAAAGTAGATTTTCCAACATTGGTATATCCTACCAAAGCTACACGAATCAATGCGCCTCTATTTCCGCGTTGTACTGCCATTTGCTTATCAATGGTCACCATCTTTTTACGCAACAAGGCAATTTTATCACGAACAATACGTCTATCGGTTTCAATCTCTGTTTCTCCTGGTCCACGCATTCCAATTCCACCTCGTTGACGTTCCAAGTGTGTCCATAAACCTGTCAATCGTGGTAGCAAATATTGATATTGCGCTAATTCTACTTGTGTACGCGCATAGCTCGTTTTCGCACGTTGTGCAAAAATATCTAAGATCAAACCTGTTCTGTCAATAATCTTGCACTTCAGCAAACGTTCTATATTTTTTTGTTGCGAAGGTGATAATTCGTCATCAAAAATCACTGAACCAATTTCGTTTGACTTTACAAACTGTTCTACTTCTTCCATTTTTCCTGTTCCGATAAATGTTTTTGGATTTGGAATATCAATCTTCTGTGTAAAGCGTTTTATGACTTCGCCGCCAGCGGTGTACGTTAAAAATTCAAGCTCGTCCATATACTCTTTCGATTTGGTTTCATCTTGATCTTTAGTGATCACTCCGATAAGTACGGCGCGTTCATACGCAATGGCTTTCTTTTCTAGCATAAATAAAATTAAAAAGCAAAGTTACACATTTCCTTTATTGATTTTAGTACTTTTATAATCAGAAACAGACTTTAGTACATTTTATGGAGAAAAAAAATACGAAACGCAAATATCATACGGTGGCATTTTATAATCTTGAGAATTTATTTGATACAGAAGATGATAAGTATGCGCTGGATAATGATTTTTTGCCAGAATCTGATCGTAATTGGACTCCAAAACGGTACGAAAAGAAAATCTACAAGTTGGGCTCGGCTATCTCAAGCTTAGGGCCAGACGAAGCTAACAATGCTCCTGTAATATTAGGAGTTGCTGAGGTAGAAAATAAAAAAGTACTGAGTGATCTGATTGAATCTAAACAACTTCAAGAATACAATTATGATTTTGTACACTACAACTCACCAGATGAACGTGGTATAGATGTCGGATTATTATATCAAACGGATTTCTTTGAAGTGCTTGAATCAGAATCTATTCCAATACTATTATATAATGAAGATGGAAATCGTGATTTTACAAGAGATACATTATATGTAAAAGGCTTATTAAATAATGAACCAATTCACATATTTGTCAACCATTGGTCTTCTCGTAGAGATGGAGCAGATGAAACTGCGCACAAACGTATCAAAGCTG
Organism: Kordia sp.; assembly: GCF_022447245.1. Taxonomy (GTDB): domain Bacteria; phylum Bacteroidota; class Bacteroidia; order Flavobacteriales; family Flavobacteriaceae; genus Kordia. Next base: position 189,576 of record NZ_JAKVBC010000004.1, on the reverse strand, counting down.
CAGAAACGGTAAGAGAAAAAATAAACTACATCCAAGTAGATGAAGAAGATCCTCATATCATCATTATGGGTGATTTTAATGACGATCCAACTAGTGAAAGTATACAACAATATCTAATGGGTACGGATTTGTACAATCCGATGGAAAAACTATTGACTATGTATAAAGGTAGTCTTAATTATAAAGGTGAATGGAACCTGTTTGATCAAATAATTTTCACAACCAATTTCTTCGATTATAAAAAAAACACCCACAGTTTTGCCTCTGCAGATATTTTTGACAATCACTTTTTGACACAGTGGAAAGGGAAGTATAAAGGAAATCCTTTCAGAACCTATGCTGGTAGAAAATATTTAGGCGGATATAGTGATCATTTTCCTGTTTACATACGATTAAAATTTAATGACTAAATTTGATTTTTTTCAACTAAAGTGTTAAAGTAAAGTTAAGTTTATATTTTTTTACTATTTTTAGGGCTACTAACTATTAACCAACTTTTTTATGAAAAAAATTACCTTGTTGATCATGGTGACCTTTTTCAGTGTGTTATCATATGGGCAGACAATAGATTGTGCTGCTGGACCTGTAAACAACACAGGTTTCTGTTATGGAAACAATGATACAACGACCTTCACATACACAAGTAGTGATGGATCACCACTGGCAGTCGTCTTCAACGCCGGACAAGTAGAGAATAACTGGGATGAACTTATCATTACCGACTCTGACGGAGCAACTCAAATTTATAATGGTTATGGAGCAGGAGGAGATTTAACAGGTCTTTCTTTTGAATCTACAGGAGATACCATTACAATAGGAATTACTTCTGACGGTTCTGTAAACTGTATGACCAATAATTACACACCTTGGGATTTCACAATATCCTGTGTAGACACTACACAACCACCTTCATGTGTGGCAGTAACAGCACCAACGAATGGTGAAGTTGATGTGAATGTAGAAAGTGATATTACTTGGGGATCTGCAACAGGTGGACCACAAGGATATTTAGTTTCTATTGGTACAACTCCAGGAGGAACAGATATCGCCAATATGGTTGATGCTGGATTAGTAAATACGTATGATCCGGGAACACTCCCTTATTCTTCGGATATTTATGTTACTATTACACCTTACAATGCTAATGGGAATAGTGCAGGATGTACGGAATCTATGTTTACAACAGAAGACGATCCAAATACACCTGTAGATTGTGCTGCCGGACCTGTAAATAATACAGGTTTCTGTTATGGTAATAATGACAATACAATGTTTAACTTCGCAAGTACTGATGGTTCAAACTTAGCAGTTGTATTTAATGCAGGACAAGTAGAGAATAACTGGGATGAATTAATCATCTTTGATTCTGATGGTGTTACTGAATTGTATAATGGATATGGAAATGCTGGTGATTTGGCAGGACTTTCTTTTGAATCTTCAGGGCCAAGTATTACAATCATGATCCAGTCTGATGGAATCTTTGGATGTCAATCAGAAGGATATACTCCATGGGACTTTACAGTATCATGTGTGGATGACTCAGTGCCTCCAACATGTGTATCTTTAACTTCTCCAACGGATGGTTCTATTGATGTTAACGAAGAAGACGATATTACATGGGGAACTGCAACAGGTGCTCCAACGGGATATTTAGTTTCTATGGGAACAACACCTGGAGGAACAGATATTGCAAATGCTGTTGATGTTGGATTAGTAAATACATATGATCCAGGAACAATGCCATTCTCTACAATTATATATGTAACAATTACACCCTATAACGCAAACGGAAACGCAACAGGATGTACTGAGGAAAGCTTTACAATTAGAGACGATCCATTTGAAGTAGTTGACTGTGCTGCAGCACCAATTAATAATGTAGGTTTCTGTTATACAAGTGGTGTAACTACTCGTTTTAGTTACAGAAGTTCTGATGGCACTTCTACATTGGCAGTAAGTTTCAATGCAGGACAAGTAGAAAACAACTGGGATGAATTAAATATTTATGATTCTGACGGTACTACATTATTATATTCAGGTTATGGAAATGCTGGAGACCTAGCAGGACTTGCTTTTGAATCAACAGGTGATAGTATTATTATAGAAGTAACACCAGATGGTTCTATTAGTTGTCAAACACAAGGATATACTCCTTGGGATTTCATCGTAGGATGTATTGATCCATTGGCTCCACCATCATGTGTATCCTTAACATTCCCAACAGATGGAGCAACAGCTGTTGAAATTGATCAAAATATTACTTGGGGAAGTGCTATCGGTTCTCCTGCAGGATATATTTTAAGTGTAGGAACAACTCCAGGAGGAACAGATATTGTAAACGGAGAAGATGTAGGACTGGTAAACACGTATGCATTAGATACTGAATACTCTACAACATACTACGTAACAATTTTACCATACAACGGAAATGGATTGGCTACAGGATGTATTGAAGAAAGTTTCACTACTAGACCTGATCCAAATCAAGTATTTAACTTAGTTTGTGCTGACGGAGCAATCAATGTGAGTCACTGTTATACAAACAACGACGATAATACATTCTTATTTACTTCAGATACAGGATTCCCAGTAAGACTTTCGTTCTTAACAGGAACAATCGTAGATGATAATGATACGATCACTATTTATGATGGATCAGATGCAACTGGTCCTGTATTATTTGATGGAAACAATGCTGGAGATTTAACAGGATTAATTGTTGAATCTACAGGTGGAAATATCTTTATGGTAGTTAACAGTGGTGGATTTACAAGTTGTGCTTCTGGAAACGGAACCACTTGGGAATGGACTGCAGAATGTTTAACATGTTTCAAACCAACAGCCACGTATACAGTTGTTGAAGATTGTGCTCAAGGAGAGCAATTCTTAGTAGAAGTAGAAATCTTAGCTACAGGCGACGCAATGTCTATCACAATTACTGATGACTTTGGAAGTGCACCACAAGTAGTAACAGCAGAAGGAGTATATACTTTTGGACCATATCCAAATGCAACTCCAGTGGTATTTACAGTAGCAGATACTGATGATACAAACTGTGTGTTAACAAGTGATCCACAAACACAAGCGTTCTGTCCAGATCAAGCTTGTAGTATTATCAATGCTGGATATGACCAATCACAAACGTGTGATGTAACTTCAACAGACTTATCTGCTACATTCATGGCAAGTGCTATTACGTCTGATACAAGTACATATACTATTAGTGACTTACAATGTCCACCAGATAACTTAACGGGAGAGCCAACGTCTATTACATTAGATGATAGATATTCTTCTGCTGTAGATATAGGATTTACTTTCTATTACTTTGGAACAGCGTATACGCAACTATCAATTGGAGCGAATGGATTAATTTCATTTGACCCTGCTGATGTTGGAGCATTCTGTCCATGGAACTTTGCGCCAGGAGATTTACTTCCAACGCCAGCGGTTCCTGATAATGCAATTCACGGAGCATACCATGATATTGATCCTGGTGTAGCTGGAGATCACTATATCGAATATGCTGTAGTAGGAACAGCTCCTACACGTCAGTTTAAAGCAACATTCTTTGATGTACCACACTTTGGATGTAATGATATCATGACAACGCAACAGATTATTTTATATGAGTCTTCAAATGTTATTGATGTAATCTTAATCGAGAAGCCATTCTGTCCAACTTGGAATGATGGGGGTATTGCAATTGTTGGTATTCAAAATGCTGGAGGAACAGTAGGATATGCACCTCCAGGAAGAAATAACGGAGTTTGGGAAGTAACTGAACAAGAATTATGGAGATTTGTGCCAGACGGAAATCCAAACTACACATTCGAGTGGTTAGATCCAGATGGAAACGTAATTAGTAATGATACAGATATTACAGTATCTCCAACAGAAGATACCACTTATACGGCATCTATCACGTATGCATTAGCTGATGGTTCTTTGGTAACATTAACAGACGATGTTACGGTTACTGTACAGAAAAATCCAGAAGTTGGACCTGCAGGACCACTAGAAGTATGTGATGAAGATCTTGATAATATTGCTGAATTTGACTTAACGTCTGTTGAAGGTGATTTATTATTGCCAAACGATCCTGCTGATCCTATAACTGTTACGTATTATGAATCAATGACCGATGCAGAAGCAGGAACAGGAATGTTAGCTGATCCTACAGCATATACAAGTGGCGGAGGAACTGTATATGTCCGTCTAACGAATGATGATACAGGATGCTACGCAACTGGAAGCTTCCAGGTAGTAGTATTAGATCAAATTGATCCAGCAAGCATCGGATTAGAAGGTGAGTGTATTAATGATGAGTATACAATTACTGTATCTCCTTTAAATAATGGATATGATCCAGCAACCGTAACTTATGAGTGGTCTGGTGGTTCATCATCTGATAATGACGGTTCAACATTTATTGCAACCGACGATGGAGAATACACAGTAACAATTACAACTGCTGAAGGTTGTTCAAGTTCACAAACATTTACAGTAATCAACTCTATGTGTTCATTCCCACAAGGAATTTCGCCAAATGGAGATAACTTAAATGATACATGGGACTTACGAGCATTTAGAGTACAGGAATTAGAGATATTTAATTCTCATGGTCGTTCAGTATATCAAAAGAATCAGTATACGAACGAATGGAGAGGTCAAACAAATGATAATGATGAATTACCAGTAGGAACTTATTTTTATGTATTGAGACTTGAAAATGGAGAAGCTAAAAACGGATGGATTTATCTAAACAAGTAGGTTTCCCTAAAATTAAACATCTAAATTCTTAAAAATAATATTACATCATTTATCATGAAGAACTTATATATCGCACTATTTGCATTACTTTTTTCACTACCATCTCTTGCACAGCAAGATCCACAGTACACACAGTACATGTACAATATGGCAGTAATAAATCCTGCATATGCAGGATCTAGAGAAGGAATATCTTTAGGTGCATTATACAGAAACCAATGGACCGGATTTGACGGAGCCCCAAGAACGTTTACGTTCTTTGGGCATTCGCCTGTCGGTAAAAACGTAGGATTAGGATTGTCTTTAATTGCAGACCAAATTGGGCCTGTAAAAGAAACCAATACTTACGCTGACTTTGCATATACACTAAATTTAGGAGGCGCTCATAAATTAGCGTTTGGAATTAAAGGAGGACTTACTTTCCATGATATTGGATTGTTATCTCAAGTAAATCCAACACTTATTGATCAAGGAGATGAAGCTTTCTCTAGTGATGTAAATGAGACAACCTTTAATATCGGAGCTGGACTTTTTTACTATTCTGACAATTACTATTTAGCATTATCGGTTCCTAACTTTTTGAAAGGGAAACACCTAGACGTTAATGGTAGAGCATATGGTTCAGAAGTACAACATTATTTCCTTACTGGAGGTTATGTTTTTCAAGCAAGTCCAAATACAAAAATCAAACCATCATTCTTAGTAAAGTCTGCATTTGATGCACCTACATCATTTGACCTTAACTTGAATGCTTTGTTCTATGAAAAGTTTGAAATTGGAGCTTCGTACCGTTTGGATGACTCTTTTAGTGGAATGGTCAACTTTGCGATCAACCCGAGATTACGTATAGGTTATGCCTATGATGCTGTGACTTCAGAAATCTCTTCTGTAGCAAACGCATCGCACGAAGTATTTTTATTATTTGATTTATACTTCCCAAGAAAAGTTTCTCGTTCGCCTAGATATTTCTAACACCTAAACGCCAAAAAAACAATGAAAAAATTATTTATATTATTTCTTATTCTAGCAACATCTAATGTGTTTGCTCAGAATGATAAAACCAAAAAAGCGGATAAGCTTTATAACCGACTTGAATATGTTAAAGCGGCTGAGGAATATCAAGAAATAGCGATTGAAGAAGCTGATGCGTATGTATATGAGCAGTTAGCAAATTGTTATTACAATCTTTTCAAAGCGAAGGATGCAGAGCGCTGGTATAGCCAAACGATTTCTGAGGGAAATACAAAACCAGATGTGTACTATAAGTATGCGCAAATGTTAAAGGCTAACGGTAAGTACCAACAACATAACGAATGGATGGCGAAGTTTGCAAAAGCAAAGCCAAGAGATAAAAGAGCAATCGCTTTTAACAAAAATCCAAATTACATTCCGCAAATCTTAGCGAAAGTGACAAAGTTTGAAGTGAAGAATTCTGAAATTAACACAAAAAACTCTGATTTTGGAGCTATTTCAGCAGGAAACACCGTATACTTTACATCTACGCGTGATGGAGGAAGAAAATATGGATGGAACGATCAACCATACTTAGACATTTATATGGCTACGTACGATGGTGATGGAGAATTATCTAATGCAGTTGCTTTATCTAAAGACATCAACACTAAGTTTCACGAAGGAACAGTAAGTTTCTCTCCAGACGCTAAAACAATGTATTTTACTCGTGAGAATTACTATGACGGTAAGTTCAAGAAAAGTGAAGAAGGACAAGGAACATTAAACTTGTATACAGCAACAATGTCTGGCGGAGAATGGACAAATGTAAAACCAGTTCCATTTAACAATGATGAGTACTCTGTAGGACATCCAGCAGTAAGTGCTGATGGTAAAACATTATATTTTGCTTCTGATATGCCAGGAGGTTTAGGTCAGTCTGACTTATATAAAGTGGCTATCAATAGTGATGGATCTTTCGGAGAACCTGAAAACTTAGGAGGCGATATCAACACTGAAGGAAGAGAATTTTTCCCATACATTAGTAGTAACAATACATTGTACTTTTCATCTGATGGACATTTAGGTATTGGAGGATTAGATGTATTTGCTGCTAGAGTAAAAGATGCTGGTTTTGGAGCAGTTCGTAACTTAGGAACACCATTAAACAGTAACTCTGACGACTTCTCTTTTACATTTGATGAAGAGTCTAAAAAAGGATTTGTTGCTTCTAACCGCGAAGGTGGAAAAGGAGATGATGATATCTATGAAGTAAACTTAATCAATCCTATTTGTGATGTTGATTATGTAATTACAGTAACAGATAAAGAAACTGGAGCGATCTTAAGTGGAGCAAAAGTTGTATTAGCTGACGATCAAGGAAATAGTGTTGGTACTAAAACGAGTGATGCTGAAGGAAAAGTAGTTTTCAAAGTTGAATGTGATAAGTCTTCTCAATTAGAAGCTAGTATTGAAGGATATGTTCCTGAAAAAGTGGATGTAAACAGTGGAGATAATCCAGAAAGAGTTGTAGACATTCCATTAGCGCCAATTGAAGAAATTATTGAAGAAGAAGTGATTGTATTAAACCCAATTTTCTTCGACTTTGATAAGCATAATATCAGACAAGATGCTGCTTTTGAGTTAGATAAAGTTGTTTCTGTAATGACAAAGTATCCAAACATGGTGATTAAAGTAGAAACGCATACTGACTTTAGAGGTCCTGCTTCTTATAACCAACGCTTATCTGAAAGAAGAGCAAAATCTACAGTACAATACATCATCTCTAAAGGAATTGATGCTTCACGTTTAAGCAGTGAAGGAAAAGGAGAAAGCTCTCCATTAATTGACTGTAAAAAATGTACGGACGAAGAACACCAACAAAACCGTCGTTCTGACTTCATTATTATAAGCAAAGACTAAATACAATAACATATATTATTAAAAACCTGTAACTCCTATAGTTGCAGGTTTTTTATGTTATATACTTTCTAGTATGATGCAAAATCAGTAAGTTTATTAAAAATCATTTCTATGACCATTACTATTAAAGATCAGTCATTTACAGGTGATATTCTCAGCCAAATACAAATTGCTGTTAAAAGCGAAATTGTAACAGTAAAAGATATTATTGAGGCAAGAGTTACCTCAGAAGTAGAAGCTTATAATAACAAGCTTCCAGACTATTTTAAAGGGTTTATTCGTCCAACAGAATCAGAACAAACACTCAATGGTTACAAACTCAAAAAAAGTCGTGCTAAAATAGATGCAGAACAGCAAACATTCATCGCGCTAAATGCATTTCAACAAAATGGATACCTTGTTTTAGTAGACGATCAACAAGCAGAAAGCTTAGAGCAAGAAGTATTAGTTACAGGGGCAACAACGGTTAGTTTTGTAAAACTTACACCTTTAGTAGGAGGATAAATTTATTTTATGGGATTAACAGACAGTCTAAAAAATTTATTTGGTTCTAAAAAAGAAGAGAAACCTATAGAAAATCCTTTATATGAAGCACAGCTAAAAAAAATCTTAGAAGATGTTTTTTTAGAAGGTTACAGCTATACAATTTCATTCTCAAAGTTGAAATCATATAAAGAATTAAAGAGCAAAGAAGCAACTTTTAAGAAAGAATTTGTTCAATACTTAGCAGAAAAAAGAGTTTTCTTATTAAAAAAAAGTTCAAGTAGACCACTCTCAAATATTGAAAGTAATAAGCGGCACATATGTGGTGAATTATTAACTGCACTCTTACGTAGCAACCTTGAATATACGCCTGTAGAGTTTGCTAAATTGATGGATTTCTTTGAACATTCTTCAACTACTCAAAAAAATCGTATCCATTTTTCGGATTGGCCAATTGGGTTTGCAGCGCAGCAAATTCAAAAAAGTGTCAAAAAAAATGGACTATCTCCCGAATGGAAAGCTTACATAGAAAAATTTCTAGCTTTTCCAGCTATGAAAATCAAAAATAATTATATTGGAGCTGATTTGGACAAAGTGGAAACTAAACTCAAAAATCTACTTTTCGAGGGTCAAAACACTACAGGGAAAACGCTTCCGTATACACATATAGATGATCAATTTGGTAAAATGTTCAATCCAGAAATCATTGCCATGGAAGAAAATCTTCGCAATCATTTCTATGAACTTTGTCATCTTCTTACCAAAGCAACAAGTAGCAAACCTTCTCAACGTTTTCTTAAAAACACGAGTAATATCATAGATAAAATAAGCATTATTAAATACAAAGCTATTGTACATCCTTTGTTGGAACATGTCATACAACTAAAGCAAATAGAAACTGTTATACGAGAGACGTATGCTGGACAAATTTATGAATATCCTCATCATGAGTTTGTACAAGAAAAAAGTACCATATTTCTTAAAGGTTTGGTTTGGAGTTTAGTAAAATTTCATGACACCGTAACTTTAAACTTGATAGCGAAGCTTGCAGAACGCTGTTATAAAAAGATTCCAGGAGTTGGTCCTGCTGCAGCTGGAATTGGAAATGCATGTATCTACGTATTAGCAAATACCAAAGGGTTGGAAGGAATTAGCCATTTGTCAAGATTAAAGCTAAAATTCAAGCAAAATAATACCCGAAAACTGATTGAAAAATATATTGAAGAAGCCTCTATAAAATTGGGAATTTCTTCTTCAGAAATTGAAGAGCTTTCTATTCCTACTTTCGGATTGGAAAATGGAGCTAAGACCTATGCATTCGATGATTATACACTTGAAATTAGCATACAGGAATTAGGGAAAATAAATCAGGTTTGGAGAAAAGCTGATGGGAAAACACAAAAAACGACACCATCTTTTGTGAAAAGTTCAGTAAAACACACAACAAAACTTAAGAAAGCAAAAAATGATGTCACACAAATTAAAAAGTACCTCACCGCACAACGTGATAGAATAGATCGTGTATACTTAGAAAATCGTATTTGGACGTATGAAAATTTTAAAAAATATTATTTAAATCATGGTTTAGTTTGTTTTATCGCAAAAAGACTTTTATGGCAATTTAAAAAAGAAGATACCTTTGTTACCGCTTTATATCTTAACAATCAATGGACAACTCAAGAAGATACCGTATTAGATTGGATTATAGATGAAACAGAAGTTCGCTTATGGCATCCAATTTATGAAACAAGTGAAGGCGTGTTATTTTGGCGCACAAAACTAGAAACCATTGAACTCAAACAACCGCTAAAGCAAGCATATCGAGAGGTGTATATATTGACAGATGCAGAAATTGATACGAGAACATACAGCAATCGAATGGCAGCTCATATTCTGAAACAACATCAATTTAATGCATTGACAGGTGTTCGCGGATGGAAATATGCGTTAATTGGTGCTTTTGATGGTGGATATGATGGAGGAGTGGCAAAAATTCACGTAAAAGCACATCACATAGAAGCACAATTTTGGATCAATACTTTAAATGCAGAAGATGAGTATAATGATACGGGAATATGGAATTATGTGGCAACTGATCAAGTGCGATTTATAAAAGATCAAGAAGTTATGGATTTGCTAGATGTTCCGAAGCTAGTATTATCTGAAATTTTACGAGATGTAGATTTATTTGTAGGTGTATGTAGTGTTGGAAACGATCCGCAATGGAGAGATAATGGCGGATTACCGCAATATACTGATTACTGGACGAGCTATTCTTTTGGGAATTTGAATGAATTAGCAAAAACGAGAAAGGAAATTTTAGAAAAACTCTTGCCGCGATTAATAATCAGTAAAGTTGCTACAATTGATGGGAAGTTTTTACGTGTAAAAGGAACAAAACGCACCTACAAAATTCACATAGGAAGTTCCAATATTTTAATGGAACCAAACGATCAATATTTATGTATTGTTCCTGAGAGAGGGAAAGATAAAAATACAAACAATATCTTTTTGCCTTTTGAAGGCGATCGTGGATTATCATTAGTATTGAGTAAAGCATTTTTATTGGCTGCAGATGATAAAATTACCGACAAAACCATTCTAAGTCAAATAAAAAAATGATAGAAGCGGAAGCAAATTGTAGTAACAAAGCATCACAAGAACTGAAACAAAAATTACAACAAACACATATTGCTGTAGTTGGTTGTGGCGGTTTGGGTTGCGGAACATTACTATCTTTAGCATTGCTTGGTGTTGGAAGACTGACACTTATTGATGATGATCGAGTAGAGGAAAAAAATTTACAACGTCAAATTTTATATGATTTGAACTCGGTTGGAAAGTACAAATGCAATGTTGCAAAAGAACAATTGCAAGCACGTACTAAAGAAGTGAAAATAAATACTTTTAAAGAACGTTTAACCTCCAAAAACAGTAATCAATTACTAAAAGAGGCTGATATCGTTTTAGACTGTACCGATAATTATACCGCTCGTTTAGTCATAGATGCTTTCTGTAGCAAATACAATGTTCCTATGGTATATACAGGTGTAAAAGCTTCTGAAGGTCATATTTCGGTGTTCAATTACAAAGGTGGAAAATCGATGGCAAATACGTTTACAAATGATCAAACCATCTTTCAAACAGAAGATTGCAATGATTCAAGAGTGATGCCGCAAATTGTAACGATGGCTTCCAGTTTTCAAGTAAATGAAGTTGTCAAAATTCTCCAAGAAGCTTCCAATGTTCTCCAAGGAAAGTTGCAAGTCTTTAATCTTTCCAAAAATGTATTTCGTGTGTTTGAGCTTAAGTAAAAAAGTAATATCACACTAAAAAATAATCACGTAGTAACACGCTATATCAAATCAGTTGTACTTTCTACATTTGGAATAACCAACCACTCCATATTATGAAAGTCACTAATATTCATCCAATAACTCAAACTGGAGTTACTGCTAGCGAACACTACATAGATGGGCGCCCTTGTTTTAGCCCAGATGGAAATACTGTATTGTTTGAACGTGCAGGGAAAGAAATTCCTAGACAAGAATTTTGGACAGTAGACATTAATACAAAGACGGAAAACATATAATATAAAAGTGATGATTACAATTGCTCAAGAGCTTCCTGGTCATTGAACACAGAGCAAAACACAAATCAAATAACTTTTACAGGCGTTTTTCCAAAAAGTAGTTTACCACACAATAGAATCATGCTGCTCACTGAAAATGGCGCAGACAATAGCGCACAACAACTTACAGTTTCAGGTTATGAAAACGCAGAACTTGCATATCCAACATGGTATGCAAATGGACTCACATTGTTAGTTACAAACTATACAAACAATCAACCAAAGCTTTTAAAAGTTAATATCAATTCGTTACAGTCGCAAGAACTCACCTATCAAGGATATTGGTCAGGAATGGGTACAGTAAACCTTGTAAATGATGAAATTATCGCATACGGTGGGCAATCAGAGTCTAGCGGCATATATAATCAAAATAATAATAAAATATGCATGCAAATAGGTGATAATACACCTTTTGTATTTTCAGATCTTGCAGAAGGTGCAATAGGGCGCGCACCATGGTTTTGCAATGACGGTCAGTTAATGGCTTTTGAAGCAATGTCTGGTCAAGGAAAACTTCAAATCTTTATAAAAAGTGTTGATTTATCAAATCGAAATACTCCTATAATTCCAGTAGGTAATGGAAATTTTGCTGCGCAACATGCAAAATTTTCACCAGATGGCTCACAATTAGTTTGGGTGCAAAATGACAATCAAGGAAGATCTAGAATATATTTGGGAACTATTGACTATTAAAATTTAACAGTAAAATGTCAAAATCGAGTATTTCTACCGTATTATTTTAAAGCTATAAACTTTACATTTGAAAAACATGTTTTGATGTGATTCCCCAACAATGCACTATGATGCTTTAGAAATTTACATATAGTAATGACTACACATGAAAATATACTTATTGGGAGCGATACTTCTTCATCGTTAGCAGCAATCTTAAAAAGCTTGCAAACTATGGATCAGTATAGTTTTATTACAGCAACACGTGTGTCAGACATTGTACAGCTTTCAAAATCTATTCAGCCTACATTGTTAATTCTAAGTTTTAGAGACAACCAAAATGTAATTAACTCCTTGCTCTCATATCATCGTGATTTTTCCATTCCTTTAGTGTGTTTACGAACTAGAAATGAACATCGAAAATTGCAGTTACGTGACAATTTAGTAGTGTTTACACAATTGTTTGAATATGGAATGCAATCCAACAATCTTATTACCAACATTCTGGGAATTTTAAACTTAATTAAAAAGACACAAGCCGTTTCTATATCAAAAACATTTGTTCCCAAAGGAAAATTAACAGAAGACCAAAGCAAAGACTTAACACGCTATACACTTGAACTTGATCAAAAAAAAGCCTTATTGGACAAAATTAAAGAACGTATTAAACAATTATATAGCAATGTAGATGCGTCTACTAAAACACAATTAATGTCTATTGTCAATACGATCAAAATGACACGAAACGATCAAAAACATTGGGAAGACTTTAAGCATTATTTCGAAAATGTAAATCCTAACTTTCTTAAAAAACTAAGCGCTAAATTTCCTTGCCTTACTGAAAAAGACTTAAAATATTGTTGCTATCTAAAAATGAATATGTCTAACGAAGACATTCGCCTTATACTAGGAATCAATCAGGAAAGTGTACGTACACATAAATACCGATTAAAGAAAAAAATGGTGTTAGAAAAAGATCAAGACTTACGCAATTACATACAAACTTTTGTGAATTAGTAAAACGAAAAGAAGCTGCCTATAACAGCAGCTTCCAAACTATAGTTTTATGTAAATGATTGTCTAGAATGTACAACCTAAAGCAGATTGACATCCGTCTACTAATGATTGACAACCAGGACCATCAATTGTTCTAATCGTTCCACACTGAATAATATTCAGTGTTGGACAATTAAATCTTGTAGGACAAAAACGTGTTGGACAAAATAAGGTCACTGGGCAAGCCAATGTAACAATAGTTCCACCATTTACTTGGCTTTTTTCTAAATTTGATACTACATTCTTATTCAGTGTCAACTTCTTTAAACTCTTTTTATTTTTTTTCATAATTAAAAATTTAATGGTTTAAAAAGGACACGCAATCGTATCTGTAGGACACGCTATAGAGTCAGTTGGACATGCTATAGAATCAGTAGGACATGCAATTGTATCAATAGGACATGCTAAAGTATCAATAGGACAAACCAATGTACGTGGACAATTAATAGTTAAAATAGGACAATTCCAACGTGTTTCAATAGGACAAACAACTACGGTAAAAATTCCTGTACCTCCATTGGCTTGTTGTCCTTCTAATTTTGATACTACTTTCTTATTTAGTGTCAATTTTTTTAAACTTCGTTTGTTTTTTTTCATGGTTTCTTGTTTTTAAAAAATTATATTTCATAACGTTACGTAACAGTATCACAAAGATTAGGCTAATTGCAAGATCGTAAAACAGCTTTCTGAATACTTTTTTTGAGTGTTTTTCCTATTTTTATATCAGGAAAAACACTATTTAAACTACTGCAATAATTTTCATTTTAATATATTTGAAAGTGTAATTAAATATTCGCTAATGTTAATCCTAGCGCAATAGAAAACCAACAATAAGATGAAAAAGACCTTGAAAATTTTAGCGGTTATACTAGTGTTAATTGTAATAGTAGTTGCGTTTAACTATTCCAAATTGAATATCATTTCGGGATATTCGGCAAAAAGTATGAGTTCTTCTGTTTTTGTTGCTGGAAGAGCGCCCGCATTTACTGATAGTACGGATAATGGTTTTACTCCAATAAATATTGCAAGAGATTTTGTTGACCTACAAAAGAAATATGCTTCGGCTTCAGTGTACGGTCTTATGGAACGAAAAGCCATTTATCGAAAAGGTTTGGGAAGTGTTCTTATTGATGATGAATATGACATTACCAAAGAAACACCTGTGCCACTTCGTACAAATATTGCACGCATGATGCCTTATCCGTATGGAAACATGCCACAAAAAGACACTACGTTTTCGAATATAGATTATACTAAAATTGAAAATGCAGTAAAGTACGCTTTTTCCAATGTGGAAGGTGAGGATATTAAAAAGACACGAGCTGTACTGGTTTTGTATAAAGATCAAATTATCTCTGAAAAATATGCAAATGGTTTTAATAAAGACTCTAAATTTTTAGGTTGGTCTATGACAAAAAGCTTGGTAAGTACCATGTATGGAATTCTACAATATGAAGGAAAATTGAATGTTTGGGACAAAGCACCAATAGATGCTTGGAAATCGGATGAGCGTAATAATATAACCTTGCACAACTTATTACAGATGAATAGTGGCTTAGAATGGGAAGAGGATTACAGTAAAATTTCTGATGTGACAAAAATGCTCTTCCTTGAAAAAGATATGACTACCTCGCAGATAGATAAACCATTAGTTGGAAAACCAAACGAAACTTGGAACTACTCTTCTGGAACTTCAAATTTACTTTCTGGAATCTTGCGCAAGCAATTTGATACTCATCAAGAATACTTAGACTTTCCGTATGTAAACTTTATTGATAAAATAGGAATGCATTCTATGCTAATTGAAGCAGATATGGAAGGAAACTATGTTGGTTCTTCCTATGCATGGGCAACACCGCGCGATTGGGCAAAATTTGGATTGTTATACTTGCATAGAGGCGAGTGGAATGGCGCACGTATTTTTGATGATTCTTGGGTAGATTATATTACAAAATCAACACCAACTTCAAATGGACGTTACGGAGGGCATTTTTGGCTCAACGCTGGCGGATTTCACCCAGATGTTCCAAAAGATATGTATTCTGCAAATGGATACCAAGGACAACGTGTGTATGTTATTCCTTCAAAAGATTTAGTTATAGTGCGTTTCGGTTTGGTAGGAAAAGATGGCATGGACTTCAATAAGTTTATAAGCGAAATTTGTAATTCAGTCCAATAAAAGAACATGCTGTAACTACGGCAACCATTCATATAATAAAGAGATATAATCTACATTTTTCTGTACATTGTATCTCTTTTTTGTGTAAAAAACTCAAATTCTTCATAAATACAGAATCATTTTACACAATTTCTAAACAAAGCACAATATTGCAACATATTACTGATATTATGTGTTTGTACAATATTAATATTGTAAAATGTTTGAAATTAAAAACATTTGTTGTATATTTGCAATGTAATTCTTTCGGAAGAATATCATGTTAAGCTTAAAAAATTGTAGGAAATTGTTCGCGACTATTTTTTTACAACCTAAGGAGAAAGCCGAAAAGCCTTTTACAAAGAGTAGGTAAAAAATTTTAAAAATTACAATTATGCCAGTTAGTCCAAATGAAATTGCTAACATTAATTTTAGTGCAATGCTAGGGAAACCTCTAACAGCAGTTATTGATGCACAAGCAGCAGCAGCTTTATCAACAGTAGATTTTATCAACGAAGTAGGTCTTGATGAATCTGGAAATGTGAAAAATGTAACATTCGCATATTCTAAATTAGTGGATGGATCACCAACATCGGTAACATTAACAACTCCTTTGTTAACCATTGTTCCAATTCCATTTTTAAGAGTTGCTGATACAACGATTGATTTTAATGCTAAAATCTCTAGTGTTACAAAAGTTGAAACTGTAGCTAGTCACAAATTAGATTTAAGTGCTGAATTAAGTTTACGTTGGGCTTGGGGACGTTTCAAGTTCAAAGGAAGCTATTCGTACCAAAAGAAAAGCACGTACTCAGATGAGTCTAAACGTTCATACAGTATGAATATTAGAATCAATGCTGTACAAGACGAAGTTCCAGCAGGAATGAGTCGTGTATTAGATATGCTTGAAGAATCTATTACAGAATCTTAGAACGTACTACACTAACAAATTCAGGAAGCCTCTTCGGAGGTTTCCTTGACTTAAAAACAAAAATCATGATTACATTAAAAGACTATATAGGAAAGATTTATAAAGAAGTCACTAATGCAAAAGTGCAATCAGATATTGAAACCTTAGCCATTGCTCAGGAATATATTCAAAATCCAATGCTAAAGCATTTTGCGGTACCAAATATTCGTATCAAAGACATGCAATTAACTATTCCTGTTGCAGTAGATACCACACAAACAGTTACAAGAGAGTATACAGAAAGAGAAATTCAAGATGTATATGAAATGGCATTCTTTAAAGTAATGGATGACTTATATCCAACAAAGACAGATGATCAAGTTGCCTATTTAGAAAGCATCAAACCAGAATTGGCTGCAAAAGCAGAAGCACAGTCTCAAGAAGCCGCTGTTGATTTGCGTCAAGCAACTGCAGCAGATCAAGCAATATCAGCTCCACAAGCAGATACACCAACAACAGATGCTGCTAGTAGAAATGTAGAATCATCTACTGTAAAAACAACTGGAGAAACTTCATCAACACCAAACAATTATTCAATTGCAGCAAATAAAGCAGCGATCAAATTTGCAGAAGTATCGTATGCTTTTGTAGGAGCAGTGTATGTAGAAGAGCATGTATATCAGAGTGCTTTAGTACAAGAAATTGAAGCCAATTTGCAACCAAAATCACCGGAAATTGAAGAACTTCCTGTCATTGTAGAAACACAACGCTTAAAAGAAATTGATGATCCTGCAAGCTTAATTAGTATTAAAGTAAATATTACTGATGACGCTATGGAGTGGACAACCGATGTTGATGACAATGGCAATACTGTACAAGTACTAGATTATCTATAAACGCACGTACTTCATGCAGTTTTGTATGAAGTAGCACAAAATAGAAACACATGAAAACAAGTATAATAGAAAAAAATACCTTTTATGAAGCTTCCATTTTTAAAGTAGACTTGATTTCTGAATTGCTTCGCTCCAAATCATCACGCTTTTTAGCAGAGATTGAACGTTGGCTTTCAGAAAATCAAGAAGTACTAAAACAATTTGGGTTTGTAGAATCAAGTAGAATGAGCATTTTGCAAAATCAACTATTTGTGGCCAAAAACAAAGATGTTCCACAAAAAAGAAGACATCTGTTACTCATTGGAGCCAACTGTTTGGAAATGGCACATAGTGTATTGATGAATTTACATGAACCCATCAAAACGAAACTTACACAAGGAAGAGAAACCATTCAGCAAATTTTAGTAATGGTCAAAGATAATCCAGCGTATCAGCAAGGACAGCGAGAAAACTTTAATCAATACGTAAAAAATACCTGGAAACGATTGCGACAAGATCCACAATTTAGTTCTGTAGCTGTACAATTGCAAACGGTACTTCCTGAAGTAGATATTTACAGAATTATTGCGGAAGAAGTAGAATTATAACTCATGTAGCAGGACCTGTCAAATGAGTATTTCAAAAAAAATCCCAAAGCGTTTCTGCTTCGGGATTTTAGTTGTCTTTTATCTTTCCTTTATAGATCGAATCCTAGATTTACGCCTAATTTTTGCGCAATTAATTTATTGATTCGAGTTTTAATGGCGTTCACCTTCACGCTTTCTAAAACGTTATTAGCAAAAGCATACATTAGTAATGCTTTTGCTTCCTTCATCGGAATTCCACGTGAACGTAGGTAAAATAAAGCATCTTTATCCAATTGCCCAATAGTACAACCGTGCGAACATTTTACATCATCTGCAAAAATTTCTAACTGCGGTTTTGTATTGATAGTTGCTTTATCGTCTACTAAAATATTATTATTTGCTTGAAATGCATTGGTTTTCTGTGCTTCTTTCTCTACAATTACCTTTCCATTGAAAACTCCTGTTGAACGATCGCCAAAAATTCCTTTATAGTCTTGATGACTTTCACAATTTGGTTCAATATGATGCACCAATGTATTGTGGTCAACATGCTGCTTATCACCAATAATCGTAATTCCTTTCATCGTAGAATCAATGCGTTCTCCCTTTTGGAAAAACTGTAAATTGTTACGTATTAACTTTCCTCCAAAAGAAAATGTATGTACAGAAACATTACTACTTTGTTTTTGTGAAATGAACGTATTATCAATCAAAGAAGCTTCTTGATTGTCGTTTTGAACTTTATAATAATCAACAATAGCACGTTTGTTTGCAAAAACTTCGGTTACCGAATTTGTCAATACCACATTGGATGTTAAACTTTGGTGACGCTCAATAATTTGTACGTGTGAGTTCTCGTCAACTACGATCAAATTTCGAGGTTGTAGCATTACTGAAACTTCATTTCCTGTTGAAAAATGTACAATTTGTATTGGTTTTTCAACTACTTTGTTTTTTGGAATATGAATATAAGCTCCTTCTGAAGCAAAAGCAGTATTCAAAGACGTCAAACTGAGATCGGCTTTAGCGGCTTTATTATAATATGAATCAATAATGATTTTATATTTCGGCTTGTTTAGTGCAGAACTCATTAAACAAACATCAATTCCATCATGTGTAGTTTCCGAAAGGAATGAGCTATACTTTCCATCAATAAAGACAATTTTATAGGTGTCAATATCGTGGATAAAATATTTTTTTACATCCTTAAACTCAATCGCAGATTCTTGTTGCGGTGAAATCGTGTAGTCATGCTTCAATAAGGATTTTAACGAAGTATATTTCCAATCTTCATCTTTCTTTGTCGGAAATCCTTTTTGCTGAAATGTCTTAATCGCCGTGTTTCTGATTTCATTCAATTCTTTTGATTGATCGTTTACACGATCTTCAAAAACCATAAAGGATGACAATAATTTATCTTTTAACTCCATTTGTAACTCTCCTTAAATAGTTGCTTCTTGCTTAATCCAATCGTATCCTTTTTCCTCTAATTCTAAGGCCAATTCTTTAGTTCCTGATTTTACAATTTTTCCATTGTGCAATACGTGAACATAATCAGGTACGATATAATCTAACAAACGTTGATAGTGCGTAATAACAATAACAGCATTGTCTTCGCTACGTAATTTATTTACACCATTTGCCACAATTCGTAAGGCATCAATATCCAAACCAGAATCGGTTTCATCTAAGATGGCTAATTTTGGCTCTAGCATTGCCATTTGAAAAATCTCGTTACGTTTTTTCTCTCCACCAGAAAATCCTTCGTTTAAGGAACGCGATAAAAATCGTCTGTCTATTTCTAGCAACTCCGCTTTTTCACGAATTTTCTTTAGCATTTCACTGGCTGGCATTTCTTCCAAACCT
Source organism: Kordia sp. (assembly GCF_022447245.1). Classification (GTDB taxonomy): domain Bacteria; phylum Bacteroidota; class Bacteroidia; order Flavobacteriales; family Flavobacteriaceae; genus Kordia. Next base: position 169,691 of record NZ_JAKVBC010000004.1, on the reverse strand, counting down.
TTTGCTTTGCGTGTTTCGTTAATAGCTGTTTTCACAAAGTTGGTTACAGAAACTCCCGGAATTTCTACTGGATATTGGAATGATAAAAATACACCTTCATGTGCACGTTCTTCAGGGCCTAATTCTTCAATATTTTCTCCATTTAAGAAAATTTCTCCTTCGGTAACTTCATACTCTTCTTTTCCTGCAATAACTGAAGATAAGGTGCTTTTTCCAGATCCGTTTGGTCCCATTATCGCATGTACTTCTCCTGCTTTTACTTCTAGGTTGATTCCTTTCAGAATTCCTTTTTCTTCAATACCTGCGTGTAGATTTTTTATGTGTAACATTTTAAATGTGATATTTTTTAAATCGAATTATTGATTGTTTGTGATGATAATAGTACCATCTTGTCCGCTTGGTTGTTGTACTGAAAGAATTTCTTTCACTTCAATAACTTCTTTCCAAGCGTCCTTTACTGGATTTGGTTTCTTAATGCCTCTTACAACAACAGGAACCATATCGTGGTTATTCTTTTTGAATTTTTGACATTCTTTATTTAACTCATGCATTTTATCGTCAATGACAACTCCATACATTTTACTTCCAGCAGTTTGTAAAACGGCAGCTTTTTCATCATCTAGATATAAAAACATGCCAGAGAATGTATCGTTTACATCTCCAACTGTACGTGTGGTTGTAATTCCAGATTCGCTAGTTGTTTCACTTTTTGCTTTTGTTTCTGTTTCGTTCGCTTTAGGGTTATTTTTACAACTTACAATGAGTAAGCATAATGCGAAGATGAAATAGATTTTTTTCATATTGTATGATTTTATGATTGATTATCCAACAGAACCTTCTAATGAAATTTCTAATAGTTTTTGAGCTTCAACAGCAAATTCCATTGGTAATTTGTTCAACACTTCTTTGCTGAAACCATTTACAATTAATGCAATAGCTTTTTCAGTATCAATTCCACGTTGGTTGCAATAGAAAATTTGATCTTCTCCAATTTTGCTTGTCGTGGCTTCGTGTTCTATTTGTGCAGATTTGTTTTTTGCTTCTATGTAAGGAAACGTATGAGCTCCACATTTGTTTCCCATTAAAAGTGAATCACATTGCGAGAAGTTACGTGCGTTTTCTGCTTTGGAAGCTATTTGCACCAAACCTCGATAGCTGTTTTGGGATTTTCCAGCAGAAATACCTTTGGAAATGATGGTACTCTTTGTATTTTTTCCAAGGTGAATCATTTTTGTTCCAGTATCAGCCTGTTGGTAATTGTTTGTTACGGCGATAGAGTAAAATTCACCAACCGAATTGTCACCTTTCAATACGCAACTTGGATATTTCCATGTTACAGCAGAACCTGTTTCTACTTGTGTCCAAGAAATCTTAGAATTGGTTTCGCACAATCCTCTTTTGGTTACAAAATTGAAAACACCTCCTTTACCGTTTGCATCTCCGGGGAACCAGTTTTGAACGGTAGAATATTTAATTTCGGCATCGTCCATGGCAATCAATTCTACCACGGCAGCATGCAATTGATTTTCATCACGTGATGGTGCTGTACAACCTTCCAAATAACTTACGTAGCTACTTTCGTCAGCAATCACTAACGTACGCTCAAACTGTCCTGTTCCAGCTTCATTGATTCGGAAATAGGTTGATAATTCCATCGGACAACGAACGCCTTTGGGAATATAACAGAAAGAACCATCGGTAAACACAGCCGAATTTAACGCTGCATAAAAGTTGTCTGTTTTAGGAACTACAGTTCCTATATATTTTTTTACTAACTCAGGATGTTCTTGAATAGCTTCCGAAATAGGGCAGAAGATAATTCCTTTTTCAGCTAAAGTGTTTTTAAAAGTAGTTGCTACAGAAACCGAATCTACTACAATATCAATAGCAATTCCTTGAAGCTTCTTTTGCTCATCAATTGAAATTCCTAATTTCTTATACATTTCCAATAATTCTGGATCTACATCATCAAGTGTTTTGTTTGGATCTGCTTTTTTTGGTGCTGAATAATATGAAATCGCTTGAAAGTCTGGCTTTTCATAATGAACATTTGCCCAATCTGGTTCTTCCATTTCTGACCAAATTCTAAAAGCATCCAATCGCCATTCCGTCATCCATTCCGGTTCATTCTTCTTTTTAGAGATTGCTCTGACGATATCTTCATTCAGACCTTTTGGAAACGTATCACTTTCAATATCAGTATAAAAACCGTACTCATACTCTTTGGTTTCCAGCTCTTTTTGTAATTCTTCTTCAGTATACTTACTCATTCTTTTGTTTGTTCAAAGTTTAAAGTTTCATGTGTAAGGTTTTATTGTACTTCCTTATTTCATGTCACTTTTTGACAAATAATTTATAAATGCGCTTATTTTTATCATTTCATGTTGGTAGGTAATATTTCAAGATCATTGTATCAAAAAATACCACATGCCAAAAGATAGTTACAAAGAGAATGACTCTCCGCAACCACAGGTGCGTTGTGCATTTGGATTGTTAAAAACGAACCCTTTTCCGTTCAATCCGCCTGAATATTCTAACGTTGTTCCTACGAGATATAAGAAGCTTTTTTTGTCGACGATAATTTTGATACCATTGTCTTCAAATATCTTGTCTGCTTCGTTTTGACTTTTGTCAAATGTTAAATCGTACGACAACCCAGAACATCCACCACTTTTCACACCAACACGAACAAAATCAGTAGTTACATCAAAACCATCATCGGTCATGAGCTCGACTACTTTTTTACGGGCTGTGTCTGAAACTGTTATCATTTTTTAATTTACGTTTAATTTTACCTGCAAAGATACGCTATTTGCCGCTTTATTCTAAAAAACCTAACATTTATATAATAAATTGTTTGATAGAATTTTTTGATGATAACTTTTTGAGCCTTTTTTTGAAGAGAATTTACAGTTGTAAAGTGTGTTTATTTGTATTTTAATTCGATCATTTATTTGCCAATTCATAAGCGTGTTACTTCTTCTTTTTTGGGAATAGAAGGAGCAAATTGTACAATGATTTTTTGCTTTTTCTTAGCCTTTATCTTTTGCTTGTAATCACTTTTTGTAAACCGAAAACCTGTTTTAAAGAAATAATCAATACTATGTAAATTGTCATTCTTATTTACTAAAAAATAGTTTCTAAATCAACAATTTGTACTTCGGAAGATTTGTTTTAAAAATGAGCATAATTGTTGCGCACTTTTGATTTTTTTCAGCTTTAATTTTATAGTCTTCTCTAACACCATATCGGCTTTTGGAAATTGTATACGCCCTAAATTCCATATGGTACTGAATATTAAAAAATTGCTTTTTTTATCAATTGTATGAGTTAAAAGGGTCGCAGAAAAAGAAGAAGTATCAGGAGTAATGATTTTTTCAAGTCGTTTGAATTTATGATTGAATAGCAAAATTATTTTTTTGACTCTTCCAAAGACTTTTGTTATGACTTGGTTTTTGATCATTCAAAGAATCATTGGATAGTTATGTTGAGTTTTGTGGATATTATTGTTTTATATTATCAAGTATTTCAAAAAAGGATCTATGATTTATTTGTAATTAGTAGTCTGCATAGGCAATAGGAAATACTTTGTAATTATTGATAGTCGGTTTTTGTGAATATGTATTAATGTTAAATTTACATTAACATTCCTCTTAAACAAATTATATATTCTTGTGAGAATCTTTTCTATTTAACCTTAATTTTTATTTATGTTTAAAACATTGTAAATCAAGTATTAGTATTTTTTATTTACAATAGTTTAAAAGAAAAATATTGTTTTGTAATAAATGTATGTTTGAGGTAAAATAGTATTTCATTTGAAAGAAATACGCTATGTGTTTTTACCTGTTGTTATCAATTACGTAATCCTCTACATGTTTGTAGTCCACGGATGTGTTAAATTTGTATAGTTTTAAGATAAGGACATCTTTTTTTACACTTAAATTTTTAACCCCTATTATTTATTTAAATTTTATTATGATGAAAAAAAATTACATGTTACTGTTGATTTTTATTTTTTGCATTTATGGAGTAAATGCTCAAAATTTGAATTATGCATATTGTTTTGATGGCGAAAATGATTTTGCTGAGTTAGACGATTCAAATCCAAGTACACCTATAGAGACTGGTATTTTTGGAGACAATATCGATAATGATAGTTTTACAATTGAGTTTTGGGTGAAAGACAATAATAATGGAAGTGGAAACTATATGCTTTCTAAACATTACGATAGTGGAACCGTTAAGGAAGGATTTTTTATTAGAAAAAACCCTTCAACAGGATCAGCTGATGCAGGAATTGCAGATAATACTAATTCATGGACTATGATCTCAGGTAACAGATTAATTAATGATAATGACTGGCATCATATGGCTATTACTTTTGACATTGCCACAGGTCGGTTTAAGTTTTATATTGATGGATATTGGGAAGGTACTAGTGCACCCATTACAGCTGTTTTTGGTAATACTGTTAAATTCAAAATAGCAAGTTCATATCTAAATACATTTTTCGGAGGTTCTTTTGATGAAATAAAAGTATATAGTGGACCAAACGCAGTTAGAACACTTGCACAAATTAATATAGATAAAAACATAGAACTAGATACTGCTTCACCTCCACAAGATTTAATAGGATACTACAGATGTAATGAAGGTATTCCAAATAATTATAATTGGGAGTGGATAATACTTCAAAATGTCTTGGGTAACAGTGATCGTGATTTAGATTTAATAAACACTCCTAGAATTGGCCCTTGCTCTAATTGGGTAGACTCAGTTCCAAACTCTTTATTGTCTGTTGATACTTTTGAAACTCCTAATAATGGGCTACAAATATATCCAAACCCAACAAAAAGTATAGTGCAGATTAAGGGTTTGAAGTTAAATCAAGAGTTCGTAATTCAGAATTCTTTAGGTGCGATTGTAAAAAAGGGAATGGTGTCAAATACTTCGGAAATTTCAGTCGCAAATTTATCAAAGGGAATGTATTTTTTGACGCTATCAGACAATAGTAGGCTAAAGTTCATTAAACAATAAGTAAATAAAATATATATTCAAAATAGTAGTAAGCCTTTTCTATGGTTTACTACTATTTTTAAAACTCCGAAAATCGCTGATCAAAAATGAAATCAGTATCAGTAAGTGTTTTTAGGAAGTCTATAATACGAACTTTTTCTTCATCTGTCATTGGAATTCCCAAAGATCCATCTGGTTGTTGGAAAATTGGATCTAAGTTTACAGTATTTTGAATGCCACTTCGGTAATGTTCTAAAACATCTTCTAAGGTAGCCAAACGTCCATCATGCATATATGGAAAAGTAACTTCTATGTTACGAAGGTTTGGTACTTTGAATTTGTAATTATCCTGAGTAAATCCAGTTACACGCGCACGACCAATATCATTGTATTGCGGATCAATTGCCAAACCATTGTTGCGATATGATTGATCGGTAAACAATTCGCCAGCATGACATGAAGCACATTTTTGATTGAACAATTGCATGCCTTGCATTTCGTTTACTGTTAAGGTAACATTTCCTTCATTGCGACTAAATTTGTCGTATTTACTATTAGAAGTCACCATCATAACCATGAATTGTGACAAGGCTTTTAAGATATTTTCCGAGTTGATTTCTCCATTTTCAAAAGCTTCACGGAACAATCGTGGATAATCAGGATGTGCCTGTAGTTTCGCGATTACGTTAGTGAAAGTTTCGTTCATTTCCAATTCGTTCGTAATCGGAATGATCGGTTGCATATCTAAATGAATGGCAGCGCCGTCCCAAGTAAATTCGTTTTGAAAAGCCAAGTTGTGTAAGGGTTGTGCATTTCTGCTTCCCAACGCGCCATCAACTCCGTGACTAATGATATGTGTATGATGTGTAAAGGCAAATTCTTGAATATGACAAAATCCACAAGCTACCACATTATCAGATGCCAAACGACCTTCATAGAACAAACGCCTTCCCAGCTCAAAACCCGTTTCAGTTGGCGGATTAGCTTCTATATCATAAACTAAAGGAGGAAAATTTGAAGGCACTGTAAAATCCAACGGAACACTTTGGAATTCGCCAGCTTCTTGTCCGGGAATTTCCTCATACGGTTCGTTTTTGCAGGACACAAAAAAGAGTGCAACAAATACAAATATGTAAGGGTTGAATTTCATAGCTTTTGCTAAGATACCAAATGTCTAGTGATTGGGCAATGAAGTACTACATTTTGTGCTATTTTTCAAGGAGACAAGAGGCTTTTGAGAGAATCCTACATTTTGGACGATTCTGTGCTTTGTGTTGTCAATTACTTTTGAAATAAACACAAAATTTAGAAATTATGAAAAACAAGAAATGAAAAACAAATTGAATTTGAAGCGAAATGTGATCTCAAATTTTGAAAGCAACGAAATCACAGGAAAAGGCCCTGAAACTTGGACTTGCGATTGTTGGACACGCAGAAAAAACTGTAAAACGTATGAGCCAACACAAGATGGTTGCCAAAGTTTTTGGTGCTCAGGAATTGGATGTAGCTAAAAGAATCTTCATGAGATATATTTTTAGTTTTTAAAACTAGACTCACAGTTTGCAATACAAAGTTTTAGGTTTATTGGTTGTACTGTGAGTTTTTTTATATCATTTTCTTTTCATTTGCCAATTGAATAGCTTCTGCTTTAGAGTTGACATGTAGTTTTTGATATATGTTTCTAATATGTGTGCGAACCGTAGTTTTGGATACAAATAACTCTTCTGCAATATTGTTATACGTTTTGCCTAGTACTACTTTTAAAGGCAATCGTTACATGATCTTCTCGAATATTTTTTGTGTGTAATTCTATTTTTGGTGGAATGGTTATATCTAATAATTTTGGATTAAATTCCATAGTTCCATAATTCCATTTCCTAAAGTAATCCAAATGATACCTTTTGAGTCTTGATAAAAAGTGTAAATGTTATTAGAATTGGTGCCGTTTTTTGTATTAAAATGATATTGAAAATTATCCATAACGACCCAAAAACCTTTGTTAGTACCAAAATAGATATTGTCATCTGAGTCTATGAACGTATCATCGTGACATACATTTTCTTCCGTAAATAACAAAGGCGAAACATTTTCTTCGTCATAAGTATACGCTTCATAAGGAGTCATTATAATGAGTTGTTTTTTATGCGGAAGTATTTCTCTGATAACACATTGTTTTAAATGTTTATGCAATAGTGTATCAAACGTCTTCTCCCAAACATTTGCATCATTTTTATAAACTTTTCGATGCCATTTTGTGTTCCTATAAATACAGTATTACGATACAGTGAGCCAGCATTTATTTTTTTATCTTCTTTGTTATATTCTATGCAATAAACTTGGTTTTTGTCATTGTTATGATACCGAGTTAAGTAATACTGAGAAAAAAATAGCGTATCATTTTCTTGTGCATATATAAAATTGCTCACACGGCACTCACTACTTTTTTTAGCTTAGCGTTATATAGTTTCTCATGAGAAGATAGATAGCGTTCATTTTGAAACTCGAAAATAGTATTGAGTCGAAATGGATTTTTTTGTTGAACGAAAGAATCATTTTCCTTGAGTACATAGGAAAGATTTTCAGTAGCAAATACCATATTTCCAGCTTCGTTTTCATAACTAAATTTAGTTGTCGGAATTTGATAGTCTTTGTTTTAATTCGATTTAAAGAGTGATGGAAATATTTTATAGATTCCATTTCCATAACTCGCAATATAGATCGTTTTACTGTCTACAAAAATGTCGCAAATACCATATTTAATACTTAAAATAGATTCTACATTGGTGATCTTAGTGTAGCTTTTGTCAAAAGTGAGAAGAGAATGTAAAAGCTGTTGTATTCTGCGCGATGTTGCAATTGAACCAGAGCTCGATATTTTTCATAAGGAATTATTTTTTTTATGGTGTACGGTTTTTTGAATTGATGTGTGTACACTTGTTCAGGATTTTTTTTGAAATCCATGATAATGTCCCTTGTTGATCTCCCCAAAAAAAAATGAATTGATGCGTTGCATCGTTTTTATTGCTGTTGGATTTATCCAAAAAATCCCCGTATCATTGCCTTTCCAATTATAAGAGTGAATGGTATTATTTTTACAAACAAAAATGGAAGACTCGTCAATAGCGATGCGCCTGCCACGATTTTCTTTTTCATACCTTATGATGGTATCAACCTATTGTTTTTGATTGATGCTTAAAAGTGCTGAATTATGATATGAGTTGAATGATAGATTTTTTTCCTGATACCTAAGTACTCTGTTAATGCGCGCTGTATTTATATTTTGAAGCGAATCATTTTTTTTGAGGAGAATGCCATCTAGCCATGAGCCAATATATAAAACACTATCTTTTTGATTCAATAAGGTAACGGTATATCGATTTTTTTTACGATTGTGAAGTTTAAAATTGATACCGTCAAAAGTAACCAGTCCGCCATCAATAGCAACATAAATTTCATCTTTAAATTTTTCAATGGCAAAGGTTTAATTGTCTGGCAAACCATTTTCTACATTAAAATGTTGATTTGTCCAGTATTACGCATTTAGAACAAAACAACTCAATAAAAAAATGCTATGTAGTAAGATTTTCTTCACCTATGGAAACGCATGTTTCCTTAAATGTAAGAATTATGTCGAAGTTGTTATACTACAAACTTTAGTATTTATTCTGCGCTAAATGTGCTTTCTAAGTTTTTAGCAATTCTTGGTGCATTTACAGGATCTACTTGAATATCACTTGTATCTTCTAATTTGATTTGATTGGTTGCGTCAATGATATTTTGAACATACGCTTCTATATTGACGACAGCGGTATTTCCTGTGGCTACATTGATAGTATTTGCTAACGGAAGCATAACAAATTTATAGTTATCTAAATTCTGTCCATGACTTCCAACATGTATTACAAATGGACTTTCTGTGCCGCCTTGTGGGGTAAATGTTCCTTCAAATTTGATGAATTTGTAACCTGCTGCCCAATTCCATAACATACCAGCATCTTCTGCTGTAGGAATAAAATTCATCACGCCGCCATCTAATGGATATTTAGATTGATCAACGCCAATTCCGAATGAAATTTGCGTATAATTTCCAATAGGAATTCCTGTTAAATTTAATGTCAAACTGCTTGAATTTTCTTCATTGATGACAAAGTAGGAATCCTCTTTCGGATATTCAAAAACAGTTCCGTTGTCCTGTGTTAAAGCAATGTTTGAAATGATATATTTAAGCTCATTCGTTACAACACTTTCATTGTTTTGATTCACATAAACTGTAGTTCCTAAGTCTAAATCTTGACTTGAAGAAATACGATTGTCAAATATAATTTCAATGGCAGAAGTCTCTATAGCATTTGAATCGTTATTACACGATGAAACAAGTATTAATGTTAGTATTGAGAGTGTATATGTTAACTTTTTCATTGTTTATTTTATTTTTAGAATCAACGCATCTTTGATGCCTTTATTTTGTGTAATGTCTCCATCATTACTTTGTGTACTTCCTGCAATGACTAGCTTTTTATCATTGGTTTCTACAATTCCGAAAGCAATGTCTAATTGTGATCCACCGAAGTTTTTCTCCCAGGTCAAGTTTCCAGTATCTGTAATTTTAATCACCCAAAAATCATTTTGACCATAATTTGCATCTACATCAACATTGTTGCTTTTAGCACTTCCTACAACAGCAAATCCACCATCTTGAAGCGGAGTGATACCTCGTGCCGATTCAAAATCACTTCCTCCATAAGTGCGTTCCCAAAGTAATGAACCATCGGTATCACTAATTTTGATAATCCAAAAATCTGCGGATCCTTTCAGATTGGCAATGTTTCCATCGGAACTTCTTGTATCGCCAACTACAATATAATTTCCATCATTGGTTTTGGTAATATCATAGCCAATATCAATTCCAGTACCACCATAGGATTTTTGCCAAATCAAATCGCCTGAATTGCTAAGTTTTACCACCCAAAAATCGTAACTTCCTTGACTGTTGGTTACATCAAAATCATCGCTCTCAGAAGAACCTGCGATGATAAAATTGTTGTCATTTGTTTCTAAAGTTGAATAAGAGCGGTCGTTGTTAGTTCCACCAAAAAAACGACTCCAAACTATAGTTACATTTGCGTCAAGTTTATGACACCAATATTCGCCAACACCATGTTTAGGAGTTACGAGACTTTCATTATTTCCACTAGGTTTTCCAAAAGTTCCTTGTCCGCCAGAAGCGGTAACATCTAAAAAACCAGTCGTAAAATAACCACCATCATTCGTTTGCATAATGTCAAATGCTTGATCGCTTCCAGAGTAACCAAAGCTTTTTTCCCAAACCAAGTTACCATTCGCATCAAGTTTTACAATCCATTGATCGTAAAATCCATTATTTACACTTACATCTTCATCTGCACTTCTGCTATATCCTGTAATGATAAATCCGCCATCGGCAGTAGTTTTAATAGCTTCACCACGATCGTCAGCTGTTCCTCCATAGGTTTTGCTCCAAAGTAAATTTCCCTCTGCATCCAAACGTGCTACCCAATAATTATTTTGTTCTGTAGCGTTGTCTATAATATCGCCATCAATACTTTTAGTATAACCAACAATTGCGTATCCGCCATCAGCAGTAATAGTAATATCTTGAGCAGTATCTTCTTGTGTGCCGCCAAGTGTTTTTACCCAATCAATTTCTCCTTGAAATACAATTGGATTTGTTGTATCATTTGTATCTCCAGAATTGCCATCGTCAGAAGAACAACCTACCACAAATGTCAATAGAAAAACTGCATAAATTGTAGTATATATTTTTTGTTGTGTCATGTGTTATTCGTTGTTTTTACGGATGATGAATAATCCTGAGTTGATGTCGCTTATAATGATATTTCCGCTTTCAAAGTATGGATATACATTCCAAGCACCTCTAAAAATGGCATCGTCATTTCAGGATAAGTATCAAAGAAACCTTCTTCCTGAATGACTCCAGTACCAATATTTGAAATATCTAATACGCGAATTCCAGCTGTGTAGTTGGCTAAGAAAAACATATCATCTTTTGCATAACCGTTATGATCAATAGCAGCAGTTGGTCCTACATAGGACATGTGTATCGATGGATTGTCTAAATCTTCTAAATCAAATACAACGCTTCGTGTGTTGAACCCAAAGTTGAGTTCATCTAATTCGTCTCCTAAAATAAAATAACGTTGGTCTTCTGTGTACCAACCTTGATGCGTGTATCCAATATTTGTATAATCAATTGTTGATAATTGAATAGGATTGTTTTTATCGGTGATGTCGATAATAACGACTTCGTTTGTATTACTACCAATTAAAATTTCTTTTCCAATATGTTCCGTATCGGGGCCATTATAGGTAATCACTTGTGCATCATGTGAATAGGCATCATTCGGATAACCGCCAGCAGCAACAGGATTTGTTGGATTTTGAATGTTTACAAAATGTGGTCCACCATTAAAAGAAAAAATAGTATCGTCAAGTGTCATGGCGCCAACTGCATATGCAAATCCGCTTTCTTCATTGATGACAATATTATGGGCGCTTCCAAAACCATCATACCAAGCATCAGGAGTGAATGTTTCTGGTGGATTGGCAACATTACGCAAACGCGTTAAATCGAAGACTTGCATTCCGTGGCTTGGCGCTTCACTTACAATAAATGCGTGATTGTTATACACTTTGATATCCCGCCAGTTACTAGATACGGTTTGTGCTGGTAAATTTCCTAAATAGATTGGATTTGTTGGATTGGTAATATCTACAAAAGCAGCGTTTACATCAGTTCCAATCAATGCGTATTCTCGGTTGGTTTGCGGACCGGTCCATCCCCAAGAATCATTTCCTCGCAGAGCGCCAAACGTATCTAATGAAAGATGTGCCATTAAATCATAACCATTACAAGGATATCCTCCAGCAGAACCATCTATACAGATACTTGCATCAGGAAATGCTAGTGAATTAGGGATTTCACCTAGCTGAATAGAATCTCTATCATCATCTGCACAAGCACAAATAGCTAGTGCTACCATGAAGAGAAGACATTTTTTTATCTTTTTCATCTGCAATATTTTTGTGAGGTAGTGAGCTAATTCTTTAATTTACAACTAATTTCTGAGAAGTTGTATTGTTTATTTTTACAACATACATGCCTGAAGGGAATTTTGAAACAGGCAGTTGAAATAGAATTTCATTGATATTGGTATGCTCAGTAACTTTTTTACCTAAAATATCTCTTACTTCTATTGTTTGGATCAGCATATTTTCACCAGCTCTAATCATGGTATGGTTTGAAGCTGGATTAGGGTACATCATAAAATCAAATGATGGAGCTTCCGTAGTGCTTAATAAGTTGCTATCTCTAATGATAATCAAACCTCTGTCAATATCACTAATAATGATGTTGCCACTAGCAAAATATGGATACACACTCCAAGCGCCAAAAAATGTAGTATTATTAGATTCTGGATGTGTATCAAAATACCCAATTTCAGTTACATTCATCGGGTTGGTAATGTCTAAAATTCGTAATCCAGCTGTATAATTAGCTTGATATAATTTATTTCCGTTTGTATAGTAATTATGATCAATAGCGTTGGTGTTTCCTGTGAATGTGCTTATAAAAGACGGATTGTCTAAATCGAGAAAATCAAACACCAAACCACGTGTTTGATATCCAAAATCAATTTCATCTGTTTCATCACCTAAATAAAAATAACGATGATCATCTGACAACCAACCTTGATGTGTGTATCCAACATCTGTATAATCAACTCTTGAAATTCGTACAACAGAAGATTTGTTAGAAACATCTAAAATTACAATTTCGTTTTCATTACTAGCAATCATGATTTCTTTTCCTTGATGTTCAGTATCAGGACCATTATACACAACAATTTGTGCATCATGTGTATATCCATCTGTTGAATATCCTCCAGCTGAAACAGGATTCGCAGGATCAGAAAGATCTAAAAAATACGGTCCACCACTAAAGGTGTTACAACCAACAAGGTATGCAAAGCCTGTATCTTCATTAATGGCAATATTATGGCAGCTTCCTACATCAGTCAAAATGTTGTCTGGAGTAAAAGTTTGTGGAGGATTGCTCACATTGCGCAATCGTGTTAAATCGAATACTTGCATTCCGTGACTTCCTACTTTATCAGCAACAATATAGGCGTAGTTATTGAACACTTTAATATCTCTCCAAAAGTTTACACCAGCATTGGTTGGAATATTTCCTAAATAAATTGGATTCACTGGATCGGAAACATCGACAAAACAAGTTTTATCTTCAAAGGTAATAAGAGTATATTCTTTGCCTGTTGTGGAATCTGTCCATCCCCAAATATCACTTCCGTCTTCATTACTGAAGGTTGATTTGGGCAGATTGGATAATAAATCATATCCATCACAAGGAAATACACCAGCAAATCCACCAGAACAAGGAACCATTTGGGCTATAGAAGGGGAAATACTAAAAAGTGCAAGAACAAAGAGTAGATTTCGTGCAATACGTGTCATTTTTTTGGCTAATTTTGCGTTTTTATAAGATCGAGGCTAAAAACTGCGGACTAAAATACAATTTTAACTTAATAAATACTATTACAGCATGTTAAAAGATAAGGGTGAACAGCGTACGTCGCTAGCAAGTTTGGGAGAGTTTGGATTGATTGATCATTTGACAGCAAACTTCAAGATTACGCAAAGTTCTACAGTGAAAGGAATTGGTGATGATGCCGCTGTATTGGATTTTGAATCAAAAAAAGTGGTTGTTTCTACAGATTTGTTAGTAGAAGGCGTACATTTTGATTTGAGTTATATGCCACTAAAGCATTTAGGATATAAAGCAGTTGTTGTAAATGTCTCTGATATTTATGCGATGAATGCCAAGGCAACACAAGTTACCATTTCGATTGCTGTTTCCAATCGTTTTCCGTTAGAAGCTTTGGAAGAATTGTATGCAGGAATTCAATTGGCAGCAAAGATGTATAATGTAGATGTGATTGGAGGCGATACTACTTCTTCCACAAAAGGGTTGCTTATTAGTGTGACTGCTATTGGTGAAATAGAAGAAGAAAAAATTGCTTATAGAAATGGCGCAAAAGAGAATGATTTATTAGTGGTTACAGGTGATATTGGAGGCGCTTTTTTAGGCTTGAAAGTATTGCAACGTGAAAAAACAGTGTTTGAGGTAAATCCAAACAATCAACCAGATTTGGATATGTACTCATATATTATTGAGCGTCAGTTAAAGCCAGAAGCTAGAAAAGATATCCCACCTTTATTACATGATTTGGATGTGAAACCGACGTCAATGATTGATATTAGCGATGGATTGTCTTCTGAAATTATGCACTTATGCAAACAATCAGATGTTGGTTGTAATTTGTATGAAGATAAAATCCCGCTTGATCCACAAGTAATATCTACCTGTGAAGAATTCAATTTAGACAGTACAATGGTAGCCTTAAGCGGTGGCGAAGATTATGAACTTTTATTCACTATTAGTCAAGAAGACTTCCCAAAAATTAAAGCAAATCCAAATCTTACGGTTATTGGACACATGACGCAAGAGAGCGAAGGTATTCACTTAATTACGAGGGCAAATACTAAGATTCCATTGCAAGCGCAAGGATGGAATGCTATGGATCAATAGGACTTTACAAGTTGAATTCAGAAATTAAAATGCTGGATTCTTCTTTTTGTGAAAAGTGGTTAAAGTTTCGTTGATATCTTTCAACTGTGGAGTCAGTTTTGTTATTTTTCCTTTGTCATCAGTCGTAGCTTCATGTCCACAAAGCATACATTGGTATTCGTTGATGTGAGAGGTAACTTTTCTTGTGACTCTGTAGCGATGACCGAATACGCTACAATAGATTCTTCCGAGTGAAAAAGTAGTTTTTGTACTCATATTTTCCATTACAAATTAAGTAGGTTAAGATTTTCTTTGGTTACACCTAATATACAGATAACTAATTAAAAATCCGATGAAAAGACATATTTTTTAGACGAAATGCATATTTTGCATCAAAAATTGATAAAAAAACACTTTTCTAGCGTATTTTTAGAATTAAAATCTTAAATAAAAAAATATATTTTCTTACTTAGTTTTTTGTTTGAAATAGAGATTTTGAGTTTTTAAGATAAGTTTTAGCTGTTTTTGGTTAATTTTTCACAAATTTTTCAAGAGAAAATAATAAATCTTCCTTATTTTCAATGTGACTCATGTGACCATCTGGGAAAATATCTACATCTACTTCTGAGTTTTTTGTTTGATCGAGTAAATCTTCAAAATTCAATACAGGATCATGTTTTCCAATAATCATCATTTTCTTATACGGAGAAAAATGGAGTAAGACTTCTCGATCTTCTCTAATTTTCATTCCTTCCAATGCAGCTACAATTCCTTGCAAAGAGGTTGTTAATGCTTCTTTTTTAACTTCTTTGATTTTCTGAGTAAAGATTTTACGGTTTTTTGGTCTGAATAAGTTTGTAATAGAAATACGAATAAATTGCTTGTGGTTATGCTTTACAGCTCTAATAGCACGATCGCGATTTACTTTTCGTTCATCAGTATCTGCTCTTGAAGTAGAATTGATTAAGCATAAGCCTTTTAAATAATCAGGATACATTTCGGCGAAAGCCAAGGCTACATAACCGCCCATCGAATGACCAAATAGATGCATTTTCCGCAACTTTAGATCTTTTACGACAGCAAAAACAGTTTCCGCCATTTCTTCCATCGTCTGGATATAACCCAAACATGGCGTTTTTCCATGACCTAACAAATCTATCGCAATGACTTTGTGTGTTTTAGAGAAAATATCAATATAGGGTTGCCACATTGTACTTGTTTCCAAGAAACCGTGCAAAAAGATCAATGCATTTCCTTGCCCAGAAACGGTATAGGCAATTTCTATATTTTTATAGCTGACAAACTGTTGCATGTCGCAAAAATATGTATCTTTCGTTAGTTGTAAAACCAGAAACAAAAAATGTTTAACTCCATGTTGAAAAAACTATCACCTTCTGCTGAAAAGAAATTACTTTTCTTGGCGATTGCTACCTTTTTATTAGCAGGAAGTTGTATGATGTATTTTGATACTTTGCTCAAAAATGAAATAGCTCCGATGGGAATTGTTTCGTTTGAATTGGCAAAAACACTCGATTACAGCACACAAATTTTAGATTCTTGGAAAAGTACGGAAGGCGCTATGCAATCGGCCGAATGGAGTTTATGGTTCGATTATATTTTTATTATTGCCTACACATTACTTTTATGCTTATTCATTCATCGAGTGCGACGAAATATTTGGACAAATGGAGAAAGTTTAGTAAACCGACTTGGAGTTGTCATGATTCGAATTGTGATTTATGCAGGTGTTTTAGATATGGTAGAAAATTTTGCATTACTTCAACTATTCTATGATGATTTAACATCGCATTGGTCTACACTGGCTTTTGTCACGGCAACCATCAAATTTATCAGTATTCTTTTGGCAATTCTATACGTGCTTATTAGTTTGTTAATTGCTGGAATTAAAAAAATCACATAAATGTCAAAAAATAACGAACTCTTTGTTACTGCTTTCGCTTTATTCTCAATGTTTTTTGGAGCAGGAAACTTACTATTACCACCATTATTAGGATATCAAGCAACTGATCAATGGTTTTGGGTTACACTTGGATTTATGATTGCTGCGGTAGTAATTCCTATTTTTGGAATTTTAGCACATGCGCGATTGCAAGGTTCGATGTACGATTTTGGAAAAAAAGTATCGCCAATCTTTAGTACGACATTTTGTATTATAATTTATATCATTTCAGTAGCTATTCCATCACCGAGAACGGCTTCAGCAACGCATGAAATTTCTATATTTCCCAATTTTGGCACAAGTGCTTTACTCACAAGCAGTTTATATTTTGCCTTAGTATTGGTGTTTGTGTTGAATCGCTCTAAGATTCTCAACTTTATTGGAAAATTCCTAACACCGTTAATTGTATTAATTTTACTAACGATTATAGGAATTGGGTTATTTATGCCACATCAGGAAGTTGCAACTTCTACAATTCAAGGTTCGCCTCTGTTTGCAGGATTGTTGGAAGGTTACCAAACCTTTGATGCTATTGGTGCAATCGTTATTGGCGGAGTCATTATAATTTCGCTGAACTTACAAGGGCATGATTCGTTTGAAGAAAAGAAAAAACTCATTGCAAAATCAGGTTGGATTGCTGGTATTGGTTTGTTTATTATTTATGGAGGTTTGATACTGCTCGGTTCCTATTTTAGTGGTGAAATTGAAATTGATATGAGTCTAGATAGCGATCACAAGCGTGCAGCTTTATTACGTGGTATTAGTACTGAAACTTTAGGAAATATCGGAACTGCCTTTTTAAGTGTATTGGTTACTTTAGCTTGTTTTACCACTGCTGTGGGAATCATTACAGGAACTGCCGATTATTTTAAAGGATTATTCAAAGGTTCTAAAGATGCGTATACAATCACAGCTGTTGTTGCATGTTTACTAGGTATTGGTGTTGGACAATTAGATTTTCATGATATCATCGTGATTGCCATTCCTATTTTAAAGTTTATTTATCCTATTGCGATTGTATTGATCTTTTTAAATGTGATACCACAGAAAATTGCCACGCCACTAGTTTTTAGAGCTGTTGTTTTGGTAACATTTTTGTTTGGATTGGTAGATGCAATTAACTTTTTCTATGGAACAAATAAAATTATTGTAGCAATTAGAGAAACCATTCCTTTAGGAACAGATGATTTTGGATGGGTATTGCCTGCGTTTGTTACATTTTTGATAGCTGGATTTGTATCTCATAATAAAAATGAAGCGTATAAATCTTAATCCGTACCAAAATAGTAGAGAAAACTTTATGTGAACCAATGCCACAGATTCAGTTACCGTAGAAAAAATATAATTTCTGAGTAATTCTCGATACAAATTTGTTTCACAAATTCACTCGAACTAACGTTTGGGAAAATCTAAAAGTGTTAGCGTTATAAAAGCACAGCGAATCTAATTTTTTACGTAAATAATCATTACCTATTACGACCAATATTGCATCAATCATTTAGAAAAAAGAAAAATCAAACATGGCAGTTCAAGATATTACTACCTATACGTATGAAAACACTTTTTCATTAAGTGTTGTGCAATTTGAAAAAGCCTTTGTTGTTAATAAACCCGAACAAGTAGATCCATATACCATTTATTGGATTAGGGAAGGAAAAGGAACGTATCATATCGATTTTGAAGAATATACATTTGAAGGAAATATCATTTTCTTTTTGTCGCCAGGACAAGTTTTTTCAGTAAGTTCAGAGAAAATCAAAGAAGCGTATAAGCTATCTTTTCAACGTTATTTTTATTGTATTCAAACTCATGATCAAGAGATTTCCTGTAATGGTGTGTTGTTTAATAATGTATACGATTCACCGTATGTGATTCCGAAACCAAAAGATATTCAACGCTTGAGTTTGTTATTGGAAGATTTAATTGAAGAGTTTAATAATGAAAACTCTGGACAGTATGATATGTTGCAAAGCTATTTGAAGCAATTTATCATTCATTCGGTTCGTGTAAAGAAAGAAGACTTTATCGTAAAAGAAGAAACGGAAACCAAACTCTACAAAGATTTTAGTGTATTGGTAGAACAGAATTTTAAAAAAATGCATTCAGTTTCTGCTTATGCAGATCGTTTGGGCGTTTCTCCAAAGTCCATTACCAAACATTTTCAAAAACTTGGAACGGCAACACCTAGTGACTTCATCAAAAACCGAATTATTCTAGAAGCCAAACGTCAATTATTATATTCAGAACATTCTGTAAAAGAAATTGCTTTTGATTTGGGCTTTAATGATCCAGCCTATTTTACACGCTTTTTTACCAAAGCCACTCAAAAATCTCCCTTAAACTTTAAAGCGGAACATAAGAAGTAGGATCGCTTCGCTTTTGGATCGCTTCGCGTAGCTACTTATATACTCAAAGTGTCATTTCGCATATTATTTTTGACCACGAATACACGATTGTTTCTTTATAGAATAGGAGCGTAATACAAAACAGATGACTTCACTATCACTCTTAATAACAATCCTTAGTTTATTATGAGAAAGTAAACCAAGTTTAGCTAGACAGTATATGCATAGTTTCTCTATATAAATCAGTCTAAAAGTCTAACAAATTTCACAATCTAACTATCAAATTCCCATTTGTCCAATTCTTAGGAACTTTTGTCCATTTTTCGAAACACCTTTCCGCCGCATCTTTGTACTGTTCAAATGAAACAACGCTTTTAGAACTATAAATAGGTAAAGAAAATTGCAGTTTGAAAAGTTGAAAACAAAAGACCAAGAATTATGAAAAATATTGAAAATACCGTTTGCCCAAATTGCTGGGGATACCAAGAATACGACGAGCAATATCCAGAGAGACAAATCTGTGAATGCAAAAACTAAAACAAACACATATAACAAAATAAAAAACTATTAAAAAAACAAAATTATGAGTACAAGAATTGAAACTTTAAACCCAGAAGCAACTACAGGAGAAGCAAAAGAATTATTTAATGCAGTACAAAACAAATAAGGATTCATTCCAAACCTAATTAAAGTATTCGGAAATTCTCCTGCAACGTTAAAATCATATTTAAGCTTAGGTGAATTAACAGCTAGTGGGAACTTTAGCAACAAATTCAGAGAGCAATTAGCTTTAGCTATCGCAGAAGAAAATACATGTAACTACTGTTTATCAGCACACACTGCTATCGGAAAAATGAACGGATTGACAGAAGAGCAAACCGAAGCAAGTCGTCAAGGAGTAGCAAACGATGCTAAAGTACAAGCAGGATTACAATTTGCACAAAGCGTAACAAAAAACAGAGGACAAGTTACAGGAGAAGAAATTGCAGCAGTAAAAGCAGCAGGATATAATGATGGAGATGTTTTAGAAATCGTATTGAACGTAGTTGCTAATACATTGACAAACTATGTAAATCACATTGCTGAAACAGAAATCGATTTTCCAAGTGTTGAAGCAGGAAAATTTACAGTAGCTCAATAACATCTAGGCTGGTTCTAAGCGACAGAAGAAGCCTAAAAAACCACATGAATTTCCTGAGTTTTAGGAATAAGATTCAGGAATTCATTTCCCAATAATCAATAACAATAAAAATTAACCAATTATGGAAGACCAAATAAAGAAAAATTTAAAACACGTTCATGAACTTTTAGCAAAAGGAGCTTTTATCGAAGCAATGGAAACATATCTACATGATGAAGTTGAATTAAGAGAAGCAAATGGAGCACCTAAAAAAGGAAAAAAGTTTAATGTCGATTTTGAACACGATTTCATTAACAATCAGTTGGAAGAATTTGTAAGATACGATGTAAAAAATCTTGCTGTAAATGGAAACCATTCTTTCTATACAGCCGAAATGGAATTGAAATTAAAAGATGGAAGTACCATGCTTTCTGAACAAGCAGTTGCTACAGAATGGAAAGATGGAAAAATCTATAGAGAACGTTACTATCACGCATAACATACCCTTAAACATAAATATAAATACGAATCTTTTACACAATTAGATTCACACAAAAATTAATAACAAATACATAATATTTTAAAACCAAGAACAATGAAAAAATTAATCGCAATCTTAGTATTATTCGTAGGGTTTTCAATGAATACGCAAGCACAAAACAAAATGATGAAGAAAGGTGTAAAAACAGTTTCTTTAGAACAAACTAAAGGTGAGTTTACACAAAAATCTATTACGCTTTCAGAAGGAATATACGTTTTTGAAATTGCTAACACAGGAGTTGGACATGATGTTGGATTCGTATTAGCACCAAAAGGAAAAACAGATGCTGCTAATCACATTAAAAACGCTTACGTAACAGAAGTAGTAAAAAATAACGCGACAGGACACTCAAAAGAAGTAACGCTTAAAAAAGGTGAGTACGTATACTTTTGCCCATTAAATCCTACGCCACAATATACCTTAATAGTAGAGTAACTACTATTGTTTTTTCATGATTGATAGTGAGAAGCGAGCTCTTTTGAGTTCGCTTTTTTTATTTTTTAATATGTAGTTGAATAGCTGTTTTATGTAACTTTTTATGTATTTCATCAATCTTTTTTTGCAAGGTTGTTGGGCTGATAGTCAAATTAGGAAAGATAGTTGGAGCAGGTTTTACGGTTAGTTTTGTATAATTTTTTTGTTCGTCGCTTCCGCAGATAGTTCTCGTTTCGGTTTTTCCTTCTTTAAAAGAAAACACTCCTTTTTCTCCATTGGAATAGGTGAGTAGTGAACACCATTCGGAAGTTGCATTGATTCGTATTAAACCCACTGATCCACAAAGTCCAGATTCCAAAACTCCTTCTTTCCAAAGTTCAGGGAAATTAGTAGTCTTTACCAAAACAGCTTCTGCCTGTGTAATGTCACCCAAATAATCGTGATATACTTCCAAAGACATGCTCGAGTTAAATTCCACAGAAAAAGAATCAACATATAGATTCACGGTAATTTTTGTACTACCATGATCAATAGTATATTGAATCATTTCTAGTGGAAGCGAATCAAGCGTTTTTTCTTCAAACAAAGTTTTAAAATACCATTGCGGACGCAAGCGAATATGGTCGAAGGGTTCAATATGGCAAATCATCTTTTTAAGTGTTCTATGTTAAAAATTTGAATCATTTTTCCAATTCTTCTTCAACTTTTGCCAAGAGTTTTTGGTTACTCTCTATACATTCTTTATTTCCTTTTAACACCATATAATATGAGCCTTCTAGACTTTGTACAATGTTCCTAAGTAACGGTTTTTCTAGAAAATCATACTGTCCTTTTTACATGTTTGTATAATCAATTTCATGGATGAAAAAGTCACCTAGGTAATTTTCATGAATTTTATGAATTCGCTCATAATTTTGCAAAACCTGCTTGTGAAACGCATAGTGTTCTTCCATATTTCTTCGAAGTTGAAAATCATTAATGAGTTTCATATCTCTAGAATTTATCAATGTTTGGTGTGTTGTATTTTCTGGATGAAAATTAATGGTACGTGCTAAATTGAAAATATGTCTTGCAATACTATCCCTGTTTCCTTCATTGACACCTAAGAATGGTCTGATAACTTTTATTCTTCGAAGTTTATCATGTATACTTTTTTGATTTTCTTCAAGCTGATTGATTTCTTGTTGAATATCAAGTACTAAATTTTCTAAATATTGCTTTTTTTGCTGTTGATTAGCACTGTTTTCTTTCCAATTGTTTAACCAAAAAGCAATGGAAATACCAATAATGACAATTAATATTTCGCCCAAAGCATATTTCCACTTTATTTTCATTCCAATGGTAATGAGTTGATGAAAACTAAAGATAGGTAAAAAGTAGCAATAGACAATTACGAATGAGTTATGGGAGTTTAGTATTTAGAATTCAAAAAAATAGTCTTTAACTATCAATGAATTCGATAGTAAAGACTATTATAAAACTTAAGATTCAAAAAATAAAAAAGCCAAAAGCTAAACGCTAATGGCTAAGTATAATCTTTTGATTCATTAAATCTTCTATTTCGTCTGCTTCAATAGGAATATTGCGCATTAAGTTGAATGGTTCTCCCGTTTCTTGAATGACAACATCATCTTCTAAACGAACTCCAAAACCTTCATCTGGTAAATAAATTCCCGGTTCTACCGTAAATACCATATTAGCTGTCATCGGTTCTGTTAAGATTCCGTAATCATGCGTGTCTAATCCGATATGATGCGAAGTTCCATGCATAAAGTACTTTTTATATGCTGGCCAATCTGGATTTTCATTTTGTACGTCTGCTTTGTCCAATAAACCTAAGCCCAACAATTCTGAAGTCATAATTTTTCCAACTTCAACATGATAATCTGCCCAAATAGTTCCCGGAATTAACATTTTTGTAGCTTCATCCTTTACACGATTTACGGCATTGTATACTGCTTTTTGACGCTCAGTAAAACGACCAGATACAGGAATTGTACGTGTCATATCACTTGCATAATTTGCGTATTCAGCTCCAACGTCCATCAAAATTAAATCGCCAGCTTTACATTGCTGATTGTTCTCAATATAGTGCAATACATTTGCGTTATTTCCAGAAGCAACAATTGGTGTATAGGCAAATTTTTTAGAGCGATTTCTTAAGAACTCATGAATTAATTCTGCTTCAATTTCATACTCCCAAACGCCTGGTTTTACAAAGCTCAATAATCTACGGAAACCTTTTTCAGTGATATCACATGCTTGCTGCATCAAATCAATCTCAATTTGATCTTTTACAGAACGTAAACGTTGTAAAATAGGATTACTTTTGGCAACACTGTGTGCAGGATATTTGTCTTTTAACCATTTTGTAAAACGATCTTCACGTGTTTCCGTTTCTACACTGGCACGGTAATGTTCATTTGTATTGATATACACTGTATCGCATTGCGTCATGATTTCAAACATCACTTTTTCTAAGTCTTGCAACCAATACACGGTTTTAATTCCAGACGTTGCCAAAGCAGCTTCTTTGGTTAATTTTTCACCTTCCCAAATGGCAATATGCTCGTTGGTTTCTTTTAAGAATAAAATTTCACGATGTTTTTCTTTTGGGCAATCTGGAAACAATACCAAAATACTTTCCTCCTGATCTACGCCGCTGAGGTAAAAGATATCTCTATGTTGCTCAAAAGGCATGGTACTATCAGCACTAATAGGGTAAATATCATTTGAATTGAACACAGCCAAACTACTTGGTTTCATCTGTGCCATGAAGTTTTTTCTATTCTTGATAAATAGGTTACGATCTATTGGATGGTATTTCATTGTGGTAATTTTAATTGATTTCCTTCAAAAATAGTCAAACTAAAAAGGGATGAAGTAGCCAAATGGCGGTTTTTTTCCTGCAACATTGTGCTACTTTGAATATGTATTTAAGTTAGTATTAATTTGCAATATCCTTTGATAGTGTAATTACACTCGTCATCGAATTCTATTTCTTGATAAAGTTCCTCAATACCTGCGGCTTGTAGTGTTTGTGAAGCTACCGATTTAAAATCTTTATTTTGAATAAAAGTATGATAAATAGGATTGTCATCGCCCATAATCCAACATTCGGTGACATTTGTCTTTATTCGCAATTTCTGTACACATAAGCTTAAATTTAGCTGCGATTTCTGGCTCTTCTGAAATTGCTATATGCGCTCTAATCATACTCCAAAGTGAAAATCCAGTATTACTAAACTGTAGTGTTAGTTGTTCAGGTATTGCAATTGCAGCATTTATGTTGGGTAATTTTGGTCTTTTTGAAACTTTCTCTTCATTTACATACCATTGTACAAGTGTGTGTGAACTTTCAGGAAATCCTTTTGATACAGTGGTATTGTAAAAGTCTTTTATAGAAAGACATTTTTGCGACTCGATTTGATCTATAAGATGATGAATTATTTCTTCAGATAGCTTCTGAGGAAAAATCGCAGTAATATTTACGCCCATAATTAATCAGTGATCTTTGATTGCCTATCAATACACAATCAATTTTCCTTTCTTTATTTTATTATTTGAACGGATATTGTATAAATACACGCCAGCACTTAAATCCCATTGCTGCGTTGGAATAGGTGTATTGGTTTGTGTAAATATAGTTCCTATCAATTTTCCTTGAATGTTGTATAATGAAAACTTAATGTCTTCATCTTTGGTGCTTTTTACAAAAACTGCATCATTACTTTTTACAGGATTTGGGAAGAAGCTAATCGCATCAGTTGCAACTTCATTTACACTTAATATACTTCCTAAATTGATGTTGTCGACATATAAAGCTTGTCCATACGCATTTACATTTCTAAACTTTACTTGTACATTTTCATTACCAATATAACTTGTTAAATCGATAGATTCTGTACGCCATTGTGTAGCTGTTGGTACAAATTGAGCCGTAGTGTTTGGCGCTGTTGCCAATACGTCTCCAAATTTACTGTACACAGAAGTCCATGTCATGCCACAATCTGTGGAAATATACACTTCTAGTCCATCTGCATATGCAGCTGAATATAAGGCATAGGCAACATCAAAAGTTAGCATACCATCTGTTACATCAGTATTTGTCATATTTAAAGGAGCAATAATATCACAATACGTTCCTTGTTGAGAAATCACATAATTATTTACTACCATCGAATTGGTGCTGAGTCCAAAACCACCTACATTATTTTCATATGTCCAAGCATAATTCCCAGTAGATTCTTGTGTCCAACCTTCTGGGACAAAAGCTACTTCAAAATCTTCTTCTAGGTTTGTGTTAGTCAACGCTTCTACATTAATTGTAATAGAATCACTTGACGAAATACCTGCATCATTGGTAACAGTTAAGGTTACTAAATGACTTCCAGTACCGTTAAAAGTCACTTGCGGATTACGTAACGAAGAAGTCGCAATATTAGCATTTTCAAACGTCCATGCCCACGTAGCATTCGTATGATTCAACATGGAATAATCATCAAAATAAAAAACATCTCCAGCACAATTAGCAGACAACTTATCTACCATAATTTTAGCTACGGGTCTTGAAGGCGTTTCAAACAAAGCACTTTCCCAAATACCTTTTCCGTAACTCGCCAAACGTATTTTTCCATCTCTATAAAATGGACGTAAGTCATTTGCACCAATAGTAGTTGGTAAGTTGGCATTGTCCAATGTCCATGAAGCCATGGAATTATTTTTATAATAAACAGACATGCTTGTACCAACATACACACCGCCATCAGTTCCTCCAATAGTAGTTAATACTTGAATATTTTGCCCGTTTAATTCATTTGAAGTTTCATTAGTCCAAGATGTACCACCGTTGTTACTTTTAAATACTTTATTACCATTTGTGCCACGAGGATATGCCAACCAAATTGTTTCATCATTTTCAGGGTCTAAACTAATCAAAGCTAGTGTTCCATTGCCACTTGGTAAGGTAATTGTACTTGTACTTGCCCAAGCATCAGTTGTTTTTACTAAATACGAATTTCCAGAATTTGGACGCACAACAATATACATAGTGTCTGTATTGATACGTGAAATTTCTATACCTAAAACTTGACTATTTGCAGGTGCAGTATAAATGGCATCAAAACTTGCTCCTGCATTTTCGCTTTTAAATAATTGATTGGAATTCCCAGTATATACATAATTATAACAACTTGGATGAAACTCCATTTCAGACGATTGTGCAAACCATGGCGATTCATTTGGTGATATTCCAAAGGAAGCATTCAAAACAGCACCGCTAATAGTTGTTGGATAAAACGACCACCAATATTTGTTGAATAAATTTGCTCTGTTCCTGGGTTTACATAACCAGAAGCAGGTTCGCCGCCACCTAAATCTAAGAAACTTCCAAAAGGAAATCCTTCCGAATATACATCTACACCATTGTGGAAGGTTCCGCCAACTAATAAGTCACGATTCCAGCCAGAGCCAAATCCCCAAAAATCGGTCCCGTGGACACCTGTCATTTTAAATTCGGGTTGTGTAGCAAATAAATCGTTCGATTTAAAAATACCTCCATCAGTAGTGGCCCAATATTCGTTTCCAAAAGCTTTAAAATCTTGCATATCTACGTGCATCGGATTGTGGATTCCGCAGCCGTAATTAAAAATACAGGTAAAAGTTTGTCCACCATCATTCGATCGCCACATTCCAATTCCTCCAACCAATACTTCATCAGCATTTGTATTGGAAGCCATGATGGCACAATTGTAAAACCCTTGATTGAATCCACCACCAGAAGGATCAGAATTTAATAAATTCAGATGTGTTGCTGTATAAGGTGCACCATCATATCCCATTGTATTTACCCAAGAAACTCCTGCATCATCACTTTTGTAAAGACCGATAAATCCATTATCACCAGCTTTAGAATCACCGATTAAAAACGCATATACTTTATTAGAATCTGCATTACTGACAGCAATTTTAGCACCAACGACACTTCGATTCGGATCTGTAGAATTATACCAACCTGTAGTTTGTGCTAACCAAACAACGCCTCCGTCCGTAGATTTTAAAAATTGATGTGTATTGGTTGCCGTATTATTTCTTACCACATATAAGGTATTCGGGTTTCCAGGTTGTGCTTTCAGATCAAAAACTTCATTCACTACAACTTGTGACCAATTTAATCCACCATCTGTAGAACGGTGAACACCTGCTTTTCCAGCAAGAAAAACAATGTCAGGATTGGTTGGGTTGATAAATATTTCTGAAGGATTATCAATATATCCAAACAAAGGAATATTACTATCAAATACAACGGTCCAAGAAATACCTCCGTTTACGGTCTTGAATAATTCACTTCCAGAACCTGCATATACAGTATCAGGATCGTTAGGATGTACTGCAATGGCTCTTACACCTCCATTGGCAATCACCGCTTGTGGCGCTAAAGTTGTTACTAAAGTTTTTGAAGCATTGGTCCAGTTGTCACCTCCATTGGTAGTTTTATATACTTCTCCAGATTCTGTTCCACAGTATAAAACATTCGGAGTATTTAAGCATTGACTAATGCTGTAAATATTGGTTTGCGCTCCACTGAAAACGGTACCGCCTTCACGATAACTTTCAAAAGGTCCCATAACAGACCAATTGCCTACTTGTTTAGCGTTTACAGAGCCTTGAAGTGTTCGTGCTGCTTCTATGGCTTGAAGTTTTTTAGTATGATCGTAAAAACCTTCATTATTTAGAAATGGATTGATAGCTCTTCGCCATCTTTTGTAATATTGTGTATGATATGATTTTACATATTCATGTGTTTCATAATATTCTCGATACAATTGATCAATTGTATTTGCATTTGGATTTTCACTATACATCAATTTTGCCCATTCAGGGGCATCCTTGTACAATTGGTTTGAAATACTTGGGTCTGGAGATTGTTGAGAATATCCAACGATTGCAGTTAGCAATACGAAAAAGAGTACTAGTTTTCTCATAGCGCATGTTTAGTTTATGTGGAATAAAAATCGAGGCAAAAGTTGAGTCTTATCAATATAACATTAATAAGATATTTGTAAATGTATGAAATTAAGCTAGTTTTAGCATCAATATATTTAATTTATTATAAAGGTTTTGTGAAAATAATAATGAGATTAGTTACCTAAGTAAGTTGAATTTGACATGAGAATTGGCATATCCAATATAAAAAAGAGTAGAATATTTAATGGCTTAACGTATCAATACTAATTTATTAAAATAATACGGTTTGTAAGTGGAATTACTGACATTTTCTGTTCAATTGATAATTTTGTGCTGAATTTGTCCCTTTTTGGAAAAAAACCTGATTGTTAATGTTTAAAAATGCATTGAAACTTCAAAATTGAGTTTATCAGAAGACATGACTATTCGAGTTATTTTCATTTATCTGGATTTGAACCTTTAAAGAATTTTGCGTAGGATATGCTTGTAAGCATTTATATATCGACTTCCCAAACTTAGTTTCGTGTAATCCTATGTTACAAAATAGAGATTCATGGCACTAGCAATCTATCTCAAATTTTGTGGTTTAGCTCATTGTACAGGCATAAGTTTTATTCATTTTTCACCACTTTAGGTTTGTGATAAAACAAGAATCCATAGTTTTGGCGTGTTTAAAATGTATCTAAACCTAGACAATGTCCTTTGGGCTAGTTCTATGGCTTTAAATTACGCAACATCAGGAGTTATTGACTTTTTGATTTCATGAGGTAATACTGATGACTGTAAGCCACAAAGGTGTAAAGCTTTTTGGTAAGTTATTTGGCGATAAAGGATATATTTTTTCTAAAGCTTTTTACTGAACTAACCTTTAACGGAATCCATTTCAACACTAAGCTAAAAAACAATATGAAAACAATACTACTAAAAGATGCGTATAATCTTTGAAAAAAAGCCATTATCAAAACTTTTTTTGATTAATTAAATAACATTTGTCAAGTAGAACACTCTAAACATAGATTTGGTACAAATTGCTTTAATGACATTTTTGCTGCTTTGATTGCTAATTAGTAAAAAAACTTTTCTGAACAACAAGTTTGTTAATACAAAACATCTAACAATATTTTAAAAATCATATCTAACACAACTCAAATAATATTCTTTCGGATACGACTCATGTGTCGTGATGAAATTCCTAAAAAGGAAGCCAAATAATGCAGCGGAACTTCTTTTAGTAGTTTTGGTTCATTCAAAAGAAGTTTTTTATAACGTTCTTCTGGAGTTAACGTTAATAAATCTATTCGATAGTCATCAATTCTGTAGATTTGATTCTCGATTAAGTTGTAATAAAAACGTTGGAAAGCTTCGTTATTCTTTAATAGATTTATGAATTTTTTTTGATCAATCACAAATAGATTACATTCACTAATGGCTTTTATATTTTTTCGTGATGGAATTTGATCAATAAAACTTTTTAGTGCCGCCGTGGCGGAATTTTTCAGAGCAAGATAGGTAGTCTTTTCTTCTCCATCAACCAAAATATTATGCTGTAAAATGCCGCTTTCAATGAAGCAGAAATAGGGAGCAATTTTACCTTCTTCCACAAAAAGTGTATTCTTTTTGTACTGCAAATAATGGAAGGCTTTCAAAATCACAGGAATTTGGTCATTCAAAGAATCATCTTGAATAAATCGCTTTAAATATAATTCCAGATTTTTAGTAGAAATGCCCATTACCAATATTGAAAATAAAGCTTTAAAAGTACAAACTATTTTAAATTTTGCAGATAATTCTTTTCTAAAGAATTAAAATTGATTGTTACAAAGACTGAAGAAACCATAACTATTGTTAAAAATACAAGCAAAATTTTGCCAAGTTTGCAACATTGAGTACTTTGAAAAACTAAAATAAACCAATCCATGAAACCTAAAATTTTACTCCTTGCGTGCTCACTTTTTGTAGCACAATTTGGCTTTGCACAAAGTAACTCAACATCGGCAACGAAGGTGCAAGAAGCATTAAAACAGAAAGCAAAACTTACACAAAACTCTAGTGTTAAAAACATTGAATTTACCAATATTGGACCTACGATTATGAGTGGTCGTGTGGTCGATTTAGATGTGAATCCAAATAATACTGCTGAATTCTACGTAGCATACGCTTCTGGAGGATTATGGTACACAAACGATAACGGAACTACTTTTACGCCTGTTTTAGACAGTTCGCCAACTCAGAACATTGGTGATATTGCCATCGATTGGAAATCAAACACCATTTGGGTTGGAACCGGAGAAAATAACTCTTCACGTTCATCGTATGCTGGAATTGGAATCCTAAAAAGTACCGATCAAGGGAAAAACTGGGAAAACATGGGATTGCTAGATTCACATCATATCAGTCGTATTTTAATCAATCCGAATAATGGAAATGAAGTCGTTGTCGCGGTTTTAGGACATTTATATTCGCCAAACGCAGAACGCGGAATTTTTAAAACTACTGATGGTGGAAAAACATGGAACAAAACATTATTTGTTAATAACGAAACGGGAATTGTAGATTTAGCTGTTTCGCCAAATAATTTCAATGTGCAATATGCTTCTTCATGGGAACGCGATCGTAAAGCGTGGAATTTTATTGGAAATGGAATCAATTCTGCAATTTATAAAAGTACAGATGCTGGAAATACTTGGAAAAAAGTAAGTGAAAAATCAGGTTTTCCAGAAGGTGATGGCGTTGGAAGAATCGGATTGGCTGTTTACGATGACACTACAGTATATGCTTTTCATGATAGCCAATTTAGGAGAGAGAAAAAGAAGGAAAAAGAAAGTGATTCTAAAGCATTGACAAAAGATGATTTTAAAACAATGTCTTCAGAGAAGTTTTTAAGTCTGACTGATAAAGAATTAAATACATACTTAAAAACGAACGGTTTTCAGGAAAAATACAGAGCTGAAAATGTAAAGCAATTGGTGCGTGCAGGAACGATCAAACCAATCGATTTAGCGAAATATCTAGAAAATGCAAACTCTTTATTATTTGATACACCAGTAATTGGAGCGCAGATTTTCAAAACTACCGATGGCGGAAAATCGTGGAAAAAAACACATGACGATTATTTAGATGATGTCGTATACTCATACGGATATTACTTCGGAATGATTCGTGTAAGCCCAAAAAATCAAAATCAAATTTACATTGCAGGAGTTCCAATTTTGCGTTCGCAAGATGGAGGAAAAACGTTCAAATCAATCAACGGTCAAAATGTACACGTAGATCACCATTCACTTTGGATAAATCCAAACAATCCAAATCATTTAATCAATGGAAATGATGGTGGAGTCAATATTTCATACAACAATGGAGATAATTGGATCAAATGTAATACTCCAGCTGTAGGACAGTTTTATGCAATTTATGCAGATGAGCAATCGCCGTACAAAGTATATGGAGGATTGCAAGATAATGGAGTTTGGGTAGGTCCAAATAATTATAAAGCTTCTGTAAAATGGCATGAAGAAGGTGAATATCCATATAAGAGAATTATGGGTGGAGACGGAATGCAAGTACAAGTAGACAAACGCAATCCAAATATTGTATACACTGGATATCAATTTGGGAATTACTTCAGAATCAATCGTGAAAATGGTTCTCAACAATACATTCAGCCAAAGCATGAATTAGGAGAATCACCATACAGGTTTAACTGGCAAACACCAATTCATCTTTCGGTTCACAATCAAGATATTCTGTACTTAGGAGGGAACAAATTGCATAGATCGCTCAATAAAGGTGACGAATGGGAAGCAATTTCAGATGATTTAACCAAAGGAGGGAAAAAAGGAAATGTAGCGTATGGAACTTTGACAAGTATTTCTGAATCACCTTTTCAATTTGGATTGATCTATGTGGGAAGTGATGATGGATTAATTCACGTAACCAAAAATGGCGGAGGCGATTGGCAAAAGATTTCAAACAGCTTTCCACAAGATCTATGGGTGTCGCGTGTCATAGCTTCATCGCACAAAAAGGAACGTGTGTATGCAACTTTAAACGGTTATCGTTGGGACAATTTTGAAAGTTATATATACATGTCAGACGATTACGGACAAACTTGGAAAAGTATTGCAAACGGAATTCCTGCTTCACCAGTAAATGTTATCAAAGAAGATCCTGAAAACGAAAGTGTACTGTATGTTGGTACAGATAATGGAGCTTACGCTTCCCTAGACATGGGGAAAACATGGCAACCTTTCCACAACGGATTGCCAAATGTGGCAGTACATGATATTGTTGTACAAAAACAAGCAAAAGATTTACTATTAGGAACACATGGGCGTTCTATTTATAAAGCTAATATTGCGGTATTACAACAAGTCGATGCAGCAATTGTGGCAAAAGATGTTCATGTATTTGATACAGAAAGTGTACGTTCGCGTCCATCTTGGGGAACTACGTGGAGCAAATGGTTAGAAGCAAGAGTTCCTAAAAAGGAAATCTATTTTCATGCGAAAAAGGGAGGAAACTTTACCGTAAAAGTTATTGCGAAAAATGGTGTTGTAATGAACGAAGCTAAAGTCACTGCTGATGCAGGATTCAATACATGGAATTACGATGTAAGTGTGACTGAAAAAGCACGTAAAAAATATTTGAAAAAAGACGAAAACGCAACTATTCCTAAAAAGAAAAATGGTGCTTACTATTTACCAAAAGGAACGTATACAATTGAAGTTTCTGGAAATGGTGGAACAGATAGTACAGATTTAGTTATAGAATAAAAGAAATAACAACAAATAAAAATAAAAACGTACACTGAGCAGAGTCGAAGTGTGCGTTTTTTTATTTTTGAAGCATGAATAAACAAAAACTCTATTTCCTTTCAGGAACGATGTGTACGCCAGAATTGTGGGAATATGTTTGTAATGATTTGACAAAGTTTGATTGTATTTTTATCGATACCACTTTGGCAACTTCTTTTGAAGAAATAGATCAACTTTTGGATAGTACTTTAGAAGAAAACGCTTTTGTGGTTGCTTTTTCCATGGGCGCGTATGCAACAATGCATTTTACGGTTTCTCATCCAAATCGAATTCAAAAATTGATGATTCTTGCTGCTTCTGCGAATGGTTTGAATGCTAAAGAACTACAATTGCGAAAAAGTACGATTGACTTTCTAGAGGAACACACTTACAAAGGAATTGCTACTGCACGTGCACAACAATTTTTACATCCAAAAAAACATCAAAACCAAGAATTAATTCAAGTCATAAAAGATATGGATACTACTTTGGGAAAAGAGGTTTTAATACGTCAACTCAAAGCGACTTCACAACGAGTTGATCTCACAGAAAAACTATCAAAAATTCTAGCAAAAATTCATGTCATTGCTTCTAAAGAAGATGCTTTAGTAAATATTGAAGCTGTAAAACATTCACAACAACAATTTGACAAAGCAACGATAAGCATACTTAAAAACTGCGGACATATGATTCCGTTAGAAATGCCTGATTTGGTGCGAGAAAGTATCCTTCGATTTTTTTAAAAATCTTCAAACTTCTTTGATCTTACACAAGATTATCATAGATTTAAATTAAGTAACACAGAATTATGAAAACGAAACTATTACTCATAGCAATTCTTATAACGACACTTTCTTTTAGACAAGATTCAAAACTTTCCATATTTGATAATTTGGTTTCAAAAACTTAGAAAGCCGAAGGAAAATGGGACGATGGCAGCAAGTTTGTACAAGAAATTACATTCAAATATTCCTCAGATAAAAAACTCGTCATTGCAGAATCTATTGGATTTGTAGACAAAGCTCAAACCAAACTAGGACCACGAAACCATGGAATTCGTCAATATGATGCTGCAACAAAAACTGTCAAATTTTGGGAATTTGATGTATTTGGCGGATTGACGGAAGGAACTGTTTCTGCGGAAGGAAAAAATATCATCTATATAGACAAATACGGAAACTCTGTTGTCACAGATATGTGGGAAAATGTAGATGATTCTACATATAAATTTAAAGTTGGAAGCTACGAAAATGGCGGGTGGAAGAAAGTGTATTTGAGT
The DNA here is from genome assembly GCF_022447245.1 of Kordia sp. Lineage (GTDB taxonomy): Bacteria > Bacteroidota > Bacteroidia > Flavobacteriales > Flavobacteriaceae > Kordia. The sequence continues at coordinate 135,587 of NZ_JAKVBC010000004.1, read as the reverse complement.
ACGCAGTTTGTGGAGAAGAAAGGAAAATAAAAAAACTATGTAGCATTTGTAAAACATCGAATTAAACTAATTGTATAATTTTAAGCGCAACCTTTTATTGTGTTTTGTATATAGTTGTAAATCGATGTTACTAAAAATGAAAAAGCCTTACATTACACTACTTACCTTTGTATTTATGATCATTCTTTTTTCTTGTAAGAATGATGATGATTGTGGTTCTCCTAATTGGATTACACCTAATAATCTTGAAAATGAATATGGCTGTGTAAATACAAAATATCAGATGGATATTGATTTAAATAATGATTACACAATCATACGTTCACAAGAATCGTTTGACGATTTAGTTACGGGAACGTGTGCTCCACAAATTGATGTTTCGATGTATGATTTATTAATTGGAAAGCAAGCACTTACTTCTGGGAATACATCTATTAATTATAGTTTTATGAATCACCCGTGCAATGGAGAACCGTATTTACAGATTGATTTTATTCAAAACGCAACCACTGAAGCGCCAAATCTTATATATCATTCACTCATACCAAAGTTAAATGCTAGTGAAACCATTAGTGTTTAAATACACATAAATTAAACTTTTTACAGTGTTGTGTAATAAAATAAGTTATGTACTAGCTTCAATTAAATATTGAAAGATAATATTACACTCAAAAAAGAAGGTTTGAAAAATTTAAACTATTCCTTCAAAATCGCCAATACATATTCCTTATAACTCGCGCCAATAGGAACTTCTACATCGTTAAGTTCAATATCATGTGGTGTAAATGCGGTTACTTTTTTACTATTAATCAAGTATGATCTGTGCACACGTAAAAATGCATGTTTGGCAAGTTCGGCCTCTAAATCGCTAATTTTTTGTTTGGAAACGATGCTTTTTGAAGTCGTATGAATCTTTACGTAATCTTTTAAACTTTCGATGTAAATAATGTTTGAAACCACAACTTTATGATATTTAGTTCCTGACTTAATTTGAATCAAAGTTTCTTCTTCCTTTGGCAAAGTAGTCACCGAAACCTGCGTAGGTTTGATATCTCTGTAAAAACGTTCCACCGCTCTAAAAAATCGATCAAAGGTAATTGGCTTCAATAAGTAATCGGCAACATCCAAATCGTAACTTTCCAAGGCATATTCTCGGTAAGCTGTTGTAAAAATTGTTTTTGGCGGATTACGCAAAGATTTTAAAAAATCGATTCCTGTAATCGTTGGCATTTTAATATCTAAAAACAACAGGTCAATGTCGTGTGTGTTTAAAATTTCCAAGGCTTTCATGGCATTATTGCAGGTTGCTACAACTTCAAAGGAAGCAATCTTCGCAATATGATTTTCCATCAATTTAATTGCCAACGGTTCATCATCTACCAATAAACATTTAACTTTCATACGCAGTAGTTTTTAAGGTGATGATCACTTGAAATGAATTTTCTCGCTGTTCAATCGTAATGGTATGTGTGTTTGGATATAACAATTCCAATTGCTTTTTTATATTATCTAATCCAATGGCACCATTTGCATTCTTTTGTGGCTGATTGGCAGTTGTGTTAAAAACTCTAAATGTCAAAGTTGAATCTTTTTGCTGTAAATCAATCGTGATTTTTGGACTACCAGAATCTTCTCCAGCACCATGTTTAAATGCATTTTCTACAATGGATAGTAAAATTAGGGGTGCAATTTTGGTATGTGAAGATACATTATTTGTAAATGTTACTTCCAAACGTTCATCATAACGCAAACGTTCCAAAGAAATATAATTTTCTAACAACATAATTTCTCCTGACAAAGGCACATACTTTTGATCACAGCGATACAAAACATAATCCAAAATTTCAGACAATTTCCCAATGGATTCTGAAGTTTTTGGTGAATTGATCACGGATAAAGAATAAATATTATTCAAGGTGTTGAATAAAAAATGCGGATTCAACTGCGCTTTTAACATCTTTAACTCAATAGCCGTTTTTTCCTTATTAAGTGATTGTTCTTCGACACGTTCCAACGAAAGTTTTACAAATAAAAATAGAAAGGTAATAGAATAAATATTTAAAAAGTAGCCTTTAATTAACTTTCTCCAATCGGTTAAAATCTCTACAATAGGTTCTTGCTCAAACGGACGAACTCTAAATAATGGTTCTGCAACATGCACCATTAAAATTCGAGAAAACACACAAATGATATATGCACTGATAAAACCGAAAATAAAAAACTGTAAGTGTTTTTTTGAATATAAATACTTAGGAACTAACCAATATGCTAAAAAATAAGATGAGATGATATGTGGAATCAAATGCGATAACTTTGCAATAGCAATGACCCAAAAAGGCTCCTTAGAACTCTGAGTAAAAACAAGAAATGTGTAAATGAGGCACCAAAAAACAATATGCTTTAAGACGCGACGATTTCTAATATATGCAATTATATCTTTTATCATGACTATATATCAAATCTAATAATATTCATAAAAGTACGCATTAGACTTCTTTAAAAATTACAGATCGATAAACAACTGAAAAAAATACCTGAACACCGTAAAAAAGTAGACGAAACAAATACTTCTGTATTTTTTGAACTTTTGACGACTATACAACGGTATTCGGCTATTTATAAATATAGTATCTGTTTTAACAACATATTTGCAGCATCAATCAAACATAAAACGAACAGATATGAAGAAAATAGTCATTCTATTTGTGTATTTAGCTTTCATGTTGGCACATGCGCAACAAACTAAAGAATACACAATCAAAGGAAAAGTTGTTGATAAAACAACACAACAAGCATTAGAATATGCTACAGTCACCATTTTAGACACCAAAACAAATAAAGTTCTAGAAGGAGGTATTACTAACAGAAAAGGAAATTTTTCACTAGATATTGCACAAGGAACATACACGATTAAAGTGGAATTTATTTCTTTTAAATCTTATGAATCAAAAAACGTAACAGTAAATAAAGACCTCAATCTTGGAACCATTAGCCTGGAAGAAGATTTGGAAGCTTTGGGCGAGGTAGAAATTGTCGCAGAAAAATCTACAGTAGAATTAAAATTGGATAAAAAAGTATTCAATGTTGGAAAAGATTTATTAACGCAAGGTGGAACCGTAAATGATATTCTAGACAATGTTCCTTCCGTAAGTGTAGATGCTGGTGGCGGAATCAGCTTACGCGGGAACGGAAACGTGCGAATTCTGATCAACGGAAAACCTTCTGCTTTGGTAGCAAACAATGGTTTGGATCAAATTCCAGCCGAAACGATTGACAAAGTTGAGGTAATTACAAATCCTTCAGCACGTTATGAAGCACAAGGAACTGCAGGAATCATCAATATCATACTCAAAAAGAATAAAAAAGGAGGATTGAGTGGCTCGGTACAATTAGGCGCTGGAGATCCAAGAGATTTTAGAGCCAATTTAAATTTGACTTATAAAACGGATAAAGTGAATTTTTTTACGAATGTTGGCTACAGAAACTCTAATTACTTTGGAGAAGAGACAACTCGTCAAACCGTAACGAATAATGGAATTACTACAGGATTAACGCAATTTAACGATCAAGATAGAAATGATGATGCGCGTAATATCTTTTTTGGAGGTGATTATTATATCAATAAAAAGAATACCTTAACGGCGAGTTTTTACCATACATTCTTAAAAAATACGGACGAAACACGTTTGAATTATTCGTATTTAGATGCCGCAGGTACTATTGATAGTACTATTTCGAGAATAGAAAACTACAAAGAGCCACAAAACTTCAATCGTTTGGAGATGAATTATGTGAAAACCTTTGACAAAAAAGGGCAGAAGCTTGAAATGGATGTACAATACGATTTTTGGAACGATGATGAGCAAGAACGTATTCGCCAACAAAGAACACAACCAACAACAACCGATTTTACTACGATTAACAGTGATGATGTAGAAAGCAGCAAAGACTTTTTGTTTCAAGCAAACTTTGTATCTCCATTAACAAAAACGTCACGATTAGAAACAGGAATTCGAACAGAAATTCGAAGAATTACGAGTGATTATATGGTACATATTGACGATGTGTTAGTGCCAGATTTAGACAACGAATTGGATTACAATGAACGTATTTACGGTGTGTATGCCCAATACGGAAATAAAATTGGAAAATTCAGTTACCTATTAGGGTTGCGTGTCGAACATTCAGACATTGGAATTGATGATGAAAAGCGTTTGTTTAACGATGATAAAAACTATACTAACTTATTTCCGACAGCACATTTTACCTACCAAGTGGCTGACAGAACAGATGTGCAGCTAAGTTACAGCAGACGTATTAATAGACCAGGATTTTGGCAATTGAATCCTTTTGGCGGATTGACAGATTTTAGAAACTTGCGTGCAGGAAATCCAGATTTGAATCCGATGTATACCAACTCGTTTGAAGTTGCCTTTTTAAAGCGTTGGGGGAAATTTTCGATCAATCCATCACTATATTATCAGCGTACAACCGACTTTTTCAACTTTGTTACCAACCAATCTACCGATGGAAACTTTATCACATTTCCTGTGAATTTAGACAAGGAAGATCGTTTCGGATTTGAATTTTCAACAACATATAATCCTTTTAAATGGTGGCGATTATCAGGAGAATTCAACTTCTTCCAATACGATCAAAAAGGAGATTTTGAAGGACAAAACTTTGATACTAAAGACGAAGTTTGGTTTTCACGTATCAATTCTAGAATGCGTTTCAAAAAAGGATTGTCTATGCAAACAAGTTTCAATTACAGAGGAAGAAATCAAAACGGACAAACCTTACAAAAACCACAATACTTTGCAGATTTTGCCATCAGTAAAGACATTTTTGGCGACAAAGGCGCTATTACCTTAAATGTTAGAAATATCTTCGATTCTAGAATTCGTGATGTAGTTGTAACAGGTGAAAACTTCCGTTTAGCATCGGAAAGAAAAGCAATTGGAAGAAGAGTTTCACTAACTTTTGTATACAGATTCAATCGTAAAAAAGGACAACGCGACCGATTGCCTGATTAAAAGATACACAAACAGTTTTTCGTTTTAATTAGTTAAATCTTGAGTTGTATCTTAAGTGATGCAGCTCAGGATTTTATAAGTAACTTTTCTGAATCAACGCTTTTGCCAAACTTCCCAACACTTCAATAGCTTTCTCAATAGGTTCAGTTATGGGTGTTGAAAAACTCAATCGTATATAATTTTTGTGCGAAACATTCATAGAGAAAATCTGCCCTGGAGCAATAATCAAATTCTGCATTTTAGCTGCTTCAAACAAGGCAACACTGTCAAAATCTTCAGGAAAAGCAATCCATAAAATATAACCGCCTGTTGGTGGTACAAAATAAATTTCTTCAGGAAAATATTGGTAAATCAATTTGCAATAACTGAGCATATTTGCTTGTAATGTATGGCGCAACTTTTTTAAGTGATACGGATATCTTCCTTTAGATAAAAAACCAACCAAAGCTTGTTGTGATAAAGTGCTAGAACCTAGTGAATGAATTCGTTTCAAACGTGTCACGGTTTCTGTAAACTTTCCAGCAATAGTATAACCAATACGATAACCTGGCGCTAAGGTTTTAGAAAAAGAAGAACAATACAATACCAGTCCTTCAGTATCAAACTGTTTGCAAGTACTCGGACGATGTTTTCCAAAATACAATTCGCCATACACATCATCTTCAATCAATGGAATTTGGCGTTTTGTGATGAGTTGTACCAACTCTTTTTTTTGTGCTGTTGACAAACTTTTTCCCGTTGGATTGTTAAAATTAGTAGTCAACAAACAAGCTTTTACAGGAAACTTTTCTATTGAACGTTTCAAAAATTTCAAATCCAAACCTGTTTTGGTGTGAATTGGTATAGGAATAAATTTCAAACCTAAATCCTTAATGATTTGATGAATTCCGTAATAAGTCAAACTATCCGAAATTATAATATCTCCTTTTTTGGTTGTAGCTCGCAAACACAAAGTTAACGCTTCTGTACAGCCATTCGTAACTACAATGTCTTTTGTAGTATAGGCTTTTCCTAGTTTAATCTGTTGTCCAGCAATTGACTGTCGCAAATGTATATTTCCTGATGGATGATCGTAATTCAAAATATCAGCGCCTAAAGCAGTCAATGCAGATTTAACACTCTTTTGCAAGCTGGCAGTTGGCAACAAAGACAAATCTGGTTTTGCAGATGACAAGTGTGTGTAATTTTCAGCACTTAACAAATCTACAATATGAGAAATCATGCCATCGGTGGTCAATTCATGAATTGCGGGAATTTCTTTCTGATTCGAGTTAACGATATCAGATCTATACTTTTTAGGTTGATAAATTACGTAGTATCCAGATTTTGGTCGCGCTTCAATCAAACCTTTTGACTCTAGTGTGTAATATGCCTGAAAAATGGTAGAAGCACTTACATTGTGTTGCTTGCTGAACATTCGCACAGACGGAAGTTTGTCTCCTAATTGCAAAACACCATTCAAAATCTCTTCTTCAATATGACTTGCAATATCTTCATATAAAAAATTAGCTACTTTCACATATATCTGATATGGTGTAAATATAAAAAACTGAATCTGTTTTGTTGTAGAATTATCTTTTAAATTTACAACAATCAAAAAATGAACACAGATGGAAGTAATCTATAAAAAAGAAACATATTCCATAATAACGGATATTGACAAATTAGACATAGGAATGATTCATAAATATTTAAGCGAAGAATCCTATTGGGCACAAAACATACCCATGCAATTAGTGAAACAGTCTATTGAGAACTCTCTGAACTTCGGACTCTTTCATGAAACGACTCAAATCGGATTTGCACGCGTAGTAACAGATAAAACTAAGTTTGCATATCTATGTGATGTTTTTATTGTGGAATCCTATCAAAAAAAAGGCTTGTCCTCTTGGTTGATGGAAGTTATTATGAATCACTGTGAATTAAGAGGCATAAGACTTTGGATATTGGCAACAACTTCTGCCGATTGGTTGTATGAAAAATATGGCTTCACAAAACTAAATCAACCCGAACGATATATGGAAAAACGAAACATAATAGACTATAAAAATGTATAAACAATTACAAACGGATAAAGAAAACATGGGAGCATTGCTGCAAAGTGTACAACAATTGGCACTGCAACGTTTTCAACATATAGAAAGCATTCCTGCTGCTGCAAAACCACAGGAAGTTCAAAACTATCCATTACCAGAAGAAGGATTGGGTGCGGCAACAATATTGGCAAAATTTCAAGAAGAATATCAACATCTGATGTGTGGTTCGTCTGGGCCAAGATATTGGGGATACGTAACTGGTGGTACAACGCCTGCTTCTGTTTTAGGAGATTGGTTAGCAACAACCTTTGATCAAAATACACAAAGTGTAAAAGGTAGAGGTGATGTGTCTGCCATTCTAGAGAAAGAAACGATTCAATTATTACTAGACTTTTTAGAATTGCCAAAGCATTTTTTTGGCGGATTTGTAACTGGCGCTACGATGTCTAACTTTACCTGTTTAGGAATTGCACGTCAATGGATTGGAAAAAATCAAGAATACGATGTTGCACGTACAGGATTGCAACAACCAATTCAAATAGTTGCAGGAATGCCACATTCGTCTGTTATCAAAGGAATTGCGATGTTGGGAATGGGCAGTACAAACATTCACAAAATTCCACTTCTCGAGGGCAGAGAAGCGATGGATATTGAACAACTGGAAGAATTCTTAAAACAAAACACATCTGGAGAAACCATGGTATTGTCAAGTGCAGGAACGGTCAACAGTGTCGATTTTGACGATATGAAAGCCATTTCTAAACTAAAAGAAACTTATGACTTTTGGTGGCATATTGATGCTGCTTTTGGCGGTTTGGTCGCTTGTATAAATGATAAAAAGCATCTCATCACAGGTTGGGAACAAGCAGATAGTATTACAGTTGATTGTCACAAATGGTTCAATATTCCATATGATAGTGCCGTATTTTTTGTGCATGAAAAACACCAACAAAGACATATAGAAACGTTTCAAAACTCCAATGCACCGTATTTGGGCAATCCGATGGAAAACTTTTCGTATTTAAACTTCTTACCGGAAAACTCAAGGAGATTCAGAGCATTGCCAGTTTGGTTTTCGTTAATGGCGTATGGCAAAAAGGGGCATCAGGAAATTATTTCCAGAAACATTCAATTAGCACAACAATTGACAAGCTACATAGAAAAAAGTGATGTGTTTGAATTGGTAGCGCCAACAAGAGTAAATGTAGTATGTTTCAAACTAGCGGGAGTTTCGCAAGAAAAACAAGATGCATTCATACAAGAATTAAACAGCAGACGAAAAATATTCATCACGCCATCTGTATACAAAGGAAATTCATGTTTTAGAGCAGCATTTGTCAATTGGCAAACAACGGATAAGAATATCGTTATTGCTATTGAAGAATTAGAAGCTAGTTATAACATCATAAAAAAATAATACTACTAAATTCCTAATGTCATTTAAGTAAAAGTGTTGATGCAAATTGGTAGAAGTGTTCACAAATGTTGAATAAGAAAGGAATAGAAGTGTTCACACCGAGCGAAGTCGAAGTGTAACATTATCATGGAAACATAGTCTTTTATATAAATCATAATCAAAAAACAAACAATGAAATCAAAACTACTATTACTCTTAGCATTAGGAATTTTTACCACGTCGTGTTTATCCATTAAAACAAAATCCAAGCGAACGGTAGTCGCCAAAGAGAAATACATTCCTGTAGATCAAGAATTATACAGTACGATTGTTGCTTTAGATACGCGTTTCTTTGATGCATATAATACCTGTGATATGGAAACACAAGCAGAATTGATCTCAGAAGATATAGAGTTCTTTCATGACATGGGCGGATTGTCAACTTCTAAATCACAAATCCTAGAATCCCTAAAAAATAACATCTGCGGAAAAGTAACACGTACACTGATAGAAGGTACTATTGAAGTCTATCCAATCAAAGGATATGGCGCGGTACAAATGGGAAAACATAAATTCTTCAATAAATTAGAACCAAATGCGAAATCCGTTCCAAGCAAATTTGTGACCATCTGGAAAAATGACCACGGGAAATGGGTAATGACGCGAATTGTGAGTACGCATAAAAACTAACTGTATTTTGAAATAGAGTAAGATTATCATAGTTTTAGCGATTCACAATGAATCACGAATATGAAAAAGACACTATTCACTATATTTCTTAGCTTCACATGTATAACCATACATGCACAAACTGGCATCGAAAATAATTCGGAGGCAATAAAAAAAGCACAAGCAGCATTAGCATCCGATTTGGAATACTTTTTTTCAGATTGTCTTGTCTATAAAGATTGTGAGGATTGTATTAATGAATTAGTTTCCAAAGCTAAAAATCCGTATCAGCAGTATTTAGTCGGAGGTGCCTTGTATTCTATTGCTCCAAAAATTTCATACGACTTGCATAAAAAGGCTTTTGAAAGCAAACCAAATGAACGCAATTTCAATTTGGAATATGCGCTTGAAAGCCATCGAATTGAAGATTATAAAACAGCAATAAAACATTATAAAGTATACAAAAAAGCAGTTCCTCAAGATTACCGATTACATGTCTGGCTAAGTGAATGCTATTTGCAATTAGACAATTATCAAAAAGCCATAGAGCATTGGAACGCAGCAAATCATCCCAAAAATCATACTGGAATTGACAAAGCAATCTATATCATTCATGGAGATGCAGAGCAAGTAAGAAAACGTTCAGAACTCTTAAAAAAGATAAAAACAAAAGATGCTAGAAGTGCTTATGAACTGATCTTTTTAGATATGAATTGGGAATTAGATTGGTGGAATAATAATGTGCAAGAATACTTTCTAGAAAAAGACATTGCTACAATTAAAGATGTTTTTGGTGAAACCAGTAAAGAATATCTGCAACTAGCAGCTTATAAAAAAATTAAAAAACTCTCTGAAGATTTTGATCCAGAAGCTACAAAAGCAGCATTTTTAGAAGCTAAATTAGTTCTTGACAACAACGAAATACCTGTAAATGGCAACATTGCTTCTGACTTATTACGAATTTCATTTCTTAATAAATTTTTAGATGAAAAGACATTCTTTGAAGAGCGAGGAAACGAAATCGTACAATTGGCAGATACATACATAGACATTGAATTGCTGAATATTTATGCATATTTGGAAGCGGTAGTCTTGGGACATGTTTCTCCAGAAACGGACAAAAAAGGATGGAACGAATACAAAAGTGAAAAATTTGCCATTAGCTATTTCATAGGACTGGCAGATAAAAATACCTATGACAATCCTGATTTAACAAAAGCTTTAAAAGACTTTCCAAATTCCTCAAAAATTCATTGGGTAAAACTCAATTGTGCTAAAATTGAAAGAAGGGACATCAAAGAGGATTTAATAGAAGTATTAAAAAAAGAATTTAAAACCTTAGGATCTGATCCTAGTAACTATTCTTATGCTCTCAAAAGCTATTTTTATATACTAGAAACGAAACCATAAAAACACAAGCCGCGACAACGTACTTTAGAACAAAAAATAGTACGGAACTAAAAGAAACCTTCAACTCATACAAAATTTACAACCAACCAAAAGAAAATCAAGGGTATCATTGGATTTTCTTGGTATCTTTAAGTAACCAAACCTACTTAAAGATGTTAGATTGGAATTTATATAATACAACCATATTTATTGGCGCTATTGGACTTTTAGTGTTGGTGACGTATCATATATTCATAAAAAAAACGCAGGACAAAACTTCGCGGTACTTCTTTTGGTTTTTGATGATTACGGCCATTGCGATTCTGCAATACATTTCGTTTGATATTGGAATTGCAAAACAATATAAAGCTGTCATGCTGTTCTTTTTTCCATTAGAATTTTTAGCGCCTGTTATTTTTACAGCGTTTACCTGTTCGTATTTGCAAAAAGAACAACTCTTTAAAAAATACAAATACTACTTGCTCATTCCGTTTGTGGCATTCTTTTTAATTTACACAGTTATAAAGATCAATGTATTTGTAGATTATTCGATATTTTCTCGAGAAACCATTGGAAACATTCACATGGAATGGAATGAAAATCTAGCCTTACTTTTCACTTTTATAGTAGGAATTTGGAATTACAACATCATCAAAAACTATGAAAAGAGCTTGGGCGAACTGTCTTATCACGCTGTAATTCGTAAAACAAAATGGTTAAAAAACATCTATGTTACGCTCATTTTACTGAGTGTTTTTTGGTTATTGACACTTTTGTATATCAAAACTAACAGTAATGTTAGTGGAAATCATAATTACTATCCATTATGGATTGCGTATTTGGCGTGTTACTACTTGTTCTATGTGAAAAGTACGATGCACCTAGACAAAATTCGACAAGAAAGAAATGAAGAAGGAAAAGTGTTCCATCTTTCTGGCTTAGATACATTGTTTGAACCAAAAGTGTTACAAGTATTACGACAAAATCAATCGCAAGTAATTGCTATTCTGAGTTATTTCGCCACATCTTTATTTGACAAAAATAAAACGAAGGAAGTACTTTGGGACATTCTAGAAAACTGTGTCTCCAAACTAAAATTAGAAGATTGTGTCTTGTATCTTTTAGACGAAAAACGAAAAGTTTTAATACAAGAAGCTGCTTTTGGAAACAAAAAACAAGATGCTTTTGAAATTCATCAACCCAAAGATATTCCTGTTGGAAAAGGAATTGTAGGAAGTGTGGCTAAAACTGGAAACTATGAACTCATAAAAGATACAAGTAAAGACAAACGCTATATTATTGATGACAAAGCACGCTTATCCGAATTAGCAGTTCCTATCTATATAGAAGGAACACTCAAAGGTGTTTTGGATGCCGAACATTCGGAGCGTAATTTCTTTACAGAAAACCACTTGTATTTATTTCAACTCATTGCCAAACTCACAGAAAAGAAACTCATACAGCTTCAGCATAAAAAAGGAATCAGCATTACGGACGATAATGCATACTATAAGGAAATTTGTGCGCTCATGGAAGAAGAAAAGCGCTATCGAGATCCTGAAATAAAACTTGCTACACTTTCCAAGGAGATTAATATTAGCGCAAACTATCTTTCACAAGTAATCAATGCGTTAAGTGGGCATAACTTTTCAGATTTTGTCAATAGTTATCGTATCAAAGAAATAAAGTCCAAACTATCGCATCCTGCTTTTGTAGAATATCCTGTATTATCTATTGGGTTAGAAGCTGGGTTCAATTCAAAATCAGCTTTTTATAATTCTTTCAAAAAACACACAGGAATGTCACCTACGGCATTTCGGGAAAAACACCCATACGAGTCCCAATTCATTTAGTTTCAACAATACGGGACACTTGAAACCCTTGCCAGTACTAGGTTTGTATCGTCATTAATTTGAAAAATAAAAATGACATATACAAAAACTAAATTGGCATTATGGGGAATGATACTACTACTTTCGTTCTCTTATGCTGGAACAGAAAAAGGCAAAAATGCCGAAAAAGAAGCGCAACCCTATGCAGCAAAAATACTCAAAGATATGCCGCACGTCATGGGCTTTCTTCAACTCAATATCAAAAGGAAGTTGACAAATATTACAAAGCAAGTTATCGACTCGCGTATGTTGATGGATATTATGTAAATGGAAAAGTAAAGTTTGCAGCTTTATAGAAAAACAAAGAACAAAAGGACTATGTATGCAAAACTTAGCTTGGGAAAACAACTTAAGTCCCGAGAGAAAAGATAAATGGAGCGATCCGATGTTTCAGAAGAAAATACTAAATAGGAGGCAATATATCAATTGGGTTTTACGAAGACGTAATCCGATATACATCAGGAGCCTATTACCAATATTCAAATTTTGGATAGAATCTTTTAAGAAGAATCATTGAAAAGAAAACGGGAAAAAGTTACGAAAACTATGTTCGTAACAATATCTTAAAGCAATGTAGAATCTCGCAAATGTTTATTGGTGCCAACAAAAAGAAAAACCGTCGTTACAAAGAAGTGGTATACTATTCCAATAGAAAACCGTACGACTTACAAATGCGCAGAATGGACAGTCATGGTGGTTGTATAGCTTCTTCGGTAGACTTACTTAGATTCATGGTTCGTGTAGATGGACAAAGTTCTAAAAAAGACATTTTAAAAAGTAGAACAAATAACACCATGACAACAGGTTCATAAGTCAACTCTAACTATGCAAAAAGTTGTTCTGTAATTGGTATTACTTGGTTACATGGAGGAAGTATGGTTGGTATAGGGACATTGTGAAAGAAATGTACAATGACATCAGTTATGTAATTCTTACAAATTATTCAAAAAAATGCAAAGAATGCGATACCTCACACCGAAGTGTCTTAAAAAAAGAAGTTGAAGACGGAATAGGAACCATCAAATTTTGGCCAAACTTAGACTTGTTTTAATGAAACTCGATTTTGAGAGGCCAGAAATGGCGAAGTCAAAATTGTAAGTTGGATTAATACTGATGAAAATCAGGATCTCACAAAATACAGAAAATAACCTTGAAGTTGTAACTTCTCTTTTCTTTTTGAATCAGAACTATTTAAATTTATGATAAAGCCTTAAATAGACTAAAAGAACTCCAAAAAAAAATCCCGAAAAAGAAAAAAATGAATTTTTAGATTGGTAGCGAAAAGATATGAGAATTTAATATAGCATTTCGACAACGCTCAATATAAAAGTATTGAGATTTTTGATAAGTCATTACGAGGAAGCATGACGAAGTAATCTCATACTTTTCATATAAAAATTTGTCTTTGAAACTACCAGATTGCAACGTTGCTCTCTCCTCGCAATGACGTATCTAATAATTAGAAATTTAAAAAACATTCGTGAATTCATGGTAAAACTTTAGCGCAAGAGTAAGCAGATTAAAGAAAGAGTGAGATTCCACATTAAGTGGGGAATGACAAGAAGAGTAACTACTAAAATGCCAAGAGCGAAGCGATACCAAAATACGAACAATCCAAAAGCAAAGAGCTTTTAAAAATCTATCGATCTAAAGCGCTAGTGTTTCTAACAAGTCTAACTTCAAAGTACTTCTCGATACAATTTTCTATATTTATTTCGAAAAATCACTCGAAGTGACATTTAGAGATTTCGACAATTAAAAGATTTAAAAAGCACCTAACAACATTAAGAAAAGTCTAAAAGCGCTCACACTGAGCGGAGTCGAAGTGAGGCCGTTCTGTAAGCGAAGCGATCTAACAAGGAAGTGGTCTAACAGCAAAGCGTATCTAAAAACCAACATGAAACAAAGCATCACCTTGATTCACAACAGCTTGGTTATTAATACAAAACACAAAACCATTATATGGAGCTTTCACTTCTTCACAATAATTAGCAAACGTATCAGTCACAAAACCTAAAACTTCTCCTTTTTCAATAGAACCCCCATTCAATACTTGCGGTACAAACATTCCAGCTGTTGGCGCGCGTAACCATTTGCGTTTCGTAATGAATTCGCTTTCCTCACGTTCAATCAACATTGGGTCAATTTTATCAATCATTTTGGCGTATTTCATCACATTCAACACACCTTGAATCCCTTCCTTAATCGAATATTCATCAAAACGCATACTTTCGCCACCTTCATACACAATAATTGGAATCTTTCGGTCATAAGCTGTCTTTCGAAACGATCGTTCAATCAAAGTAGTCGCAAAATAAAAAGGCGCATTAAACACTTCTGCCAACGTTTTGCTCTCAGGCAAATCTCCGGTATAACGAATCTGTGGATGATTATGACGTTGTGCACCACCTGTATGTAAATCAATTCCAAAATCTACTTGTGGCAACACTTCATTCGTCACTTTATAAGCAATTCGTGAAGCTAAAGAACCATTTTTAACACCTGGAAAACTACGATTCACATCTTTTCCATCGGGCACTTGTCGTGAAAAGTGAATAAACCCAAAAATATTCAACAATGGTAATACGATCACAGCGCCACGTTTCACTTTAAAAAGTTCTTCAAACAGCATTCTGCGGATAATTTCCACACCATTAATCTCATCTCCATGCAAACCACCTTGTACCAATAATGTTGACCCAGCTTCTTTTGCGTTAAATACATACACAGGAATATCAATCAAGGTTCCAGTAGGCAAACGATCAATAGGAATCTTAATCCATTTTGCTTCTCCGGGCGCCACAGTTTCTCCGTGAATAGTAAGTGTCTTATTTTCTGAATTTTCGAGCATTCTTTTCTACATATTTAATAATCTCACCAGCCACATTCACTCTTGTATGTGCTTCAATCCCTTCCAAACCTGCGGAAGAATTGGCTTCAATCACCAAAGGGCCACGTTTTGAACGAATAATATCCACACCGCAAACAGGCAAACCTAACACTTTTGCTGTATGAATAGCAATCTTCTTTTCGAACTGTGTCAAGGTTACGGATTCTGTTGTTCCTCCGCGATGTACATTACTTCTAAAATCTTCATCGCCACTACTACGCATCATAGCAGCCACAATCTTATTTCCCACAATATAAACGCGAATATCTTGCCCGTTGGCTTCCTCAATAAACTCTTGCATAATAATATTTACATTCATATTATACAAAGATTCAATAATGGATTTTGCCGATTTCTTACTATCTGCAATCATCACACCGAGTCCTTGAGTTCCTTCTTGAAGCTTAATAATAATTGGAGCGCCACCAAGCAATTCAATATGTTCCTTAATATTAGAAGTATCTTTCGCAAACAAAGTTTTCGGAATAGGAATGCGCTTTCTTGCTAAAATTTGCATAGTACGAAGTTTATTTCGCGAACGGATAATACCTAGCGACTTTGCTGTCGTAAACACGCCATTCATTTCAAACTGTTTTACTATCGCAGAACCATGTCGTGTTACGGAAGTTCCTATACGTGGAATAATGGCATGTGCGCCATTTGTAATATTTTCGGAACCAAAATAAATTTGGGGTTTTGCTTCCTCACCAAGTAATACAGCACATTTTGTATGATCGACGATTCTAACATTGTGTCCTTTCTTGGCAGCTTCATGATACAATCTATTCGTAGAATAAATTCGGGAACTAATAGATAGAATATAGATATTCATTGAAAGTGGAATCAAGTAAGATTTTTTTAAAAATAAGTAAACTTTCTTACTTTAAGAATTTGCAATGCTAAAAAAATATAAAATGATGCTAATGCTATGTTTATCGTCAAAAAATGCCAAACATACTTGAATGAAGTATAAAAGCATAAAAACTGTTATTTATTTACTATGGGATTAAAAGAGGTAAAACACTAGGCATTAGTTTTTTTTCTAATCCAGAAAATGAAACGGCAACTGTTACGGAAAAAGATACTTGGAATTTTTGGGTGTTCAGGCTTGGAGCTGCAGGTTATTTTAATGGAGCAGAAAAGAATAAATCAAGCAATTTAAATTTTAATATATCAGCTAAAAGAGTGACTGAAAAAAATAAATTTTCAATAAGAGCTAGCTTCAGCGAAAACAGATCAACCTTTACTTTTGATGGCGATAAAATTATAGCTATTAATAACAATAAGTCTTTAAATGTAAGTGATGTTTTTAGAATAAATTGCCGTTGGTCTTATGGCTTTTTTGGAGATATTGTAACATCAACCTACAGCAATTATAAGTTGTTTTGGAGGTTTAGACTTGCAACAGAATATAACTTTTTTAAATATGAACAATCTGCAAAAAAAACAACTCATTTTATCGTATCGAAACGGATTAGTTTTTAATGATTACATAGAGCGATCTGTATTCGGAAAAGAGCAAGAACTCTTATTTGAACACACTATTTTATCAGGAGGAAGTGTTCGTCAAGAATGGGGAAACATCAATGGCGATGTGTCTTTTAATCAGTACTTACACGATACAACACTGAATTCTTTGGGATTTTATTCAGGAGCTAATATTAGAGTATTTAAAGGTTTTAGTTTTAATGTTGGAGGAAATTATAGAATTAAAAGAAATCAAATCAATCTTCCTGCTGGTAATGTGTCGCTAGAAGAATTATTACTCCAACAACAGCAATTGCAGTTGGACTACAATTATTGGGCTACCATTGAATTTAGTTATTCATTTGGGTCAATTTATAATTCTATTGTCAATCCTCGATTCAACTTTTAATTAAATCCATTCTAAATAGACTTCAAAACAAGTCTTAAAACTTGTAGAGATTCCGAGCGAGCCGTATATTTGTGGAACAAATAATTAATCACAATTATAATGAGCGGAATTTTAAATTCTTCGATTGGAAGAAAGTTTGCCATGGCACTTTCGGCACTCTTCCTAATGGTTTTCATCCTACAACACTTTGCAATCAATATTCTTTCTGTACTTAGTCCAGATACTTTTAATAAGGCCTCTCATTTCATGGGTACGTTTTGGGCAGTACAGTATATATTGCAAGCAGTTTTGATTTTGGGAGTTATTTTTCACTTCGTAATGGGATTTGTCTTAGAAATAAAAAATAAAAGTGCAAGAAATGTGAGTTATGCAAAAAATAACGGAAACGCAAATTCTTCTTGGATGAGTAGAAACATGATTTGGAGTGGAGGATTTATATTAGTTTTCTTAGTAATTCACTTTATTGATTTTTGGATTCCTGAGATCAATACAAAATTTGTTGCAGGCGACATGTCAGGACTTATTGATCCAACAAACCTAGAAAGTGGATTTAGATATCATGAAGAATTAGTACACAAGTTTGAACCAATTTGGCGTGTAGCATTGTACTGCGTTGGATTTACCTTTTTAGCATTACACTTATTACATGGATTTGGTTCAGCATTCCAGTCAGTTGGAGCTAATAACAAATACACAATAGCATTGAAAGGAGTGAGTAAAGTATATTCTATTGGAATTCCAGCAGGGTTTATATTCATTGCTTTATTTCATCACTTTACAGGAACTCACTAAAAACTTATCAAAACTATGGCTTTAGATTCAAAAATACCTCAAGGACCACTAGCAGATAAGTGGACAAAACATAAAAACACAATCAATCTTGTAAATCCAGCCAACAAACGTCTTATTGATGTCATTGTTGTGGGAACAGGACTCGCAGGCGGATCTGCAGCAGCTACATTAGCTGAATTAGGATACAACGTAAAAGCATTTTGCTTTCAAGATTCTCCACGTCGTGCACACTCTATTGCAGCACAAGGAGGAATCAACGCAGCGAAAAACTATCAAGGAGATGGAGATTCAACCTACCGATTATTCTATGATACGGTAAAAGGAGGAGATTACCGCTCGCGTGAAGCAAATGTATATCGTTTGGCAGAAGTATCTGCAAACATCATCGATCAATGTGTGGCACAAGGAGTTCCTTTTGCTCGTGACTATGGTGGATTATTAGACAACCGTTCGTTTGGTGGTGTATTAGTATCACGTACTTTCTACGCTAAAGGACAAACAGGTCAGCAATTATTATTAGGAGCTTATTCCTCGATGAACCGTCAAATCGGTCGTGGAAAAATTAAAATGTACAACCGTCATGAAATGTTAGACGTAGTTGTGGTTGATGGAAAAGCAAGAGGAATTATAGCACGTAACTTAGTTACTGGTGAAATAGAAAGACATTCAGCGCATGCGGTTGTACTAGGAACTGGTGGATATGGAAACGTATTCTTCCTTTCTACAAACGCTATGGGAAGTAATGTAACGGCTGCTTGGAAAGCGCATAAGCGTGGAGCCTACTTTGCAAATCCATGTTATACGCAAATTCACCCAACATGTATTCCAGTTTCTGGAGATCATCAATCAAAATTGACGTTAATGTCTGAATCATTACGTAATGATGGTCGTATTTGGGTGCCAAAACACAAAAAAGATGTAGAGGCAATTCGAAACAAAACGTTGAAGCCAACCGATCTTAAAGAAGAAGAAAGAGATTATTACTTAGAGCGTCGTTATCCAGCCTTTGGTAACTTAGTACCGCGAGATGTTGCTTCACGTGCCGCTAAAGAACGTTGTGATGCAGGATTTGGAGTAAACGCTACAGGAGAAGCTGTATACTTAGATTTCGCCTCTGCAATTCAACGTTACGGAAAAGAGCAAGCACACGTAAAAGGATTAAATGAAGATGATGCAGCCTTAGTTAAAAAATTAGGTCAGGAAGTTGTAAAGAATAAGTATGGAAACTTATTCCAAATGTATGAGAAAATCGTTGATGAAAATCCATACGAAACACCAATGATGATTTACCCAGCGGTGCATTACACTATGGGAGGGATATGGGTTGATTACAACTTACAAACGACAGTACCAGGATTGTATGCTATTGGAGAAGCTAACTTCTCTGATCACGGAGCTAACCGTTTAGGAGCTTCTGCATTAATGCAAGGTTTAGCAGACGGTTATTTTGTATTGCCTTACACAATTGGCGATTACTTAGCTAATGACATTCGTACGGGTCCAATCTCTACAGAAACAAAAGAATTTGATGAAGCAGAAAATAAGGTAAAAGATGCTATCAATCAATTAGTAAATAACAACGGGACAAAGCCTGTTGACTATTTCCACAAAAAATTAGGAAAAATTATGTGGAACAAATGTGGAATGGCACGTAACGAAAAAGATTTAAAATCTGCCATTAAAGAAATCTCTGAATTAAGAGCAGAGTTCTATAAAGATGTTCGTGTGCCAGGTGAGGCAAATGAATTCAATGAAGAATTGGCAAAAGCAGGTCGTGTTGCAGACTTTTTAGAATTAGGAGAGTTATTTGCTAAAGATGCATTACAACGTGAAGAATCTGCGGGTGGACATTTCAGAGATGAATATCAAACAGAAGAAGGTGAAGCAATGCGTCGAAAAGAATTCCAGTATGTTTCTGCATGGGAGTATAAAGGAGAACCTAAAAACGCTGTGCTACACAAAGAAGACTTGATATACGAAAACATAGAAGTAAAAGAAAGAAGTTATAAATAGATAGTAGTGTTGAGACATGAGATGTTAGGAAGCTAACTGCTCAATACTCAATACTCAATACTAAAATCTAAATTGTATGAATTTAACATTAAAAATATGGCGTCAAAAAGGCGCAAATGATAAAGGAAAAATGGTTGATTACCAAATCACCGATGTTTCTCCAGATATGTCTTTCCTTGAAATGCTGGACGTTCTGAATAGTGAACTCATTACAAAAGGAGATGAGCCAGTTGCGTTTGACCATGATTGTCGTGAAGGAATCTGTGGAATGTGTTCTTTATATATTAATGGAGAAGCGCACGGACCAGATCGTGGCGTAACAACCTGTCAGTTACATATGCGAAAGTTTAAAGATGGAGATACTATTTATATTGAACCATTTAGAGCTAAGGCGTTTCCTGTAATCAAAGATTTAGTGGTAGATAGAAGTGCTTTTGATCGTGTACAACATGCAGGAGGATTTGTTTCTGTGAATACTTCAGGAAATACCATTGATGCTAATGCAATTCCTATTAACAAGCATGATGCAGATACTGCTTTTGATGCTGCAACATGTATTGGTTGTGGAGCTTGTGTAGCAAGTTGTAAAAACTCAAGTGCTATGTTATTTGTTTCTGCAAAAGTATCGCAGTTTGCATTATTACCGCAAGGACAAGTTGAAGCAACAGATCGTGTATTAAACATGGTAAAGCAAATGGACGAAGAAGGTTTTGGAAACTGTACCAATACTGGAGCTTGTGAAGTAGAATGCCCGAAAGGAATTTCACTTGAAAATATTGCACGTATGAATCGTGAGTATTTAAAAGCTTCTTTTAAAGGATAAAATTTAACAATCCATATATCTAAAAAAATCCCAAGTATGACCTGCTTGGGATTTTTTATTTATTTTCATTAAAAAAACGCACTATGTTACGATTAAAATTCTTTCTACCTGTATGCTTGTTAGTAATATCGAATTGT
This sequence comes from Kordia sp., assembly GCF_022447245.1. GTDB lineage: Bacteria > Bacteroidota > Bacteroidia > Flavobacteriales > Flavobacteriaceae > Kordia. The sequence goes on along the minus strand of NZ_JAKVBC010000004.1, from coordinate 114,638 downwards.
ATGGAATAACAACAAAAAATTAGACAAAAAGTTAAGGGATTTATGCTGCTTTTCTACTCATAGATTGTTTGACAAACCCTTTATAACTTTTAAGAACAGAAGCGAATAGATTACTTGCATATTGCGAGCCTCTATCTGAATGAAAAATCAATAATTACAGTTAAATACAGCCAACCTTTGCTAGTGTGTAAATAGGTAATATCATATACCCATACTTAATTTTTTCTATGGACTTTAAAATCCTGATCTAATAGATTAGCTGCTACAGGATAGGTATGATTGCTATCTGTTGTAATTTTAAACTATGTTTACGCTTTACAATTAGATTAAGTTCTCGCATTAATCTTGCTATTTTGCGTTTAGATACATAATGATCATATTTTTCTAATTCAGCTTTCATTCTTTCTGCTCCATAGCTTTGATAACTATATTCAAAAATATGTTTGATGAAATACATAATAGAATGATTGTTTAACCATCGTTTTGATGGACCTTTGCTCAACCAACTATAATAACTACTCCTACTTACTTATAATACTTTACACATCTTCTCAACTGGATACTTCAATTTATGGTGCTTTATAAATCTATAGTTGTCCTGTCGCTCTTGGAAAAGATGCTTACCGCTTTTTTTAATATTTCATTCTCTAAGGGACACTCTGGTAATTGTTTCTTTAGTTTGGCTATTTCTTTTTGATCATCTGTTTGTTTTGGATTTGCGCGTCCTGGAAAACTGTTTTGACCATATTCATTATACGCTTTTCACCAACGTTGCAACACTGATGTTGATAATCCTAATTCTCGGAAAGTTTCTTCTACATTACCCTTTTGATGGCTTAATGCTAGAGCTTTGCGCTTAAATGACTCTGTGTGAGTCTTTCGTTTTGTTGACATCTTTTCAAAGTTGAGTTAATTAATAATTTAATCTCTTAACTCTATGTCCAATCAAATGTAAACATTCCAGTCTGGTAAAACCTTATTAATTGGAATTGTAGATAAAACTAAAAGTATAAATGTACAGCAATTAAGCAAAGGAATGTATTTTATCCAACTAGAAAAAGAGTGTTGAGGTTTATCAAAAAGTAGTATCGAGTACGTATAATTGTTAAACTTTTCTTAGGATGAAATACTAACGAACGCAAAGCTATTTGTTTTGTATTTTTTTTTGTTTCTTGTTACGATATTTCTTAGTGAATCATGATGCAAGACCCTAAAGCCTTTTACACAGAACAAAAAGCCAAATTTGAAGCCGAATTAAAAATACAACGTCGAAAACTCAATCAATCAAGTTTTTTACGATTGGTCGTTTTTTTAAGTATTGCATTCTCAATTTATCTCTTGTTCGGACAATGGGCGTATGTGGTAATGACTTCAGCAGTCGGAATGGCAATTTTTCTATTTTTAGTCTTTCGTCATTCAGATTTGGTGTATAAAAGCAATAAACTAAAAGCCTTGATTCAATGTAATCAACTAGAACTGGATGTGTTAAATGGCGATCTTTCTAAATTGCCTACAGGCGAAGAATTTTTAGATGCGTCTCATGAGTTTAGTTATGATATTGATCTCTTTGGGAATGCTTCTTTTTTTCAATATATAAATAGATCAACTACAAAAGAAGGAAAAAACGAATTAGCAGCTTTGCTAGCGAGTAATGATATTTCAACGATTGCCAAACGACAAGAAGCCATACAAGAATTGGCTCAAAAGGCAAATTGGCGACAACATTTTTCTGCTATTGCTTTATTGATAAAAGTGGAAACAACCTCCAAAAGCATTACGAGTTGGTTGCAGGAATACAAAAGCTTTATTCCTAAACCGATGCGAATTTTACCCATGATTTTTTCTGGAATCTCTATTGCCATTATTACCTTGGTTTCTTTGGGAATATTACCATTTTTAACAGCGCTAATATGGCTTTTTGTAGGATTGGGAATTACAGTTAAATTCTTAAAAAGTATCAATCAACTTTCCATCAATACCAACAAAGCCAAAGATACTTTTCAGCAATACGGACACTTATTACAACGAATTGAAGAAGAAACATATTCGTCAGAATTACTAAAAGAAAAACAACGAAATATTCACAGTAATGTGCAAAAGGCTTCTACCTTGGTTAAAGGATTTTCAAAACGCATCGATGCTTTAGACAATCGAAATAATATTTTAGTTGGAATCTTTTTAAACGGGTTTTTATTATGGGATATTTCGAAATCGTATCAAATAGAAATTTGGATTCAAAAACACAGTCAAAAAGTAGCCCAATGGTTTGAGGTCGTTACTTTTTTTGATGCCTACAACAGTTTAGGGAATTTTGCGTTTAACCATCCACAATTTACATATCCAACAATTGAAACTTCTGCCAAAGAAGTCATCAAAGCAAGACAATTAGGACATCCATTGTTGCGAGCAGCCAACAGAGTTGATAACGATTTTTTAATAGGAAACTCAGAGTTTTATATTGTTACAGGTGCAAATATGGCTGGAAAAAGTACGTTTTTGCGAACCGTTTCTTTAGGCATTGTCATGTCTAATGTAGGATTGCCAATTTGTGCGAAACAAGCAGTGTATTCGCCTATAAAGCTTATTACAAGCATGCGTACGACTGATTCACTAGCAGAAGGCGCTTCGTACTTCTTTTCAGAATTGCAACGCTTAAAAATGATTGTAGACAAAATTGAAAATGACACCTACTTTATTATTTTGGATGAAATTCTAAAAGGAACCAACAGTCATGATAAAGCAATGGGATCTAAAAAAATTGTACAAAAACTCGCTTCTCAAAACGCAGCAGGAATTATAGCTACACACGATTTAAGTCTCTGTGAATTGGAAAAAGAAATTGATCAAGTAAAAAACTATTTCTTTGATGCTGAAATTATCAACGACGAACTTTTCTTTGGGTATTTGCTCAAAAAAGGGATTTGTTCTAACATGAACGCTTCATTTTTGTTAAAGAAAATGAAAATTGTAGAATAATCTTATGTATTATGGGTTTCAATGACAAAAAATGATGTATTTTTAAGGCAAGAAAAAAAGTTAAAAATGGAAGCTATCATCACTGTTGTAGGGTTTTTAGGAGCAGGAAAAACTACCTTGTTAAAACAATTAATGCACAACTATCTTGAAAAAGATTGGAATCCTTTTATTATTTTAAATGATTATGAAAATGCTGATCTTGATGTACAGCAGTTTATGGAAGAAATGAACCCTAAGTGGGTACGATCATTAAGTGGAAGTTGTATTTGTTGCAGTGGAATTCATGAGTTGAGAGAGTTTGTAAACAGAATTCCTGAACGATCCAATGGTGTTACTTTGATTGAGGCCAATGGAACCTCTGATGCTTGTTCTTTGATGAGCTTTTTGGGTGTGGGAATTAACGAACGATTTTTGCCGCCAATTCAAATTTCAGTGGTAGATGTAAAAAACTGGCAAAAAAGAGGCGAACATAACGAATTAGAAGCCAATCAAATTCAAGTATCTTCTTTACTCGTATTAACACATACGGAAAATGTTTCTAAAGAAAGACTAGATACTGTAGTTAATGAATTGAAAACATTCAATCCATTCGCAGAAATCATACACGCGGACGCAATTGACGTTTCGCTATTACCGAAACTTTCGCCTTCAAAAAATAATCCACAAAAGCTAGATCATCTCAAAGCGCATTGGTCGTCTTGCTCTGTAGATTTACCAAACTTGCCAAACAAGGATTGTATTTATGATATTTGTAATGCAATTCCAGAAAGTATTCTACGTGTAAAAGGTTGTACACAAATTCAAAATGAAGAAAACTATGTTTATTTCGAGCGCACTCCAGATGGTGAAGTTACGATAAGACCTTTTAAAGGAATGCCAATAACTGGAGCAAAACTATTAACTATTGGACCGGGAAGTGAACCATCAGTACTTGAAAAAGCGGTTGAGGCTGGATTGGAAAAACAAAACTTTATACAGAAGTAATAATTTTTAAGGGACAATTTCAATATAAATAGACCTTATTTTTTTTAAACTTCCACTGTATCCATAACCCTTGATATTGTGAATATGAATTTTATTTCCAATTTCGAGTTCTTCTATTTGTTTGATTGCTTCGTTATTCAAAGTATTACCTGATACTTTTATTATTTTGTTATTAGGGAAAAGTATGTCAAATTCAGAAACTTTTAAATTTCTAAAGTGAAGAAAGTTGTAAATGTCAAAGCTAAAAACACTTTTAATGAACTCTTTTTTAGTTAGTTTTATAGTAGTGTACGCAAAGCTTTTATTTTTAATAACACCGATTGGATCTCCAATATCTTCAATCCGAAATACTTTTTCGAATTTTATTGTTTTTCCACTTCGCATTTGTGCTACAATCTGAAGAATAACTTCTTTGCCTTTTTGAGGACGCAATACAAAATTACCATTTCCTTTATTTATTAAACCCGGAGCCATTACTGAAATATTTAGAGCATTAGGCACTGCAATTTTTAGTGCATTGTCAATTCCACGATATACGACATTCATTTTTTTAAGCTCCACAATTGCTTCTGATTTTATCTCAGAGAATTCTTGAAATACGGCAGGTGAATCTTTCAATACACGATTTTCTTTAGATAATTTTTGATGTGAATCACAACTCATAAATACAGTAAAAAGTAACATAATTGAGATAGGAAATCTGTGCCTCATAAACTAGGATAGTTTTGCTTGATAATTGAGATTTAAATATTTCGACGCTCACTTCTGATACCATCTTATGCATTACAGATTTAATTAGAAGTTGTGGAATTAAAAACGTAAAATAAAGAGTTTTATTTCAAATTTCTTCAAAACGACACAATCGCTATTTCTACTACTTTTCAATATGTAAATCATACGAAATAATAAACTTTAACAATTTCGTGTTGTTCAATTCGTTAAATTGGAGATTGTTATTGCTATGTCTTTAAAATATCTCCACATAAACGAAAAACATCACAAGAAACAACTGATCATTTCGCATCAGCAAGTCATCATTTTAAAAAATTTCCTGACAGAACTTGTGAAAAGTGAAGTATTGGTCATTAATACCAATTTGGGATTGGAAATCTATTATGAATCTATGTATGATTGCACGCAAATAATCAAGGATACCTTTGCAATTGTAGCGTGTAAAAAATGTAAAACTGAAGATAAATACCGTTTCTACGATTTCCAAAATGAACAAGAAATCCAATTGTTCATGGATACAGCTATGCAAAAACTTGCACGAATGCCTTTGTTTACCAGCTATACCAAAAGTATGCTAGGGCAACTCAACGCGCAGTTTGAAACCAACAGAAGACTTATTGGTCGATTGTTAGAAATATGGCATGAGGTAAGTAGTAATATTCGATACAAAGGAATTAATCTTCAAAAAATTCGCGACTTCCGAAATGATTTTCAGGCTGTTTACATCAATAATGTAGAAAATGATATTCTCAAAGAATTATTCATGGAAATGCTAGAAAAAAAGCATTTGAATTGATGCATGCGTACAATCTTTAATTCAAAAAAAGAAAGCGAACTTCAGTTCGCTTAAAATAATTTAACAGTTTACAAAAGATGGACATCCAAATACAGTTGGACAGGCATCACCCGTCAAGCATCTAATAACATCTTTAGTATTACAGGCATCTAATCGTGTAAAACCAGTTGATCTACTATCATCACCACCAGTAATTGCATTGTTTGCAAATGTAGAAATAGACTTTTTGTTTAACTGTAAAGCGGTAAGTTTTCTTTTTTTCATAATTTATAAGTTTATGGTTATCAGTGTAATACTACGTAATATCTTATAGAGTAAGTTACGGGTTTACCGTAGTAATCTAATGTTTAAGAAAGTGTTTCAAGATGCATATTTTTCTAAGTTTCATTTCGCAGAACCATTCAAATTGACGACTTTTAATAATAAATTCTAAATGTTGAATTTTAAATTATGAATTGTATAATAATTAGAGTTCACAGAAAATTATGTGTCACAAAAAAATATTTATGAATTCGTTACAAAAAGGGAACAAAAAGGTATTTTTAATAACCATTAAATAAATTGGTAGATTAACGAATCAACAACTAAGAAGTTGAAAAGTTTATGAGTTTACCAGCTTATTTTTTGATTTAAAAAGTATTAAAGACAACCCAAAACTCAAAACCCAAAACCCAAAAAATGATCCAGCATACATCCAAACTTCCCAATGTAGGAACGACTATATTTACGGTAATGAGCCAATTATCAGCCAAAGAAAATGCGCTCAATTTAGCACAAGGATTTCCAAATTTCCCTTCCGATCCTGTATTGATTGAAATGATACAGCAAGCTTTGCGCGAAAACTACAATCAATATGCACCAATGTCAGGTGCTAGTATTTTACGAGAAGCTATCGCCGAAAAGATGGAATATATGTATCATAGAAACTATAATCCAGATACAGAAGTTGTGGTGACAGCAGGAGCAACACAAGCTATTTTTACCATTGTAAGTGCCTTTGTACGTCCTAATGATGAAGTCATCATATTTACGCCTGCGTATGATTGTTATGCGCCTGCTGTGGAAGCACATGGAGGAAAAGTAGTGTCGATTCAGTTGAAAGGAAAAGAATTTTCAGTGAATTGGAATGAAGTGAGAAGCAACATTTCTTCAAAAACAAAAATGATGATTATCAATACGCCACATAATCCAAGTGGCACAGTATTTTCAAAAGAAGATATGTTGGAATTAGCATCGATTTTAGAAAATACAAACATCATTCTGTTGAGTGATGAAGTTTACGAACACATTATTTTTGATGGTGAACAACATCAAAGCGCAGCCTTATTTCCCAAACTAGCCGAACGCACATTTATTACAGCTTCTTTTGGAAAAACATTTCACAATACAGGCTGGAAAATGGGCTATTGTGTAGCTCCAAAAGAATTGATGGATGAATACAAAAAAGTGCATCAGTTCAACGTATTTTCTGTAAATCATCCGATGCAAATTGGGATTGGAAAATACTTAAAAAAACCTGAGCACTATATTCAGCTTCCTGCATTTTTTCAAGAAAAAAGAGATTTCTTTCTCAATGAAATTAAAGATTCACGTTTTACATGGATACCTTCACAAGGAACATACTTTCAGGTATTGTCGTATGATGCCATCACAGACGAACAAGATACGGAATTTGCTAAAAGGCTCACAAGAGAACACAAAATAGCATCCATTCCGCTCTCAGTATTCAATACCAATAAAGAAGATCATAAATTATTGCGTTTTTGTTTCGCTAAAACGGATGAAACGCTCGAAAAGGCAGCTGCGATTATTAATAAAATTTAATACTTTGATATACATATTGAAAAAGCAATTGAATAACAATAATAATTAACAAATGAATAACACAAATTTTATGATGCTACTCATTCTCATGTAAATTATCTCAAGTAATTATGGATAACGTAAAAGCTTCTCAAAATGAGAAGCTTTTTTACTGATAAAAAGTATTTACATTTAGGCACAGTAATACTAGGAGAACTAATATTACAGTGCCATCTGTTAAAAGTCAAATTACAAAATTCAGGTTCTCGTGAATCACAAATTATGCTACCCGAAAAACCACTGCCTTTTAACTCTCTATACGTTAAATAATAAACTTTTTGAATTCTTTTTCAGTAGGATTAAAGTTTTAGTCTACATGCATATGTTAGTGCGCGTGACAAGAAGTAATACATAAGGAAGTTCTACTATTGCAATCTCCAATACGCGTAACTCCACCTACAACTTTTAGTGATTTTTTTGTTTCTAAACTAGCGATTGAAGCTTTAATTAATTGTAATGATTTTGTCTTTTTTGTTTTCATGGGTATTGATTTTGTGGTTAATAATTAGTTGAGATTAGTGTGCGTGGCAAGAAGTTGGACACATAGAGTTAAACGTAAGGCAACCTGTCCAAGCACGTGTGCCACCACCGACAATTCTTTCTTGTTTGCTAGCGTCTAAATTTGCTATAGAAGCTTTTACCAATTTCAATGATTTTACTTTGTGGGTTTTCATAAAAAAAATTTTTGAAGTTAATTAATTTTTATGATCTCAAAATATGATTCGTATCTTATGAAAAAAAGAAAGTGTAGCGCAAAAAAACTAAAATTTTAAGGAGTTGAGGTAAGATATCAGTTTGAAAAATCTAAAAATTAGACATAAAAAATCGGAAGTATCGCTTCCGATTTTCAATTAAATTATGGATGCATAATTAATAACATTGTATATCACCACAATGCGAAATTAAAGCAGAATCGTCAATTGCAGAAGTTTCTGAACCACGTGTGCCGCCTTTCAGTAACATAGCTGTTGTTTCATTGATATGAGAGATAGTTTCTTTTTTTAATTTCATTTTTTGTAAATGTTTTACTTTCATAAATAAGTTTTTAAGTTAAATTGTAAGATGAAAGATAACCTATTTATACCCTAAAATGTTAAAAATGGAATTCTTAAAAGACTCAAATTACTTAATTTGAGGTGTTATTTTTAGAAGTATTCTCAAGATTTTTAATATAATATGAAGGATATAGCTTTGTAGAGGCTTTAAAGTATTTTGTAAATGAATTGGTGCTTTTATAGCCAATTTCTTCTGCTATATGCTTTATAGAGTATTTACGAAATTTAGGATCTTCTTTCAAGCGTTTTAACACATATTTTATACGTAAATCATTCAAGTACTCATAAAATTTTTTCTGTTTGTATGTATTGATGATTTTTGATAAATAATTGGTATTGGTCTTTACTTTTTTGGCTAAACTTTGTAATGTGCAATTGCTATTTAAGAAAAATAATGACTCTTCTAATTTTTCTAATCGTTCCAGGATGGCTTCTACTTTTTTGTCTTCAATTTTAAATTCAGATTTTATTTTTTCTGAATTTTTGGATTCTATCGTCGCAACTAATTGCTCAAATGTTTTTTTGTTTTGTTTTTTTACTTCTAAAAATTTCCACACAAAATATCCACATAATGCTACTAAAAAAAGACTAAATAGTATAACGTACATAAGACTGTTTCTTAATTTAGAGGTCATAGAAGAAAGTAATGTATTCTCTTCTCGTGTAGTCTCATACAAATCTTTAATAACTTCTATATTTTCGCCTTCATTAGAAACTTTCAATTCAAGATATTTGGAAGTATATTCAACATATGAATCTAGATTGTTAGTAAGTTCATAGACTTTTGAAAGTGTTAAGTATATATCTTCTAGTTCTTGAGGATTATAAAGGATTTCTTTATTTTTTTTATTAACAATAGCTTCTGCATTTTTTAAAAAAGAAATTACTTCGTCATACTTTTTTAATTTAAAATAGGATTGTCCAATATAGTTGTAAATTTCAGCAAGTCTATTTTGATTATTCAATCCTTTCGTAATTTTTTCTGCTTTTTTTAAGTAGTCAATAGCAACATTAAAATCCTTTTTTAGAAAATATGCAATACCAATATCAATGTAAAAATAACTCACACCTTCATCATCGTTAATTGCAAGACTTTTTTGTAAACCTATTTTAGAGTATTTAAGCGTAGAATCTGGTTGATTTAAACGTAAATATGTGCCACCTACACCCATGTAAGAATTAATGAGAATCGTTTTGTTTTCAAAGTTATACTGTTCGGCCAATAAGGTGTTTTTTTTGTAAATTGAGAGTGCTTCTTCATAAAAACCCATGCGTCTTTTGATCTTTGCTATATTAGACTTAGCAACAATTTCATATTCAATAGCATTGATGTCCTTCGCTATATTTAAAGTATTTAGGTAATTTTCTAATGCTTTTTTATTATCTCCAAGGTATACAACGGCATTTCCTTTTGTTAGATAGACTTCTGCTAAAAAAAGTTGATTTTTTAATGCGGTTGCGGTTGCAATAGCAGAATCACAATGTTGAATAGCAAGTTCATAATTTCCCTCAATATTGGCAATTTTACAACATTGTGCATAGGCATTAAAAAGATGAATACTGTCTTGCTCTTTTTTACTTTTTGCAACTAAAATTTGAGCATATTTTTTTGCAAGTTCAGGATAGGAATATTTGTGTTGAACAATAAAATCAAAAATTTCTTCCGACGTAGCATCTTCAGGCATTTCTTGTGAAAATCCAGAAAGAGATGTCAATACGAAAACAATACAACTCCAAAATGTAATCACTTTGCGCATCATAAAAACTCTTTTTGTTAGCATACATATAAAGAAGCTAAAAATACTAATAATTAAATATAGTCGTCTTCTTTTGGGAGTTTTCTATATAAAAAACCTCTAATTAGAGAAGCTTTATGAAACATGCGTAAAGTAACTACTAATAGTTTGCTTACTTACAAGTTTCTTCATAATTTTTAATTGCATGAGTATCTCTATTGACAAGGCCAACATGCTTCGTCACTATAAATTCGAGTTTTTAAGAATGTTTAACATGTATCCATAGTACAATTTGAATCATGATACATATTTCCTCCTCTAACTTTGTTTGTGTTTTTTGGAGTAATTGAAGAAACGATCTCCTTTTCATAAACAAGAGCTTCTCGAAAGTGAACTATTTATTTGAATTTTCTTGCGGTGATGATTACTTTTTCTAAAATGAAAAAAAGCATTCTAAAACTATAGATGGTGATCATATATGTAGTTTTTAAAGAAAAATACTTTCATGTTAAAAGTAGTGACAATTCAAACAAGAATAGAACCTTCTCTCCATTTTTTGATAAAAACAGAAAAGCAATGCATAATCTCACGTGGAGACGCACTGCCCTTCAAAACAAACTTTACGTTTTAATACTTATTTTGGCATTTTTGCAAGCATGGTTTTTGCATTTTTATCGTTTGCGTCCATTGCCAATACTTTGGTGTAATATTTTGTAGCTGTTTCATAGTCTTTTATGGTAAAATAGGCTTCTGCCAGACTATCATAACTGTTTTTATCGTTTGGAAATAGTTTTGTGTTGATCGTAAATACCGTAATTGCTTTTTTATAATCTTTTGCACGAAGCAACACATAACCATATGTGTTTAATTCTTTTAAACTTTTAGAATACGGTTGTAATTTTGAAACAACTTTTTCTTGATTTTCCTCAATGTAATCACTTCCTTTTTTCTCAAATAAGTTGTGCAATTCCGTTACAATTTGATAGTTGTGCTCGTATGATTTTTTTCTGCAAATTCGAAGTAAATCCATCTCTAAACTTTCCACGGGATGTTCTACGATACGTCCTACTTCTTTTCCACGTTTGTTGTATACAATAAACGTAGGAACACGATGAATGTTCAAGCCTTTTTCCTCTCCATTAGGACTTTGTTTGTAACTTGCTCGCGCATTATTCACTCCAATTATACGTAGCTTTTCTTCTGGAAAATTGGCGGCTTCTAAGAGTTTCATAAACTTTGGAACTTCGCGTTTACTATCGCCACACCAAGTTCCCATAAAAATGGTAATATTATATTTTTTAAGCTTTCTTTTAAGTTTTTTAATGGTCGTTGCATCAGGTTCATACGCTTCATAATTCTTAGAAAACCACGAGTTAAAAGAATTGGAAGTAAAACCTTCTTTGGTAATTTCACCCAATAACATATCACGACCACGTACATCTTTGGTCAATTGATTCACTGATTGTGCCAGTGTAAATTGACACATAAAAAGCATCAATAAAAAAGTAAAGAGTTTGTTCATTTTCTGGTTGATTTTGATTTCTGACTCAAAACTCTAACAAACCAAATGAGAAAACCAACAAAATGTACATAATGCATGAATGTATTGATAAAAAGCAATCTTTAAAAATCTATCTTTTTTTAACAATAATCGGAAGTTAATACAACAAAGCCCGTATTTTGTCCACATATATTTGACGAATTTTGGCTTTCTTAGTATTTTGACAGTTTATAATAAGCGACACAATGAACTTTTTTAATCATACCATTTCTAAAATTCTGATACACATGCTGTTTTGGGCATTGTTCATTTTTGTCTCCTTATTTTACTTTTCAAATTATTATTGGGCAGAAAATCCGTTTCTGCAATATTTGTCCATTTTAGTCATCATTGTATACATAAACGACTTTGTGTTGTTGCCTTTTTTTGAAAAGAAAAAATGGTATACCATGTACATTTTACTCATTACTGCGATTAGTTTTTTTGCGACACAACTGTATTGTTATGTTTTTGCTGAATGTGGTTGTACTATTGTAAAATGTTTGTCGGATTATGTATGGCAAACCATTGTGCCAATTATCTTTTTCTCCTTTATTTGGATGTTATTCCGGTATTTGGAAAAGAAAGATGAAGTAGAAAGTATTAAGCAAAAACATGCGGAAATGGAATTGAAATTCCTGAAATCGCAGATAAATCCACACGTATTATTCAATAATTTAAACACGATATATTCGTATTCTATTGAAAAACCAGCACAAGTCCCTGAGTTGATTTTGATGTTGTCCAACAACCTGAAACATGTGCTGTATGAAAGCAATGTGACTTTTGTTCCATTAGAAAAAGAACTTACGTTTATTGACAATTATATTACATTTCAAGAAATTCGTACAGAAGGGATTAAAACGATTGAGTACCGAAAAAATATATTAGAAGATAATTATACAATTGCACCGTTATTGCTTATTACCATTATTGAAAATGCATTCAAACACAGTGTAATGAATACTACTATTGCTGTCACTATTGAAGTTTCTAATGGTGCACTGACCTGTATTTGCACAAATGAATGTGATGAAACTAAGAAAAGTGAAACCGCACAAATAGGATTGCGAAATTTAAAGAAACGTTTAGACATAATTTATAAAGACAAATACGAGCTGACTTTTAAAGAAGGGAAGTTATACGTTGCTACCTTAAAACTACAATTAACATGAAACATCCATTAATAAATTTTAATCACGTGCTATAAATAGTTATTTTGGAAATTCCATCTGAAAGATAAAAAACAAACCCAACAAACTGATGAACTGTATTATAATAGAAGATGAAATTCCTGCGCAACGTATTCTCAAAAATTACATTGCCAAAGTATCGTATTTGGAGTTAATAGGAACATTTAATGCAGCCTTAAATGCTTATGATACAATCAATACTGAAGAAATTGACTTGATTTTCTTAGATATTAATTTGCCTGATATTTCTGGATTGAGTTTTCTGCGAACACTTAAAAATCCACCTACCATCATTATGACAACGGCGTATCCTGATTATGCAGTGGAAAGTTTTGAATTTGAAACCATTATCGATTATTTGGTGAAGCCTTTTTCGTTAGAACGTTTCCTAAAAGCCATTCAAAAAACACAGCGTACTCAAACAAAAATTATTGAAAAAGAAGTCGAAAAATCAAGTTCAGAAACTTTATTCTTAAATGTAGATAAAACGTTTCATAAAATTCAATTTCAAGAAATATTTTATGTCGAATCGGAACGCAATTATTTGACTTTGGTAAGCAATCAACAAAAACTATCGTTTATTGGAACCTTGCGTACTTGGAAAGAAAAACTACCTGAACATCAATTCATTCAAATTCATAAATCCTTTGTCATTAATAAAGATCATGTCGATAAAATCTCAGGAAATGAAGTGTATATTCACGACAAACGCATTCCGATTGGCAGAACCTTTAAAGCAAAACTTTTTGAAGTATTGGACATTCATGGAAAATAAGTGGTAACTTTACAATACCGTTTTTTCAACATAATTATGATTGATGGAACGTGTTTAATTTACCAAAAATACTTACAGACTCATGGAAAGCCGAGAACTCAAAGTTGCACTTGTCCAAACCAATCTCATCTGGGAACATCCTGCGCAAAACCGAGCGCAATTAACAGAAAAAATCAACGCAATAACTGACACAGTAGATATTATTGTATTGCCAGAAATGTTTACTTCTGGATTTACCATGAATCCTGAAAATGTAGCCGAAACTATGGATGGGGAAACTATTGCTTGGTTGAAAGAATTAGCAAAAGCTAAAAATGCAGCCATAACAGGAAGTTTAGTTATTTCTGAAAATGGAAATCATTACAATCGTTTGGTATTTGTATTGCCTTCTGGAGATATTGAAACTTATGATAAAAAGCATACGTTTACGCTTGCTGGCGAACATGAAGTATACCAAGCTGGAACTGAAAAAACGATCATCAAGTATAAAGGTTGGAAAATTTGCTCACTGATATGTTACGATTTGCGTTTTCCTGTATGGGCACGAAATGTAGATGACTATGATGTATTGTTGTATGTTGCTAACTGGCCAAAACCACGTGTCAGTGCTTGGGATGCGTTATTAAAAGCACGCGCCATTGAAAATATGAGTTATTGTATTGGAGTAAATAGAGTAGGACTTGATGCAAATACGCTGGAATATTGCGGACATTCAGCAGCGTATGATGTATTGGGAGCGCAACTTACCAATATTACTTCTGGCAAAGAAGAAACCGAAATTGTGACATTAGCCAAAGAACACATTGCAACATATCGAAGCAAGTTGAAATTCTTAGACGATAAAGACGTGTTTACCTTGAATTAATTATAGTATCGCTTATACAAACAAATCATTAAAAATATAATCTAAAAAGAAACTCATGGCTGAATTAATTGATTCGTTTGACTCCTATGGCGATTTTGACAAAAGCTCGTATTATATTTTTTGTTTTGATAAAATTGCTTCTATTCTAAGTTTAAAAACACCGCTTGATGAAACGAAAGAAAACATAGAAGCTGTTATAGAAGCGATAGATTTTCAGTCTCAAAACTTAGAAGTTGTTTTTAAAAATTGGAATACTGAAGATGCTAAAAATGCGGATTTTTCAAAAGATTTCCCTTTTCAATACTTTTTAAAAAGTGCTACAAAAAAGCTGCTCATTTGGATCTCATTAGAACATAATGAACTCGATATTGAATTTTACTATGATAACTTAGATTTAGCACTTGAACAATGGATTATTGACATGAATCATACCTTAAGAAGGAAATTTGGATTGGATAGAACACCTGTATTTAAAGTATTGTCAAGAGGTAATCGCGGCTTTTTTACAGAAGATGTGCGAACGGAAGATTTTATATGTGACATTCAATCTATGTACAATGATGATTTTAGTCCAGTGCATGATACGATAGAAGGAGCTTTAGCGCTTGAAAAAGCGGGACTTATTTTATTGCATGGCACACCGGGAGCAGGAAAGACTTCATACATTAAAAGTCTAATCACGAAGCATCATAAAAAGAATTTTATCTTTATTCAGAATGAATTTGTAAATGAATTACTGCATCCAGATTTTATTTCATTCTTACTCAAAAATCAAAACTCAATCCTCATTATTGAAGATGCAGAAAAGGTATTGACTACTAGAGAACAACAAAATGAAAGTTCGGTAGTTTCCACCATTTTACAATTAACAGATGGATTGTTCAGTGATTATTTAAACATAAAAATCATTTGTACGTTCAATACAAGTATTAATAAGATTGATACTGCTTTGCTGCGAAAAGGACGTATGATTGCCTATTACGAATTTAAACCATTAGAGAAGGAAAAAGCAAATGCATTGCTCAATACACTAGCACATGAACCAACAGACAAAGCCTTGACATTAGCAGATATCTTTAACTATCAAAACACGAATTTTACACAAACAGAAAAAAGAAAAATTGGGTTTTAGTCTTACTTCAAGTTTTTAAGATCTTCAATGACATCCCAATTTGCTCGGATTTCTACCTTTTTCGGGAAATACTTTACAATTTCTGGTTGCTTATTTTTTAGATAATTTCCAGTATCCCATTTTCCATTTTTATTGGTATCATATATCACGCGGAAATACACAAATTGTGGATCAATGTAAGGGAAATTATAAGAATCTTGTGGTTCTGTAGCATATTGTTCAGCAATCAGTTCGAGCTTTTCATTGACAACTTGAATTAGTACAGGATATTCAGAACCACCATAGGTAAGTTGAATATTTCCATAGTCTTTATTTTCCTTAGTAATCAAGGTATAATTCAATGTGTCATTGATTTCACCATAAAAGTCAGTAATTGTTTTTGGCAACATTTGAATTTTGTAACGCTGATTCTCCTTTTTCTCAAAAAACACATCCAAACTATTATTCTTTTCATTCAATTTCGTAGTAAATGCCACGGGAATAGAATCTTTATTTTGAATGGAAATCGTGTTTTGATCAATAGCAACAATTGGTGTATTTGATATGACTTTAAAATCACCGTTTGGTGGAATATTTCCTCGGTAATTCACAGATAAATTCATGGAATCTTTTTCCATATCTTTAATTTTTACTGTGAAATCTTTACTGTATGCACCTTTAGAAACTGTAAATAACAGGGAATCGGTTTCTGGTTTTAAATTCTCAAACCAATAACGCAGTGTATCTTTTTCGGGATGACGTGTCGTTTTGAATCTAAAATTCTCAGGAACTTCTGAGTTGATAGTTACTTTCATACTATCTACAGGACCTTCATGCCCAAAAGCAATCATATTTTTAGAAATTTGCGCAGGTCGTGTTGCTTTAAATTCAGGAATTTCTTTGAATAAAGTAATTGTGTAAAAAGAATCTGTAGGAACTGTAACTTCTTGTTCTACATATCCAATTTTATCTGTAAGTGGATTAAAAAGATAGTTGCTTGCTTTATCTTTCAATGCAAGCATTTTGTATTTTCCAGCACGTAAATTAGAAAGCTTAAACTCTGTTAAACTATCTAAAGTATTGGTAATATATGTTGGTGTCTTTTTATAAATAGTAGAATCGTTGTATGTTGAATCAATTTCATACAACATTACCGATACAAATTTTTCAGGATTTCTATCCAATGCATCTTTGATAGTTCCTGTAACTTCTAAAGAATCAATATAGGAACCTGTAGAAAAGACATACTTAAAATAATCATACGGGTTTTCCTCGTTATTATCTACAATACTTTGCCCAAAATTGAAGGAATAAGTTGTATTTGGTTGTAGCGTATCAAGAATTTGAATATCAATATACTTGCTTGAACTTCCTTGTGGATATATAACATAACCACCTTCTTTTATGGGTGGAGAAATAATCAACTGCTTCTGAATATTTTTGACTTTAATATATTCATCAAAATAAATACGGATTCGCTTTTCGTCAAAATTAGTGCTGAATTCTTCAGGTTGTGATTTTACCATTTTTGGCGGTGTTTTATCAGGTTCACCACCTGTTGGAAAACCACGCTTGGCACAATTGAACAATGACATAAGGATCAAAGTCACCAAAGAAAAAGATATAAAACGTTGTTTCATTAACTGATATAAAATAATGCGCTACAAATAAACTAATTATTTTTGGTACTGACGAACGTTTTAACTTGCTATTGACATAGTTGCTACACTAATTTTAATATTTGGTATTTTTTGAAGTGCTAAAGTACAGGCTTCTAGTGTTGCGCCTGTAGTAATAATATCGTCTACTAATAGAATATGTTTTCCTTGTAATAGTGTAGTGTCTGTAACTTCAAATGAATGTTGTGCAGTTAACCAACGTGCTGCACGTTTTTTAAAAGCTTGTGTTTTAATGTTGTTTATTTTGATAAGAATGTCATCTACATATACCGCTTCTAAATGTTTGGCAAGTTCTTGTCCAAAATTAGTTACTTGATTGTATCCACGCTTTTGTAGTCGTTTTTTATGTAATGGAACAGGAATGATGTAATCAATATTAGTGTACGCAGCTTCTTTTTTAAGTCTTTCACCTAGCATGTTTCCTAGAAAATTACCAACATCTTGTCTGTCTTTATATTTTAAATGATGTATTAGCTGTTGTACGATTCCATTTTTCTTGTAATGGAGTAAAGCGGTTGCATTTTCAATATGAACTCTTCCGTAGAATGTTTGTTTTACAGGGTTTTCTGTATGTTTATGAAACTCCGTGAATGGTAAGTTGTGTAAACATTTCGTACAAATATCCTGTTCTTGATGCATCAACTTGTCAGAACAGCCCAAGCAAGTTGCAGGAAAAAAGGAAGAAAGAATATTATTTAATATATTTGCCACACGTAAAAGTACTACTTTTTTATGAGTGGAGCCACAAAAGATACAATTCAAAAAATACTATTAATTGCACTTGCTGCAATGACTTTATCTATGGTCTGCATTTCTGTATACAATCAGAACGATAATGAAAATGAAAAAGATGCGTATTTGGAAAATGAAAAATTACTTGTTAAAGAGGAATTGAGAGAAATTATCAAAAATTACGATCATTTAACCAAAGAGCATCAAGTAAAAACTACTGAAGTACTTGCCGAAAAGCAAAAAGTTAAAAAGTTGCTAGAAGAATTAGAGGACAAAGTTTTAGATTATAGTTCTATTACGAAATACAGAAGGGAAATGTTAGAATTGCGAAAGCGTAATCAATATCTACAACATGAACTTCATGATGGTATGTCTCCAGGTCACATGCAATCCGTTTATTAAACAATTTTCTTAGTTCTTTCTTAAAAAGAAAAGAATCGCATAAAAAATGTGATACTTTCTGAATAATTTCTTTACTTCGCGGTATATTCAAAAATCAAACGAACATTAAGTAATAAAAATTTCCTCGATTGGATCGGTTAAAATTTTTCAGAGAAGCCATACGCGATATTAAAACCTCAGGAACTATTGTTCCAAGTTCTCGTTTTCTTACGAAACGAATGGTAAAAAGTATAAATTTTGATACTGTAAAAGTAATTGTCGAGTTTGGCCCTGGAAATGGAATTATTACCAAAGAAATTTTAAAAAGAGTACAACCTCACACAAAAGTAATCACCTTTGAAGTCAATGAAAAGTTTTTTCAATCACTAGAAAAGATAAAGCATTCACAACTAATTATTGAAAAAGTATCTGCCGAAGAAATTCAGCCTGTTTTAAAAAAATATGGTTTTGACAAAGTAGATTGTGTGGTTTCTAGCTTACCGTTTACAAATATTCCACAAGAAATTAGCGATCGTATTTTAAAAAATACCTACGAAGCTATGGAGGATGATAGTATGTTTGTTCAATATCAATACAGTCCTACCTATTACAAAAAACTCAAAGAAGTTTTTAACGATAAAGTGAAGTTATCCTTTGAAGCTTTCAACATTCCGCCAGCTTTTGTATATATCGCGCAAAAATAGCTTGTAGCTGATATCCAAACGTTTTATATTTGCGGCATGGCAAAACAAGACGATCAATTTAAGAAAGTAGTATCGCACGCAAAAGAATACGGTTATATATTTCAGTCGAGTGAAATTTATGACGGTTTAAGTGCTGTATACGATTATGCTCAAAATGGAGCAGAATTAAAGAAGAATATACGCGACTATTGGTGGAAAGCAATGGTACAAATGCATGAAAATATTGTAGGGATTGATGCTGCAATTTTGATGCATCCAACAACTTGGAAAGCTTCTGGCCACGTTGATGCGTTTAATGATCCTCTTATTGATAATAAAGATTCAAAGAAGCGTTACCGCGCTGATGTTTTAGTAGAAGATCACAGAGAGAAAATAGTTCAAAAAATAAATAAGGACATCACAAAAGCTAAAAAGCGTTTTGGAGATGCGTTTAGTGAAGAAGAATTTCGTTCTACAAACCCAAATGTGTTACGTCGTCAAAAACAAGTTGATGAAATAAGTAACGAATTGGCTCGTGTACAGGAAGAAAACGATTTAGAAGGATTCAAACAACTAATTGAAGATTTAGGAATTGCAGATCCTGTTTCTGGTTCTAAGAATTGGACAGAAGTAAAGCAATTTAACTTAATGTTTGGTACACAATTAGGTGCTTCTGCAGGTAGTTCAACCAAAGTATATCTACGTCCAGAAACGGCACAAGGTATTTTTGTGAACTTCTTGAATGTTCAGAAAACAGGTCGTATGAAAATTCCTTTTGGAATTGCGCAAACAGGAAAAGCTTTCCGCAACGAAATCGTAGCACGTCAATTTATATTTAGACAACGCGAATTTGAACAAATGGAAATGCAATTCTTTGTAAAGCCGGGAACGCAAAAAGAATGGTATGAGAAATGGAAAGAAAACCGTTTAAAATGGCACTTGTCTTTAGGAATGGGTGAGGAAAATTACCGTTTCCATGATCACGATAAATTAGCACACTATGCAGATGCTGCCGCAGATATTGAATTTAATTTCCCATTTGGTTTCAAAGAATTGGAAGGAATTCATTCGCGTACAGATTTCGATTTAAGTCAGCACGAAGAGTACTCTGGAAAAAAGTTAAGATACTATGATAATGAAACCAAAGAAAGTTATGTGCCTTATGTGGTAGAAACTTCTATTGGTTTGGATCGTATGTTTTTGGCAGTATTCTCTAATTCATTAGTTGAAGAAGATTTACCAGATGGAACTACACGTACAGTATTACGTTTACCAGCTGTATTAGCACCAACTAAAGCCGCAGTATTACCATTAGTAGAAAAAGATGGTTTGCCAGAAATTGCCAGAGAAATCATGGATGATTTAAAATGGGATTTTAATATGGTTTATGAAGAAGGAAAAGACTCTATAGGTCGTCGCTATCGTAGACAAGATGCAGCTGGAACTCCATTTTGTATTACGATTGATCATGAAACAAAAGAAGATAATATGGTGACCATTCGTCATAGAGATACCATGGAACAACAACGTGTAAAAATTGAAGACGTACGTGGTATTATCAACAAAGAAGTAGATATGCGTACATGGTTAATGAGCATGTAAAACCTTATGCCAATTGACATAAAAAAAGCGATTGTAAGATGATTACGATCGCTTTTCTTTTTCACAAGTTTTTATCGATTCACTTTTTTAAAATCTATAACCTAATGAAATTCCTCCTCTAAATGTAAATTCAGGCGAATTGTCATCCAATCCGATGTTTCGTCCTCCGCCGAAGGAAATTTCTAACATAAAACCTCTTCTGTTGACCCATTTTTTACCAATGGCTAACCCTAAGGCAGCATCAAAATATTCATCATTTAAATTATCAGGATTCTCACCTGAAGCAAATTTTGAGAATACTTCAGCAAATAACCCTTTGGCACCAAAATCTTCTTTATTAAAGAAGTAAAATCTAAAAAATGGTGTTACTGCAAATTTTTCATAATACGCGGCATTTTCTTTAGGATCTCTAAAGTTAGCAAATACAGATACTCCATAACCTATAGAAGTATCATTTACACGTTCATAACTAATATCTAACGCAGAGAAAAAAGCGGCATCAAATACATCTAATTTGATTTCACTCTTGCGATCACCAACACCAAATTGGTCATCTGAATTCATGTCTTGTGCAGTTGCTAAAAATCCTGTAAAAAGGAATAGTACGAGTAATTTTTGTGTAAAGTTGTTTATCATAATTAACGGTTTTGTTGTTGTATGTTGCTTTATCTAACAACAATTATACCATTAATAGATGTGAAAATTTAAAAAGGTTGCGTTTTTATTTAGAATAAATTAAAATAAATTTAATAAAAAACTTTCAAGTATGATAAATAGAGGCTTTAATTATGGTTTTGTGTATTTTAAAAAAATGCCTTTAGTTGAACATTTCCAGTATGAATTGTTTGTGAAGTTTCACTCTTTCGCCCAAAATAAGAAAGGTTTAAATCTAAAAACTTGGTCAATTTTTTCTGAATTAAAATGTTCCATGTAAAGTTAGTTCCGGGTTGCAAACCTTCTAACATTTGGTATCCGACTGGTGAAAATGCATTTCCTGAAAAGTTATTCTGAAAATAATTAAATTCACCATTTAAGGCAATTTTTTGCTGATTACTATACGCGAACGAAATACCAACTTTTTGTTGAGTTAAGGTTTCCGAATCACCAACGAGGTTTTCTTTATTTTCATACTTGTAAAAGACACTAAAACGACTGTTTCTACTAAATAAATACGAAAGTGTAGGTTCTACTTTGAATAGATTAATTTCAAAATTTTTGTTTAAAAAGTTTTCTGATATGCTTTCTGTTTTTCCAGTACTACCAATCAAATCGGTTAGCCAAAACTTGCCAATTTTGTGTGTAAACTGCAACTGATGTGAAGTATTGATATTTACTTGTGAACCTACAGAGAGTAAGTTTTTCGATTTTGCATTCAAATACGTATATGAAGTTGTGTATTTCTGCTTTCCACGATTGAAAAAGAGTGCATTCCGCAAGGTTTGACTCAAGCCTAATACATTGTCGCCTTCTTCATCGTCAAACGGATTAAAATTGAAATTATCATTTTCACGACGAATCTTTCGATCAATTAAAAATGATGCTTGATTGTAAAAATACGATATAAATTTCTTAAAGCCTTTAGCGTTACTTGTATTCCATTGCGAAGGATTAAAGGTAACGACTTGACTAAATTTGTTTTGATGGGTTTTAATGAAAATCTGATTGGGAAGTAAAACGCGAACATAAATAGCTTCATCGGGAAACTGTGCCAATTCAAATTCATTCAGTTCTTGAATACCATTATTGTTATAATCGTTCCAAGTGTACACACCTTGTCCTGGATCAACTTGTACGTAGGTAAATTCCTGTTGCGGTAAGGTTCCTGAATTGGTTTCGTACACCGTATTTAAGGTGACAATTTTATTGAACAATCGCTGTTGATATACCAAACGCGAATTCAACGATTGTTCGTCTTCCAAGTCTTCATCTACTTGGTTTAAGGTCCTGTAATTGACAAATAATGACAATTGTGTATTTTCATTCTGAATCAATCGTGATTTTAAAAAGTAGGTATTTGAAGTATTTACACGTTGCAGCAAGTTATTACGCAAACTATCATTCACACGATAGGTATACCCAACTTCAGCATGAATTTTTAAACTATCTCCAACGCCAATAAATCCTGTGTAAGCTTTAAATCGCTGGCTTAATGGTGTAAATGATTCCGTAGCAATTTCTTTTTGTTCGTTACTTTCCAAATCGACACGTGTACCAATCCAACTTTTATCAAAACTATAGGCAGAACGTGCAAACAAGCGTAAGAAAT
The DNA here is from genome assembly GCF_022447245.1 of Kordia sp. Lineage (GTDB taxonomy): Bacteria > Bacteroidota > Bacteroidia > Flavobacteriales > Flavobacteriaceae > Kordia. Next base: position 91,669 of record NZ_JAKVBC010000004.1, on the reverse strand, counting down.
CGGAAGTTGTAGTATTTGTTTCATTCGTTAAATAACTTCCGTTAGATTGTACTTGTAGCTTTCCAAACTTTAAATTGGATTGCAATACATGACGATTTCCTGTAGCATTGTTTTGAAAGTCTAAATATTCAAAGCGATACTGTGCGGTTCCATTTTCTTTATTAGAAAAGTCTAATCCAGTAGTTAAAAATTGCTGATTTCCTATATTACCGATGGTATTATCTAAGTTCCAATCACGATTAAATTCAATAGAGTACAAACGCTCTATGGTTTGAAACTTTTCATCAATATAATTGAAATCTACAAAGCTTTCTACTCTCCATTTTTTATCTAACAGTCGTTGTTTTACACGAACTTTAGCCGCCAATCCTTGATTGTTATCATCGTCCAAAGACGAAAATAAATTTTGATCATTATTGCTAAAGCCAACTTCAAACAGTAGATCTGTTTTTTCACTCGGCGTATACGCTCCATTGATAACTGCAACCTGAGTTTTGGTTGGAGAAACTAACTGAATAATAGGTTCATAATTTCCTTGTTGCACACCAGCAATTGGCGAAATATACTCATAAATACGACCGTTGGAAGCTGTATTGGATAGTACATAATTTCCTTGATTATCACCGACAAGTGTAAAGCGAACATCAAACAAGGTATCATCTGGATTGTTAGAAAATACAAAGACTTCCATACCGTCAATGGTTTCTTTTTTGTATAAAATCCTATTTTCCGAAAAGGCTTGTTCTACCGCAGAAGGCGCGGACATTAACTGCTGATTGTCTCCTGCATCTCGTAAAATTTGCACTTGTTCTTCAGATAAATTCTGCTGAATTGGTTGATTCTTAGAATCATTTTCAGAATAAATATATCCTGCTACTTTAAACTTATCACGTTCATATTGTGCACCACCATACGCTACAAATCGTGTATAGTTGTTATCGGTAAACTGATATTCTACCGTAATACGCATTTCTGAGGTAATTGGATAACGAGACGTAAACGTAATTTCTCCTGCATTATAATCAATCACATAATCGTTGTTTTCGCCACGTTCTACAGGCAATCCGTTAACGTATACGGTTTCACTTCCAGAAATGATCAAAATAAATAATTCTTCGTTTGGACCTGTCAATTTATACGGACCTTGATTTCCTTCTTGGCCTTGAAATCTACTTTGTGTATATCGACCACGAACCAAAGCTCCAGAAGCAAAAAGTGTGGTTTTACTATTTTCTCCTGGCAAGGTGGCTGTAATACCAACACCTTGCACTTTTTTCTGAAAACGCATAAAATCGGTTGTAGTATTTTCTAGATTCACGTCTCCAGCACGAATTTTCCAGTTTTTGCTTTCGAGTTCAATAAATACTTGGTCAAACTCATCCAAACGTTGTGAATAACCGCTTTCTTGTATCGGAATATTGGCATCTTGAATGGAAGCACGAAGCGTAACATTTTCAGAGATTTTTCCAGAAATCTGTAAATCTAGCTCAGAGTTCAATACCGAATTTTGATTATTTCCCACAGTGACACCTCGCGAAATACTTCCAGACGTATTCAAACCATCAAAAAGGCGTGTATTTCTTGGTTCTTTATTCGATCGAAGCGAGACAATTTTATCAATATCAATCGGATTTTCGACAATGATGTTCTTATTAAACCCTGTATATTTTTTTGTTAAAAATTCTGGGTATTTGTTATAGCTTACGCGAATGGAATCGGTATTGATTTTTGCCAAATCTAAATACAGAATAGCTTTTGCAAAATCAATTCGGTAGGCTGTGGAATCAATCTTTTTATTTTTCTTATCCGTGATTTTGAATTGAAATGGATTAATACTCACCGAATCTAGCACAATAGAATCTTTCACTGCCACTTTTTTGACACGGCGATTTTCTGTTTGTCCCTGTAATTGCGCAGTGAAAAACAAGCTGATACAAAAAAATAGAAAGAGTGACTTCATCTACAACTAAACTAATTCCGATCAAAAATATTTTAATTTTCGCAGGAAAAGAAGCTTTTTAGTCGAAACGACGCTTTTCTCTTGACAATATCATTGTTAGAAAGTACTTCTCAATACAATTTTTCGTTGGAAAACCACACGAAGTGATAGTTTAAACTTTATATAAAAAAACGATTCTTACTAAACTCAAGACCTAATTCAATTCTGTAGCTACAAAATTTTCGCAAAAGTCTTTAATTTGAATTCTCGTTTTTTTGAACGCATTAAAAACTTGCTCTTCTGAACCAGTCACTTTTGAAGGATCAGAAAAGTTTTGGTGGATGCGTTTGGCATTTTGACTAGGAATGTATGGACAGTTTTCATGCGCATGATCGCAAACTGTAATTATAAAATCAAAATTTATATCCATATATTCTGAAACATCATTTGAAGTATTTTGGGAGATATCAATGCCATCTTGTTTCATAATGGCAACAGCTTTTGGGTTGACACCATGTATTTCAATTCCAGCACTGTAAATAACGGCTTTTTCTTTTGTAAAATGTGTTAGGTAACCATCTGCCATTTGACTTCGGCAAGAGTTCCCTGTACAAAGTACGAGTACATTTTTCATAATTTTATAGTAGGTTGAGGGTTGATTACATCGTTAATTTTAAAGAACTTTTTTAGCTATTAGGCGTAAAGTATTTTAAAAATTAACGCTTTAATGTCGGCAAATGTAAGCAGAAGAAAGGGTATTCTGTGCAAAAAACACAGTATTTAACATAAGTGTACTAAAACTGTTATAAACTTAATAATCAGTTATTTTTGGTATTAACTTGTACTTTTACAAAGAAATCATTGATTTTTCTACGATACTGATTCAGTAAATCCAAATCGATTGCATAAAAGGTATTTTTGCCTTGTTGTTTTTGTTTAAGCAATTGAATTCTCTTGATTTCGGAGAGGTGTTGAGAAACTGTGGGTTGAGCGAGTCCTGTAGCTTTTACCAAGTCATTACAATTGCAATATTCATTTTTGCTAATATGCTGTAAAATAGCAATACGCGCTGGATGTCCTAAAACTTTAGTAATTAAAGCTGTTTCATTTTGATACTCGTCGAAAATGTGATTTTTTGTAATGCCCATAACGTAGGTTGTAACGTGATATTACAATAAAGATAAAAAAAGCTAGAAATATTTCTAGCTTTTGATATGTTTATTTTCCAAACAAGTCTTTAAAGAAACTTTTTGTTTTTTTGGAAGCTTCTTCTAAGGTTTCTTTTGCCTCTTCTGTGAATTCTCCCAAACGTTCGCTGGCTTCTTCTGCAAATTCGCTTACTTTCTCAGAAACGTTTTCTAAAACTTCTTTGGCTTCTTCGCTAATTTCAGCGAATTTATCTTTTGCGACTTCTTTGTATTCGTCATATTTTTCTTTGGCATCTTCTGCAAAGTCAGCTGCTTTTTCTTGTGCTTTTTCAGCGTACTCAGAAAACTTTTCTTTAGCTTCGTCTGCAAATTCAGAAGCCTTTTCTTTGGCATCTCCGAAAGCTTCCTTGGCATCTTCTGCAAAGTCGGCTGCTTTTTTCTGTGCTTGTTCAGCGTATTCAGAAAACTTTTCTTTTGCTTCCTCAGCAAATTCAGAAGCTTTTTCCGTTGCTCCGCCTAATGCTTCTTTGGCTTCTTCTGTAAATTTAGAAGCCTTTTCTTTTGCTTTTTCAGCATATTCAGTAGCTTTCTCCTTAGCATTGTGTAAAGAATCTTTGATTTCATCTCTGACTTCTTCTGCTTTGGTATCTCTGACTATTTTTGCTTTATGTACTTCTTCTGGTTCTTTAGATAAATTATCGTTGTCTTCACTCATGATTGTTCTACTTTTGATGATACTTAATTAGTTTATAAGATCACATATTTGTTACAAATTAATCGTCAAAAATATCTATTGCACACTTTAATTTATAGTAAACATCAGTGTAAGCGAAATTTGTGTGTCTACTGGAATTCCATCTTTTTTACCAGGTTGGGTAACTTTTTGCTTTTGAAGTACTGTTAAAACATTATTCTCTAAACTTTTGGTTGCAGCACTAATTTTAATATTTTTTAGTTGTTTGTCTTTTGTAACTATTAAGCGTACCATACATCTATTTCGACCTTTATTTTCTTTAGAGGCATCAACAATTTCTAGAACTTCTGCTTGTATTTTTTTAGTAAAGTCTGATAGTTTTACTCTATTTTCAATAATAGGTTTTTCATTTACAGCAGCATAAAGATATGGCTTGTCTTTTGCGGCTGAAGTAGCTTTGTTAAAGGTAATTATAGAAAACTTGCTTGTGTTATTTGTGATGAGCGGTTTGATGTTTTCATTGAAATTTCCGATTTTTTTTGTTGCATCTTTTCAATCTCTTCTTTGTATGCATAAAATAGTTCATTGCCAATTTTCTTTGCTTTTAACTCCATGCTGTACATAGTGCCCTTGGAGTCCTTAAAAAAGATGCTGATGAATGTTTTTTTCTCAGCATTCATTGTTTCTCGTTCAAACATCAGCAAATATGGTTTTATCGTTGGTCGTTTTCCATAGTTTTTCATTTTTTTATCAAATTCAGCAAAGAGTTGTTGTGGACTTGCTTGCAATGTTGTCCATAACGAAACTCAATTTTTTTATAATCAGTTTCATCACTCGCCGTAAATATTTTTTTCAAATCTTTTGCGTCACAAAAAAAATCATAAAAAGCCTGCGCATTTTTTGTATTGATGATGTTGGTGAGTTTTGTAATGTCTTTTTTGATGATTTCTTCAATTTATGCTTGTCCAATCGTACAAATTAAAAATAGCAAGAGCGGAAGTTTTTTCATTCATCTATTGATTTTGGTTCAAAAAATTGGTAGGTTTTTGAGCATCTTCAAGATAAAATAAATTATTTAAATGCGTCATCATTTGGTTCCCAAAGTTGAATTTTGTTGCCTTCAGGATCTACAATCCAGCCAAACTTTCCGTAACTATATTCTTCAATTTCTCCAACAATCGTGACACCTTCTTCTTTTAATACTGCTAGAAGTTCTACTAAATATTTAACTCGAAAATTCATCATAAATTGTTTTTCACTTGGCCGAATGTACTTAGTATCATCAGGAAATGTACTCCATTGTGTAGAACAATCGTTTCCTTTTTCATATTTCCACTAAAATGTGCAGTCATAATCGTCTACCGGTAAACCTAAATGTTTGCCATACCAATTTTTTAGTCCTTTGGGATCTTCAGTTTTAAAGAAAAATCCACCTAAACCTGTTACTCTATTTTTCATTTGTTCGTTATTTAATTGTTATTCTTATTCTTGTTTTTTGTGTAGTAGTAATGCAGAAAGTAATGAAATAATAGTTCCAACTACTAACACTAGCATCAGGGAAACAAAGAAAATAATGATTGGATTTTTAAATACTTCGCTTTGTTTTAATACCGTTTCTTTATCAATTTGCACAATTACTTCTGGTAAATTTTGAGTTTCTAATACACGGAACTCATGCGCAATATAGCTTTCTGAGAATTCAGGATTAATGGTAGATATATAAATAGCATCAATCAAGCCAAAGGCAATTGCTGCAAAGCAAACAATGCTGAAACCAACCACAAATGCAGTTTTGAAATCAATTTCTCCATCGAGGCCATGATTTTTGTAATGTTTAATTCCAAAAAACACAAAACTTAAGGAAGCTACAATCGTAAGATATCCAATAATTCCATGTGTTTTAAACGCTAATGCATATCCAAAATAAAGTGCTGACGAAAAAAGTATAGCTGCTAAGATAAAACTGTAAATACCGTATTTGAGCACTGTGCTTTTCATCTCTATGAAGTTTAAAATTTGATACTTTAAAACGAGCATAAACAATGAAATAGTATATGGATACAAATGCTAACTCGTTTTTACTAAGGTAGCAATTTTAGTATATAAGAACTATTGTATGCTATGGATATCTTAGCGTGAATGCTAACTACTTTTTCGTTGTAAAGTCAACATTGTTAGTATTGACATAACGATACCAAGAATAAAAACCATAGAAAACATCAACAAAGTACCAAAAGCAGGTGTTACATAATTTTTCATCATTTCTTTGGCATATGCAATGTCTTTCACTTTTTGTTCAGCAGGTATGTTAGAAGCATTGATTTCGTCCATTTGATATGCTAAATATTTTTTAAGGAATTCAGGGTAAATATAATTTACAAACAGGTAATCAACAATCGTAAAACCGATAGCGTCACATCAAGTAATTATGATGTCAACTTTAAATCTTAATTTAAAGTTTACGGAGTCATTATTTTTTGTAATCCCCATATCATTTGATACCAAAGTATACAGGAAATAAACATTTAACCATGGTTGTATAACCAATGACTTCTTGTATTTTAAATGATAATCCTTCACCAAAATAGAGGACAAGTAAGAAAACAATTTTAATGACAGTACCCCACTCAAAGTATGAATTTTTCAAAAACCAGCCAATTTTTACTTAATTAAAACAAAAGCAGCAATGCAATGATAAGCGCTCCAAATATGAAAATGGTTTTTTTTCATACCTAAATTTAATGAAAATACGCTTTGAATTTATCTATAATGGTTTGTGCTAATTTTTCTTTACTTTCTTTAGTCCAACCAGCAACATGAGGAGATAGTAATACATTTTCTGCTTGAATCAGGTATTGAAAAGCTGTAGGCATTTGATCGTCAGTGAATAGATTTTCAAACGAACTTTTTTCATATTCCAATACATCTAATCCAGCACCTAATATTTTTCCTGATTGTAAAGCTTCCACCAAGTCTTGTGTAACGACACTTTTTCAGCGTGCAGTATTGATGAACCAAAAATTATGTAGAAATGCTTCTATAAACTCTTTGTTGATCATATTCTTGGTCAGTGGAGTTTGTGGTGTGTGTAAACTTAACACCGTAGCGTGTTTTTGCAATTCAGATAATGAAACCTGTGTTGCGTTTTCATCGCCGATACCGTCTTTTAAATCATGAAAAAGAACCTCAATATCAAAACCGCGCAACTTTTTAGCAAACGCTTTTCCCATATTTCCATAACCAATAATTCCTACAGTTTGTCCATCGAGTTCTACACCGCGATTGGCTTCTCGTAACCATTTGCCGTCACGGACTTCACGATCTGCTTTGTTGAGTTTGTTGAACAATGATAGCAGCATTCCTAGTGCGTGTTCTCCAACAGCATTCCGATTGCCTTCAGGTGCAGAAATCAGTTTGATACCTTGTGCTGCGGCAAATTCACAATCAATATTTTCCAATCCAGCACCTACACGACCAATAAATTTTAAATTGGTAGCTTTTGCTAGAAATTCCGCATCAATTTTGAAACGACTGCGAATTATAAAACCATCGTAGTTATGAATTTTGGCTTCAATTTCAGCTTTATTAGACGTATAATCTTCATGATTAATATGTCCAAGTTCTGCAAATTGTGTAATTAGTAACGGATGATTTTCGTCAAGGTGTAATATGTTCACGCGTACTATATTTTAGGATATTCAGTTTGAGTTTTTTCATGTTGTACATTCCCCGTATGTGCTGTGGTGAGTTTTTCAAAAAGTAATAAATGTACTTCTTCATCATCTTTAGTGGCAGGGCAATGTTCTACACCTTTAGGAACTACAATAATTTCGCCTTCGTTTACTGTAACGGTTTTGTCGCGGAACTTCATGTATAAAGTTCCTTTAATCACTTGAAAAAGTTCGTCTTCATCATCGTGTTTGTGCCATACAAATTCACCTTGAATTTTAGCAAGGATGACTTGCATATCGTCAACAATAGCAATTTGACGAGGATGCCATTGCGTGTCAACGAGCTTAAATTTGTCTTTGATATTAATTGCATTCATGCAACTAAATTACGAGATTTTACAATGTTTTCATCATAATATTGAAAACAAAATCTTCTCGTCCTATGGTAAATGATTGTGTATGATGTTTGTGAAAGTCGTTTGCTTTGTAAAAATTTAGCGCACGTTGATCTGTATGGAGTTCTTTTAACCAAACATGTTTGATGCTAAGCTTTTGAATTTCTTCAAAAAAATCTATTTTCAATTTTAAACCGTTTCCTTCTGAAAGATAATCTTTTAGTATATATATTTTTTGAAGTTCAGCGGCTTCAGTATAGTTTGAGTTGGGAACAGGAATATCCTTTTTTAATTTTGCATAGCCTACAGGAAGCGTCTTTACATACGCAATCCAAAAAACATTATCACTCCTTTCAATGGAGTCTGTCATTTTTTCTATGGAAAACTTTTTATCAATATACAGTCGGAGTTCTTCTTCGGAAGCAAATAAATTACCAAAGGATTCAGAAAAGTTAATTTTTGCTAATAATGATATAAATTTTGCATCTGCGGGAACCGCTTTTCTTATTGTATGATTTTCCATTCCTTTTTGAACCTTGAATTCGATAATTATTGGTTTAGTGTTGTTTTATATGCTTGATATTTAAGGTTTTGCAATTTTTGCTTTGTTGAGATATGTTTTTGATTTTCAATGCGCTAATTCAATAATCACGGTTTACATCTCTTTTTTCTCCACAAATTTAGTATTTCATTTGTTTCATCATTAACGATTTAAAATATATAATATTATGAAAAAACACAGTAAAAATTTAAAGTTAAATAAATCAGTAGTATCCGAATTAAGTATTGAAAAAGCAGCAGCTGTTAAAGGGGAAAAACAGGGGCTGGAACATTTTGCCATACTAATCAAGTAGGTTGTTTAACAGGTTGGTGATGCCCTAACGAGTCAGTTGCAACACCTTGTTAAGATATATTACAGTGTAATGAAGCGGACTTCGGGTCACTTTTTCAAATCATTTTTCAAAAATTATAAAAATTATCCATGACAAAACAAGTTACAATATTAAAGTTAAACAAGACAAAAGTTTCTGAGCTTAGCATGTGTAACGCAGCTGAAGTTAAAGGAGGACAAAGTGGAAATTTAGAAGATTGTCCAACTGAACTATGTTTTTCTAGAACAGACAGAGATGACAATTGTGGTATTTCTATCAATAATAACTATTATATGTTTGTAATATACAGTTGGATAAGAACTTAGAGTGAATTGGAGGATTCGCTTTTTTTCAATGACAAGAGCGAACTTCGGTTCGTCTTTTTTATATCCCTATGATTAATTTAGCAATAAGGAAGTAAATTAAAATCCCGAAGATATCATTGCTTGTGGTAATAAACGGTCCTGTGGCAATTGCTGGATCAATGCCTCTTTTGTCCAAGAATAACGGAATAAACGTACCGATAATTCCCGCAACAATAATGACTGCAACTAATGAAACAGATATTGCTAAAGCTTCGACAGGATTTTCTTTCCATATCCAAACTACTGCAAATAATATAATGGCTAAAGCGAGTCCGTTTAATAAGGCTAGAAGCATTTCTTTCCACAATCGGTTATTAATGCTGCCTTTGATGTCGTCATTAGCTAAGCCTTGTACGATAATTGCACTCGATTGTACACCCACATTTCCTGCCATCGCCGCAATTAACGGTGTAAAAAAGAAAAGAATAGAGTAGTTTTCCAGCATTTTATCAAAACCTTCCATAATAGCTGCAGCACCAATTCCTCCTAATAGTCCTAAAAATAGCCAAGGCAAACGTGCACGTGTGAGTTCCCAAATACTGTCATCAGCTTCGACGTCTTGCGTAATACCAGCAGCTAATTGATAATCTTTTTCGGCTTCTTCACGGATAACATCTACAATATCATCAATCGTAATACGTCCTACAAGTCGTTTCATCTCATCGACTACTGGAATGGCTTCTAAATCGTATTTGGACATTACTTTAGCAACATCTTCTGCTTTGTCATTTACATTTACATAATCTACTTTTGGGATGTACACATCTTTGATATGTGCTCTGGTAGAAGTAGTCAATAAATCTTTAAGTGAAAGTCTTCCCTTTAAAATTCCATCATCATCAATTACATAAATAGAATGTACACGTGTTACTTCTTCTGCTTGCTTGCGCATTTCTTTTACGCAGGTCAATACATTCCAATTTTCATTGGCACTCACCAACTCTTTTGCCATCAATCCACCAGCAGTATCTTCATCATAACGAAGTAATTCTACAATTTCTTTGGCGTGTTCTTTATCTTCTAGCTCCGAAATTACTTCCTGTCTTCGTTCGTCAGGAAGTTCGTTAATAATGTCTGCTGCATCATCCGTATCGAGTTCGTCAATTTCTTCGGCAATTTCTTTGGCAGAAAGATTTTCTAGAATTTTTTCACGTACATCATCATCAACTTCCGTAAGAATATCGGATGTTTTTTCACTGTCAAGCAGTTTTATAATATACGTTGCTTCTTCAAGTTGTAACTCATCAATAATCTCTGCAATATCGGCATAGTGCAACTCTTCTAACAATGTTAGAAGTATTGAGTCTTTACGTTGCTCAACATGGCTTTGCACTTGCGCTATGAGCTCATCAGTGAGTTTAAATGGAGTCATTTGCTATCTTGATGGTTAAATCTACGAATCCTTGAACACTTAGTTGTTCAGGTCGCAGTCCAAAGATAGTATCTTCTTTTAAATTATCGGACAGATTGAATGTTTTTAAACTGTTACGAAGTGTTTTTCTACGTTGTTGAAACGCCATTTTTACCACTCTAAAGAACAATTTTTCATCACATGGAAGTGTGTAATCTTCTTTTCTTATGAGTCGCATCACACCAGAATCTACCTTTGGTGGCGGATTAAAAACACCTGGTGGCACGGTAAATAAATATTCCGCATCAAAGAACGCTTGTGTCAATACTGAAAGAATTCCATAGGTTTTGTTTCCATGCGGCGCACAAATACGTTGTGCTACTTCTTTTTGAAACATACCACTAAATTCAGGAATTTGATCGCGCATTTCAAGTGTTTTAAATACGATCTGCGTAGAAATATTATAAGGGAAGTTTCCAATAATAGCAAAAGGTTCGTCCTTAAAAGTTTTTTTGAGATTGTATTTTAAGAAATCTTCTTCCAAAATACGATCCGATAGCTGCAAATAGTGTGCTTGCAAATATGCAACTGACTCTGTGTCAATTTCACATACATAAGTTTTGATTGGTTTTTCAAGTAAGTATTTTGTTAAAACGCCCATTCCAGGACCAATTTCTAAGACATTTTCATAACGGTTGAGTGTCAACGTATCTGCAATGCGCTGTGCAACCTCTTCGTCTTTTAAAAAATGTTGTCCTAAGTGTTTTTTTGCTCTTACTTTATCCGTCATTTGTTATTGTATTGTGTTGATTTGAGCTATTAAAAACGCTTCAATTTCTTGTTGATCTTTTTTGGAAAACCATGAAAGTTCTAAGTCGTATTGCTTTCCATCTTTTGAAATTACATACGGTTCGCTTCCGCCTTTGCTTGGATGATACGATTTTAATTCGTCAAACTTCTTTTTGAAACGATTGGTACGTATGGTCGTCGCCGAAAGGGTAATTTGTGGTTTTCCTCGTAATAGAATGATTAGAATAAGTAACAAGGAAATAATACCGACTAAGATATTGACAACATATTCAATAACCACAAGGTTTTTGCGAAATTTGATACTTAAAGTTTCTGCGATTTTATCGGAAAGTTCTGTAGCGATATAAAAAAACACACCGATGACTACAATGATTAAAATTGCTTTGACAAAGTAAGCAAGTTGTGAATAATATTTTTTCTTTTTCATCTTCGTTAGGCTTTAAAATCTTCTATAATCTTTAATTCCGTACGGAATCCCAACATCTTATCTGCAAATTTTTTCATGCCTTCTTCTCGTAAGCGTGGTGCATCTTCTTCGTAATATGCATCTAAATCTGCTCTAGATTTTGCAGTGTATTGAACAGAATAGGTAGTTCCGCCAGTTTCTTCTTCTACTAATACTTGAGAAAATCGGGCATCGGTAAATTTTCCTGTGGCCAAAACGTCTGGAATGTGTGTTTTCATCCAGCTTAAAAATTCTTCGTGCGCACTGTCTGCAATGTTGATAGTTACACTATAAATGTACATAGCTATGTTTTGAAATATAGTGCAAAATTACGGTTTTAAGCGGAATAAAGTGTGTATTATTTGTTGAATTCAAGTTATTTAAAACAATTTTAGCTACGATTTAATTCACAGCATCACCGCGAAGTCTACGATATGATTTTTGAGCTTCTACGTAATGAATACTGTCTTGATGATTGAAAATGATTTCTTCAAAGAATTGTTTGGCTTTTTCAGGATCGTCAAAGTGATTGAGATAGAGTTTTGCCATTGCAAAGTAAGCGTCATCAACCAAAATATCATCTTTGTAAAACTCAATGATTTTTTTGTAGTTTAAACGTGCTTTGTCAAATTCGCCTCGCTTCTCATAGAGTTTAGCTTGCATTAACAAGGCTTCATCTTCAATTTTTTCACCCTTATGATTTTGTAAAATATCTTCTAAGGTTGCTATGGCTTCTGTTTCTTTCTTTTGATATGATAATAAATCTGCCTTTGCATATTTTTTTAAGGCAGTTTGTGTAGAATCTTCCAAAGAATTATCAGAAATGATCAATTTTAACTGCAATGCATCGTTTGCAATTAATTGTGATACAGATGATTTTAATACTTTGAGTTGCGTTTCTGCCCATTCAAAATCACCTTTGTAGTAACTGGTTCGTGCTACGCGAAAACGTGCTTCTTGTCCAGTAACATCATTTTTCAGGGCTTTCTGTACTTGAGAAAAGTAAATTAATGCTTGATTGAATTGTTCTTTATATACCAAAATATCTCCCAGAGCCAATTTTACGACTGCTTGTTGACGTAAAGTCAATTTTAAGTCTAAGGCTTCTTTTAAATATGTAATAGCAGTCTGTGGATCATTATTTTGAAACGCTAAAAAGTTGGCATAGTCACGTTGTAGCAAAATTGTTCTAAAGTTACGACCGTATTGTGTAAGCAATTCTTTATATCGTTGTTGAATAGCATCATAATTACCATCAGTAACAGTATCAATATCTAACTGCAATAAATTTTGAGAAGCGCCAATAATAGTGGAATCTTGCGTTGAATTTTCTATGATATAGCTTAAAATCTCGCGGGCAGTTTCTGTATCGTTGTCTTCAATGCTTAAGTTTGCCAATTCAAAAATACGTTGCAACGAATAATCTCCATTCATATAGATAGCTTTCTCTTGAATAAAGGCTCTTTTGTATTGTTTTTGTTGAATAAATAGCCAACTTAATAATTCATTCCAGAGCAAATTTGGTTCTTTCTGAATGCGCTTTAATAATAGCTTGCGAAAGAGCGTATTGTTTTCATCGTTTGGATCGTTTCTTAAAAACTGACTGATGATGCGTTGTGCATATCCTTTTTGTTCTACTCTGTCTTTAATTAAATCAAGATAACTAGAAAACATCTTTTCGATATCTCCTTTTTCTCCATAAATTCTGGCAATATTGTTTAAAAAGTTATAGTTAGGATTTTCCTCCATGGCATTTTGATACACACGCAAGGCATAGTCTAACAAAGACTTTTTCTCAAACGCACGACCAATTCCATACGAAGAAGAGACTTTTTGTTGTGTATATGCTACCGCTTTTTCGTAGTATGTATTGGCGTTGATGGAATCGCGTTTTAAATCGAAATTAAAACCAGCTTCAACCAATAAAATAGGGTTTAATCGTTTCGATTTTGGTTTTTCTATTTCTTCTAACAATAGTTTTTCGGCAGTATCAAAATCTTCCAGTTGCTGATAGCTATTGATCATTCCGATAAAAAAATTGATTTTTCGCGGCGATTTATTATAGAGTTTTTCAAAAGCTACAATAGCTTTTTTGTACTCTCCTTTCTCGTAATATTGTTGCGCTAATGCATCACTTTGTGCCAATGTTTGTGTACACATTGCCAAACTAAAAATGATAAATAAGAGGATACGCATAGAAAAGCTTTTATTCAAAGATAATATAAAGTATGTTAAATAAATGGTAATGTTGTCAGATTGTTAGATCGTACTGATGCGCTGTTAGATGTTAGACTGCGCTGGCGTACTTTTAGGTTTGTTCGTTATCGTAAACTTGTAACTTTTGAGCGTGTTAAAAATTAATGCGCAACATAATTACTAAACTCAATCAAATTTTGATCTGGATCTCTTAGATAAATAGATTTAATTTTTCCAGTGGCTCCAGTTCTTTCTACAATGCCTTCGATGATGGTAAGATCTTTATTTTCTAGTGTTGTTTTTACCTGTTCAACATTTTCAGCTACTATAAAGCACAAATCAGCAGATCCGCAAGTTGGATGTTGTGCTTTTGGTTCAAATTCTTTTCCTTTTTAGTGAAGATTTATTTTTGACTTCCAAAAGTCAATGCTTTTCTGTGTTGACCAAACGTAAACACTTCCATTCCGAGAATGTTTGTGTAAAACTCAATAGTTTTTTCAATGTTATGTACTGTTAAAACAAAATGATCAATGCGTTCAATATTCATATCAGACGTTATTTTGATCTAAAATATCAAAACTTTGATTGAGTTTTGTATGCTATGAATGTTTCATATTATAAAGAATGATAAAATCAAAATGCCTGAGCAATCACTCAGGCATTTCTATCAGCTATAAATAAATTTCCATAGATTCAACTATTTAAAAACTAGGTTTGGGTCTATAGCACTTTTGTGTTAAGCTCGAATATGATACGTACTAGCTATCAATCTATGGACTTACGTAACATATTTTTGGTTTTAAAATTGGGAACACAAACCTAATTAAATTGTCGATAAAAAGCAAAAAACATCGACAAAATGCATTGCCAATGTTTGAATTTTCTTTGATTTTTATATGTTTTATACTAAGAAATTATATCGAAACCTGTGTATTTACGCAGAACTTTAGGAATTTCAATCCCATTTTCAGTTTGGTAATTTTCTAAAATTCCTGCTAAAACTCTTGGTAACGCTAATGCACTTCCATTTAAGGTGTGTGCTAGCTGTTTTTTACCGTCTTTATCTTTGATTCTCAGCTTTAAACGATTTGCTTGAAAGGTTTCAAAGTTAGAAACCGAACTAATTTCTAACCAACGATCTTGCGCTGTAGAAAATACTTCAAAATCATACGTTAATGCAGCAGTGAATCCTAAATCGCCTCCGCACAAGCGTAAAATTCTATATGGAAGTTTCAATTCTTCTAGTATTTCTTTTACATGATTTACCATGCTGTCCAATGCAGCATACGAATCTTCTGGACGCTCAATTCGTACAATTTCTACTTTGTCAAACTGATGTAAACGATTTAAACCACGTACATGTGCTCCGTAACTTCCAGCTTCACGTCTAAAACAAGGCGTGTAACCTGTACAACAAATAGGGAGATCATCGGCTTTAAGCAAATCGCCACGAAACATATTCGTTACAGGAACTTCTGCTGTCGGAATCAAATACAAATCATCACCTGTTACATGATACATTTGCCCTTCTTTATCTGGCAATTGACCAGTTCCATATCCAGAAGCTTCATTTACCAAATGTGGTACTTGGTATTCTGTATAGCCTGCATCTGTATTTTTATCTAAGAAATACTGAATCAATGCACGCTGCAAACGCGCACCTTTTCCTTTGTATACAGGAAATCCTGCACCAGTAATTTTATTTCCAAGTTCAAAATCTATGATGTCATATTTTTTTGCCAATTCCCAGTGTGGTTGTGCGTTGTCATGCAATGCAGGAATGTCTCCAGCACGAAATACTTCTTCATTATCATCTTCGCTATTTCCAGCTGGAACCAATGTATTTGGTACATTCGGAATGGTATACAAAAGCTCAGCAACCGAAGTTTCTTTTTCCTTCAAATCAGCTTTCAATCCTTCTGCTTGCGACTTTAATTGTGAACTTTTTTCACGTAAAATCTCAGCTTTTTGACGTTCTCCGCTCTTAAATAACTGTCCAATTTCTTTGGATAATTTATTAGAGGAAGCTAAGGTATTGTCTAACTCAACTTGTAAACTTCTGCGTGTTTCATCAAGCGAAACAACTTCATTTACAACTTCAGTGGCATCAAAATTTCTCTTCTTCAAAGCTTCAATAATGTCTGCTTTGTTTTCTCTAATAAATTGTAATTGTAACATTTTGTTATGTTTATGGCGTTTCCTTCGTTCACTTTGACTTTGTTCAGTGTACTTCGGTCAGGCTTTCGGCAGTCGCTCTCTACGAGGAGCTTCAACAAATGCCTCAATCCTTAACGCACGGATTATTGAAGCCACAAAAATAATCAAATTAAGAGAAAATGAGAGTTATTTTTTTGTAAGAGTTTAAGTAATTAAAAAATCACTTTTTTGAGGTAGTTTTCTTCGTTTTGTATTTGCTTTTAAAAGGTAATAACCAATCGTGATGTGAGAAGTGCGACCATTCTTCAGCAGCTAAATCTACCGTTGGATCAAAAAGTTTTTGATACGGATGATTATTTACGCGGACACGACCTTCAGCATATACTTCAATATCAGTTCCTTTTTTAGCAAAATCTTTCTTTAGAAATTGTACAAATTGCCACAACATATCTGGTTTTACAGCAACACGTGCAGCCTGTTTAGGTTTTATATACGTTACTGGATTTATATACATGCTATCTCTGCTTTCCTTGTCAATTACTTTTAATTGAATGTATCCAGCTTTGGAACGTAACATCATGCGCCAACTCAATCGATGTCCTTCTTCGGTCCATAATACATCATCTTCAAAAGTCCAGTGACGTAATGGCAATAAAATTTGAGAGATAAAGTAGATCACAAATATTGGAACAATCACTTTTCTGTATCGAGGTAAGATGATTTCATCTTCGAGATGGATTTCTTTCCCTTTTTGAATCTCTTTTCCTTTGTAGATTTTTTTCTTCTTCAAGAAAATATTGCGAATCGTTTTAGGCTCAAAGAAGAAAAGACAAAGTGCCAATGACATGTAAGGGAAAATCCCGATATGCAATACAAACGAATTGAATAAGTGGAAAATAATCGAACAAATAAAGAAAAACTTTCGTGTTGGTTTCCATAATAATCCAGGGACTACAAGTAAATCAAACCCAATTCCTACATAAGCTAAGGTGTAGTGAATCCATCGTTGCTGTAAGAACTCGCCAACAATTGGCAACTCTTTTCGCCCTTTCATTAGGTTTGTTGTAACTTCCCCTGAAATCCAATCGGGATACATTTTGGCAACTGAAGCATAGGTATATACAATGAATAGTTGTAAAATGAAAATCCAAAGTACCCAATTGGGCATGTGTATCTTTTTGAGTGCAGGATTTTTTTTCGCATCTACCGAAAGGTAATGATGTGCGGGAACAATCCACATAAACACACACAACAGCACTAATAAGTAATAATGATTGTTATATGAGGTTTTTTGCATCAAATATGCTGTTGTCCATAATACGGTAAATGTTCCAATACTCCAGCGATATTTATAACCAATCATGACTAAGAAACCACAAATTCCCATCAAAGCAAAGTAGAAGTAAAAACCATAGGTATAGTTGGCCAAATTTAGTGCTTCAATTCCAAACAAATTAAAATCTAATAATGGTTTTCGTAAGGTTTGTTGTATTGGTGTTAGGATTCCTTCAAACCCTATAAATGTAAATGTGAATTCAGGATCTACAAATGTGCGTTTTACCCAGCCTGTTAAAATGGCACCAAATCCTTCCAAACATATTAGTAAGCCAAAAAACACTCGAAATACAATGAGTGATGTGTTATCTACTTGTTTGAAAAGAAATTTATTCAACATGATGATTTTGAATTAATGCCAAGGATGTTTGTTTGTCTTTTTGTAATTGCGCTTTTAGTGCTTCGATGGAATTAAATTTTTGTTCGTTACGTAAACGTTTGAGCAATTGAATTTGAATTTTCTTATCATAAATGTCACGATCAAAATCAAAGAAATGTACTTCAATGGTTTCGTTGATACCTTTTACCGTAGGATTGGTGCCAATATTCATCATTCCAAAAACGGTTTTGCCATCAATCATACTTTTTACAAAATATACACCTTGTTTTGGAATGAGTTTATAATCTTCTTCAATATGAATATTTGCCGTTGGAAAATTAATGGTGTTTCCTAAACCTTTCCCAGAAACTACGATTCCTGTCAGCATAAATTCGTAACCAAGATAGGTGTTTGCCGTTGTAATATCTCCTTCATTTAAGGCTCTTCTTATTTTTGTGGAACTGATCGTAATATCGTCAATCTCTTTGGCTCCAATTTCGGCTACGGAAAAATCGAATGCTTGCCCAAACTCACGTAAATCATCAATATTGGCGGTGCGATTTCTTCCAAAACGATGGTCGTACCCAATAATGATCTTTTTCAAGTTTAAATGATCAATTAAAAAATCACGTACAAAATCACGTGCTTTCAATCGTGAAAACTCTCTGTTGAATGGATAAATAATCAATGTATCCAATCCAGTTGCTTCTAATAATTGAATACGTTCTTCAATGGTATTGATTAACTTAATACTGCTGTCTTGTTGTAACACCATTCGAGGATGCGGGAAAAAGGTCAACAGCATGGTGTCGAGTCCTTCAGATTTTGCAATCAGATTTTCAATAATCTTTTTATGACCTACATGAACGCCGTCAAAGGTTCCAATAGTAATTGCGGATGGATTTTCAGCTCTGTACGCTTCAAAAAAATCAATAGTGTTCACTAGGCAGTCTTTTTTACAAAACTATTTAATTCTTTTACAAAAAATAAATATTCTTATTTGAATCTTGTTTTTTTATTGATATGATACATTCATAGATGAAAACACAAGTTTCATCGTTGAAATTCATTTACTTCGTCGAAAAACCGTATGAATTTTATGTTAAAACTATAAAAATCATGATTTTTGAATATTAAAAATTAACCCCTAATCTTAAATAATTAGCTATGAAGCAAAAATTATGCTT
The DNA here is from genome assembly GCF_022447245.1 of Kordia sp. GTDB lineage: Bacteria > Bacteroidota > Bacteroidia > Flavobacteriales > Flavobacteriaceae > Kordia. The sequence goes on along the minus strand of NZ_JAKVBC010000004.1, from coordinate 72,785 downwards.
CGGTTTGCTTGCGTTTCTTTTTTTGTTTTCCTCCGTTGGGTTTGCTCAAAACAACGATTGGAAAAAGCTACAAACCGTTACCGACGCTGAATCATTATCAAAATTAAACCTAATAGACCAAAAAGTAGACTTCTTTGAGCTGAATTTCGATAATTTTAGACAACAAATCAGTGATGCGCCTTTACGAGGAGAAACTTTTGGTTCCAATACTTTAGTGCAGGTTCCTGGAATTGAAGGAAAACTTGAAACATTTAAGTTATATGAAGCACCTGTTTTTGCACCTGAATTATCAGCGAAATTTCCAGAAATTAAATCATATATTGGGTATAGTCAAGAAAATTATGGTACACAACTGCGTATGAGTGTTTCGCCAAAGGGATTGCAGACAATGATTTCATATATTGACAAACCAACGGTTTTCATGCAGCCAGCAGGGAATGATGCAATTAATTATGTAGTGTATACAAGAGATGCTCGTATCAGTTCAGGTAGTGACTTTCATTGTACAACTGTTGATGAAGTGCAAGAGAAAATGAGAGGAGATGATTTGAGGATTCAACCAAAAGATGCAGATGATCAAACCTTACGTAAATTTCGAATTGCAATTTCTGTAACTGGAGAATATACACAATATCATGGTGGAACTGTTGCAGGAGCAATGGCTGCGATTAATGCTTCTATGACTAGAGTAAATGCTATTTTTGAAGTAGATATGGCAGTAACGTTTGAAGTTATTGCTAACAACGATAATTTAGTTTTTATCAATGCCAATACTGACCCCTATTCTCCTGCGGCTATTGGAACAGGAGGAGCTTGGAACACTGAACTACAAAACTACTTAACAGGTGCTATAGGAAATGCAGCCTATGATATTGGGCATTTATTTGGAGCAACTGGTGGTGGTGGAAATGCAGGTTGTATTGGTTGTGTTTGTGTAGATGATAATCCAGCTTCATCGACTGACACAGAGAAAGGAAGTGCATATACTTCACCTGCTGATGGAATTCCAGAGGGAGATACGTTTGATGTAGATTATGTAGCCCACGAGATTGGTCACCAAATGGGAGCAAATCACACTTGGGCTTTTAGCACTGAAGGAGCAGGAGTAAATGCCGAGCCAGGAAGTGGATCTACAGTAATGGCTTATGCAGGAATTACAGGAGCAAATAATGTTCAGCAAAATAGTGATCCATATTTTCACTATCATAGTATCAAACAAGTTTTGGATAACTTAGTAGCACGTACATGTTGGCAGGCTAATAATCCAACAGCATTGTCGAACAATCCGCCAAATGCAGATGCAGGAAGTGATTATGTAATTCCGCAAGGAACAGCCTATGTGTTGCGAGGAAGTGCCACAGATCCTGATGGTGGAGATGCATTGACCTATTGTTGGGAGCAAACTGATAATGGACAAGTAACGAATACTACTTTTGGTCCTACAATAACTAATGGTTCAATGAACCGATCGCAAGTGCCAACAAGTTCTCCAAATAGATACATTCCAAAATTAAGTAGAGTAGTATCAGGAAACTTAACTCAAACAAATCCAACAATCAATTCTGCTTGGGAAACTGTAGCAACTGTTAACAGAACAATGAATTGGGCTTTAACAGTTCGTGATAGAGAGCCAACAGCTACAGGACTGGGTGGGCAAACTAGTTATGACTTAATGTCTATTCAAGTTACAACTGCTGCAGGTCCTTTTACAGTAACTTCACAAACTTCTTCGGCATTAAGCTGGGAAATGGGCACTACTCAAACAGTGACTTGGGACGTTGCTAACACAAATACAGCACCAGTTAGTACGATGAATGTAAATATTTTATTATCTATTGATGGTGGAGCTACTTTTCCATACACATTAGCATCTAATGTATTAAATGATGGTTCACATCAAATTACAGTTCCTGTAACTGCACCAACTTCACAAGCTAGAATTATTGTTGAAGGAGCTGGAAACATCTTTTTCGCAATGAATTCTGCTAATTTTAATCTAGTAGAGCCAGATTTCGCACTGGTGTTTACAGATAATGATGAAACAGCATGTCAGCCAGCAAATGCAGTGTATAACTTTACATATAGCACTTTTGGTGGCTTTAATGGAACTACTACTTTTTCAGCAGCAAACCTTCCTGTTGGAGCAGTTGCAACATTTAACCCAACAAGTGCTTCTGTAGATGGAACACCTGTAACGCTTACGATCTCTAATACAGCAGGAGTTTCTCCTAGCACCTATTTATTTTCAGCACAAGGAACTTCTGGACCAACGACACGATCGGCAGATTTAACATTAAGTGTATTATCTGGAACACTATCGCCAGTTACCTTAGTGTCTCCATCCGATAACTCGTCAAATGTTCCTGTGAGCTCGAATTTCACATGGTCAGTAAATACCCTTACAGATGGTTATTTATTTGAGATTGCAACAGATGCTGGATTTACAAATATTGTAGAATCAGCAACAGTAGCAAATGCAAACTATACACCTACATCTTTAGCACAATCAACTACATATTATTGGAGAGTTAGTATTTCTAATACTTGTGCTTCAACAGTATATTCTAGTACATATTCATTTACGACACAATCTTGTGCTGTATGTGCTTCTGTAGCAAATACTAGTTTTGCAACCAGTACTACTTTGGTAAACTTTGAGAGTATCAATAGAAGTTCAGGAAAACCTTCGGGATATAGTGATTATACTGCAACAGATATTGCGACTGTAATTAAAGAATCATCGTATCCAATTACTATAAACGTAAATACAGATGGTAACTATAGAACGCAAACGAAAGTATGGATTGACTGGAATCAGAATTGTAGTTTTGATGATGCAGGAGAAGAGTACGATTTAGGAGATGCATTTGGCGTTTCTGATGGACCGACTGCTAATTCAGGAATGATGATTATGGTTCCAAGTACAGCATTAACAGGATCAACAACAATGCGAGTATCAACAAAATATACACCAAATAATAATATTGTATTCCCAACTTCGTGTGAAAATGGAGCAGATGCTGAGGTAGAGGATTATCGCGTGGATGTACAAAATACATTGTCAACTTCAGAAAATGAATTGGAAAACTTTGCTATTTGGCCAAATCCAACGCGAGGGAAGTTTATTGTGAAGTTTACATCTACATCTTCGGAAGATATCTCGATTGATATTTTTGATATTCGCGGACGTGCTATTCTCTCAAAGAAATACAACAATTCGGCAAACTTTACGGAAGAATTAAATATTAGTTCAGCACAATCTGGATTGTATATGGTTCGTGTAAATGATGGAGAGCGTGTAACTGTAAAAAAACTAATTGTTCAGTAATATTTATATACCTACTAAACTGAATAAAAAGAGAGGCGAAAGCCTCTCTTTTTATTTGCCGTTAAATGAATTCATTGTGTTAGAAACTCCTGCGGTTCCAAAGGATTTAATGAGTTCTGTGCTCTTTTCTAATCGTTCAGGTAGTATATTACTTTCTTCTGAAGTCCATTCGCCTAAAACATAGTTTACTTGTCTTCCTTTGCTAAATTCAGCACTAATTCCGAATCGGAATCGAGGATATTTTGTAGTGTTTAATAATGCTTGAACACTTTTTAATCCATTATGGCCGCCATCGCTTCCTTTCGTTTTTACACGAATTGTTCCAAATTCAAGGTTTAAATCATCTGTAATAATTAATACATTCTCTATAGGAATTTTTTCTTTTGTCATCCAATAGCGAACGGCTTTACCACTGAGATTCATATATGTGCTAGGCTTCAAAAAGATAAATGTTCTTCCTTTGAATCTGTATGTAGTTATATCGCCTAACTTATCGGTTTTAAACGTTAGTCCTTCTTTCTTAGCAAAATAATCTAGTATTTTAAATCCGATATTATGACGAGTGTTTTCATATTCACTTCCAATATTTCCTAAACCTACAATGAGAAATTTTTTCATAGGATCTGTTTCTTCTATAATTAATGATGCTTTTGAATGAGACGCGCTCAATAGTTTTCTGAAAAATTGAAGCATGCTGTAAAAATTTGTGTAAAAATAAAAAAAAGCATCCCATAATGGAATGCTTTTCAAAAAGATCGTACGATCAATTATTTTTAACCTTGCTTTTCTGCTTTTGCAGCTTCTTGAGCAGCTTTCATTGCAGCACGTGAAATTCTTACTTGGCAAACAACTGTGTTGTCTGGGTGTAATAATTTATAGTTTTCGTTTGCTACGGCTGTAACGTATAATTTGTTTCCAATTTCTAATTCAGAAATATCAGCATCGATAAAGTCAGGTAAGTGCTTTGGTAAAGCTTTTACTTTCAACTTACGTTTGTTTAAACGTAAAACTCCACCGGCCAAAACTCCAGGTGCATTTCCTTTGATTGCTACTGGAATGTCCATAGTAACTTCTTTGTCGTCGAATAAACGGTAGAAGTCAATATGTAAAATTTTGTCACTTACAGGGTGAAATTGAATATCCTGTAAGATAGCATTGTGTGTAGAACCGTCTTCTAATGCAATCACAACTGTGTGCGCATTTGGAGTATACACTAATTTAGAAAATGATAATTCTTCTGCTGAAAAGTGTAATGGGTTGTCTCCTCCGTATAATACGCAAGGAACCTTTCCAGCATTACGTAAGGCTTTAGTTGCTACTTTACCTACGCTTTCTCTTTGAGATCCATTGATTGTAATTGATTTCATTTTGAAAATTTATATTAATAATTAATTACATTAAAAACTTTGAGCTAATCGAAGTATTTGTCTGTACTCTTTGCATCACATCTGCAAATAAATTAGCACAGCTTACTACTTTAATTTTGCTTGATTCTTTACGTAAAGGAATAGAATCTGTTACGATTAATTCTTCTAATTTTGAATTTTCTATTCGTTCATACGCTTGTCCTGATAAAATAGGATGTGTACATATTGCACGTACAGATAATGCTCCTCTTTCTATCATTACTTCTGCAGCTTTTGTTAATGTTCCGGCAGTATCTACCATATCATCTACTAAAACCACATTTTTTCCTGTTACATCACCAATTAATTCCATGTGTGAAATTACATTGGCTTTTTTACGTTGCTTGTAACAGATAACAACATCGCTTTCTAAAAACTTAGAATACGCATACGCTCTTTTTGATCCTCCCATATCTGGAGAAGCAATCGTTAGCTTATCCAAATTCAACTTTCGTAAATATGGTAAAAACACGGTAGAAGCAAATAAATGATCTACAGGTTTTTCAAAGAAACCTTGAATTTGATCTGCGTGCAAGTCCATTGTAATGATGCGTGTTGCACCAGCTACTTCTAGCATTTTAGCAATTAGTTTTGCACCTATCGGAACTCTTGGTTTGTCTTTACGATCTTGTCTTGCCCAACCAAAGTAAGGAAGTACCGCTGTAATATGACGTGCAGATGCTCTTTTTGCAGCATCTAACATTAAAAGCATTTGCATCAGATGATCAGAGTTTGGAAACGTTGATCCTATGATAAATACTCTTGCGCCACGAACCGATTCTTCAAACGAAGGTTGAAATTCACCATCACTATATGTTGAGAACGTAACTTTCCCTAATTCTGATCCATATTCTTTCGCAATCTTTCTTGCGAGTTCGTCACTTTGCGTACAAGCAAAAATCTTTGGTTCAGGGACAGTATAGGCCATTTAATATTCTGTTTAGTAGTTAGTTAATTGTTGTGTTGTGTTAAATGAGGTGCAAATTTAGAAATTTTATACAACTCTAAAAGCTTTTATTTCTTTTTTTAAGGGAGTAATTAAAATTATTTTCTAAATTTGCACTCCTTTTGAGAGGAATATTTGCTCGAGTGGCGGAATTGGTAGACGCGCTGGATTCAAAATCCAGTTCTCGCAAGGGAGTGCGGGTTCGATTCCCGCCTTCGGTACTATTATGAAGAGCACAAATCTTGAAAAAGGTTTGTGCTCTTTTTGTTAATACAGATAATAATAGATTTTTTCACTCAAAAGTTATCCTATCACATGATGCCCTTTAGCTAGATCTAGATATTTGAGATTATAGGCAATGAATATAAACTCATATCTGATTACTTTATTCCTCTTTCCTTTTCTGAAAGTATTTGCTCAATATTAGAAATAGAGCTCCACAGCTTAGCCAGGCTGGTAAAGTCAAAAATGAAAGAAAGATACCTTGCGAAATAGAAATAAAGTAAAAAATACCAAAACTTATTCCCCAAGCAAAGAGCACAGACTGGTTAAAGGATATTCCCGCTTCTTCAGCATAGTTTTTTATGATTCCGACTTTTTTAGCGAAGAAATGTTCAAACACAATAACCGCACCAACAGGGGCTAAAATAAACCCATATAGTGCTACAAAGCCCAATAATTTCATTGCAAATGCTGGAAACAAGCCTGCTATAGTAGCAATTGTTCCGGCGAGAATGCTTGTCCAAAATGTAGAGATTTTAGGCATAATAGCTTGAAAAGCAAGCCCAGCTCTATAAATCGTTGGATTGGCGGTGGTCCATCCGGCAATAATGACCGCAATGATACCAAATATTCCAATAGCATTATACGCTAAAGGGCCAGGGGCTACAGGTGGTGCTTCCCCATTGTTCAGAAAACCCTGTGCCTCTGGCGACTGGATATAAACAGCGTATAAGAGAGATGCTGCGATCCATGCCGCATAATGCCCCACATACATTCCTGCTGCTGTCGTCCATCCTGAAGATGCATTCTTTGCATAACGAAACACTACAAGGTCAGACATCCCGATGTGCATAGCTGCATTGCAAAACCAGGACCAAAAGACCACATGCCAAAAGGTATATTTAATCTGCCCGGGGAAGGGAGCAGAACCTTCTCCCCAGATGTTCCAAAAATCAGCAAAGCTCTCCACCTCCAATTGACCAAGGGCCACAAAACCACATGCTAAAAAAGCAAGTACGATAAAAGGTGACATCCAATTGGCTGCTTTTGAAACTGAATCATAACCTCTTGCTGCTACAATGGAAATGATTGTTCCAATGACCAGTACGATGATCATCCAAGTTGGCCCATTGGGCATGGTGTCGCTTAATTTTGGCATCTCCATGTCAAATGGAATACCAACAGCAGTTGCGGAGACTGTAATCATCGCACCTGCCAAAAAACAAAATAGAATACCATTGGCAATATTATAAAAGGTAACTAAGTTTTTACCACAGATTTTTTCTAAATGATAGTATAAGGTCCATCTATTTTTAACAGCAATTTCTGCTGTTAAAAAACGCCAGCTCAATACAGCCATCAAATTTCCTAAAAGGAGACCTACTATAAGGTCAAATGCACTTACACCTGCAGTCAGAAATAGTGGTCCGATCATGAACTCTGTTCCAGCTGCATGTTCTCCTGCATACATTCCTAGAAAACTTTTCCAGCTTTTTAAATGTGATTTGGGAACGGCTTGGCGTTCAAATTCTTCTGATTGAATACTTTGTTTTTCGTTTGTCATGATTCAATTTCAGATTTGTGATTTCAGATTTTGGAAGACTCAGGCACTTATGCAACATTTACTACTTCAAAATCCTATATTCGAATTTATTTAATTAGATGTTTGGGTAAATCAGTTACATTCTCACAACCTAACTGCTCCATTACCTGCTGAAATTGCGTTTTTAAAATTGATATGGTATGGTTGCCACCTTTTTGCCCTAATGCCGATACACCATACATAAAGGATCGTCCCAAAAAGGTAAAAGCAGCACCCGAAGCCAGTGTCCTAGCAATATCTGGCCCTGAACGAATACCGCTATCCATCATGACTTTAATTTGATCACTATATTTTTCAGCAATTTCTGTCAATGGCTTAATTGTCGCTTGCCCAGCATCCAATTGTCGTCCACCGTGATTAGAAATTATGACTCCATCCAAACCCAAGCGGATAGCTTTTTGAGTGTCTTCTTCGCTTGCAACGCCTTTTAATACCAATTTGCCTTTCCACATATCTCTAATTGGCTTGATTTTTTCTTCATTCATTCGACCAGTAAAAGTCTTATTCATAAACAAACCTAAGTGACGAAGACTCATACCTTTAGGAATATAGGGTTTCAATGTTTTAAATTCAGGTTGGCCAGCAATCAAGGTCTTGATCGCCCATGTTGGACTACCTATTATTTGTAGTATATTAGAAATGGTCATTTTAGGTGGAATGGCTAATCCATTTTTTATTTCTTTAGGACGATATCCGAAAGTAGGTGTATCAGATAGAATAACCAATACTGGATAATCCGCTTCTGCAGCTCTTTGAATCAATTTATCTCTCAGTTCATCTTCTCTTGGATGGTATAATTGAAACCAAGCTTTCCCTGCTGTAATTTCGCTAATTTTTTCGATGCTTGCGGTACCAACAGTACTCAAAATATATGGAATATTATGCTTAACGGCAGCAGTGGCTAATATCTCTGAAGCTTTTGGCCACATTAAATCCTGTAAGCCGATTGGAGCTATACCAAAGGGCGCATCATAAGAGTGACCAAATAGTTCAGTTTGCATGGATGCTCCTTTGTAATTCTTTAAATACCAAGGCTTTAATTCAATTTTTCGAATGTCTGAAGTATTCTTTTTTAAATTAATTTCCTGATTACATCCTCCATCTAAATACTCAAAAGCAAAACGGGGAATCCGCTTTTTTGCTTTATTCCTTAAATCATCAATAGAGGGATAATTCGGATTATAGGATAGATCCATAATTACTGTTTTTTCAGAGTATAATGCTTTTTTAAAAAGTTCATGTTTACTTTCCGGGTAGACACCACCATCGCAGACCCTAAGGCAGATCCTATGGCAGATTGGGTGGTTCGAATTTTATAATTTTTAAAATGTAGCCTAATTAATTTTACAAATAAATCGTTATCTGCAAAGCCGCCATCGATAAAAATTTTTTTGATGGGAGTTTTACCAATGGCTAATTTTGTAGATTCAACTTGTAATTTCACAATTTCCTGCATCAATTGATGATAAGCTATCTCAAATGTAGGAAAAGCTTTTAAGTTGGTTTTATCGGGTTGTTCTCTTTTTGATTTTAACGACTCAAAAGCAAAGTATTTTTTGAATTCTTTATTCAGTTCATTAAATATAGTTTCATTGAATTGTATCCTTTTATGTATATTTTTTTTAACATTAAAATGCTTTCGTAATTTTTCTAACTGCAGTTCATATTCATTACCTAAAAATAAGCGGCTGGCTCTGACCGTATTTCCATCAATTCGTAAAAAATTTAAACAATCATTTTGAAGTTCTTTTTTGCTTAAAATATCTTGACTAAATGGATTTAGAGTGATACTCCAGGTGCCGGTTGAAATTAATACAAAGGTGCTATTACTTGTACGCATATATGGTAGGAGCGCAGCTGAGCTATCGTGAATCCCGACACCAACTTTGATGAATTTTCTGTTTATTTTGGTATTAATACTGGTATCCGTATCTACAATAGGGGGGAGTTTTTTATCAAAATCTTCCTCGTAAATCCAATGGTGATAATCATGTTTACTATAATCCCATAATCTTGTATGACAGCCTATACTGGTGAATTCACTAATGGGAATACCTGTAAACAAATAACTCAAATACTGAGGAAAATGAAGAGACCTATGTATTTTTTGATAAACTTTTGGCTGGGTATATTTTAACCAATATAATTGAAAGCCAGAATTGAGCATACCTAAAAGCGGAGATGCAGTTTCCCGAGCAATCTGCTCTTCTGAACCGTATTTTTCATAAAAGGAATTAAGTAGTTCTTTAGGGTAAGGTTTGAGATAATTATATAAAGGCGTTACTGGTGATCCTTTTTTATCAATATGCATAAAACTCGCCCCGTAAGTGGAAAAGTTAATGGCTTTTATATCAAATTTCTTGTTCTTAAGTAGTTTTTTAGTGGTCATTTTTACCCACTCTCCAATAGCTAATACATCATCACAAGGAAAACCACCTTCGTCTTCAATTTCTTTAAACCGGAAATATTCTCTCCATACTTCCCGATATTCTTCATCAAAAACAAAGCACTTTTTATTGGTTTTTCCTATGTCGAAGATTATTGTATGACACATTGTTTTGCATTTAAGCTCTTTACATTTTGAGTGAATTGACCATTTTTCTATTTAAATGTAGAGAAGCGGGATATTCAAATGTCTCCCGTCGAACCCTAAACCAAATTATTTTCCTCACATATTTTATATGTGGCTTGTGATTTTATCACAAGCCCGTAGCTACCACATTTTCCCCACGATCTCTTATCAATTGCTTCCTTACTGCATGTTGCCTGAAAAATTCAATTGGGTCAATTGCACCACCGCTTAGTCGCCTTGCTTCCACCAATAAAGGTCGGACATCAGTCCGATAAGCTTGTTGTATAATTTCTTGACATTGAGCAACATCATTTTCCATTTGTGCAATACTCAAGGCTGCTCGGTCTACTAATAGCGCTTTGGCGAAAGCTTCCCGAATAGCTTCAAGACTTTGCATTAAATCTTCCAAAGGGTCTTTAAGGTTGTGACTAGCATCAATCATCCATGCTAGAGTAGGGTTGGCAGCTTCATTATTTTCCATCCCATCGACTAATTCATTAAAAATCAAAAATAACTGATAGGGTTTGATGGCCCCACAAGTCAAATCATCATCACTATATTTACTATCGTTAAAATGAAATCCCCCGAGTTTACCTTTCATCATCAAGATGGATACAATTTGTTCAATATTGGTGTTGGGTAGGTGATGTCCTAAATCGATTAAGGTATACGCTTTTTCTCCGCATCCTTCTGCTAGCATGAGGGAAGTTCCCCAGTCTGGAATGACCATAGAATAAAAATTAGGCTCGAAAGGCTTGTATTCAATAAACATCTTCCAATCACTAGGCATATGTTGATAAATTTCTTTTAAAGAATCTTGAGTATTTTGAAATGCTTTACGGAAATTATGTTGCCCAGGAAAAGAAGTGCCATCAGCTAACCAGATAGTTAGTGATTTTGATCCTATAGCTTCTCCGTATTTAATGACTTCAATATTATGCTCAATCGCTTGTTGCCTTACTGCTCTATTGGTATGACATAATGAACCAAATTTATAAGAATGTTTTTGCTTATCCTGATCTTGAAAAGTATTGGAATTGACAGCGTCGAAAAGGATACCAAGTTCAGCTGCCTGTTGTTTAATAGCTAATTCGTCCTTAGGAATATCCCATGGAATATGAAGTGAAATAGCACCGGCAGATTGGGTCAGAGCATGTAAAAGACCTACGTCATCAATTTTTTGTTCCAAATTACAAGGTTCCCCTCCAAAAGAAAATCGTCCAAAGCGAGTTCCTCCTGCACCCAATGCCCAACTTGGAATGGCGATCTGAAGATTTTGAATTTGTTTCAAGATAGCCGAACAATCCAATCCTCTTTTGACAAGTTGGTTTTGGAAGAAATCCCAATTTTCCTGATGCGTCCTAAGTCTTTGCTGGTTGAAATTTTCGATTTGTTCTTTTCTAATTTGCATATTTCATAGAACTTGATTAGCGTACAAATGCATTTGCTATTCCACCATCTACATTGATGATGTTTCCGGTACTTTTGTCCAATATACCGACTAATGCAAAGACCCCATTAGCAATATCTTCTGGTTGAATTACTTTGTTCATCAGGTTGCGTTTGGCGTAAAAATTAGGTAATTCTTCTATCGTTATGCCATATGCTTTTGCTCTTCCTTCTGCCCATGCTCCTTCCCATATTTTGCTTCCAATAATAACGCCATCTGGATTAACTGTATTTACTCTAATATTCTCAGGACCTAGTTCTGCAGCTAGCAAACGTGTCATATGTTGTTGTCCAGCTTTGGCAGTTCCATAGCCCACATTATTCTTACCTGCTACTAGGCCATTCTTGCTAGCAATATGGACAATATCACCTCCCAACTCCTGTTTTCTTAAGATTTTTACAGCTTCTTTAGCCATATTGAACTGGCCTTTTACTAATATATTCTGTAGTAGGTTCCAATCATCTTCGGAGGTTTCCGTTAAGGATTTTGAAATGGCTAAACCTGCTGAGTGAACAATAATATCTACACCTCCAAACTCCAAACAGGCTTTTTCAAAAGCCTGTTTAACAGACTCGGAATTGGTGACATCACAAAGGGCATAAGTGGAAATATCTCTTTTATAAGCGGCATTAGCTTCTATCAGTCGTTCTTCATTAATATCTGTCAAAATCACATTTGCTCCTTCTTCTGCCAGCTTAGTTGCTATGGCTTTCCCAATGCCACCTCCTGCACCACTTATCATAGCTACTTTTCGGGATAAGGGTTTTTCTTTGGGTTGGCGCTGTAATTTTGCTTCTTCTAACAACCAATATTCAATGTCAAAAGCCTCTTGGCGTGGCAAGGCTGTATATTCAGAAATAGCCTCTGCTCCTCGCATTACATTGATGGCGTTGATATAAAACTCGCTAGCTACTCTAGCTGTTTGTTTGTTTTTGGCGAAGGTGAACATTCCGACGCCAGGATATAATATCACTACAGGGTTGGTATCTCGAATGGCGGGGCTATTATCATATTTGCAATTTTCATAATAATTAGTATAGTCTCTTCGGTATTGTTCAAAGTCTGGTTCAATGGTAGCCTTAATAATTGAAGCATCTTCTAAATTGCTATCGGGCGATAGACGGAGAACCAAAGGTTGGATTTTAGTCCTTAAGAAATGATCAGGACAGGAAGTGCCTAGCGGGGCCAATTTGGGTAAGTCATTACTATTAATAAACTCTAAAACTCTGTCGTCATCTGTAAAGTGCCCGATCATTCTTTGATGAGAGGAACACAATCCTCTAAGTATAGGAGCTAGTTTTGCGGCTTGTTTCTTACGTTCCTCTTTTGGCAAACTCTCAATGATTTGACCACCGAAAACAGGATGTTCTTTACCTTCCCTTTGAGCAATATATTCTGCAGCCATTTCAATTACTTCTAGGCTGTTAATGTAGGATTCATAAGCGGTATCCCCCCAGGTAAACAAACCATGTCCACCTAGAATAATCCCTCTAATACGAGGGTTTTCTGCTAAACATTTTTCCAATTGTAAGCCTAAATCAAACCCGGGGCGCTGCCAGGGTATCCAGCCCATTGTATCACCCCAGATCTCTCTGGTAATAGCACGGCTATCTTTAGCCGCAGCTATTGAAATCAATGCATCTGGATGCAAGTGATCAATGTGTTTGAAAGGTAGTAAAGCATGCAAAGCAGTATCAATAGAAGGAGCTCGACTATCTAGATCGAATAAACAATGGTAGTAAAGGGGCACTATTTCATCCTCGAACTCTAGGCCTTTATAAACATTTTTTAACGCTCTCAACCTTTTTGTGTAAAGGCCAGCAACACCATCACGGGATAAGGTGCCTATATCACCACCTGATCCTTTTACCCACATCACCTCAACTTCCTCACCAGTCAAAGGATCCTTTTCAATGGTTTTACAAGAAGTATTTCCACCTCCAAAATTAGTAATTCTTAAATCGGCTCCTAATAAGTTGGAACGATAGAGAAATAAAGCTATTTGATCATCACCAAAACTATCTGCTTTTTCAAAATCCCATAGATAATCTACGTATTTGAAGGTTTTATTAGATGTTATCATAATATAATCTCTTTTGTTCTATTTATTTTGATAATTAGTGAGTCGTATTTACAAATATAAGCTGGTTTTAGGTGTGATTATCAATACAATTTGATTAATAATTTGCACTTTTTGAACTATAGTTTTTTAAATATTTCTGAATTATTATATCCGTGTAAAAGATTTTTATGGTTCTTTACCATAAATGAAGCACATAAAAATTGGGATTTATTTCTAAATATGGCTGGGAAAGCAGACATTGACTATTATACGATTTTTCTTCTATCAGAACATTTTTATGGGTACCAATGTAATTGGAACATCAGCAGATTCCTTTGAGAATACCAACTTAATAATACAAATAATGAAGTCGGAGTATTAGAAAATAATTTTAAAACTTTTCCTATTAATTCCGGTAAGATTATAATTATTTATCTAGGTTTAAAGCACTGATTCCATAAACTTATAATTAAGAATAGTTGGAAAATTGCATAGATTTTACGAACAGGCATAATATCATTGAAAATCAATTACCTCTCAATATATTGTTCGGGACTGTTCATACAATATTGTCATGCGAGTAATGACTAAACTAACGAAATTCCATCAAACTAAACAAAAACGTCAGCTAAAGAGTAAAAAGTAGCGAGCTTGGAAGACTTTGCGCGCCAAGCAGCTGGACTTCAAAGAGAAGAGGAGCTGAGTGGTAAAGATGGAGTTTTGATTCCCTTAATTAAGCAGATCATGGAATTGAGGATAGAAGGCGAGTTGGATGCACACTTAGAAGAAGAAAGAGCTGCGCTGAGAGCAAATCGTCGTAATGGTAAAATCGCAAAAAACTCAAGACTGAATTTGGAGAGATCGAACTGTAAAACAGCTGAGATCACGCCAGTACTTTTTAGCCTCAAGCAGTAAGAAAAAGGCAAACGAGCCTGGGAGTTGGTTTAGATAATTAAATCATCGCTATCCATAAGTGCCTAGACAAAATTTCATTGTACCAACTTTTCGGACAAACTACTTAGTAGAAGGATGCTATGTAAAGTAAGACATAATGGCCGAGTTGAGCTCAGAGCGATGTACTGCGTTTTAGCCTTGGATCAACATCGTTATAAGTAATTTTTGGGTTTGTATGTGTCTGAAAATGAGTAGGCTAAATTCTAGTTGAATGTTTTGACAGACTTACAAAACCAGAGAGAAAAAAGAGTGGGGAGAAAAATACCGAATAGTACTGTTATTATGTCGTATTAATAAGCAAAGACTAAGCCAAAATTTTAAAGGATAGATTAGACTACTGCTTTTCCAATTCGCATATAATCCTACCGGACATTATGGTGCAAATCACGGAGCATATGTTCTACTCTACTGATTTTATATATATTTATACCCTTTAGTTTTTTGTTCAATGAAAATATTTTTGACAAATACATAAATGCAAGTAAAACTATTGGAATACGAAGTAAAAAATAGTCTCTTTAGGGTGAAATACCACCGAGCTATGCTTCTTGATAGTCTATTTTGGTTAAAAATATTGATTTAAAGTTTCACCCTTTACCATCTACTTACTACCTCAATTGTGGTAAACTCATTGGCATCATCTCTGGGGTCAATAGCCGTATTAGCCTTTACATTTACCGAAAGGGGTATGCCCACTTCCTTGATACATAAATCAATATTATTATCATTATCTCCAACATCTGCAATCTGGAAAGGATAAATAGTCATGGTATCTTTTCCATTTCGTAAGATGATACTAAAGTTTTGGAGCGCTTTTTCACCCAATTCTTCTCCATTTATCGCGCGAACACCACCAGCCCATACAGTCCGAACTACAGTTGTCGTTTTATTTTTAGGGCAATCACAACCACGCCCATCTGCTACGTAAGGATAGTCATTATCCAGTTTGAAATATTCTGCATAACTCAAGAATGGTCCTCTGTCTAAAGGAGTAACTGTTATTTTTTGGCCTTTGAAATTTTGACCACTTCGTGCTAATAGATCACCTATTATTTCTACTTCTTTAGGTTCATTTTCTGGAGCGTTTCCATAATCACCTATTAACAATACCGTTCTCAATTCAAAAGCTTCACTTGCAGGTTTCAGAGTGACTACCTCTACTCCATATACCTGGTCCTTTTGGGTTCTTATTTGAAAATCAGTAGCGTCCAATGTATTTGGATCTAACTCGTGTGAAAAAACAACAGGCATTCCATCACTTCCTGGTGCTTTAAGTGAAATACCAAGCGATGTTTTAGGTAAGGCATTGTCTAAACCGAAAAAAGCAGATAAGATTTTTATTGGCCTTTCCGAGTCAATAGGTGGTATGTTTTTTGAAAGGACATAATTTGGGCTTCGCTGACAATTGAACCCAATAATCAACACCATTATTAATAGAATATTTTTAATTGAATTCATCATAAGTTAGAAACATTTTATGGATAACTTTCTAATAAACCAAATTGCCATAAGTGATACCTACAATGCATGTAGTGGAATAGTTCTATTTGCTCAAAGGTAAGCTCACCCATCATAGGGTGATAGCCTTTTGGAATTTCCATTGCTTCATAGTGATCATAAAATCTATTGATTGCAATTGGAATTTGTGCTAAAGCCTCTTCATAAGTAGCATATTTTAAAGGAGGTAAATCTGCCTTGGTCTTTCCACTCGGACGGTGTTGGAAAATAGCCCCTTTCTTTATGAATTTTTGGAAGCCCAATTGACTTCTACTTGGTTCAGCTTCAGAGTTTTCGTGATACTTAGCACTAGATTTGATGATCCAAGTGAGATGTTCTATCATATGTTGTGCTGTCATAATACCAAAATGAGGGATCTGTTCAGACCCAAGCTTTTTTAATAGGGCATAAAACTCCTCTCGTAGAAACTTTTGCTTAGCTGTATGTCGATTCATAGTCTTTCATTTTGAAGGTACTTAATTAAATAGATTTATGGTTATTTATTATTTGAAAAATTAATAGGCATGGTATAGTTTGCTTGACTTGACATTTTGGGTTTTCTGAAGCATCAATAAAAATATGAATAACTAAGCCATAATTTTCCTAGGTGTAATAATAGAAAATTTCTTTACGCTTACTTAACCTTTATACGAATACAAAATCTTCTAAAGGTACTTTTATCATCCTAATATCATTATTCTTAAATTATGAAATAAATAAGATTAAAATTTTGAATTAATTAAAAAAATTGAGAAAAATCACTTAAAATTGGAGAAAAAACCAATTAAAATGGGGAAAAATAAATCAATGGATAGGAGGTCGTTTTTGAAAAATAGTGCTCTAGCAACTAGCGGTATCATGATCGTACCTCGACATGTATTAGGTGGGAAGGGTTATACCGCTCCTAGCGATCGCTTAAATATAGCAGCTGTGGGGGCTGGCGGTAAAGGCGATGGCAATATTAGAGCTGCTTCATTGTGGAATAGAGCTACAGGTGAAACACAAGAGAATATCGTCGCCCTTTGTGATGTCGATCAAAAAATGGCGAAAGAGTCTTTCAAACGGTTTCCAAAGGCAAAAAGGTTTAAAGATTTCAGAGTGATGCTCAATGAAATGGCGGATGATATCGATGCTGTTATTGTCTCAACACCCGATCATAGCCATGCAACAGCTGCCCTGCCTTTTATGCAACTAGGCAAACACGTTTATGTCGAAAAACCACTCACGCATAATGTGTATGAAGCACGGGTGCTCACGGAAGCAGCAGCCAAATATAATGTGGTGACCCAAATGGGGAATCAAGGTAGTAGCGGGGATGGCATTCGTCAGGTTTGTGAATGGGTAGAGATTGGTATTATTGGTGATATACGTGAAGTGCATTGCTGGACTAATCGACCTGTTTGGCCTCAAGGTTTAGCTCGACCTCAAGATGATTTTCCCATCCCTGATACCTTGGATTGGGATTTGTGGCTAGGACCTGCGCCTGATCAAAAGTATCATCCAGGACTTGTACCCTTCGGATGGAGGGGATGGTGGGATTTTGGAACAGGCTCTTTGGGCGATATGGCATGCCATATCATTGATCCCGCGTTTAAAGCTCTAAAACTTAAATATCCCATCGCTGTAGAGTCTAGCACCGTTACTAAATATGCCAGAATGTGGGCAGTAGAAAATAATGTGGAAAGTGCTCCTCCTGCTTCTTTGATTCACTTTGATTTTCCTGCAAGGGGCGACATGCCTCCAGTTACTCTTCATTGGTATGATGGAGGCCTAATGCCTCGCCGACCAATCGAACTGAAAGAGGGGGAACCTATGGGCAGCGGCGATGGTGGCGGTATCCTAGTTGGAGATAATGGCAAAATTATGTTTGATACCTATGGTGCAAATCCAAGACTATTACCTTCTGATCGAATGAAGTATTTTAAACAGCCAGAGCCATTTATCGAAAGAGTTAAGGTGAGCCACCAAAGAAACTGGATTAATGCTATAAAAAATGGTGGAGAATGTAGCTCTAGCTTCGATTATGCTGGTCCGTTTACCGAAATGGTACTTATGGGGAATTTGGCCTTGAGAAGTGCAGTAATACAAGATGGAAGAGGCTACCCAGGAAGAAAGCGACTGTTATGGGATGGCGATAATATGAAAATTACGAACTTCAAACCTGCCAACCAATTTGTTAAACGACCCTATAGAGATGGTTGGGAGTTGAAGGTATAGCTTTATGGAGAAAAAAGTGCAGGATGAACAAGGCCTGCATTTTTTGTATAGCCATTATGATGCAGAGGTATAAGGCTCTTCTAGTGCACTTTATGCTTCAAGCAAACTTACAAGCCATATAGCTAGGGTTGTTTGGAGCTTGGAAAACTCTGCATCAAAAGTAACTATTGCTGCTGGTCTAAAATTTGTGAAGCAATAATCGATAGTGCTTATTAGACTTAAGTAGTTAGGCTAGAACCTGTCTGCCTATGGCTGAAATTTTTCATACAAGCAATTTTCACTAGCCGCTTAACTTTTCCAACTATTGTGAGTCATTAAAATCAAAGGGATTACTGCTAATAATCGGATTCCCATATACATACTTGGCAATGTCCATACCATCAAGTCAAACATAATACCTTTAGAAACTTGATATTCTGCCATTTGATAAGAAATACTTACACCTGCCGTACCTAAAGTGAAGAATTCCCAAAGGAAGAATCCCAAATAACCACCCGTCACAAATAGATTGATGGATGGACTTTTCCAATCATAAACGCTTATCAGCATAAAAATAACCATAGCCGAAATCATGCTTATCATGGCATGTGTGTTGAATGATAGGGTAGAAGCGAATGTAATACAAAGGAAAAGAAGTAGGTTGGCGAATACAGTGGTATATAAGCCATTCTTTCTGTCGATGTACTTGTAGGCTTTGATTTTCTGATGAATCGTTTTCATAACTTTGTCTTATAGTTATTAATAAGTTATTTAATTTTAGAGGTAAATTGATTAGATTACTCGATAGAAATCAAGAAATACTCGATATGCTTCAAACCGAAAGATTTTTCCTCAAAGAAATTCAACCTACTGATATTCAACTCATCTATAAAGGTTTATCCGACCCACAAGTTTATCAATACTATGGCGTTCGATTTCTTACCTTAGAAGCTACCAAAGAACAAATGGAGTGGTATGGAATGCTCAAAGAAACTGGAACTGGCATTTGGTTTGGAATCTATGATAAAGTCGATGATGCATTTTGCGGAGCAGGTGGGTACAACAATTTGGAAAAAGAGCATCAAAAAGCAGAAATTGGCTTTTGGCTATATCCTGAGTATTGGGGCAAAGGAATCATGAGTGAAGTAATGCCTAAATTATTAGAGTATGGTTTTGCAGAATTAGATTTAAATAGAATAGAAGGATTTGTAGAAAACGATAATAGTAAATGCAAAAAAGCATTAGCCAAAATCAATTTTCGATTAGAAGGAACCATGCGTCAAGCAGAATTTAAAAATGGAAAATGGATTGACGTAGATATCTATGCAAAATTGAAAAACCAATGAAAAAATTAAAAGAGTTATTATTCCAGCTCGTTCCAGTTGCTATTGGCGTTTATATTGGTATTCTTGCAGGTAACTTGAATGAAAAATGGAACCATCGCGCAAATCAAAAAGAATTTATTGCCAACTTGATTCAAGAGATAGAACTCAACAAAAAGAGAGTTCAATATGCAGAAAATTATCACAAGGAATTGAAGGAGACAATGGATAGCTTGATGGATGTAACAAGGGAGGAAGAACTATCTAAACCATTCATGAAAAATAATGGATTTGCCTTTATCCCTGGTTGGACAGGGGTGCATACACCCGCGCTAGAAAGCTCTGTATTTGATAGTGGTTTGATTGGGAACCTACTGCAAGGTCTTGATTTTGAAACGGTTAGTAAAATTTCAAGAGTTTATAATTTTCAAAAAGAATATAAAGACATTACTAAACCTATCATCAATCGACTGTGGAGTATGAATTTTGAAACACCTACCAATGAAGCCTTAACGATTGCTATGATATTAGGAGGTGATATTCAAGGTATTGAATCTGGTATGGTAAAAGGTTACGATCAATTGATCGAACATTTAAAAGAAATCAATGAGTAAAATCTACTTTTTTAGACATGCACAGGCCTCCTTCATGGCCAATAATTATGATCAACTTTCTGAAAAGGGAATTCAGCAATCCAAAATATTAGGACAATATTTAAAAACGCAGAATATCCAATTTGATCAAGTTTTTTCAGGACCTCTAGAACGCCAACAGCATACTTGCCAATTGGTGTTAGAACAACTTCAACTGGATAAAGAAATCAACACCATTCCTGAGTTAAAAGAACACCAAGGGACAGAGGCCATAAAATTGGCTTATCCTCAGCTAATGGATAAATATCCGCAACTAAGAGAATGGAAAGCAGAAATCGAAAAGAACCCTAAACTGCTAGGTCGAAATACAATGCTCATCTTCCAGAAATTCTTAGCATTATGGGCAGAAAGTGAGGTCGAGGTAGAAGGTGTCGAACCGTGGCCTGTTTTCCGAAAGGATACAAAAATTGGTTTTCAACGAATTTTGGAACAGACTGGGAAAGGAGAAAAAATAGCGGTTTTTACTTCAGGAGGTACAATTGCCTCCATTGTTGGCGATGCTTTGATGGTTGGTAAAGAATCAAAAATTGCTGATTTGAATTTTTCTATCCGCAATACTTCTTTCAGTACCTTTTTGTATTCAAAAGGAAAATATAATATGTTGAGTTTTAATGAAATTCCGCATTTGTCTGAAGATTTAATCACTTTCGTGTAAAATCATATCTAAATTCATGTTTGGAAATTTATTTTTTCAGCCGAATTGATCAATAGTTGATATAGACGATATATTAACGCATTAGTGGTACCAAACATGCTTTGTTCGATGTTTACGTTATCAACTTGCTCCAAAGGACACCAATTATCTGTTAATCAACCAACTTAATAGTGATGAAAAACGATCAAGATCAACGCCCTGATATACAGTCACTGGAGGACAGAAAATCATTTCTGCTCGATGAAAATAGGGCAGAAGCAGTGCAAAAGCGCTATGATAAAGGCCTGAGAACAGCACGAGAGAATATTGATCATCTCTGTGATATGGGATCATTTACTGAATTTGGCTCACTAATGGTAGCTGCTCAGCGTGGGCGCCGAACAATGGAAGATTTGATCAAAAATACACCAGCTGATGGTTTGATCACTGGGGTAGGGGAAGTAAATGGTGTATTTTTTGAGCTGCCGAAGTGCAAGTGTATGGTTTTGAGTTATGATTATACAGTTTTGGCTGGAACGCAAGGCGCATTTAATCATAAAAAAACGGATCGTGCAATTCAAATGGCTCGTTCTGCAAACTTGCCAATCATCTTCTTTGCAGAGGGCGGCGGCGGTCGGCCAGGGGATGTAGATTTTGAATTGATTCATTCGGGAGGTCTGGATGTTCCCACTTTCGTGGAATATGCACGCTTGAGCGGGAAGGTGCCTCGTATAGCCGTGGTCGGGGGGTATTGTTTTGCGGGTAATGCCTCTATTGCAGGCAGTTCGGATGTCCTTATTGCTACCGAAAATGCTTCCATTGGAATGGGAGGACCTGCAATGATTGCAGGTGGGGGGCTGGGGCATTTTCATCCTACTCAGATTGGACCATCAACAGAACTATTCAAAAATGGAGTCATTGATATTTTAGTCCAAGATGAAGCAGCAGCAGTCGAAGCTGCTAAAAAATACCTGTCCTACTTTCAAGGTAAAAAAGCAAATTTTGAAGTGGAAGATCAAGATCAATTACGAGATATCGTACCGCTTAATCGCAAATTTGCATATGATATATTTAAAGTCATCCACACCTTAGCAGACAAAGACTCTGTGCTTGAATTAAGAGGTGGGTTTGCAAAAAATCTGGTAACTGCTTTTATCCGGATCAATGGTTATCCGCTTGGCCTTATGGCAAATAGTACTCGGCACTTGGGCGGTGCTATTGATAGTGATGCTGCAGATAAGGCTGCACGTTTTATGCAGCTATGTGATGCCTTTGGCATCCCGATTCTATCGCTTTGCGATGCTCCAGGATTTATGGTTGGACCAACTTTTGAAAAGAAGGCTATGGTGCGCCATTCCTCTAGGATGTTTATGGTTGGTGCATCTCTACAAGTGCCTATTTTTACCGTAGTTTTGCGAAAAGCATACGGACTAGGTGCCATGGCTATGGCAGGAGGAAGTTTACACGAATCTTACTTCACCATCGCTTGGCCAACTGGCGAATTTGGTGGAATGGGCTTGGAAGGTGCCGTAAAATTAGGTTTTAGAAAAGAGTTGGAAGCGGAAACAAATGAAGAAAAACGACAAGCGCTTTATGATCAGTACCTAAAAGCCTTATATGATCGGGGAAAGGCTCAAAGTGCTGCTTCCTTTTTAGAGTTTGATGAAGTGATTGATCCTAAGTATACCCGAGATTGGATTGTACAAGGGATTGAGAGTCATTCGATAAAGGCTAGTCATCGTATGATTGATAGTTGGTAGTTTTGTGACTTTGTGAGATGGCGCCATTAATTTCCTGAAAAGTAAATATATTATTAAGGCTTTCGCCAAATAAAGGACAAGTTTATCATCATAAGTTTGTAAAGCAATCAGCGAATTTGGAACTTATTGAATGCCCAAAGTGTAAACTTTAGAAAAATACCAATGACAATAGAACTTATCCAAGGAGATATTACTGTTTTACATGTTGATGCAATTGTAAATGCTGCTAATTCGTCTTTAATGGGTGGTGGTGGTGTTGATGGTGCCATTCACAGGGCAGGAGGGAAGGCCATCCTAGAGGAATGTATGCAAATTAGAAACCGTCAAGGAAAATGCAGAACTGGAGAAGCCGTAATCACTACCGCTGGGAATATGCCTTCGAAGAATGTAATTCACACAGTTGGCCCCATTTGGAATGGCCATACCAAACAGGACCAGAAACTAGAGAATTGTTATATAAATAGTATTCAATTAGCTTTGAAACATGGATTGAGGACGATTGCTTTTCCTAATATTAGTACAGGTGTATATCGTTTCCCCAAAAAAAGAGCAGCCCAAATTGCCATAAATACGGTAAAACATTTTGAAGATCGTGAAGATTTAGATCAGGTTATTTTTGTGTGTTTTGATCAAGAAAATTTTGAAATTTATCAAGGTATTTTATCGTCCTATGGTGATCAGACTACATTTTGAAGGAAATAAATTGAATTAAACGAATAGATGATTAATTTGAGGCCTCAAACTAATGATCATGACAAAAATTGCTGTATTTCCTGGTTCTTTTGATCCAATCACTGTAGGGCATGTAGACCTAGTAAAACGAGGATTGCCACTATTTGATAAAATTGTAGTGGCTATCGGTCTCAACTCTCAAAAAAAATACCTTTTTGATCTGGATCAACGAAAGGAATGGTTAGAGGCAGTTTTTGCTGATTATAATCAAGTAGAAGTTGCTCATTTTCAGGGTTTAACAGCTAATTATTGTAATGAAATAGGTGCAAGGTACTTACTTCGCGGTTTGAGAAATGCCTCAGATTTTGATTATGAAAAAACTATTTCTCAGTTAAATCATATTGTTGGTGATGGCATCGAAACGATCTTTTTGATCTCTCAGCCAGAATACTCCCACATTAGTTCCACTATTGTCAGAGAAATTATCAAGGGGAATGGTGATGCTAGCCCATTTATTCCTGCAGAAGTGATCGTCCCAAAATTTTAATTATGCAATCTTACGAATGGATATTATTTGATGCTGATAATACTTTATTAGACTTTGATGAAGCCGAATTATTTGCTCTTAGTCATACTTTGAAAGAAAAGTCAATTCCCTATACTTCATCTTTGCATCAAACCTATAAAGTAATCAATCATCAGTGCTGGAGTGCTTTTGAAAATGGGAAAATGACCAAATCAGAATTGCGATGGAAACGATTTGAATTGTTTCTATCAGCAATTGGACGATCAGATGTATCTCCCAAATCTTTTGAAGAGCAATATTTAGGTCGATTGAGTGAGGCTGGATTTATGATTGAAGGCAGTCAAAATTTACTAGAGGACTTGCAAGGGACATATCGATTAGCAATAGTCACAAATGGATTAAAAGAAGTGCAAAGACCTCGTTTCCGACAAGCAGGGATTTACGACTTATTTGATACCATTATTGTATCTGATGAAATTGGTTTTGCAAAACCATCGCAAGATTTTTTTCAGTATACATTTGAACAAATTAACTTCCCAGAGAAGAAAAAGGTAGTCATTGTGGGGGATAATTTAAATTCTGATATCAAAGGTGGAAATAACTATGGTATTTCAACTTGTTGGTATAATTATCGGCAAAAGGAAAATGATACAGAAATACAGCCAAAATATGAAGTTAAAAATATGGATGAATTAAGGTCTTTATTTTTAGTTTGATACTTTCCACTTTCGATGTTTGATAAAACTTATTAGTCTGGGTAAATCATCCACTTCATATTTGAAGTAGGGCTGTAATATGCCTCCCATACTACGCATCCAAAATGCTACCCCTTTAATCTCTGAACCCATGAAATCAACTATTTTAGGAGTATTAGCGTATTTTTTTATCACATGGGCATAAATGGCATGCATAGCATAGATCTTTTTCCCGGCTTCACTTGGGCCTCCAAAAATAGATATTAAACGATCGTGGCTGTGCAAAAAAGCAGTAGCACAACAAAGCTGCTCTTCATTATCATAACAACCATATATTTCAATAGTATTGTGCTTTAAGTGAGCATCCATAATATTAAATATAGTTTGCCGTGTTGTTAGTGATAAATTTAATTTTTTACCAAATTGTTTGAAGTAGAAATCAACAATAATTTGAGCAGAATTGATAGGCTTTATATTGTGTTTAGTCGCCAACTTTCTAAGGTTTCTTCTAATCTCTCTATTCAGTCCTTTTATCAATATTTCTTCCTCTTTATCAAGTGGTATTACGTAATTATCTTTTGTATGAATATGATTAGGCCACAGCGTTGTTCCTTTATCATTAGTATCGATAGTTGGCGTTTTGTGATGTAATTGGATATTAATATATTTAAAATAGGGAGGAATATTCTTTAAAAACTGTTCCGCAATATTTGCCGTAAGGCCATTCCCAATGATACCTAATTGCTGAGTCAATATTGGTTGGAAAAGTTGTTTAGTAATGAGAAGTTTGTTGTTATATGGAAGCGGCATGATAAATTTGTATTCTTCCCATACAAGTGCACTCCAATGCTTACAACAATTATCTAGGTGCCATGTGTAAAAGTATGGTAGTCCATTCTTTGCCTTTTGGACAGTAGTATTCCACAGTTGGTCATTAATTTCTTTTCTTTTTAAATAACTAATCATGTTGCAAAGCTAACTTATTTGAGAAGAATAAGTTAGGGAGTTAGGTCAGAAAATTGGTGTAATAAAATTCAGCCCTAGGCAGACAAATTTTAGCGTCCCCTCAAAAATCATGCTTAACTTTACTATCGTCAGTTCCACATGATTTTCCAACTGACCATTTTATGATACTAGTAATTTTGACTAGCCGCTCATTAACTTATATATGGGTTGCCAATTTTTCGAAATTATGACTCAAATACACTGCTAATTTTAGGTAATAGAATTACATCTATTTAAAATTTAGGAATAAATCTAATTTTCAAAAGAAATTCTTTTTGTAGATGATGTAATATCAGTTTGATAGCAGACGTTTTTTTTGAATAATTTAAGGCAAACTAATATTGTACGAATTTCTTATAACTAGAAATAAGCAATACTATGTATTTCTTTATGAATCCATGACTTATGTGCCATTGCGAAAGACTTGTTTTTTTCTTTAAAAAGCTGTAAATTGTTTTTATGCGCTTCCGTTGGCAATATTTTATTAATTTATATTTGATAAATGTAATGATTTATTATATTTGCAAAACGCTTCAAAACCTATACTTCATTTTTTAAAATTTTATTTTTGAAAACAAAGCTATTGCTAGTTTGTTCCATTATTCTGTCTATTAGCAGAAAATAGGAAAAATGATACATCATTAAAACTGAACAAATGAGTAAGGCTAAGCAAGTAAAACTTGTCGAAGATAAGGCAGGAGAAATATGGGTCAAAGTAATACTGAAAGGGCCAACCAAGCAAAAAGATTATTATGTAAGTACCTATGGCAGAGCGAAAGCTTTTAATAGGAAAATAAATACTGAAATGGAATTGAAAGGAAGTCTCGGAAGACGAGGCTACAAGTCTATTAATATTAGACTAGTGGAAGGATACCAATCCTTATTCATACACAAAGCCATAGCAGAAAATTTTGTCCGTAAGCCCTCAGAAAAACATACTTACATTTTACACAAAAATCATGATACCTTAGATAACAGAACCTCTAATCTAATATGGGCTACTGAAAAAGAATGGAAACATCACTTGGAGGGTAGAGTAGAATATAAGAAAAGGCATGGATTAATACCAAAGGATAAACCTAAACCTATAACTAATAATAAACTTACAGAAACTAAAGTAGCCATTATCAAAAAATGGCTGAAGAATAACAAGACAAAGACCAAAATTATTGCGAAAAAATTCAATGTAAGTGTCACACAAATTAAAAGAATCGAAAGACAAGAGAACTGGGCAGAAGTGGAAGCAGCTTCCTAGAATTCACCAGTATTCTCTTTAATCAGTCAATCACATTAAGTTACACCTAAAACTCTCAGCGTAAAAACTGCCCGAAAATAAAGACCAAATTTGAATTTAAATGCTTTGATTTTTGGTAGTGATTCAATAACAAAATTTTGAGAGTTAAATGAACAAGTTAAGTTTAAGCCGATCTGAACTTCAAGAGTTAATTGGTAGGTATTACTCCGAAGTCAGAAAATTGAGTTATCAATTACAGAAAACTCAGAAAACCATTCAGGAATTACAATCTGAACTCAATCAAAAACCAGTATTTGATATTCCAGATGCACCAATCGTTTCTATTACTTCTACCACAAAAGGAACAGAAAATCATAAATCTGGAACAGATTCGAATGCAGAAGTTATTACTGAAGGAACAAAAAAAAGAAAAAAAGGACGCCCTTCCGAAAATGAGAATCGCTCAGATAAAAAGAAAAGCATTTTGCAATCCAGCAGCCAGAGAAGAGGATACAAATTGTCAGAAACGGATAATTTCGTCATGGGGCAACTAAACCATTTTCAAAAGCCATTAATCGCTGCTGAAATTATATATTTGGCAGAAGAGGATGCTAAAACAAAAGGTGAAAAATTTGATCTTGATGATTTTAAAATCAAATTGAACCGAAGTATCCACAAATTAGCTAATCGCCGAGGAGATATCCTCAAACTAAGATATGAAGGGCGTGGATTTTCATATGCTTTACCAGAATGGACTTCTAAAGACGGAAAATTAAAGAAGAAATTTTCACGTTAAGAAATAAAATAAAAGAG
Source organism: Kordia sp. (assembly GCF_022447245.1). GTDB lineage: Bacteria > Bacteroidota > Bacteroidia > Flavobacteriales > Flavobacteriaceae > Kordia. The sequence goes on along the minus strand of NZ_JAKVBC010000004.1, from coordinate 45,235 downwards.
GCTCATCTACAGATCAGCCTCTTTTTCTTTTATATATTTACTAAAATATCTGATTGCACAGCTACAACCCATCCTCTTTCATCTTCAATTGTGCCAGCTCTTAATCCATCAATCTCTTCCTTAATCATAGCACCTATTTTTCTTTCCTCCATTGGTGGAAGTACCATCTCCTTATCCTGGTAAGCAATTTTTGCTACATGAGCAATTACTGCTGCGGTACCTGAACCAAAAACTTCTTCCAATTTCCCCGCTTCATGGGCCTTTACTACTTCATCAATTGCTAGTGGACGTTCTTCTATTTGGTATCCTTTATCCTTAAGAATATTTAAAATAGAATCTCTTGTAATTCCTTTCAGTATCGCCCCATCTGTAGCTGGAGTAATTACTTTGCCATCAATTACAAAAAAGATATTCATGGTACCTACTTCCTGAATGTACTTAAATTCACTGCCATCCATCCACATTACCTGATCATATCCTTTTTCATTAGCGATTTTTGCAGGAAGCAATGAACCAGCATAATTACCCGCTGCTTTTGCTTCACCAGTACCGCCATTGACTGCTCTAACATATTTTTGCTCTGCAATTAAACTAACAGGCTTAGGATAATATGGGCCTACAGGGCCAGTAAAAATGATAAACTTATACCTCTGTGAAGGTTTGACACCAATGAATTCATCCGTAGCAAACATATATGGACGGATATATAACGCACTCCCTAGCTGTGGTGGAATCCAAGCTTGGTCTAAATCAATTAGTGCATGTAAGGCCTCTAAAAATAAATCTTCAGGTACAGCTGGCATACACATTCGTGCAGCTGATGCATTAATCCTTTTGGCATGCATTTCAGGACGTAGAAGCATTGCCTTACCATCAACTGTCTTGGAAGCTTTCATGCCTTCAAAAATAGCTTGACCATAGTGCAATACCATGGCTGCTGGATGCATCTCAAAATTCCCGAAAGGAACAATTCTTAAATCTTGCCATTCTCCGTCTTGGTAGTCTGCCACAAACATGTGGTCAGAGAATACTCTCCCGAAAGGAATGTTGTCGAAGTCAACCGAAGAAAGTCGAGAAGCTTCGGTCTTACTTACTGTGATATTATATTTCATAGGCAAGAAAATTTAATGATTTATTCACGAAATAATAAATAAATTTTATATTGGTTAATATAAGTCATTTTTTTTAAACTATAATTTGGCTGAAATGCCTTATAAAATTATTTTATTTTGAGTCCTAGCTTTAGAGATTTTCAAATATTCTCTGTTTCAGAACCCACAAAGTGGAAATCACAATTAAAAGGTAAAAATACAAAAGGTATTTTTATAACTTATAATGTTTTAGATTCAGCAAATGAATTACAAGCTTTTTTAGCTAAAATTCTAGCTGCTGCTAAAATAGATATAGAGCAAGATACTCTTTGGCTCCCTGCCGAAAATATACCAAGCTTTTCACTCGCTCAGATTACTTGCTCAAATAGTATTAAATACGTATTGGTGTTTGGGCGCAAGCCGCAAGAAATTGGCCTTAACATATCTATCAAGTTATATCAGCCTTTTCTACTTAACAATATTCGTTTTATATTCGCCGATGACTTATCCATTATTCTTAAAGAACGTAAAGCAGGGGGAAAAGTTAAATCTGCCGCTCTCTGGAATTGCTTAAAAGCAATTTTTTTACAAAAATAAAACAAGCATAGTAACTGGATGGTCAGTGCAAAAATTCCAAGCAACTAAGGATAATAAGATTGAGCACGATTTTTTAGCTGAGGTAAACCATTCTTGAGTGTTATCAATGCTTTGAGAAATAAAATCATTCTTCGCGTTTTTGCTGTCGTAAGAAATCAAGTTATATATGAAAAAAATTTAAACATTTGCTTGGATTAACCATAGAAAGCAGACAGGTTTTAGCGTCCCTACAAAAATCATGCGTAACTTTACTATCGTCAGTTTCTTATGATTTTCGTAGAGACAATTTTATTATACAAGCAATTTTGACTAGCCGCTTACCTTAATCTAATTGATATTTCTGCTTTACTTCTTTTACAATATGATCAGGTGCAATTGGAATTGCGGGAACTGCATATTGTGAACCATAAATTTGGTAATTAAATTTAATAGCATAAATTCTATCTAAAGTCATCTTAAAAGCTCCTACAGACAACTCATCTTCTTGAATGGCAGTATGTAAGACTGGCAGATATCTTTCCATTGTAGCAAGATCCGCGTGCTGTATCACTAACCACATTACATGTTCATAATCATCCCCTACCATCGTCTTTCCGATATAGGTTTGATAAATATTGTATAATGAATCAATGGTCTTCAAATTGCGTTCATCAACTATCCTCATTTGCTCTAGATCAGGATTATCCCAATCTCCTCTGACTGCTTGATCTGCTGCATCGATTTTTTTCATCAATTGTTTCAGCTCCTCATCATATTGATACTTCTTTTTTTGAACGGTTTTTGGCTGCCCTTGAATCAAAGCATTTTGGCTAATCCCCTCTTCAGCTGTTTTCTGTTCAGCACCATGATAGAGTCTGTAATTTTCAGCATCTACACTACCAAATAATGAAGAAAACTCTTCTTTTGGCAATATATCTCGCCACAGATTAATAGCATTAGATTCTGGATTTAACGCCATTAAGAATAGTTCCGGATTTTTTTGGTAACTACGCAATATTAAACCTCTAATAGTATCCTTATTTTCTTGCAAATAGGTATAACCTACTGCAATATTCCAATAATCTATACATTGTATTCGACCGTTTCTTCGCTTAATCCTACTGTAAGTATTTTTCAAGACTTTCGTACCATGCTCAAAATCAGCTTTTGAAACACTTGCTTTATGAGGTGGATAATATGCTGTTTGCTGCGACATTGTTTCAGATGAACAACTAATTACTATTAATAATAAGATCAATCTTGTACTTAAGCTCATTCCAAACTGCTTTTTCTTAAAAGGCATATTTATGTTATTCAAATTGATAAACTGAACTTGATTATTTACACTTTGATATCTTCTTTGCACTGATGCAATACCATAAATGTTTGTAAAACTGTATAGATTTAATGAATAAAAATTAAGCTTTAAACTATGGTACAAATCATTTTTCAAATTAGGATATCCTATCCAAATACTGTTATAATCTCTCACTACACTTCTACTTGTAAAATAAGTAGCAATCCTCAAATTCCGTCAGAATACTGTAATCCAGCTTTAATTTAACAGACTTCTTAAGGTAATATTTAGCTGATAAATTGGACTTGCAACTATTGAAAGACTTTGTATTGTTAGAGAAATTATCGGATTATTTCCATTCTGGAAAATCAAATAATGCGCTCTAAATTGTGAGTAGCAATCGAAAAACTGTTAGTATTTTGCTATGGTCATGTTTTCAATAACCATTTTCTCTCTAAATACAGTCACAAGTTAATAGTTTAAAGCAGCAATAATTTTGACAAAAAAGCTAAAAGTGACAAGAACTAATTTTACAATAAAAAAACAAGTAAAAACACAAGTACTTATAAATCAATATTTTAACCTAATAACAACTAAACAAAATCAAGGTATGCCGTAATCTACAATAACAATCGCAACCTGCTTAGATTGTTCAGGAGTTAAATTATCCATATCCTCTGGAGAGCTAATAATTCCTAGGGATAAAAAGGCTGTTATACGTAATAAAGGTTAAGTCATGAAAGAAATATTATGTTTCAAATTTCATCTATTCAAATGACTAAGTTGTAGACAAAGATTGCCAGTTTGACATCTACTCAATTTCAATCAACCTATACAAAATATTGATTATCATAAACTTAAGTACATAATATTCTAAATAAGACTATTGAAACTTGCTTTCATTTTGAGTAAGCATTATATTGGACACAAATATTAAAGAAAATATCAATCTAAGATATTCACCTCTAACTCCATATCTTTTACTAAGGAGAGTATTAATATACACGCGAATTAATTTGTTCTACACGGACTGTCCTTCAGTTATTTACAAGTTGAAATATACCTTTTGATTTGAAATCTCAACGAAGTAAACTACTTCTCATTTTTTATGCGTTAGGATGATGTCCTGCTCAATAAGAAAATGAATATATATCTATTTATTAAAGGAAAACTAAACAGGCTATGAAAGTACTCCAAGAGCTAATTGCTATAATAACTAAAAATAAAACACGCCAAATTGAAATTATTGGACAAACTGCGGCAGAGAATGCTACCAAAATACAAGAGCTATACGAAAAAATAGCTTATAACGAATTTGAATCTGAAGAAGATGCTGCTATTTATTTTTTTAATAAACCTGCAACTTCCTCTAGCTTTAGAAACCTCAAAAACACTTTAAAAAATAGATTGCTCAATACAGTCTTTTTTATCGATGTTAGTCAAAGTCAATTTAACGAAAACCAAAAAGCTTATTTAAATTGTTGGAAAAATTGGGCTGCAGCCAAAATTCTAATTGGAAAAGCAGCTAGATTGGCCCCCTTAGAAATTGCTGAAAAGATTTTACAACAATCTATTTACTATGAGTTTACAGATTTATCTGTAGACATCCTTCGCTTCCTTCGCAAACATTACAGCCATTTTAGTCAAAAACCAGAGTTATTTGATCATTACAATTGCTTATTCAAAAAATACAATGAAATCCTGAATACAGAAGATGAAGCCAATGAGTATTACTTAAAACTAGTTGCGAAATACACCAATAAAAACGCCAAAAAAGAAGAAATACATCTTTTTGCCAAGGAAAGCTACAGGCAAATAAAAGATTATATGGAAAATTATTGCTCTCAAAAACTACACTTGTTTGGCAATATGATCCGGATTTTCATTTACATGAGTATCAATGATTATCACTCTACCATTCAAGTTTGTAAAAGAGCTATCCGTTTTTTTGAAAGCAAGGAGTATGTAGCACGAACACCAATGTTGGTATTTTATCACCAACAGCTTGTTTGCCACACACAGCTGAAACAATACGATAATGGTGAACGAATAGCAAAGCGTTGTTTAGACTTGATATCAAAAGAAGATAAATACAATTGGTTTAAGACTATTGAACTGATATTTATTTTAGCAGTTCACAGTAAAAAATTTAATAAAGCCTATCAATATTTTCAACTAGCAAAAAACCATAAATTCCTTAAATATCAACCTAATAGTGTCAAAGAATCATGGAAAATTTATGAGGCTTATATTCATTATCTCATCAAACTAAAGAAAATTCCAACTGTAAATGATGAGATGGCATTAAGCAAATTTAAACTAGGTAAGTTTATCAATGAGGTACCTTCATTATCAAAGGATAAAAGAAAATACAATATCCCAATCCTTATTATTCAAATTCTCTTCTTGATCCTCCAAAAAAGATATAATCATGCGATCGATAGAATTGAAGCGATTGATAAATATTGCTATCGATACCTCAGAAGAAATGATACGTTTAGGAGTAACTGCTTTATTAAAATGTTATTACTTATTCCAAGTTCTAGCTTTCACAAAGCAGCCATTGAAAGAAAAGCAATGAAGTACTTAACTCAGCTGAAGAAAACGCCTTTAGAAGTTGCTAATCAACCACACGAAGTAGAAATTATTCCCTATGAAATCCTCTGGGAAATGGCCTTAAATTCGTTAGAAAACAAATTTTATAAAGAAAGGAAAACAGGAAGACAATAGTAAGGTGCTAGGTGGTGATTATCACATTTTATCCTCCGTCTCAAAGTAGCTATTTGCCATTTTGAGCAGTTGCTCATACGTAAATCTACAAGCGGGATAGCTTGGATATTGAGACATAACATTGGCTACATGAGGTTTATAAAATTCTCCATTGGCATCCACTTTCATATTGATGAATCTTCAAAATTGCTGATAATAAAGCACAATTCATCCATCGGGCCTATTAGGTTGTTGGAGTTGACGTAAAACGAAAATTTCAAGATTAAATGAAGGGTTATATATTAAGTAGTTTGCCCGAGACCATGTCTGCCAGCAGGCTGGAATTGGCATAATAAAATTCAGCCAATCATGCGTAGCTTCCATGTAGTCAGCTACTTATAATTTCTAAGCAAACAATTTTATTATACAAGCAATTTTGACTAGCCGCTTATGCGGAAGTTTCCAATAGATATGGGAATAAAAATACTGATATTTAATACATTCTAGGGGTAAAAAAAGAGGATGCAATTAAAGTAGCTATAGACTTGCTAAATTAAGACTGCGCTATTCGCAGAATGTTTTCTTGATCATCCCTACAGACAATAAGGTAAGGTAGTTTTAGAAAGACGATTACCCCAATGTGATTCTTTAGGTTATTCGCAGCTGGTAAGGATAAAACCTTTCAACACTCACCCAACAAACTGCCAATATCTTGCAATCAATAGCTTCTTTTTTTGAGGATATCCTAATTACCCCCTACTCTACGACGCACATCATTATTAGCCGTTTTAGCTCTTTTTCTTTGTTTACGTACATCGTCTTGTCCAAAATTATAAGAGAATGACAGACGGAAAATGCGACTATCCCAGTTATTTTCGACATAAGAAGAGATGTTTGTATAATCTGCTTTTCTTCTTGTGATATTCTTCAGGAAAAGGTCACTGCCTGAAAGCGAAATATAAGCTGCTCCTTTCAGTACCGTCTGGCTAATACGGAATCCTAAATTCCAGTAATTTAAGGTCTGAGATACATCGTAATAAACATTTGAGCTGTAATATAAATTCAGATTAGCCCGTAGAGCCTTACTGATTTTGAAACTTGGATTTAAGGAAATATTGTAAGTATCATATTCAAACACTTCCTCTACACCTTCGCTTACAAGCGATTGACTTCCAAAGGAATAAACAAAGTTGGCATTCAATGAGAACCATTTCTTTATCTTTCCATTATAGCCCGCAATCCATACAAATTTTTCGTAGCTTCCATTATTCTGTTTAATTCCTGCTACTACATTTGAATTTGATTCAACTTGGCTAAAACCTAGGATTCGATTGTTGGCTTTTTCGTATCGTGCACTAATAAAGTATTTGTCATTATAAAAATATCTAGCCTCTACACTATGCGGGAAAAACGGTTGTAATTGAGGATTCCCCACATAATAAAAGAATGCACTAGTATATCTTCTAAATGGAATCAATTGTCCAAATCGAGGACGTCTAATTTTCTTTTGGTAAGCCAATACCACATAATGCTTTTCACTTAGGCTTTTCGCCAAAAATACACTTGGAAAAACATTCAAATATCGATCGCCAATGGAAGCAAAAAGGCTGCTAGCACTACCCTCGTAATCTGTTAATTCAGAACGAAGACTCACTCGATAATTAAAAAACTTGCTCTTTCCTCTAATATCTACATAAGCTGCATAGATATCCTCTCGATAATTGAGTGTATCTAATAAACTCAGTGTATTGGTTCCATTGTCAAACAGTTGATTTAAAGTCTGGTCAATATTCGATTGTGAGTATTTCAAACCAGCATCTATCTTCCAAGTTGTAAACTTCTTTTGATAATCTAGCTTTACACCAAATAAGCGGTTTCGACTTCCAATGTCTTGGAACCGTTTATCTGGCGCATGCAAAGGTTCCATGCTGGTATTCAGTGTATTAAAGATTTGATCACTAGCAGAAGTATTATCAATAATATCATAGTCAATATCTAGATTGATAAATGCTCCTGTAGAGTCAAGGATTGTTTTATTATTTAAGTTAAAAGTATTAGATGAATAATCTCCAGTCGTTTCATCATCAATACTTACCAATGAATCTAATTGTCCATTATTAAAAATATTGGATAAACCTCGAAGTGATCGATTGGCTTCATCTTGAGAACCGACATATTTAAAACCCAAGATAGATTTAGGATGCAGATCATAATCCACCCCTACAGTATAATTGTAACCAGTGCCTTCTGGGCGTACCTTACTGGATTCATTGATTTCGGTATTTCCACTATCAAAATCAATGGCTCTATTATTAATAGATCTTTCTGTACGACGATCATTATAATAACCAGCATCCGCAAAAAGACTAAGGTTTCCATATTGCATATGAAAATCCACACCGCTTGTTCCAGAAAGAAACTCAGAGCGTTGTATAGCTGTCGTGGATAGGCCTGCTGTATAACCGTCCCCTTCACGTCTTTGCGTAATGATATTTATCACTCGGCCATCGAAGGATGCATCCTGAGCAGCACCTGGATCTGCAATTAACTCAATTCGTTTAATGGCATAAGCCCCTTTTTTATTCAGATAATTACCAATCTGGGTTGGACTTAATTTAGTGGGACGACCATCGATCAATATTTTTACACCTTTCCCAAGATAGGAAATATCGTTTTCTTGCACTAAAACGCCAGGTGCATTTTCCAAAATCTCAATAGCATTATTCCCAAGGGTATTTTTACCATCTATCTGTAGTACTAGGCGGTCTGCTTCTTGCTTGATGATCTTTCGATCTGCTTTTACTGTTACTAAATCAATCCATTTAGCATCAGGAATCAGTTGGACTTTAATATCATTTGATTCTTTTGATAAATCATAAGGACTCTTCCAAATTTCATATCCTAGATAACTAATTTCAACTTGGATTTGATCCGTTTTACCTTTTTCAAAAGAGAAAACACCTAATGTATCGGTATAACCCGCCATCCACAAATCTTCTCCCTCAAAGACTTGTACTGTCGCATTTGGGACGGGGCTTTCTGTTTCATCTTGAATGATAAAGCGATACGCTTTTGCATCCTGCCCGAATGATATAGAATGCACGAAAATGTTCAGTAACAGGCATAGGGTACCTGTTATGCAATAATTCAAACGCATAATGATTCTTGATTTTAAGTTTGTTCATTCTTATGCTACAAACTTGCATGCATTTCGCTCCAATTCCTCAGACAGCTAGACTTATACCGACAATTACTGTTATCCATACTACCTTCGATTCCAAATCAATAAATTATTGAAAATCAATATTTTAAATGACTACCTTATACTAAAATATAGGCATTCTTTTTTCAAAGAGGAAAATGGTTGGACCGATCAAAAAACAAAGTATTTACTTGACTTTGTTGAATACTTATTTAAATTTGTATGATATCGAATAGCTAATGAGCAACTGCGAAGTAAAATGATCACTGCCCTTCAAACATTCGCTACTCTTTAGCAAACTAGTTCTACAGCACATTCAACTTTAAACCAATATTTATTCATTGCATTAGTACTTTCATTGAGAGTAATTACACTACAGCCTTAAGACTTAAACGGAAGCTTAACAACTCATTACTTTACTTTCCTGATTCACTTCAGCAAAATAAATTATAATTACGCATTTAAACATAAGCTTACACATCGCCCGAGAGAAGTACTTATTCGTAATTAAGTTTAGACGATAGCTTTGCATGAACACGCAAAATTTGACTAAGAAGAACTTTTATTTTCAGATCTATTCGTCGCTAACGAAGTAAAAATTAACGGTATGCGAATACTACAAGAACTAGTAACGATCATCAATAAAAATAAAGTCCGCCAAATAGAAGTGATTGGCAATCAATATAATAAGGACACCAAAGTAAATCAGTTATATGAAGGTGTCCTTGCTGGTCAATTCAAGTCAGACCAAGAAGCAGCAACTCATTTTTTCAATCAAGATGAAAAGTCTTCCGCTTATAGAAATTTAAAAAACACCCTCAAGAAGCGATTGATTAATACAGTATTTTTTATCGATCTCAAACAACCTTATTACAATGATCAACAAAAGGCATATTACCATTGCTGGAAAGAATGGGCAGCGGTAAAAATACTTACAGGCAAATCTGCAAAGGTATCCGCTAATGAGCTATGTAAAAATATTCTTTCTCCTGCCGTCAAGTACGAATTTACCGATTTATTAGTTGAAATATTTCGCTTGCTTCGCAGTAATGCTGCTACGATTGAAAGAGATGAAAAGAACTTTGAGCTATATAACGAACGCTTTCAATATTATACACAAATGTGGCTAGCAGTAGGTAAAAGTGAAGAATTATACTGTCGACTCATTAGCCTTTACCACAGGGCCAATTTCTCTAAACAAGAAATTCACGAAACAGCCAAAGCTTATTACGAGGAACTAAAGCCCATCATGGATGAGTTTGATACCTACAAAATTCACCTTTGTGGCCGTCTAATTCACATGGCCATATATATGAGTATCAATGATTACGTAAATACAGTCAAGGCATGCGACGACGCAATAGATTTTTTTGAAGGTAAAAGTTATGTCTCAGTATTGGCTTTACAAACATTTCTCAATCAAAAGCTCATTTGTTACACACAACTCAAAGAGTATGAAGCAGGAAGAGATGCTGCTATGAGGAGCAACAGTATTATACAGGAAGGTAAATTCAACTGGTTCAAAAACTTAGAGTTATTTTTTATTCTTTGTCTGCATACCCAAAAATATCAAGAAGCTTATGAAGTTTTCGATCAGGTTATCAACCATAAACTACTAAAATTCCAACCTAAAAGTATAGTGGAAACATGGAAAATTAATGAAGCCTATGTCCATTATTTAGTCATTCTCGGAAATGTTAAACCTAGAAGAGACGATAATCGTTTTAATAAGTTTAAACTAGGCCGCTTCCTGAATGAAGTCACCTCTTTCTCCAAAGAAAAAAGACGTAGAAATATTCCAATTCTCATTGTGCAAGTCCTCTTCCTCATCCTCCAAAAGAGATACAATGACGCTATTGATCGTATTGAGGCCGTAGACAAATATTGCTATAGATATCTCCGAAAAGATGATTCTTTCCGAAGCAACTGTTTTATCAAATTATTACTACTTATCCCTTCTTGTAGCTTCCACAAGGCTGCCGTAACAAGAAAAGCAAAGAAATACACCAAACAGCTGAGTGAAGTCCCGCTAGAAGTTGCTAATCAACCACACGAAGTAGAAATCATTCCCTATGAAACCCTCTGGGAAATGGCCTTAAATTCGTTAGAGAACAAATTTTATAAAGAAAACAAAACAGGAAGACAATAGTAAGGTGCTAGGTGGTGATTACCACATTTTATCCTCTGCCTCAAGATAGTTATTTGCCATTTTGAGCAGTTGCTCATACGTAAATCCACAAGCGCAATAGCTTGGATATTGGGACATAACATTGGCTACATGAGGTTTATAAAATTCTCCGTTGGCATCTGTCTTCGTACTGATAAAACGACAGGAATCTTGAGGCGATAAATAAGAAGGAATGATGGCTTCTCCTAAGACGTAAGGATCTGAGGGCGTATCACAGATTTGATCGCCATCTGTTTCACAGTTATCGCCATTTACGAGCTCAATGCCATTCCCTTCGAAAGTATTGAACAATCCCATATAGGCACCTATTTCATGGGCAATCCATTTAGTATCTTCAAAGACACACTCTTTTTTAACTAAGGCACCTAAGGCAGTAACATCTTGTATCCCACCAATATCCGCATAGCCACAGTCAAAAGGAAGATATATAATATCTGTCACGAAGAATAAATTAAACCGATTATTTTGATGATATTTTACTTGCATCTCTTCCCAATGATTTTCAGACATGAGTGAATCATATTGGAAGTTATCAATCATTCTAAATTCACAAATTTCGAATGATAAACAAATGGGCGAAAAAAAGCTATTTGTGGTATCCATTACAGCAAGTATTTCTTCCTCTGTAATCCCGGTATTTCCAAAAGAATCTCGAACAATATGCGCTACGACACTTACCTTCTTATTAAGGCATGGCAAAGGAGCTTGCTTAGTATGGTAAGGCTGAGCAAAAGCAATCGAGCAAACAAACAATAAAGAAAAAATGGTAGCGATTATTGTTTTCATAACTTTTGTTGGTAAACAATGAAATAACTATTTATATTGCAATATATATATTTCAATAAATAATTTCTGCTACTCCTACTTTTTTTATGGAAAATAGCAACCGAAAGACGAATTTATAAGTTCCAACTTTTAAGTCTTGGAAAGCTCTTTTCCCAAGACTTAAAGGCTTGAAGCTGTGAAGATTAATTTGCTTAAAAAATTCCAATTTATGAGAATTGCTCTGCTCCTCTCTTTTGCGCTTAGTTTTAGCTTTTTTAACCTATTACATGGCCAAACTGCCTCAGAAACACAAGGTTGTGCACCTCTATTTGTAACTTTTACACCGCCTACGGGTTCATCCACTTACTTCTGGGATTTTGATAATGGTGGCACTTCTGTGCTGGAAAATGCTTCTACGACTTTTACAGAAGCAGGAACCTATGATGTATCTTTTAGTGAAAGTCAAGGTGGACCTATTATAGGTACCATTACCATAACTGTTTTCGAAACGCCCATCCTGAGCTTTGAAGCAGATACCACAATAGGCTGCGCACCTTTCTTAGTAAACTTTACTAATAATTCCATTATTCCTGATGGGCTAGATATAATAGCTTACAACTGGACTTTTGGTGATGGTGGTTCTGTAGAAGAAGAGAATCCAGCTTATACCTATCAGGAAGGGGGAGTTTATAATGTTTCCCTTCAAATCATATCAAGCATTGAAAGTTGTAATTCAAATTCAATAATCATTGAAACTAATCTTATTGACGTAAGTGATGGTCCAAATACTATGTTTACAACTAATCCTAGTCCGCCATCGGCCTGCGTTCCTCCTTTAAACGTTACGATCAACAATACCACTGACAGTGACCTGTCCGTGACTTATGAGTGGGACTTTGGAAATGGCAATACCTTCGCAGGTATTAATCCACCAGCACAAAACTATGATTCAGATGGTAATTTCCCAATCAGTCTTACAGCAACAGACGAAAATGGTTGTGCCGTAACTTTCACACAGGATGTATCTATTGGAGAACCATTAGCTAATTTCAATATTCCTGATACGGTTTGTTTGGATGAATTAGTAACTATTACTAACCTTTCAGACAATGGCTTCTACAACTGGAATTTTGGGGAAACTTCTTCTCCTTCTACAAGTACAACTTCTTCTCCTTCTGTTCGATTTAGAATACCTGGACCACAAGAAGTTAGCCTTTCAGTAATAACAACTGATGGTTCTTGTACAGGAGATACCACCATTACCATTTTTGTAGACGATCCTGATCCATCTTTCGTCTCTGACCCTAACTATAGTTGTTCTGATCCATTTGATATCAACTTTGAAGCTACTTCTCCTGATGCTGTAGCATGGGATTGGATATTTTATAATGATTCTATTGCACAGGGCCCCACCTCAATGGTCACCTATACTAATCCAGATTCAACCATCTACTCTAAAAATGGTAGAATTGAAATTCCTACAACTTTAGTTGTTACAAATCCATCTGGATGTCGAGATACTTTAATCAGGTTCGATACCATTTATCAGCCTAATGCTTTATACATGCCTGATGTCATTGATGGCTGTGCACCGCTAACAGTAACCTTCGCCGATTCAAGTGACTCTAGGGAAGAGATCATTCTATGGGAATTTGATTATGGCGATGGCACAATGGACACCTTTACCAATGATGATGATCACACACATACTTATACCGAACCTGGTGTTTATGAAACAGTGCTGAATATTCAAAATGAAGCTGGTTGTGTTGATACATCCTATGTTTTACTCATAGAAGTTGGTGGCCCAATAGACGTAAGTTTTAATGGCCCTGGCCCTCTCGAAATATGCCCCGGTGATACCGTCACCCTTGAGAGTATGGTCAATCCAGATGATTTGGAAGATGTAGATGCTTATCATTTCGAAACCGATAACGGTCGATCCTTCCATTGTTTCCAAGAAGATTCACTTAGCTGGATATTTGACACCGAAACAGGTGCAATGGATGTATCACTAACCCTTGAATATAACGGTTGTCAAACCGTCATTACCGAAGAAGATTATATCACAGTCAATGGCCCAATTGCTCGAATTGATTACCTCATTGAATGTGAAAGCCCATACGATGTGATGTTTAGAGATAGCAGCTATGATGCGACCTCTGTAAGTTGGGACTTTGGAGATATGACAACAAGCATGAATAATGACGAAACACATACTTACTTAGAACGCGGTGATTACACGGTTATACTTACAGCAGAAAATGCTGGTTCAGGTTGCCCTGCATCGATGGACACCGCATTAGTATGCATTCGCGAAGTAATAGCAGATATTGAATTAGATACCATTCTGTGCCGTGGACAAGAATATCAATTGATTGCGGGTGGTTCTCAAGATGTACACGCAGATTGCTGGAAAGGTTATGAATGGGATTTTGAGATATCTGGTCGTCCAATTACGACCCAAGATGATACGATTCCTTTTAACTTCCCAACTAGTGGTGATGAAATTATCCAACTAGTGGTAGAAGATATAAACGGTTGTACAGATACTACTACATTAGATGCTACAGTATATGGAGTGGACGCTTCATTTATACAATCGGATACTTCTATTTGTTTAAATGGTACCGTACCTGTTGATTTTATTGATACCAGTGTTGGGGATACAACTATTGTCACTTGGAGTTGGTCATTTGGTTCTGATGAACAGAATCCTTCTAACATTTTTACTGGAGACTTTATGGATACGATAAGGTTCACTTTAGTCGCTTCCGATGTCTTTGGATGTCCAGGCACGGTAGAAGGTTTTGTAAGAGTTTATCAGCCATTTAGTGCCATTATTGCTGAACCATTTCCTGCCAATATCTGTATTGGCGAAGAAGTTGACTTCCTTGCAACTGACTTTACTGGTGGTGGGTCATTCCTCAATTTTGAATGGGACTTTGGAAATGAAACTGTTGCTACTGGCTCTCCTGTTATGGCCACCTACAATGAAACGGGTACATACAATGTGCTTATGACTTTCACGGAGGATGTTTCGGGTTGTAGCGGCCAACGAACAACTGAAGTGAATGTACAAGAACCCCCTAACATCGATTTCACTTTCGATGGTGAAAATGATCCTATTATTTGTGGTCCTGGCCAAATCAACTTCTTTGGAAATGTAGAATCCGAATTTCCTGTAACTTACAATTGGAATGCAAGTAATGGTGAAACAGGCTTTACTGAGGATGTTGAACTTGCATTCGATTTAGGCACATTTGATGTTGATTTTATCGTTTCTACCATTCCTAGTGGTTGTGCAGATACGATTACGAAGCAAATTACATTAGTTGGCCCTCAAGGTGATTTTGAACTCTCTGATGAAGTAATCTGTGATGGCGATATCATTACATTCACCTTAGTAGATACATCTGATGTTTCCTCTTACATATGGGACTTCGGTGATGGTGCGATAGAAGAAAATATTACACCTATTGATCACCAATATATAGTAGACGCTAGTGGACTAAGAACCGTTGTCTTAACTATTCGTGGTGCAGATGATGCTTGTGAAAGTGCCATTAGTAAAACAATTGATATCACTAAAGTAGTAGCAGATTTTACCTCCGAATCAGGAGATTTTGAAATTTGTGTCAACTCGGAGGTTAACCTAGTCAATACCTCTGTAGATGCCAATGAATTTGATTGGGACTTTGGCAATGATGAGACCTCCTCAGTCGGAAACCCCACTATTGTTTATGATGCAGAAGGTGTATATACGGTCAGCCTATTAGCAACAGATACCGAATCTGGTTGTAACGATGAAACCATGAGAGATATCTTCGTAAATAGTACCCCAATTTTTGGTTATGAAGTAGATACGATCTGTAAAAGGGATACCTTCCCCTTGGAAATAGATGAGGATATCATTGATCTTACACCAGAAGAACTAATGGGATATACTTTCCAATGGAACGTCATCTCTCCTTCTTCCGCTACGATATCAGATGACACCTTAGCGACGCCTGAAGTAGTGGCAGTAACAGATGAAGATATCGAACTTAGTGTAACTATCACTGATCCAACCGGCTGTACGGGTGATATATTGGTTACTGTCCCTGTATTCCCATTAACAGAATGTATAGATGTGGCCGTACCAAATGTCTTTACACCTAATGGCGACAGCCGAAATGATTTCTTTAACTACGTAACGAATGGTATTCCAGAAGATGGCGATGTCACCGTAATTGAATTGAAGATATTCAATCGTTGGGGACAACTAGTTTACGATAATAATGATCCACTCAATGGGTGGGATGGTCAATATAATGGCAATCCAGCACCATCTGATGTTTACGTTTATAAAATGCTACTCCTTATTGGAACCGAGACTAGAAATATCACTTTTGAAAGCAAAGGTGACGTGAGCCTGGTAAGATAATTCTTAACTACGTGACTGTGTGAGAAGGAGAATTCTACCCCATCACACAGTCACACCCACTCACAAAATCTCCAAAACCACGCCCTTCATCACAAAATGGACAAAAGAACGCACCTCCTCTGTCTGAAAGACTTCCTTCACGCCTAATCGACACAAAAAGCACCAGTCTCCAAGATCACTTAAAGCCTTTGATTTTAGTTTCTTTTGCTCACCAGCAAAACCACTATTTTGAATAATAATCCAACCTTGGTCGGTTTCTAACAGACGATCAATCATGGTCTCAAATAATTGGCCTTTGTAGAAAAGTCGAATGGAAAATTTCACAAAATCTTGCTTGACCACATATTGCCTATCCAGATACTGCTGAAAGGCATCTCCATAATGGACAACGGCAGGAGCATCTACCAAGTCTGATACTTTAAATCGATCTAATAATCCTTGACTAATCTTAAGTTTTAGAGCTGAATCAAAAGATTTACGATCAGCGGCTAGATATGACTTTATGGCCTTTGCAACAACGTATTGGTCTTGTTCCGCTTGAAGTATGATCCTCTTAGGTAAATGCGTCGGAGTATCGCATTTGGCATCCACTTCACTACCCAGTCTCTTCTTTCTCAAATCAATGACCGCCATTTCATGTTTTTGCTTTCCATTTCGTTCTTCCCATTGTTCAATCTGCTCGACGGCCTGTTCTTCATGTGGGAAAGTTTTTGGATACACCTGGACTTCTGTCTTTTTATACAGTATATTTCCGTTCCACTCCCAAGGAGATTCAAAAGTATCTGCATCTAAGGTGGGGTAATCTTCTTGGCCTTTATGCCATACTCTATTGAGCCATTTAGGAGATTTGGCACGCGTAGGAAACACCAAGTAATCTCTAGCCCGAGTGATTCCGACATACAACAATCGGGCTTCCTCTTGCAAAGCATCTTCTACTACCCTAGCCTTCGCCTCACTATCCTTTAATTGATTTTCCAAATGGGTATTCCGAATTTGATCGGCATAAGGATTGACCCAATAACGTAGCCAGCGATTTCCAAGGACATGATCCAGATCCACTTCTTCCTTTTCAGAAATAATATGGATACCCCAAACATCAGCACGCAAATTCGTTTCCAGGCTATGGCAAATTACAATCGGCCATTCCAAACCTTTACTCTTATGATAGGTCAATACATTCACTGCATCAGGACCTTCTCCCGATGCTTGCATATCTTTTTGATCATTCTGCAAATCATTTAGCCACAACAAAAAGCCACCCAAAGATGCTGAGGAGTGCATTCGATTACAAGCTTCTTCATACTGTAATGATAGCTTTCGAATCACCTCTACATTATCTAAACGGCGATCTGTATTCCCCCAAGCTCGGATAACTGCTCTCAAGTTCAACTCCTCCAAAACCAAATCTAAAGTTTCCGAACTAGAGTACTCTAATACCCGTTCTCTCAGCTCATTCAATTGTTTGATAATCGGATATTGTACAGCCCATGTGCCCATTCCTTGCACCTGCAATTCCTTCAAAAAAGCTAAACGATCTTCGATAATATCTTCAATTGGTATTCGGCCAGCCAACAATAAAATCTCGGCAACAGAGAGCGAATCACGCCTATTTAAAATATACTTCAAACAAGCCATAAGCAAAACTACTTCTGCCGTTTGCAATAGGCCATTTCTAGCAATAGCTACTTTAAAACCTGCTTGATACAAAGACTCCGCTACGGTAGCACATTCGGCATTTGACCGGCATAGAATAGCTACATCTCCCGCTTTCGCTAAACGGGCCTCCTTTTCGCCTTTCGGCAAAATCGTTACGCCTTCATCTAGCATAGTGCGGAGGGAATTAGCAATGCAGTTTTCCATCCATGGTTTCCCAGGTACTCTTTTTCCACCATCTTCCGTTTGAAAATGCCAATGGACCAAAGCTTCGCCCATTTCTATAGGTTCATTAGCCTTATTGACACTCTCCGGGTCTGCTATTTTTTTACGCTTTGGAATGAGCGCTACCTGCTCTTCTGGTAAATGATCAAATGCTTTACAGAACAAAGCATTTGTCGTAAATACCACCTCTTCTCTAGATCGCCATGAATACTTTTGAATATCTTCTGGACGTACACCACCTGTCTTTTCCATTACTGCTTTCATCAATCGCGGCTCTGCCCCTCTAAAACCATAAATAGATTGTTTGGGGTCTCCAACCCAGATGGAATACTTTGCCATCTGCGAAAGCTTCAAAAAGATTTCTAATTGTAAAGGACTGGTATCTTGAAACTCATCGACCATCAATAAATCCAACTCCTCTTCTAATACGGTACGAACACGCTCCTTCTCCAACAAGCGCTTAATCAGCACCTCCATATCTGTGTAATCAATCAATCCACGGTTCTTCTTATATTGATCATACTCCTCCAAAGCAGCAATAGAGATATCAAATACCAAATCAATATAGTCTTTGATATCCTTTTGAAAAGCTGGATTAACCAAATGCAAATTCGCGGTTTCCCGCAAATTTGTTGTGTCATCCTTGCTCTTCGCTCCTACCTTTATCTTTGAAATCTTTACCCATTGATGCCAAAACAATTCGCCTCTTAGCTCCAAAGTCTTTAAAAAGGCTTTTAAATCATCAATCGCTGATCTAGTTGTTTTTGTTTCATCCTCATTGTCTTCCAAAGCTCGAATCGTTTGGCTTAAAGCCAACTGCAAACGCTGATTAAAGCTTGTGGAATTTTGATCTTTTACATCGCCTAAAAAGACAGCAAAGCTGCTGAATGACTTTTGCTTGCTTTCCTCTAGTATCTCTTTATCAAAATCATTGGCTCTTGCGACATCTGTCAAATACTTGATCTCTCGACGCCAATCATAATGTTGCTTTTTACTTAGGCCCAACTTATTACACAAATCCTCCATTCGCTCCACCCGCTCATTCGTCAGTACCATCGATAAAGACTGATTAAATAAAACCTGCGAATCTTCATCTGCAATGATATCCACCTGTGGAGAAACCCCAGCCTCAAATGCAAATCGCTGCAATAACTTCACACCAAGACCATGCACTGTGCCTATGAGTGCATTAGACAAAGCATCAGCCTGCTCATTTAAGCCCTCCTCTAGCAAGCGCACCCTTACCCGCTCTTGCAACTCTGCAGCAGCTTTTTTAGTAAAGGTAGTCGCAATAATTCCATTCGCTCGCACACCTGACTTTAATAGCTCAACCATCTCACTGGTTAATCGATAAGTTTTTCCACTTCCTGCTCCAGCCGATATAATTCTTAATTGCATATATTTCCACTTCTGAAATTAAGAGTGTGTTTAAATTTTATTCAAACTGATAATCAACGATTTGAGCTTGCCTACCAGTCAAGGTAGGGTTTTGGCTAACGATTTGTGAAGGCGTTTAGCGAGCTAAATAACTGATCCAATCGGACGCCAAAGTTCTCAAAACTTTGGTTTTCAGGCAGTAGAAAATTTAAACATGCTCTTAGATTCTTTGGGGAATAACTTTCCATAATTATTCCCCAAAGCACTATTTATCTTTTAGGATACCTGCCTTTTGAATCTCTCTTAGAATTCCTTCTGAATTAAGATTTGAAGAGTTGTCTAAAAGTGCGATACAAGTTTTTTCTTTTACGTTGCGACCAAAGAAGGTCCTTGCACCTAGCCAGCTACCATTATGCCAAATCATATTCCCTTGTATGACCCAACCGAAACCATAGTTCGTTTCTTTCCCATCAGGTAAACTAGGAGGAGTAAAAGCTTCATTGATACTTTCTTGGCTGATAATATCATTACCATACCAGAATTTATCCCAAATCAAAAAATCTTCTACACTACAGAACACTGCACCATCTCCTGCTACACCATCAAGCAAAGTAGGTTTTAAGGTCTTTTTTAGCATACCGTCGAAGTCATCGGTCTTGTTGGGGAAGGTTTCATCAGCAGAAAAGAGGTTCCATACTCTCGAATTTTTCATACCCATAGGTTCGAAAAGTTCTGATTGCATAAATGCTTCGAAGGTTTGGCCAGATACTGTTTCAACAATTCCTGCTAATAGAACATAATTGGTATTAGAGTATTGGTAAGTAGTTCCCGCTTTCGCTAAAACTTCCTCTGGGTGTTGACTGACTAATTGCACCATCCCTTGAATACTCAGAGTATCCCCTTTTTTCTCTTTATGTTTCTCGAATAAAGACATATAGTTATCTGGCGTTCCAGAAGTCTGGTTAAGTAGATGTCTAACTTTCACTTCTGGATAAGGATAATCTTTTAAGTAAGTTATTACGGGGGCGTCTAGGTCTAACAATCCTTTTTCTTTTAGAATTAGAATGCCAGTAGCCGTAAATTGCTTAGAAACCGATGCTAGTCGGAAAGAAGACTGTGGGGTGAGTGCTTTTTCTTTTTTCATCCCATGCCAACCATAGCCTTTCATGAGTAAAGGTTGATGGTCTTTAGCAATCAAGATAGCACCATTAAATCGACCTTTTTCTTGTAAATCTTGAAGGTAAGCATCAATCTGTTCGATTTTATTTTCTAGAGATGCATTTTCACTAATTTCTAGTGTAGGAATATTGGTGACGTAAAAATAGGCCCATGTAAAACTGCCTAATGCTAGAGCTACAAGCGCTAAAAAAATGTAAAGAGCAATCCTCATTTTGTTTCGTTTTTCTGCAAAATGGAGATTGCTCTTTATTTATGGAAGAATGATCTACGTTTGAACCCAATTATTCGTCTAATCTATAAGCTCCTATGATGGCTTTTTAGGTCTTAACACGAAACTCAAAAACATCAGGTCTATTATAATGACCAGTAGCATCAAAGTCTAATTTTCCTCGGACCGTATCTTCCACATCAATGTCTGCGAAAAGTATACCTTCCTGATCCCATAATGGGCCTGCAATGATATTTCCTAATGGATCGACAATTACACTACCTCCCTTACTCATGATGTCTGGTTGATCAGTAATCTCTGCTTGAAAAGCTTCTGGATAATCACTTTTTTCAACATACTGATTACATCCCAACACAAAGCAACGACCTTCACAAGCAATATGCTGCATACTTGCTGTCCAAGACTCCCGATGATCAGCAGTAGGGGCGAGGTAGATTTGGATATTTTGTTGGTAAAGGGCAAATCTTGCCAATGGCATATAGTTTTCCCAGCAAATCAAGCCTCCTAATTTCCCGAAAGGGGTATCGAATACGTGCAAATCACTGCCATCGCCTTCTCCCCAGATAATCCGCTCCGAGCCTGTTGGTTTGAGTTTGCGATGCTTGCCCATCAATTTGCCGTCAGGCGAAAAGTAAAGCATCGTGCAATAAAGACTGCTTGTTTGATCTTTTTCAATGATACCGATGATCAAATATACTTGATGTTCTTTTGCTATTTGCGCCAAGCGTTCTGTATCGGTACTGGGTACAACTACACTTTCGCTATTATATTTTAACCAATGTTCTCTTCCTTCAGCTTTGCGGCTACCAACCACTGCCCCAAAACTTAAGCCTCTTGGATAACAAGGGATAAATGCCTCCGGGAAAAGTACTAACTGGGCACCTTCTTGCGCTACCTTTTTTGTCCAGTCTGCAACAATATTTAGCGTTCGATTTTTATCAAAAAGGGCAGGCGTAGCCTGAACGACAGCGACTTTGGTCTTCATGATTTATCACTTTACTCTTGCGTAGGGCAAACGTTCGATTTGTTTGCCTTCAAAATAAGTATCTAATCCAGTACAGGCTAAGGTACCTAATTCTGGAAGTTTAAGATGTCCGCTTTCATCGATTCCATCTTCTGGCAAGATGATTTCTACAATTTTCCCAACAAGGAAGATCATTCCATTTAGTTTCATGTGATGTTCTTCAGCGTATTCGCAACCTATTTTTACACGGCTTTCTTTGACATAAGGTGCTGGATGGCGGTCGGTATATTCTTCTGTCAATCCAGTAGCAGCAAATTCAGATATATTCTCTGGATAATTGGCAGAGCTTTGGTGGGCTTTCGCCAAAATCTCCTCATGAATGTGATTAACGGTAAAGTATTTATTAGCTTTAATATTGTGGTAAGTGTGACGAGGCACCGTCAACTGGCGGATCATAAAGCCTAAGTGAGGTGGATTTGCTCCCACGTGGACAAAAGAGTTAAAAAGCCCAAGATTCGTGACTTTTCGATGTCCAATAGTACCAATTAAGTTCAAATTTTTATAACCAACAATGGTATTGATCAAGTGCAAGCGCTGAAAGCGCTCCATATCCAAAATCTCTTCTATTGTAATTGTACGATTCATGTTTGTTTATTTTGAATCACAACAGTAGAAGAGGGGAATGGTTTTTAGTTACCCCAATAACTATTGAGGTAACTAAAAACAACTCTTATCCTCCCGCAACCGCTTGCATCATGTATGCACAAATCAGGGCACCATAAGTACCCAATGCATAACCTAGAACAGCCATAAGCACCCCAACAGGGGCAAGTGCTGGACTAAATGCAGAGGCGACAATCGGTGCAGAAGCGGCGCCACCAACATTGGCTTGGCTACCCACAGCTACGAAGAAGAATGGCGCTTTTATCAAATAAGCTACAAAAAGTAGAATGATAACGTGGATCAACATCCATATAATACCAACTGCGAAAAGACCAAGATTATCTAGTACCTCACCGAGGTTCATTTTCATACCAATGGTAGCTACTAAAATATAGATGAAAACACTTCCCCATCTAGAAGCTCCTACCCCTTCTAAATTTCTTGCTTTGGTGAAAGATAAACCTAAACCAAGCGTAGTCGCAATAACCACTAACCAGAAGAAGCCAGACATTAGAGAGTTTAGTCCTAAATCATTTAAGGTCTCTTTAAAAGAACTCATGGCAGGTGTAATGATATCTGAGCCAAAGTGGGCTACGGCTACGCCACCAAATGCTACGGCAAGTAATACAAAAACTTGAGTGGTATTTGGGATCACCTCGATACCTGCGCGGAAATTTTGGATTCTTTCTTTTAGGTCAGTAATAGCCGTGTTATCCGCTTTTAACCAACCATCCACTTTATTGGAAATACTTGCCCCATAAAGCAAGAAGCCCATCCAAATATTAGCTACGACAACGTCCACGACAATCATGGAAGCAAAGAGATTATCTCGCACCTCAAAGATTTCCTTCATGGCGGTTTGATTAGCGCCACCACCAATCCAACTTCCTGCAACCGTCGAAAGCCCTCTCCAAACCTGATCAGGTTCTGCAGAAATAATATCTGGAGCAATCGTAGAAATGAAAAGTAATGCTACTGGCCCACCTAGGATAATACCAACAGTTGCTGCTAAGAACATAACGATTGGTTTCCAACCCAAGTTCATTAAGCCTTTAAAGTCGATGCCAATACAAAGCAAAACTAAACTAGCTGGTAATAAGTAACGAGATGCCATAAAGTAGAGCTTAGACTTGGTCGCATATGCACCAATAGCATCTTCTGTCAACCCCTGTTCTTTTAATAATTCCTTGATCGTTCCAAGGCTAGCATCATTTGGCAAGTTGGGTAAGATACTTTCTTGCAAGAAACTACGTACTGCATCCATATCTTTATACCAAACTGGTGCAATAATACCTAAAGGCCAATGTAATAATGCAGGTAGGAAATAACACAATAATAATGGTGGAACGTAAGTATAAAACTTCTTCCATCCAGGATTTTTACTACTAGAAGTAACAAAAACAAAGGCTAGTGTAATGATCAATAGCCCCAAAATAGTAGCATCGTTTTGAATAAGTGGATTCATGTTTTGTTGGTTTCAGTCGCTAGTTTTGGTTAATGGTTTCAGGGGGAAAGTTAATGCTTAATAGAATAATGGATATTGGTTTACAGTGAAATAGTACTACCATTAACTATAATACGCTTATACTATTAAACACTATACCGTTACACTATTAACTTTCGCAATATGCTCTGCAATGATAGCAGAATCTCTATTGATGACACCCAAGATACCTCCTGGTGTGTAATTATCATAACCTAAGAAATAAACATTTTCAAAATTATCTTTGCCGATGACCTGTTTAGGAATATCATAATCATCGAGCAAATCTTCGGTATGATCAAAAAAGTCTTGAATACCAGAACGATAGCCTGTAGCTAAAATGATCGCATCAAATGGGTATTCATCCCCATTTTTGAATAAGACTCCAGAAGTAGTAAATCGATCAATGGCCGGTACGACTTTGATATTTCCCTTTTTTATTTGTTCTAATGTTCCAATGTCTATAACTGGGGTCTTGCCTGTGACCCGGAGCTGTTTCATTGGCGGCATTTTAGGCGTTTGGATGCCGTATCTACTGATATCACCGACCGTAAATTTTCTTAATTGTACTGCAATCCAATCACTGAGCCAATTCGGTAATTTTTGCAATTTTTTGGCAGTAAGCTGCGTAGGGCGGCCCATGATATCTCTGGGCACGATGTTGATGGGACTTCTTACAGAGATGAACGATTCTGCACCATTCTCACACAGATCGAGTGCAATTTCTGCTCCAGTATTGCCCATACCAATGACCAGTACTTTTTTCCCTTTGTATGCTAGTGCGTTTTTATAAAAACGACTATGAATGATTTCGCCTTGGAAATCTTCTTCATCTTGAAAGTAAGGATGTACAGGATGCCTGTTTACACCTGAGGCTATAATTAACTGCTTGGTTTCAATGGTTTCACCATTTTCTGTTTCTACCGTCCAACCATTTGAATTTTTGGTCATTTTCTTTGCTGCTGTATTCAATTGTGGCTGAATACCAAAGGTAGTAGCGTATTCGTAGAAATAATCCGTTAGCAGTTGTTTGGAGACATACAGTGGGTAGTGCTCTGGAAATGGTTTGAATGGGAGATGGGATAACTGCTTTACTGTATGTAAGTGTAATCGATCATAATGTTTATGCCATGCATTACCTACTCGATCACTTTTTTCGATGATATGGAAGTCTATATTTCGCTTTCGCAAATGAGCTGCCATGGCTAGTCCTGCAGGTCCAGCCCCTACAATTAATACATCTGTTTGTTTCATTCTTTATGCTTCTTGACGAATGGTTTGGGTACTTTTTGAGCTTTGTTGTAATATCATACTTGATGCTTTTTCTGCAATCATCATAGTTGGTGCATTGGTATTCCCTCGTATGATAATGGGCATAATGGAAGCATCTACTACTCGTAGCTTTCGAACGCCATGAACACGCAGTTGTTCATCTACTACAGCCTGATCATCGCTGCCCATTTTACAGGTGCCGACGGGATGATAAAGCGTTTCGCAATACTGCCGTAAAAAGTAAGCCATTTCATCATCATTTTGAATCTCTTTATTGGGCATAAACGTTTTGCCTCTTACACGATCGAAAGGGGCCTGATCCAAAATCTTTTGTACAATATGGGATCCCTTCAGCATGACTTGTACATCCCTTTCATCGCTAAAATAATTAGGATCAATGGCTATATAATCATGAGGATTTTTGGAAGCTAATCGTACTTCACCTTTACTGAATGGAGCAATTAGGGTTGGTCCAAAGCTATAGCCATTTCCAGTTTTAGGGTTTTGGAATCCATGCTCTACGAAGTAGGCAGCGGCGAACAAAAACTGTAAATCTGGTGCTGGAATAGCCGGATCAGATTTTAAAAATCCCCCTAGCTCTGCAACATTAGAGCTTAGTGGGCCTCCTTTGTTTACAAAATATTGCCAAAGATTTTTGAATACTTGCGGGAATCTTTCTACACCATCCAAGGTCGTTTTATCATGCGTGCTAATGGCCATACCACCGATCAGGTGGTCTTGTAAGTTTTTACCTACTCCAGGCAAGTGATGTTCTACTTTTATGCCATGTTGACGAAGCTCTGCTTCGTGACCGATACCGGAAAGCATTAAAAGATGTGGACTGCCAAAGGCACCTGCACAAAGAATAACTTCCTTTTGTGCGTGAATGGTACGTACAGTGCCATTTTGTTCAAATAGTACTGCTTTGGCTTCGCCATTTTCTACGATGATTTTATGCACTAATGCATTGATCTCCACATTTAAGTTTGAGCGGTGTAATACGGGGCTTAAGAAAGCGGCTGCGCCACTATGGCGTCGGCCTTCTTTTTGAGTAACTTGATAATAGCCAAAACCCTCTTGTGCTGCACCATTAAAATCTTCATTCCAATCGTATCCTGCTGCTTTCGCAGCATCTAAGAGTCTTTTCCCGAAAGGGTGACGCCAAGGCTGATCGGTAACATTGAGTTCTCCTTTCTGGCCATGAAATTCATCCTTCAATCGAGTATTGTGCTCAAATGATTTGAAGTAAGGAAGTACTTCCTCATAAGACCAACCCTTGTTACCTAGTTTTGCCCATTGATCATAGTCGTAGCGGTGCCCACGAATGTAGATCATCGCATTGGTACTGCTACTACCTCCTAATACTTTACCTCTTGGTTGGAACATCTGACGACCATTCATGTATTTCTGAGGAACAGTGCTGTAATTCCAATCCTCTTTTGCCTTAAATAACTTACTAAATGCTGCAGGGATATGAATATTAGGATTTTTATCCCTACCACCTGCTTCTAGGAGGATTACCTGATGCTTTTTATTTGCCGAAAGGCGATTTGCCAAAAGGCAGCCAGCAGAGCCCGCCCCAATAATGATATAATCTACGGTTGCCATTGCCAATTATTATTTCTAATGAATGGAAGACTTTGAAATTTTTTTAAACAACTTCTATAATAACAATTTAGCAAACAATCATTCCATTCCATAAAAAAGGAGAATAAAATTATTTGGAAAGGCATGATGGTATCTCTATTTTTTAAGGACAGACATCTTTTTCTATTTACACTGTTATGGGATAGGAGGTTCTTCCCGGAGCTAGAATTAGGTGTTTCATCATTTGGTAAGTGTAATGATGTAGTTATCCTTTAATTATATCCACCTATTTGTGACTTTAGAAAGCCTGAAAAATACTGTCAATATTGGCTCTAGTTAGGACTTGTGACCATTTTTGAAAAGGAAACAGACAAAAGCATACTCTATTGTTGGTCAACTTATTTACAGGACCTACTGTTGAGTAGTAAAGCAGTTTAAGGTAGTTAGTGTTGAAAAATAAAATGTATATCTTGCGCAGAATTTTTAAGGAAGGATGTTTATTTTATTTCTACTTCATACCTTACCTTTGCGAGACTAAAAAAAGATTAGATGTTTTCAATTAATATTTATTTACGATTTGCCTTGATAGGGGTGTTTTTGGTGGGAGGAATTGTTTTATCGTTTGTTTCAGGTTTTGGATTCTGGTATGCACTTCCATTTATATTAATCGGATTGATCCTTTTAATAGGGTATGTTTTATTGGGTACGGTGCAGTCGGCAGCAGAGTTTATGCAAGTACAAGATTTTGATGCTTGTGAAAAGCGTTTAAATCTCACGCTAAATCCAAAATGGCTATATGTAACTAATCGGGCTTATTATTATATGATTAAAGGTTCAATTGCTTTAGCTAATCGCAATACGGAAGAAGGTGAGAAGTGGTTGAATATGGCAAATGAGATAGAGGTGCCTAGTGATAATGAAAAAGCTATGCTCCAGCTCCAGTTGGGTAATATCGCTGCTTCTAAGAATAAGTGGAAACAGGCGCAAATGCACTATCGGACAGCTAAAGCATGTAATGTATCGGAGCCCATGATTAAAGAACAATTATTGCAGTTTGAAAAAGCATTGGCACAGCGCGGACAAATGAAAGCAGCCAATCGAATGGGAGGAAAAGGAGGCGCTATGACCCGCAGTGGGAAATCTAAGCGCAGAAGACCAAAAATGAAATAAATATTTGGGAGTATCCTCCTAAACTGTCTTAGCCGCTACAACTAGTAAGCACTTTTTCTAGAATTTTCAAGCATGGCTAGCCGTTTTTGAAAAATTGTACTTTAGTATTCCCTAAAGCATTAATCAAAACGACAAGTCATGCGAAGCAAACAACAAGACATGATCGCTAGAGTGGCAGCGATTATCGCAGCAATCATTTTATTGCAAACCTTATATTTCAAGTTTACGGCACATCCTGATAGTGTGTATATCTTTTCTCAACTTGGATTGGAGCCAGTCGGTAGAGTTGGAATTGGTGTAGCAGAATTGATCATTGCAATCCTTTTATTGGTTCCGAAAACAAGGCATCTAGGCGCTATTGGGGGCTTAGGTGTTATTAGCGGTGCTATTTTTTCTCACCTTACACAATTAGGTATAGTTGTCAATAATGATGGAGGGAGCTTATTTGGATTGGCCGTTATTACTTTTGTATGCTGCGCTATGGTAGCATGGGTTTATCGAAAAGATATTCCTTTTATTGGAGGGCTATTCAAAGAATAAAAGAAAACCTTAAGCGATTTGCCGAAGGCAAACCGCTTAAGGTTTTTATATTATGGCCGCTGGCCAATAGAAACGAGATTGGCAAAAATACGATAAGCGCCAGGAACTCCAGCTGGTAATTCTCTAAACCAACTGTATCCTGAATAGATATAATATCCTTTTCCATATTGTGCAACTAGCAAGCCACCATTTCTTGGAGGTTCGCCAGGGTCATTGGCTGAGAGGATAGCTTCATATTGATCGTCCCACTCATTTGGGAAATACAAACCACGTTCTTGTACCCATCCTTCAAAATCTTTTTGTGTGATTTTGTTTGGCCAGTTCAAAACGGCATGATTAGGCTTCAAAAATCTTACCTCTGCCTCTTCAACAGACACCCGATCACGTGACAATTTAATAGGATAAGGCGCTAATTCATTCATGGGTACTTTCAAACGGAAAGAAGTATTATACTGTACCAGCATGGTCCCACCATTTTTGACATAATCCATCAATTTGGATTGTTGAAATTTTAGGCGATCTATCGTGTTGTAAGCACGTACGCCCATTACTACTGCGTCAAAAGTGGCCAAATTTCCAGTTGTTATATCTTTATCCTCCAGGATAGTTACCTCATAACCCATTTGCTCCAAGCTAGAAGGAATATCATCTCCGGCTCCCATGATATAACCAATTCTGTACCCTGCCTTTTTAAGGTCAATATTTACCACTTTTGCAGAAGCGTCTCTTACCACTGTTTGGGTAGGAATATGATCATATTCAATAATAATTAGTTCGTTCGTATAAGACTTACCATCTACTTTTGCGAGTGGTACAATGAAATCCTCGCTTTGCTCTTTAGGTGGATATAAGGTAAAAGTGAATTTTTGTTCTTCCCCTTTTCGTTTTAATTCAAAATCAAT
The DNA here is from genome assembly GCF_022447245.1 of Kordia sp. Taxonomy (GTDB): domain Bacteria; phylum Bacteroidota; class Bacteroidia; order Flavobacteriales; family Flavobacteriaceae; genus Kordia. Next base: position 15,737 of record NZ_JAKVBC010000004.1, on the reverse strand, counting down.
GTTGGCTGGTTCTGCTTTCCAGCCTTCGCTATGACACAATTCTAAAGTTCCACTTACATTAGGTTTACCTGATTTAACGAGTACTTCAATTTCTTGTGGTTTTCCATCTGCATAGACATAGATTTTTTCATTCAGATTGGTGAACACAGGAGGTGTAATTTCAAATGGACGATAAACTTCTGCATCAACGGGATCATTGCGTTTGAAAACCACGTCTTTTGTTAGCGTCATATCTTCTCCAAGTATATTTAAGCTAAACACCACCCTGAGCTGGCGCGGAGTTTCAGGAAGCCCCCTTTGAAGTTGATCATCTACCGTATACATACCTAATTCCCACTTTTTATTTAGCCAGTAAGAATTAGTGGTTCCTATATCCTCAGGTAATGTTACTTTTTTATAAAATTTGTAAGATTGATTATCTTCTAAATCTAGACTCAGTGTGGTATCGAAACTTACACCTGGTACCTTAGCTTCCAAGAGTTGAGCAGCGATATTAGAGCGATTAATAAGCTCGAATGCAAGTTCTACTTCCTCTCCAGGTGTTGCGGAATAATCATCTGCTACTACTTCAAGATATAGTGCCATACAATGAGAAATCACCTCTTCCACTTCTTCTTGCTTCACCCTCTTCCAGTAACCCTCAGGTAGTTGTTTAATGAGTTGGTAGGCTTTAACCAATTGAGGTACACTCGCTGCAGGATCAGAGAAATTATACTGCTCTTCTACTGCTTTTAAAATTTTGCCGATCGCTGCTCCCCCTTCTACTCGAGTCCAAGTCGTATTAATACCATCGAATAAATTCTCTTTATCTTCTGGTAGGTCACCATTGATTAATTCAAGGTACTCCGATTGAGAACCTCTTGTCCCTGTAGAACCAAAACCTTGCGATTTGTGCATACTGCGGCTTGCAGCAGCAATTTCTGTATTTGATTGACCAAGTAATGGGTAGTAAACGCCAATATCTACACTCATCAATTTAGACTTATCTGCTTTTGCAAAATTTTCTCTACTTCCGTAAAACCACCAAGAAGTATTAAAAAACTGACGACGTGGTTGCCATTCATCAAGCCATTGAAGTTGTTCAGGATAAACAGAACGATCACCAGCCATATTGAATGCGCGCTCAGAAAGCATTGCAGATGCAGTATGATGGCCATGCGTTCTACCTGGTGTGCGATGGTCGAAGCGATTGACAATAATGTCTGGTTGCCATTTGCGGATTGCCCAGATCACATCAGCCATTACTTCTTTTTCATTCCAAATTTTTAGTGTTTCATCAGGATGTTTGGAATAACCAAAGTCATTGGCACGCGAAAACATTTGAGAACCACCATCTGTATGACGAGCTGCCAGAAGCTCTTGGGTACGAATGACACCCAATAATTCGCGGATTTCAGGCCCAACTAGGTTTTGGCCTCCATCCCCTCGAGTTAGAGAGAGGTAAGCGGTATTGGCTTTCACTTCATTTGCTAAATAAGCAATTAATCTAGTATTTTCGTCATCAGGGTGAGCGGCCACATATAGTGCAGAACCTAAGAAGTTTAATTTTTGAATAGAGTGATAAATTTCGGCGGCATTGGGTTTTTCAGGCTGTTGTGCTACAGCCGTTGTAAGGAATCCCAAACACAAAACCATCCAAAATATCTTGTAACTGATTTTCATAGAGCAAGGTTTTCTTTTCCATTAAAAGCCTAAACAGTAAGCTTAGTTCAAAGTGACTACAAATATATTGAAGTACTTTTGTTTTCCAGTTTTTAATTGGTTAATATCATTTGTTACGGACATCTATCAAAATGAAGTATGACATTCTTGTGTTATAATCGAACTATTTTGAATTAGCCTTCGTTAGCCATGCCACATAACGTCATTGTTCATTATCTTCGCGGAAAATGAGTGCAACTCCTTTCGTGAGTTAAAATAAAGAGATATGAGTGAAAAGAAATATTTAATAACATCAGCACTGCCGTATGCCAATGGGCCATTACACCTGGGGCACCTTTCAGGTGCTTATTTACCCGCTGATATTTATGTGCGCTATCTTCGACTATTAGGTAAAGATGTTGTTTGGGTTTGTGGTTCGGATGAACATGGCGCTGCCATAACGATTAGAGCAAAAAAAGAAGGTATTTCTCCTAAAGAAATTATTGATAAATACCACGAGTTAAACAAAAGTAGCTTTGAACGACTAGGTATTTCTTTTGATCATTATCATCGTACGAGTGCACAATTACACCATGAAACTGCTCAAGAATTTTTCACTAAGCTGTATGAGAAAGGGGATGAGTTTGAAGAGCAAAGTATTGATCAATACTATGATGAAGGCTTTGATCAGTTTTTAGCAGATCGTTATATTGTTGGTACTTGCCCACGTTGTGGTCATGACGAAGCTTATGGTGATCAATGCGAAAATTGTGGTTCTGATTTATCGCCAACCGAATTAATTAATCCTCGTTCTACCCTTAGCGGGAAATCACCTGTTCTTAGAACTACCAAACACTGGTATTTCAAATTAAATAAGCATGAAGATTGGCTGCGCCAATGGATTGATGAAGGTCAATTGGATGGCGTGCAACACCATGATGCTAAAGAATGGAAAAAGCATGTGGTAGGACAGTGTCTTTCCTGGTTGGACAATGGCTTGCAACCAAGAGCGATCACTAGAGACCTAAGCTGGGGGATTCCAGTACCTGTGGAAGGTGGAGCAGGCAAGGTATTATATGTTTGGTTTGATGCACCCATTGGTTATATCTCTTCTACCAAGCAATGGGCATTAGATAATGGCAAAGATTGGGAGGCTTACTGGAAAGGAGATGATGTAGAATTGATTCACTTTATTGGTAAGGATAATATTGTTTTTCACTGTATTGTATTTCCTGCAATGCTAAAGGCTTATGGCGACTTCGCATTACCTAAGAATGTTCCGGCAAATCAGTTTTTAAACTTTGAAGGCCAGAAATTCTCTAAATCTCGTGGTTGGGGAATTGAGCAACATAAGTATTTGGAAGAATTTGCTGATTTTCCTAACAAAGAAGATGCTTTACGTTATACACTTATTCGGAATCTTCCAGAAAATAAGGATAGTGATTTTAGATGGGATGATTTTGAAGACCATCACGATAAAGAGTTAGTAGGAAATTTAGGTAACTTCCTAAATAGGGTAGTCGTATTGACCAATAAATATTACGAAGGAGTCATTCCTTCTCCAACTAACATTCCTACGGATAAGCTAGCCGAAGCTTATCAGATTGCTCAGCGTATAAGCTCAGAAGTGGAGACCTTTGGCTTCAAAGCGGCTATTTTGAGCTTAATGGAATTATCATCTTGGGGGAATACTTACTTACAAGACGTTTCTCCATGGAAAATATGGAAGACCGACCCTGAAAGTGAAAAAATTAAGGAATGCATGTTCGTATGTGCACAGGTCGTAGGGCTGTTAAGTATACTTTCAGAACCGTTCCTTCCATTCACCGCACCAAAAATTCGCAGGATTCTAAATCTTGGTAGTACTGAAAATGGGGATTTAGCAGTGGTTTTAGCGAAAGCGAAAGCAAATGAAGCCATCATAGAAGCGGGACATCAGATGAATAAACCCGAGTTATTATTTGCGCAAATTAATGACCGTAAAGACCATAGTAGAAAGGAAATTGTTGATCGCCAAAGAGCTAAATTGGAAGCTATTTTGGCCCAAGAAAAAGCAAATGAACGCGAACCCATTAAGGATACGATCCAGTTTGACGATTTTACAAAATTGGATCTACGTACGGGTACTATCACAGCTGCCGAGAAAATTCCTAAGGCGAAAAAACTGCTGAAACTAACCGTTGATTTGGGTATAGAAGAACGCACGGTGGTTTCTGGTATTGCAGCCTTTTTTAAAGCAGAAGAAGTAGTTGGAACCCAAGTAGTACTGGTTGCCAATCTTGCTCCAAGAAAGCTGAGAGGGGTAGAATCACAAGGAATGATCTTAATGGCAGAGAATGAAAAAGGAGAGCTGGGTTTTGTAAGCCCGCAAGAAGGAATGGGAAATGGCTTTGTTGTAAAATAAAACTGGATTACTTTTTTTGGGCAGTGTCAATGATTGAAGGCTGCCTTATTTACATTCATTACTCAATTGGCTCTAATAAGCGTAAATAGAAGGTTAATTCTGCAATAGATTCTTTTATTTATGCATCTTTAAATATTTTTGCCGTTCATTAATTCGGTTTCTGGTGAAAAAACGCTTACCATATATTCTTGGGCTTGGTTTTTTGATTGTTTTAGGAATAACTACGACGAGCATGTATCTTCGCTCACAAGAGGAGCTATTGTGGGCTTATCGACCTTTGTTCTTTTTCTTGTCTCTTTGGGGATTAATTATGAGTATAGGTTATTCCTATTTGTCAAAATTGCCCAATAAGGCCCGTCTCCTTGGACTTTCAACACTCAGTGGTGTATTATTGGGCGTTGGTTTTCCAGATCTTATCCCTGTTCCTTTTTTGATGTTCATAGGCTTTATTCCGCTCTTGCTGGTTGAAGATGAAATTAGTAAACAACAACCGAAACGAGCGGGCTGGCAAGTTACCAAATTTGCCTTTCACACATTTGTGGTTTGGAATATCATCAGTACCTATTGGGTGGGAAATGCAGCACTAGGCGGTGGTTTTTTTGCTATATGGGTGAATGCAGCCTTGATGTGTATTCCTTTTTTGTTATTTCACTTGACAAAAAGAGCCACACCAAAGTTGGCAAACATTTCTTTTATTGCCTATTGGTTTAGTTTTGAATACATACATTTGAATTGGGACCTGACTTGGCCTTGGTTGACCCTTGGTAATAGCTTTGCAGAATATCCTTCTTTGGTGCAGTGGTATGAGTTTACGGGTGTTTTTGGGGGTGGTTTATGGATTTTGGCAATTAATGTGTGGGGCTATCAATTGTATCAACACTATAAAGTAGAGCGGCAAATAGCTAGAGGATTGGCTTCACGTATTGGTATTACCCTCATCTTACCTATGGTTATTTCATTAGTAATGTATTATAACTATGAGGAACAAGGGGAAGATGCAAGTGTGGTGGTCGTACAGCCCAACTACGAACCACATTATGTGAAATTTAAGATACGTGAAAAGGATCAAGTCCAGCATTTTCTGAATCTGTCGGAGCAAAAACTAGATGAGAATACGGATTATCTAGTTTTTCCAGAGAGTAGTTTCGGTACGTCTAGGTATGTTCGAATTAATACCATTGACCGTCATCGTTCGATTCGTACTTTAAAAGAGTTTGTAGCGAAATACCCCCAGCTGAATATTGTTTCGGGGATCAATGCCTACTATGATTTTGGTCCTAATGAAGCATTTTCAGATGCTGTAAGAGGACGTAAAAGTGGAAGCAAAACCATATTTTACGAAACACTCAACTGTGGCATTCAAATTAATGCTGCATCAGATACTATTCCTATTTATAAAAAGTCAAAATTGGTACCTGGTCCAGAAAATTTCCCTTTCCAAGCACTTTTATTCTTTATGAAGCCACTTGTGAAAAAATTGGGTGGTACAACCGCTGGCGTAGGCTCGCAAGAAAATAGAGATGCCTTCGAAAGTACGAGTGGAAAGGCAGCACCTGTTATTTGCTATGAATCCGTTTTTGGGGATTACTTCAGAGGTTATATTTTAGCAGGAGCTGATTTGGCATTCATCATGACAAATGATGGATGGTGGGATAATACCGCAGGTCATCGTCAGCATTTGTTATTTGGTGCGTTACGAGCAATTGAAACAAGAAGAGCTATTGCACGCTCTGCCAATACCGGAATTTCTTGCTTTATCAATCAAAGAGGAGATGTGTTACAAGCAACTAATTATGACGAGGCAGCAGTCATCCGTCAAAATTTAAAGAAAAATAAAAAGATCACGATCTATGTTCAATGGGGTGATGCGATAGCAAGAATAGCCCTTTTCCTTTCCATGTTATTACTCGTAAACTTATTTGTAAAGAGTAGAATGAAAGAAGAGCAGTAAAGCTGTATACAAGAGAGAGAGTGCTTGATCATAAAATCATCCACTCTCACTCCCAAGTTATAAACTCGCACTGTCACAATTTCTCCCCCTCATAAAATTACACTGTCCCAAACTCCTTACTTAGAGCGCAACTTCACGACAGGGCAAATCATCTCTTCCAGAGAAATTCCTCCGTGTTGGAAAGTATTTCTGTAATAGTTATTGTAATAATTATAATTGTTAGGGTATAAGAAGAACTTATCTTCCTTAGCAAAAATGAAAGTCGAGCTGACATTCGGTCTAGGTAAGAAAGCTTTATGTGGATTTCTTACTTCCAAGACATCATTTCTTTTATAGTTAAGGTTACGTCCCACCTTGTAGCGTAGATTAGTTGTTGTTTCGCGATCACCGATCACTTTTGATGGATGGTTTACTCTAATCGTACCATGATCTGTAGAAATAAAGAGTTGTACATCGCGTTCTGCTATTTTTTGTAAAGCAGACCAGAGGGGTGAATTTTTGAACCAAGATAGTGTAAGCGAGCGATACGCTTTTTCATCACCTGCCAATTCCTTTAGTACTTCCATCTCTGTACGAGCATGAGAAAGCATATCGATAAAATTATAGACCACTACAGTCAAATCATTGTGCAGGTAATCTAAGATATTATCGTTCAATAGCTTTGCATGGTGAACATTCGTAACTTTTATATAGTCAAAACGAATCGGATGGCGGAAAGTACGTCTGATCTGTTCGTCTAATAAATCTTTTTCGTGAAGATTTTTTCCACCTTCTTCGTGGTCGTTTTTCCACCATTTTTTATAGTGCCTTTCAATTTCGCTAGGCATCATTCCTGCGAAGATAGCATTCCGGCTGTACTGGGTAGAAGTAGGTAATATACTGTAAAAGTAGTCTTCCTCTTCAGTTTTAAATAGTTCATTAACAATGGGCTCTAGGATTTTCCATTGATCATAACGCAAGTTGTCCAGCAATAAGAAAACGGTGGGAATTTCATGATCCATTTTTGTAAAAATCTTCTGGCGCATCAGATTATTTGACATGACTGGGCCATTATCTTTTTCTAACCAGCGTAAGTAGTTTTTTACAATGTATTTTGAAAACTCTGTATTGGCTTCACTCTTTTGCATGGATAAGATATCGGCCATTTCTGTCGAATTGGCCTCATCAATACGGATTTCCCAATTGATAATCTTCCGATAAACATCTGCCCACTGTTCAAAATCTAAGCCACTGTTGATTTCCATAAAGATTTGACGAAAGTCTTGCTGATAGTCATTAGCCGTTTTTTCTCTGACTAGAGTATCCGTCTTTATGATTTTTTTGAGGCTTAGTAGGATCTGATTAGGATTAACAGGCTTGATAAGGTAATCCGAGATTTGTGCTCCGATGGCCTCTTCCATTACATTTTCTGCTTCATTTTTTGTGATCATCACCACGGGGATTTGTGGGAATTCACTTTTAATTTTGGCTAAAGTTTCCAAACCGGTAATACCGGGCATACTTTCGTCCAAGAATATTACATCAATATCATTATTCTCTTCACATTCTTCAATGGCGTCATAGCCATTGGTTACTTCAATAACTTCATATCCCCTCTTGCGAAGGAACATCAATTGAGGCTTTAATAAATCGATTTCATCATCGGCCCAAAGAATTGTAATTTTTTCCATTTATATTAATAATAATGTTGAAGTAATTGTATTCTTATCTTTCACTTAACGATTCACATCTGAAAATCAGTTATTTTTGTATTTGAATGAACTGAATACAAACAATTTAACTGTATTCCGATGTTAAAGCTACGAGAATGGTAAGTTCTCTGAATATAGAAAGAAAGTTTGACCAAGCCTTATGAACAAGAAGAAAATTTTGAATGATCCTGTATACGGCTTTGTGAATGTTCCTTATGGTATCATTTTTGACTTAATGGAGCATCCATATTTCCAAAGACTAAGACGTATCAAACAACTTAGTCTTACCCACTATGTTTATCCAGGTGCCTTACATACTCGTTTTCATCATGCGCTTGGCGCCTTACACTTGATGACACAAGCAATAGAAACCCTACGCTCAAAAGGCACAGCAATAACCGAAGAGGAAGCTAAAGCAGTTTCTATCGCTATTTTGCTTCATGACATTGGGCATGGTCCTTTTTCTCATACGCTAGAAAATACCTTGATTAATGTTACGCACGAAGAGCTCTCTGTATTGTTTATGGAAAAGTTAAATGTTGAATTTAGTGGTGCTTTGTCTATGGCATTAGACATTTTTAGGAATGATCATCCCAAAAAATTTCTTCATCAACTGGTTTCTAGCCAACTAGATATGGATCGGATGGATTATCTTAATCGGGATAGCTACTTTACGGGCGTTCACGAAGGTGTCATTGGTTATCATCGACTAATTAAGATGTTAGCCGTACATAAGGATGAATTGGTAATCGAAGAAAAAGGTATATATTCTATTGAAAAATTTTTAGTGGCTCGGCGCCTAATGTATTGGCAGGTTTATTTACATAAAACAGTCTTATCTGCGGAGTTGATGCTTATTCAAGTGCTGAATTGGGCAAAGTATCTAGTTCGTGCAGGCTGGGATCCAATGATTGCATCTCCTGCTATGCGTTTTTTTCTAGAAAATACATTAGATTCTTCCTATTTAGAAAGTAATCCTGATATACTTTTAAGCTATTTTGCTGAATTAGATGATATTGATATTATTTCAAGTATAAAAACATGGGTAGGTGCGGAGGACCCGTTTCTTGCCTTTTTATCCAAAAAGATAGTGGATCGACAACTTTATCGATTAGATTTCAGCAATCTTCCTTTTGAACCTTCTTACAAAACCACGCTAAAGGAAAAAATAGCAAACTGGAACCCTTTTAATGAGGAAGTTTTTCCTTTTTTGTTTATAGAGGGCCAGGAGTCCAATAGCGCATACAGCACATCCAAAGACGAAATCAAAATTTTATTTAAAAATGGTATGGTAAAACCTATGTCTGATTCTATGGACTATGGTATTCAATCCAAGAATTTTGTAAAACATTATCTATGTTATCCCAAAGAAATTTTGAAAGCCTCAAAGATTAAGAGCTTACACTAAATAATTACCTAATTTTCATTCAATACAACTATTGTTGGGATAAAAGGGTTAACAAGTAGTCCTAATTATTTGATCGGATTTTTGAAGAAATAATTGTCACTTAGATGAAGAACGAGCGCCTTCTGTTGTTGATCCTTGCTATTGTACAGTTTACTCATATTATCGATTTCATGATCATCATGCCATTGGGCTCCCAGTTCATGTCTATTTTTAATATTACGCCAAAGCAATTCAGTTTGATCGTATCAACTTATGCTTTCAGTGCAGCGTTTTTTGGATTGATCAGTGCGATGTTTATCGATCGATTTGATCGTAAAACAGCTTTACTTTTTAATTATATTGGATTTACAATAGGTACATTAGCTTGTTCTTTTGCTCCAGATTATTACACTTTGTTAGCGGCGCGATGTATCACTGGTGCATTTGGAGGTGTTTTGGCAGCATTGGTGTTGGCCATTGTGGGAGATGTCATTCCTTTTGAGCGTAGAGGTATGGCTATGGGGATTGTAATGACTGCCTTTTCTGTTGCTTCGGTAGTTGGCGTTCCTGTTGGCATTTACTTAGCAGCTTTGTATGGTTGGACCGTTCCTTTCTTGGCAGTAGGGATTATTAGCGCAATCGTTACAGTTGTCATGTTTTTTACGCTTCCGCAAATGCGAGGTCATCTGACGAATTCAATGGAGCGAACGAATCCCTTTCGGAATATTCTAAATATCTTTCTGAATCCTAATCAAGCAAAGGCTTTACTCTTTTCAATTAGTTTGATGTTTGGCCACTTTATGATTATCCCTTTTATTGCACCTTATATGCAATTGAATGTCGGATTTACTGATTTTGAAGTGACTTATGTATATGCTGTTGGTGGTACTTTGACGGTTTTCTTACTTCCCTTGGCAGGAAAATTGGCAGATCGCTTTGGGCATTTGAAGATATTTACTTGGTCTAGTATCCTTGCATTGGGCTCTATTTATGCCATTACAACACTACCTGTAGTAGCTGTATGGGTAGGTATCTGTGTTACTTCTACTTACTTTGTCGTGTCGAGTGGAAGGAATGTACCTGCTACTACCTTGATCACTTCAGTTGTAAAAACAGAGAATAGAGGAAGTTTTATGAGTGTGCGTTCTTCTATAAATGAATTGGCGTTGGCTTTATCTTCTTTTATTGCAGGTTCGATTATTACAGAGAATACAGATGGGAGTTTAAATAATTTTCTGTACGTTGGTCTACTGGCAATGCTCATGAGTGTGGTCGCTATTTTTGTTGGCCGAATGTTGAAAACGGTTTCTTAAGTGGAGTATAGGGGTTTTAGGCTAATTACTGACAAAAAACGATTTTGACGAGACTAATTTGCACTAAAAAAGGCATTTGATCGGTTTTCATCCTACCTTTATGTTATCCTAGTTTCATCGATATGATGAAAATAAAAGTGAGTATATGGTACACCAATTTATGGTAGATTGTACGCTGCCTAATGATATTCCCGAAGAACTAATTCGACTTTTACCTATTCAGCAAGAAGTCCTAGGCAAGTATATGACGGAAGGTAAGCTTATCCATTATGCACTTTCACTTGAAAATTCCAAACTTTGGGCCATTGTTAATGCCAATTCCGAAATCGAGGTATTCGAAATGATGCTGCATTTCCCTCTAGCTAAGTTTATTCAATTTGAAGTATCTCTACTTAATGCCTACGCTTATCAACAAGCTCCCGCTATTTTTTCACTAAATTAGATGCATTAAAATTATTTAATTTTTATGCGTGTTTTAAGAAATATTCCATTAAAAGGAGCAGATGAGCGTTCCTTTTTACTTGATTGCTATTGCAAAACGGCCAAACCTCTGTCAACGGTTCTTTTTGTACATGGTTTTAAAGGTTTTAAGGATTGGGGAATGTGGGATGCCATTGCGCGGTATTTTGCAAATGCAGGTTTTTTGTTTGTCAAGTTTAATTTTTCCCATAACGGTACGACACTTAAGAGTCCTTCACAATTTAATGACCTAGTAGCTTTTGGAAATAATAATTATACAAAAGAAATTACCGATATCGATGCTGTATTAGAATGGCTTTTTGATAAGCCCAAAGAATTGGCATTTATTGATCAAATGCCTTTATCATTATTTTATATTGGGCATAGCAGAGGAGGTGGACTAGGTATAGTGAAAACAGCTACCGACCCTAGAGTCACTGGCCTAATCACATGGGCTGCAGTAAGTCACTTAGATTATGCTTGGCGCAAAGAAGGTTTTGTCGAGCAGTGGAAAAATGATGGAGTTTATTATGCTTCAAATGCTAGGACCAAACAACAAATGCCGCTGTACTTTCAATTTTATGAAGATTTTAAGTTAGCTGGTCGATCTTATGATACAGCCTACATGGCTGCTCACTTAAAACAACCAGTACTCATTATTCACGGTACCAATGATCCAGCAGTAACTGAGCAGGCTGCATACGAGTTGAAAGAGTGGCTTGGTTCTAAAGCGCAAATGCAATTGATAAAAGGAGCTAATCATGTATTTGGTGGAAGCCATCCGTATTTTGAAAAAGGGCTTCCCTCACATGCTCAGATTCTAGTTCAAAATAGTATCACTTTTATTCAGCAAGTACTGTCGAATAGCTGAATCAATAAAGTAAACTTTTTGTACATTTGATTTCTAGTATTATACTCTTAGCATAAGGTGAAATTTAAAATGAACCGTTTACCCGTTCTTTATATAATAAGTAGTTTGCCCGAAACTGTGCCTGCCGGCAGGCTGAGATTGGTACAATAAAACTCAGCTATAGGCAAACAGGTCTTTATGTTCGTTCAAAAATCATGCGTAACTTTCCTATCGTCAGTTACTTATCATTTTCGAATGAACAATTTTATTGAACAAGCAATTTTGTCTAGGCACTTATGGTAAGCAGTTGTTTTATTTTTTAACTTATGTCTTAGCAAACGAAATTTATTTAGCGTGTTATCGATATTTCGGACGAATCAGCTTTTTGTAAGTGCTTTATTGCTTTTGTTTATTGCTATTTTACGAGCATATCCCTTCTTTTTCCCTATAGAATGGGAAGCACCAAAGCATGGTTTGTTGGCCGCTCATATCTATCAGTTTACTGGTCAAAATTCATTTGTCGCATATTTGTCGGCTTCGATTCTCCTTTTCTTTCAGGCTGTTATCGTCAATATGATGGCGAGGATTCATCGTTTAGATAGGGAGGTTACAATGATCCCAGGTCTAATTTATATTACGCTTTGTAGTATCCTACCAGAATTTCTTATTTTTTCTCCAGTACTTATTGCAAATACGTTTTTACTTCTTGCTATTCTTGAGTTGCTGCAAACCTATAAAAAAACAGCCTGTAGTGATCGCATCTTTAATGTCGGGTTTTGGTTAGCGATCGCAAGTTTTTGCTATGTTCCATACTTAGGCTTTACTTTAGGAATGATGATTGGCTTTAGGATATTGCGACCTTTTAGGTTGGGGGAAAGAATTGCCTTTTTTAGTGGGGTTATCATTCCTTACTTTTTGCTGGGAGTAAGCTTCTATTTGATGGATGACTTGCATCATTTTTGGGAGGTACAATTTGCAGGGGTTGGAGTGATTAGCTTTTTTCCTTTAGCTTTGAGTTTTTCTTCAGTTTTGAAAATTTTACTTTTTGTTCTATTTATTGCATTGACTGTATTAAGCTACAGGGTATATACTGCAAAGAAAAATATCGATGTGCAAAAAAAGATTGATATCTTTTATTGGGTACTGCTAAGCAGTTTATTGATTTTTGCTTTTCATCAAGCCTTTTATTTAGAGCAACTTTTAGCTTTGGGTATTCCGCTTGGTATTTTTCTATCGCTTAATTTGACGGCTATTGCCAATAGATGGGCAGAAACTTGGTATTTTCTGGCGATCCTCTCTATCCTTTTAATACAATATTATCCATATTTGGTATGATCATATGTATAACTTTTATTCAAAAGGAAAGCCAACGATTTGAGTCCAACAGCTGTTAAAGAAAGGGTCTTGGCTAATGATTTGTGGTGGAGCTTAGCGAGCTATGTGATTGATCCAATCGAACGGTATAGTTCTCAAAGCTTTGATTTCTATGTGTCAGAAAAATTAAAGATGCTCTAAAATCTTTTTATGTTCGTAGACTCAGAAAGCTAAAGATTTTTACGAATCCTTAGTAATCAGCTTACTTTTCTACTAGCTCGGTCCAGATCATTGATGATCTGAACAAAATTTCAGCAACTTCTCTTTACAAAATTGAATAAGCCTAGTTTTTTTTAACTAATTTTGCGGCTATCAAAGAGGTATAAAATATTATGTTTTATTTTAATTTATGCCTAACTACTTAAAATTATAGACGTTATGAAGTTTGGTGTAGTCGTTTTTCCAGGTTCTAATTGTGATGATGACATGGTTCATGTGCTTTCGGAAGTGATGGGGCAAGAAGTAGTGAAGTTATGGCATAAAGATGAAGATATCTCTGACTTTGGTAAAGGCGATTGTATTGTACTCCCTGGGGGGTTCTCATATGGAGACTACCTACGTGCAGGCGCTATTGCACAATTCAGCCCAATCATGAAGTCTGTCGTGAAATTTGCAAATGAAGGTGGTTTTGTGTGGGGGATTTGTAATGGCTTCCAAATTTTATGCGAAACTGGCCTATTGCCAGGGGTATTACTTCGTAACAACAACCAAAAGTTCATTTGTAAAAATACTCACCTAAAATCACCAACTAATAATGCTGCTATCGTAGCACATATCAATTTAGATAAAGCGCTAAAAATTCCTATCGCACATGCAGAGGGACGTTTCCATGCAGATGAAGCAACCATAAAGCAGCTTCAAGATAATGACCAAATTCTTTTCTACTACTGCGACGAAAACGGAGAAATTACAGAAGAAGCTAATCCAAATGGTTCTACGCTAAATATTGCAGGAATCTGTAATGCAGAACGCAATGTATTTGGTATGATGCCACACCCTGAACGTGCCTCTGAAGATATCTTGGGGAATACTGACGGTAGAATTCTTTTTGAATCTTTATTAAGTACTTCGAAAGTAATGATGGGTTAATAATTGAATAAATATAAATAGTATTTTCAAAGCTTATCTAAGTTATCTTTTTTAACATTCCTTGTCTTACAAGAAAGAAGTTAAATTCAAATTGTTAATCTTTTATTATCGTACAAAGATTAGCTTGCTTTTCCTGTTTGTACATTTAATTTTGTAGTCCAACAACAATAGTGATAGCATGAAGATTTGGATTTTTTTGATTGCCTTTTTTGCTTGCGCAAATACTCCTTTAACTGCTCAGCTGAATCCAGTAAAGTGGGATTTCAGCGCTGAAAAAGTTGATCTGAATACGTATGAATTAGTTTTTAAAGCAGAGATCAATGATGGATGGTATGTATACTCCCAATATATTGGTGAAGACGGACCTATTCCTACTTCTCTATATTTTGCTGACAAGCTAGGGGTGACAATTCTAGAACAAGCGACGGAGGAAGGAGGAAAAAAAATTGAGGGTTATGATAATATGTTTGATATGGAATTAGTGAAGTTTGCCCATAAAATGATCATTCGTCAAAAAGTCAAACTGATTAATGGAGCTACGAATCTAAAAGGCTATTTAGAGTTTATGACTTGCGACAATGCGCAATGTTTGCCTCCTAAGGCGATTGATTTCGCTTTTGAACTAAACTAAAGCATGAAGTGTAAGTACTAAATATTTAAATATGAACCTTTTTTCATGCTAAATCGGTTAATTACCCGACCAAATTTGAGCTTATACTTGGACAGAAAAAAGTGTTCTACTATTTTTGATCTCACAATGCTTAAGTGATGGATAAAGACTTTTTTATTGATTAAAGAAGCTATTGCAAATTGCTGTAGACTAGTAGTGAAAAATTGTAGACAGCTTTCTCTTCCTAAGAATCATCTGATAATAGAATATATACAATCATTTTCCCAAAGGCTGAACGATAGTCGTTGATATGTATGAAATTAAAAACGAATACTTTAACCATTTAAAGTAATTTCATCAGGGCTTTAAATGGACATAAAACAGTAGTTGATTATGCGATTCAAGTTTTTACTCTGTGCTATCCTCTTTGCAGTAGGTCTAAATGCACAAATTTATGACCCCGTCACTTGGAAAATGACTTCTGAAAAAGTTAGTGACACTGAATATGATCTCGTCTTTACCGCTACCATGGAAAAAGGATGGACGATTTATTCACAGTTTACAGACGATAATGGTCCTGTACCAACTTATTTTGAATTTGATGCAGGTGACCACTTTACAAAGGAAGGTAAAGTAGCAGAATCTGGTAAAAAGAAGGAAGGTCCAGATCCATTATTTGACAATGTGGTGGTGATTAAGTACATCAAAAGCCCTGTTAAGTTTTCTCAAAGAGTAAAAGTAACAGATGCTTCTAAGCCGATTGTAGGTTATCTAGAGTTTATGACTTGCGATAGCGAGCGCTGCTTACCTCCGACAAGTGTTGACTTTTCATTTGATTTAGCGGAAGCTACTGCAAAGGATGAAGTTGCAAGTACTAATGATATGGAGACGAGTACGGATGATAAAGAGCCTTCACAAATTTCAGAGAGCACAGAAGATGCCAATGATAAGGGGCAAGCCATAGCAGG